>NZ_JAJFDF010000008.1:0-407602 GCF_020708595.1 Pseudomonas sp. 203-8 | reverse complement strand
TGATAATCTTGCGATCACCAGTCTTACATCACAAGCACCCACACGAATTGCTTGATTCGACTTGTTAAAGAGCAGTTGGTCAAGGCTTTCGTCTCAACCGAGGCCGCGCATTCTACAGCAACCTCTCATTCCGTCAAGCGTTATTTTCGAAAATTTTCTTTTCTACTCAACCGCTTGCGCCGACCTTCAAACCATCTTCCGATCAGCGGGAGGCGCATTCTACAGCGTTCAAATTCGCTGTCAAGCACCTCGGTGAAGCTTCGTTTCGAGCCCCTTCCGGGACCGAACCGCTGCGGCGAACAACCTGCCGGAGCGCTTCACCACCCCTGGGAGAGAATCCATAAATCCTTGATTTACAAGCATTTACTCTTCGTCGTCGCCGGGAGTGGTGCGCATTATAGGGAGATAGAAACTGGCGTCAACACTTATTTGAAAGAATTATTCAGCCTTCAGCGTGATGCGCGCGAAAGCCTTCTTCCCTGCCTGGAACACACGGGTCTCACCCAGCGCCAGCATGAAGGTGCGGTCGACGACCTGCCCATCCACCTTGACGCTGCCGGCACCCAGGAGATCGCGAGCCGCAGCCGCATTCTTCACCAACCCCGCCTTATTAAGGACAGAGGCAACGGGCATATCCTCGGGGGACGACAGCTCGATCTCCGGCAGGTCTTCCGGCAGCTCGCCATCCTTCAGGCGATTGCCGGCCGACTTGTGTGCGCTCGCCGCCGCCTCCTCGCCATGGAAGCGGGCGACGATCTCCTCGGCCAGCTTGATCTTGATGTCACGCGGGTTGGCGCCCGCCTCGACGTCCTTGCGGAAGCTATCGATCTCATCCAGGGAACGGAAGCTGAGCAGTTCGAAGTAACGCCACATCAGCGTGTCAGGAATGGAGACCAGCTTGCTGTACATGACACCCGGCGCTTCCTGGATACCAATATAGTTGCCCAGCGACTTGGACATCTTCTTCACGCCATCCAGCCCTTCCAGCAACGGCATGGTCAGGATCACCTGGGCCTCCTGGCCATAGGCACGCTGCAGCTCGCGCCCCATCAGCAGGTTGAACTTCTGGTCGGTGCCACCCAACTCGACGTCCGCCTTCAGCGCGACGGAGTCATAGCCCTGGACCAGCGGATAGAGGAACTCATGGATAGCGATGGGCTGATTGCTGGCATAGCGCTTGCTAAAGTCATCACGCTCCAGCATCCGCGCAACGGTGTACTGAGAGGCAAGACGAATGAAGTCAGCCGGGGTCAGTTGGTCCATCCAGGTGGAATTGAAGGCTACTTCGGTCTTGGCCGGGTCGAGGATCTTGAAGACCTGGGACTTGTACGTCTCCGCATTCTCCAGAACCTGCTCGCGCGTCAGGGGAGGACGGGTAACACTTTTCCCACTGGGGTCACCGATCATCCCAGTGAAGTCGCCGATGAGGAAGATCACCTGATGCCCCAGGTCCTGGAACTGGCGCAGCTTATTAATAAGCACGGTATGGCCAAGATGCAGATCGGGAGCGGTCGGGTCGAAGCCGGCCTTGATCCGCAAGGGCTGGCCACGCTTCAGCTTGGCCACCAGTTCCGCCTCTACCAGGATCTCGTCTGCACCGCGCTGGATCAGCGCCAGCTGCTCTTCAACCGACTTCATTTACAGGTTCTGCCCAATTGCCAAAATCGAAAGGGAACCAACCATACAAGATCGCAGACTAAAAACAAATTTTGCCGACCGTCAGGGGGACGGAGCCAGGCCAGACGCGACTTTTGGCTTGATTCAAGGAGATTTTGGTTATATTTTAGGCAGTTATTTATTCACAATCCAAAAACACCAATCACGCCATGACGCAATCCGATCAGAAAGCGCCGCCGTATTACCCGAAAAGCCACTTGTTGGCCGCCAGCGGTGTTGCAGCGCTCCTCAGTTTGGCACTACTGGTGTTCCCCTCGAGCGAAGTCGAGGCCAAGAGGACCACGCTCAATCTGGAGCTTGAAAGCAACACCGATCGCCTCCTTCAGGAGAAAGACGACCTCCTGCCGCAATCGGTCACCAATTCCAGCGACGAAGGCACGCCTTTCGCTCAGGTAGAAGGCGCCTCCGACGACAACACCGCCGAGCAAGACTCGGACAAGCCGGGCGCATCTGTAGCCGATGCCGACATCAAGCCCGTCGATCCCGAGTGGAAGACCATCACCGTCGCCAGTGGCGATACGCTGTCGACCGTATTCACCAAGGCAGGCCTTTCCACCTCGGCCATGCACGACATGCTGACCAGCAGCAAGGATGCCAAGCGCTTCACCCATCTGAAGGTCGGCCAGGAGGTCAAGCTCAAGCTCGACCCCAAAGGAGAGCTGCAGGCGCTGCGAGTCAAGCAGAGCGAACTCGAGACCATCGGCCTGGACAAGACCGACAAGGGCTACTCCTTCAAACGCGAGAAGGCCCAGATAGACCTGCATACCGCCTATGCCCATGGCCGCATCACCAGCTCGCTGTTCGTTGCCGGTCGTAACGCCGGCCTGCCCTATAACCTGATCACGTCGCTGTCGAATATCTTCGGCTACGACATCGACTTCGCCCTCGATCTGCGTGAGGGCGACGAGTTCGACGTGATCTACGAACAGCACAAGGTCAACGGCAAGCAAGTGGCGACCGGCAATATCCTCGCCGCCCGCTTCGTCAACCGCGGCAAGACCTACACCGCCGTGCGTTACACCAACAAGCAGGGCAATACCAGCTACTACCGCGCCGACGGCTCCAGCATGCGCAAGGCATTCATCCGTACGCCGGTGGATTTCGCCCGCATCAGCTCGCGCTTCTCCCTGGGCCGCCGCCACCCGATCCTGAACAAGATCCGCGCGCACAAGGGCGTCGACTACGCTGCCCCCATCGGCACACCGATCAAGGCCACCGGAGACGGCAAGATCCTCGAAGCCGGACGCAAGGGGGGCTACGGCAACGCCGTGGTGATCCAGCACGGCCAGCGCTATCGGACCATCTACGGACACATGAGCCGCTTCGCCAAGGGTATCCGCGCCGGTACCAGCGTGAAGCAGGGCCAGATCATCGGTTACGTAGGCATGACGGGCCTGGCCACCGGCCCGCACCTGCACTACGAGTTCCAGATCAATGGCCGTCACGTCGATCCGCTGAGTGCCAAGCTGCCCATGGCGGACCCGCTCGGTGGCGCAGATCGCAAGCGCTTCATGGCGCAGACCCAGCCGATGATCGCGCGCATGGATCAGGAGAAGAAAACCCTCCTGGCCCTGAACAAGCAGCGCTGATCGTGCCGCGCTACCTGGGGTTGATGTCCGGAACCAGCCTGGACGGCATGGACATCGTCCTGATCGAGCAAGGTGATCGCACCACCTTGCTCGCTTCCCATTACCTACCCATGCCGGCCGGGCTGCGCGAAGACATCCTCGCCCTGTGCGTCCCCGGTCCCGATGAAATCGCCCGCGCCGCCGAAGTCGAGCAACGCTGGGTCGCCCTTGCAGTACAGGGCGTGCGCGAACTGCTGCTCCAGCAGCAGATGAGCCCCGACGAAGTCCGTGCCATCGGCAGTCACGGTCAAACCATCCGACATGAACCCGCTCGCCACTTCACGGTGCAGATCGGCAACCCCGCCCTGCTGGCGGAGCTGACCGGCATCGATGTCGTCGCCGACTTCCGCCGCCGCGACGTCGCAGCCGGCGGCCAGGGCGCCCCGCTGGTACCGGCCTTCCATCAGGCGCTGTTTGGCGATGATGACGCCTCCAGGGCGGTCCTGAACATCGGTGGCTTCAGCAACGTTTCGCTGCTCAGCCCCGGAAAGCCGGTACGCGGCTTCGACTGCGGCCCGGGCAACGTGCTGATGGACGCCTGGATTCATCACCAACGCGGCGAACATTTCGACCGGGACGGTGCGTGGGCCGCCAGCGGCCAGATGAACCACGCACTGCTGGCAAGCCTGCTGGCGGATGAGTTCTTCGCCGCGCGTGGCCCCAAGAGCACCGGGCGCGAGCGCTTCAACCTGTCCTGGCTGCAGGAGCACCTGGCTCGTCACCCTGCCTTGCCGGCAGCGGATATTCAGGCAACCCTGCTGGAACTGAGCGCGCGCAGCATCAGCGAATCGCTGCTGGACGCCCAGCCGGACTGCAAAGAGGTGCTGGTATGCGGCGGCGGCGCCTTCAATACGGCGCTGATGAAGCGCCTGGCCCTGCTGATGCCCGAAGCTCGGGTCGCCAGTACCGACGAATACGGCATTCCCCCTGCCTGGATGGAGGGCATGGCATTCGCCTGGCTAGCCCATCGGTTTCTCGAGCGCCTGCCCGGCAACTGCCCTGATGTGACCGGTGCGCTCGGTCCCAGGACTCTGGGCGCGCTGTATCCCGCCTGAAACGAAAACGCCGCGCATATAAGCGCGGCGTTTTCGTAGCGGCCCCATCGACGTCAGATTGAGAACGACTGTCCGCAACCGCAAGTCGTGGCGGCGTTCGGGTTCTTGATGACGAACCTCGAACCTTCCAGGCCTTCCTGGTAGTCGACTTCCGAGCCCGCCAGGTACTGGAAGCTCATCGGGTCCACCACCAGGCCCACGCCATCGCGCTCGATCACGGTATCGTCATCGGCGATATCTTCGTCGAAGGTGAAGCCATACTGGAAGCCCGAGCAACCGCCGCCGGTGACGAATACACGCAGTTTCAGGCGAGGATTGCCCTCTTCGTCAATCAACGTCTTCACCTTGTTGGCTGCGCCTGGGGTAAAGAGCAGGGGCGTAGGGGTGAAGGTCTCGATGCTCATGTTTCCGAATCTCCCGGCTTGAGGCCGTGCGTTACAACATTACGCCCATTATCCTCTTGTCCCAGAAAAATGGTCAACTAATCCACAGTTTCCACGCTGGCAGGCAGTTCCAGCGGGCGCGAACTGGCCTCGGTCATCGGGCACAGGCGGCCCTCGATCTGGGCCCCCATGGCGGTTTCGATCAGCCCATAGTGAAGATTGCCCTTCACCCGGGCCTGGGCCCCCAGCTCCAGGCGTTCGATGGCATGGATGTCGCCATCCACCTGACCGTCGATGATCACATGGGGGGCCCGGATTTCGCCATCGACTCGACCGCCGGCGCTGACCCGCACCAGCCCTTCGTGCGCCTGCAACGCTCCGCGGACGGTGCCGTCGATCTGCACCGCGCCCTTGAGGTTCATGTCACCGACCAGTTCGGCGCCGCTGGCGATCAGGCTGGTCTGCCCGGTGAAACGCTGGACGTCGGCCCGACCCTTGTTCTTGCTCCACATAATGCTCACTCACTGCTTCGGCCAATCGAAACGGCGCTGTAGCGGTTTGGACTGGCCATTCAGCTCCGCACGTACGTCGATCAGCTTCGGGATGAAGTTCTTCGGCAGCTCCAGCTCGGCGAAACGCCCCCCTTCTGGGATCGACTGGAAATGCCGGAGGGAAATCGACAGCCCTGTCTTGCCCAGTTCCGGCGAGAGCTGTTCGAGGTCGTAGGTAGCGTCCTTGCGCGCCAGCTTGCCGCTGATGCGGACTTTCAGCCGTCCATCCAGCTTGCGGTCGTCCCTGCCCAGGCGGCTGAGCATCACCTTATAGCGGAAGCGCTGCGGGTCGTCCGTGCCCTGCACCTCAAAGGCACGGATTTCCAGCGCATCCGCCTTGCTGGCCGGCGCGACTACCCCCTTGTAGAACGCGATGTCCTGTTGCTGCTTGAACACCTGGTCCTCAAGCAGCTTGATGGTCTGCCGGCTCTGTTCGGTGGCCTGCTGGCTGAGGCGTTCTCCGCTGCGCAACACCTCGATTTCGGTACGCAGGCGCTCCAGCTCGGCCTTCTGCTCGCCGATCAGGGTTTCCTGGCGTTGCGCATCGGCCTCGCTGCGAGCGGCGTCCGCCCCGGTCGACCAGCGACCGCCGAGAAACGCCAGCGGAACCGCCAGCAGCAGCGCACCCACCCCGAGGCGGACCAGCCAGGCCCGCCGTGGATCACGGAACTGGAGTTCCCAGCCGGACATCAGGGGAGCAGGGCCGCATGCGAGAGGCCCAGGCGCTCGTCCAGCCCGAACAGGATGTTCATGTTCTGGAGCGCCTGACCCGAGGCGCCCTTGACCAGGTTGTCGATCACCGACAGCACCACCACCAGGTCGCCGCCCTGGGGGCGATGCACGGCGATTCGGCAGACATTGGCGCCACGCACGCTGCGGGTCTCCGGATGGCTGCCGGCCGGCATCACGTCGACGAAGGGTTCGTCGGCGTAGCGCTTCTCGAACAGCGCCTGGAGGTCGACCGAGCGATCCGCGACATGGGCATAGAGGGTTGCATGGATACCGCGGATCATTGGCGTCAGGTGCGGTACGAACGTCAGCCCGACGTCGCCGCCGGAGGCCCGACGCAGGCCCTGGCTGATTTCCGGGAGATGCCGATGCCCCTTGACCGCGTAGGCCATCATGCTTTCGCCCGCCTCGCAGAACAGCGAGCCAACCTTGGCGCCCCGACCGGCGCCGCTGACCCCGGACTTGCAATCGGCGATCAGCCGCGAGGCGTCGGCCAGGCCGGCCTCCAGCAGCGGGATCAGGCCCAGTTGGGTCGCGGTCGGGTAGCAACCCGGCACGGCGATCAGGCGGGCCTGGCGGATCTTCTCGCGGTTCACTTCCGGCAGGCCGTAGACAGCCTCGTCGAGCAGCGCCGGAGCGCCATGCGGCTGGCCGTACCAGCGCGCCCACTCCTCGGCGTCCGCCAGGCGGAAGTCAGCGGACAGATCGATGACCCGGGTCCCGGCGTCCAGCAGTTCGCCAGCCAGCGCGTGCGCCACGCCGTGCGGCGTGGCGAAGAACACCACGTCGCAGGCGCCGAGGCGCTGCACGTCCGGCACGCTGAACTGCAGGTCGTCATAATGACCTCGCAGGTTCGGGTACATGTCGGCGACCTTCACCCCCGCCTCGGAACGCGAAGTGATCACTTCCACCCGGGCCTGCGGATGCTGCGCCAGCAGGCGCAGCAGTTCCACGCCCGTATAACCCGTACCGCCAACGATGCCGACCTTGATCATCTGTCCATCACTCCGCGCGCTGAGGCAAGCTAGCCAAAAGAGGCCAATGATAAGAGCCGAGCGCCGGCATGAACAGCGCTGGGCGTCCGGCTTTGCGACCGGTTCGGCCCTTCGGTCGGCAGTCTAGCCCGCGGGGTCGTCGGGCAGAAATTGCTGCGAGGCCCTATCCGAATGTTCCTACCTGTTATGCGGCCATATCTGCCGGCAAATCAGACAGCGGCAAGCCGCCAGGGTGACGCGTTCCAGCCATCCCTCTACTATCGGGGCACCGTGATCAAGAGGATGTCCTGATGTACCTGTGGCTCAAAGCCTTCCATATCATCGCCGTGGTCTGCTGGTTCGCCGGCCTGTTCTACCTGCCGCGCCTTTTCGTCTACCACGCCATGAGCGAGGACCAGACCAGCCGGGAACGCTTCTGCGTCATGGAGCGCAAGCTCTACCGAGGGATCATGATGCCCTCGATGCTCGCCACCCTGGTCCTTGGCCTCTGGATGCTCTATCTCACCCCCGGCTGGCTGAGCCAAGGCTGGCTGCACGCCAAGCTGACCCTGGTGGTCCTGCTGATCGGCTACCACCACGCCTGCGGCGCCATGCTCAAGCGCTTCGCCCGCGGCGAGCCGGGGCGCAGCCATGTGTTCTACCGCTGGTTCAACGAAGTGCCTGTACTGTTCCTGCTGCTGATCGTCCTACTGGTGGTGCTCAAACCTTTCTGACCCAGGAGTCCTGTCCATGTCCTTGCCCGCCCTGCTCGACCAACGCCTGCGACTGCCGATGGTGGCCGCGCCGATGTTCCTGGTATCCAACCCGCAGTTAGTGCTGGCCTGCTGCCGCAGCGGCATCGTCGGCAGCTTCCCGGCGCTCAACCAGCGCGAGAGCAGCGGCTTCGAGGGATGGCTGGAGGAAATCGGGGCCGGCCTGCAGGCGCTGGACAATCCCGCGCCCTATGCGGTGAACCTGATCGTCCACAACACCAATCCGCGGTTGCAGGCCGACCTGCGGATCTGCGTCGAGCACCGCGTACCGATCGTCATCACCAGCCTCGGCGCAGTGCGCGAAGTGGTAGACGCTGTGCATAGCTACGGCGGCCTGGTGTTCCACGACGTCACCACCCGCCGCCACGCCGAAAAAGCCGCCGAGGCCGGGGTTGACGGCCTGATCGCGGTAGCGGCCGGCGCGGGCGGGCACGCCGGGACCTGGAGCCCTTTCGCGCTGGTCGCGGAAATCCGCCAGTTCTTCGACAAGACCCTGCTGTTGGCCGGCTGCATCAACCACGGCCACGAGATTCTCGCCGCACAGATGCTCGGCGCCGACCTGGCCTATCTCGGCACTCGCTTCATCGCCACCCGCGAGAGCAATGCCTCCGACGCCTACAAGCAGATGATCCTGGAGGCACGCGCCGCCGACATCGTGCACACCCCGGCGGTGTCCGGCGTACCGGCCAGCTTCATGCGGCAAAGCCTGGAGGCCGCCGGTTACGATCTGAAGCGCCTGACCGACAAGGCAGACATGAACTACGGCGAGAAACTCAAGCCGGTGAACGACGAGGCCAAGGCCTGGAAGACCGTGTGGTCCGCCGGCCAGGGCGCGGGCAACATAGACGACTTGCCCGGCGTCGACGAGTTGGTCGCCCGCCTCGACCGGGAATATCGCGCCGCCCTGCGGAACATGGATCGCCTGGCCAACCGCTGGCCGCGCTGAAACCGCCGGGTCACGGCGCCCCGGCTTGTGCGGGAGTTCTCATCTCGCGCTTGTGGGCGCCAAGGCCGCCGATTAGGCTGTCGGCTGCATTTCTCTCACCCCAGCTGACAAGGATGCCTGCATGACCGACCAACGCTTCAAGATCGTCTTCTCCGGCGAGCTGATGCCCGACGCATCGCTCGAAACCGTGAAGGACAATCTCGCCCGCCTGTTCAAGAGCGAACCGGGCAAGATCGACGCCCTCTTCGGCGGTCGCCCGGTGGTGCTGAAACGCGAACTTCCAGAGGCCGAGGCGGAGCGTTACCTGACCGCCTTGCGCCAGGCCGGCGCCAATGCCTACAAGGAAGTCGACCTGGCGGCCAGCCTGAGCCTGGTGGAAACGCCCGATCACAACCCCCAGGTCGCGGAGGAAACCCCGGCGCAAGACCTGCCTCCCATGACCTGCCCGAAATGCGGCCATGAACAGCCCAGCGGAGCGGAATGTTCGGCCTGCGGCGTCATCATCGAGAAGTACCTGGCACGCCAGGCGCAGCTCGGCGAAAACGCCGCGCCTGCGACCACCGCGGCTGCGGGCGCGTCTCCCTACACACCGCCCAGCGCCCAGGTCGGCGACGCCCTCCCCGAGTTCGGCGAGCTGAACGTGTTCACCACCAACGGCCGGATCGGACGCCTGCGCTATCTCGGCTGGTCGATGGCGATGACGCTGTGCTTCCTGGTCATCATGGGCCTGGGCTTCCTGCTCGGCGAAACCGTCGGCGTGGCCGTCACCGCCCTGGCCTCGATCGCCTTCATCGTCATCGCCGTGATGATCGGCGTGCAGCGCCTGCATGACCTCGGCTGGTCGGGCTGGCTCTGGCTGCTCAACTTCGTCCCCTTCGTCGGCAGCGTGTTCGGCATCCTGATGCTGGTCCTGCCCGGCAGCACCGGCGCCAACCGCTACGGTCCGCCGCCGCCGGCGAACAGCACCGGGGTGAAAGTCCTGGCCAGTCTGATCATCCTGCTGCCGATAGTCGGTATCATCGCCGCCATCGCCCTGCCGTCCTACCAGGGTTACCTGGAGCGAGCGAACTATGACGGCGGCGCCAGCGCTCCAGCCGACCCGTACACCACCGACGAGCAGGCCGCCGCAGCGGCGGCCGAAGCCGATGAAGCCGCCACGGCGGCGGCAGAGGCCATGGAAGACGACGACCAACAGTAGCCACGCAACCCCTCGCGACGGGCGGGGTCCAATTCCCCGTCCGTTTCGGAGAAGTCTCGAATGCCCCGTTATGCCCTGATCACCGGCGCTTCCAGCGGTATCGGCCTGGCCCTAGCCGAAGCCCTGGCCCGGCGCGGTCGCGCCCTGATCCTGGTGGCGCGCCAGCGCGACGCGCTGGAGAGCATCGCCTATGAGCTGGCGCAGCGTTTCGGCGTGGAAGTGCTGTTCCGCACCTGCGATCTTTCCGAGCCGCTGCAACTGTCAGGGTTGTTGCACGAACTGGAACAGGGCGAACGACAGATCGACCTGCTGGTTAACAATGCCGGGATCGGTACCTCCGGCCCCTTCATCGACCAGGAATGGGCGCGGGAACAGGAGCTGATCGAACTCAACATCCTGGCCCTGGCCCGCCTTTGCCACTCCCTCGGCGCCCGCATGGCGGCACAGGGCGGGGGCCAGATACTCAATATCGCCTCGGTGGCCGCCTTCCAGCCCGGCGCCTGGATGAGCAACTACTACGCCAGCAAGGCCTACGTCCTGCACTTCTCGGAAGGCTTGCGGGAAGAACTGAAAGAGCGCGGCGTCAAGGTCTCGGTGCTGTGCCCTGGGCCAACCCGCACGGCATTCTTCCGGGAAGCCGGGATGCGGCTCGGCAGGCTCGACCGGAGCAAGCTGATGATGACCCCGGAGGAAGTCGCGCTGCTGGCCCTGCGCGGGCTGGACAAGAACCGCGCCCTGATCGTCCCCGGTTGGCGCAATCGCCTGCTGGCGCTGAGCCCACGCCTGGCGCCACGCTGGCTGGTGCGCCGACTCGCCGCGCGGATCAACGCCTCGGCGGTACCCTCCGCCCCACGGGGTTGACCGGCCTCTCCTCGCAGGGCGGCAAGGTTCGCCGTTGGCTCAGTCTGCCGGTACCGCCCGCCCCTTGGCCCAGGTCCGCAGCGCGGCGAGCTTTTCCGCCATCAGCACCGACAGCGGCGAGGTTCGCGCCAGTTCCCTGAGCAACAGATCCTGATCCACCGCCTGCTGTCGCGCCTGCCCGGCGTACAGTGCCGCCACCACCGCCTGCTCGATCTCCGCCCCGCTGAAACCCTCGCTGGCAGCCGCCAGCAGATGGAGGTCGAACTGTGCCGGCTCCAGCTCGCGGCGTTGCAGGTGGATGCGGAAGATCTCGGCGCGAACCTCCGGCGTCGGCAGGTCGACGAAGAACAATTCGTCGAAGCGTCCCTTGCGGATCAGTTCGGGCGGCAGGCGGTCGATAGCGTTCGCGGTGGCGACCATGAAGACCGGCGCCTCGCGCTCGGCCATCCAGGTCAGCAGGGTACCCAGCACGCGCTGACTGACGCCGTTGTCCTGGTCGCCACCAGAAATGCCCTTCTCCACTTCATCCATCCACAGCACGCAGGGCGCCATCTGTTCGGCCAGGCGCAGCGCCTCGCGCAGGTTGCGCTCGGTTTCGCCGAAGTACTTGTTGTAGAGACAGGCGAAATCCAGACGCAGCAACGGCAAGCCCCAGAGGCCGGCCACCGCCTTGGCCGCCAGGCTCTTGCCGGCGCCCTGTACGCCGACCAGCATCATGCCCTTCGGCTGGTCGCCAGGCGTGCCGGCGAGGAACGCCGACTGACGCTCGCCGAGCCAGCGCTTGAGCGCGGCAAGCCCGCCGACCTCGGCGAAGCGCGCGGTGTCGTACTCGAAGCTCAGCACGCCCTCTAGGTCGAGTAGCTGGAACTTGGTGCGGTTCAGCTCGGGCAGGTCCTCCTGGGTGATCGCTCCATCGTTGCAGATCACGTTGCGCGCCAGCAGTCGCGCCTCGGCATGGCTGAGCCCGCGCAGGTTCTTCACCACCTGCTGCAGGGTGCGGTTGTCGGTGCGCACGCGGGCACCACGGTTGCGCTCGCTCCAGCGCGTCGCTTCCTCGCGGACGATGCCGAGCAGTTCGTCCTCGCTGGGCAGGGACAGCGAGAACCGCGCGGCGAAGCGCTGCACCTCGGCCGGCAGCTTCAGCGCATGGGACACCAGCACCACGGTCGGTCGATGATTGCCTTCGGCCATGGCGATTTCCTTGAGCAGGCGCACCAGGGTCGGGCTGTCGCCAAGGAAAGGATGCAGGTCGCAGAGCACGTAGAGATTCGCCTGCTGATCGTGCTTGATCAAACGCAACGCCGCGACCGGGTCGCGGCTCTCCTCCCCGCCCAGCGGCTCGCCGCCGAAGCCCAGGCGCTGCACGCCCTCGGTCACCGACCAGGCATACAGGCCAAGGCCGCGCCTGACCGCCAGGCCGGTGAGGGTTTCCATCACCTTCGGCTCGTCCCAGGACTCGATCAGGATCAGCTTGACCCGGGAATCCAGGACCAGGCCGAGGTCGTGTATGTCGTTCTTCACTGCGGCTCCTTCACGCTTGGGCGGTCGCGACGGGCACCGCTACACTCGGGAAAGCACCCGAGGCCGGAGGAATCGCCCATGGACTGTCTGTTCTGCAAGATCGTGGCGGGGGAAGTTCCCGCGCGCAAGTTCTACGAAGACGAGGAAGTTGTCGCGTTTCACGATATCGGCCCGCAGGCGCCGGTGCACTTCCTGGTCATCCCGAAAAGGCACATTCCCACCCTCGAGCACCTGACCGAGGCCGACCGGCCGCTGGCAGGCCATATCCTCTTCACCGCCCAGCGCCTGGCCCGGGAGCAGGGCTGCGAGGAAGGCTTCCGTGTGGTGATGAACTGCAACGACCTTGGCGGGCAGACCGTGCACCACATCCACATGCACGTGCTGGGTCAACGCCAGATGCACTGGCCGCCGGGTTGAATCCCTGCTGGCGCTGCGACATCGCAGCCCGTCCGCAACATCCTGCTATCAGCGCACTTCCGGTAAACTGGTGCGATCTTTCGTTTCCGGAGGTGCGCCATGTCCGCCGACCGCCACTATTCGCCCATCGACCGTTTCCTGCTGCAGGCCGACTCCGCCCTGCGCACCCTGCTGCCGTTCAGCGGCCAGCCGGCGCGACCGTCGCCGGCCATCGTGGAACCCGATGGCGAACTGAGCGAGGAAGACACCCGCCATATCGCCGGCCTGATGCGCATCAACCACACCGGCGAGGTCTGCGCCCAGGCGCTGTACCAGGGCCAGTCGCTGACCGCCAAGCTGCCCGAGGTCCGCGAGGCGATGGAGGAAGCCGCCGAGGAGGAGATCGACCACCTGGCCTGGTGCGAGCAACGCATCCGCCAGTTGGGCAGCCGTCCCAGCGTCCTCAATCCGATCTTCTACGGCCTGTCCTTCGGCGTCGGTGCCGCCGCCGGGCTGGTCAGCGACCGGGTCAGCCTGGGCTTCGTCGCCGCCACCGAAGACCAGGTGTGCAAGCATCTGGACGAACACCTGGCGCAGATTCCCCAGGAGGATCGGAAATCCCGTGCCATCCTCGAGCAGATGCGTATCGACGAGGAACAGCATTCGAGCAACGCCCTGGCCGCCGGCGGCCTGCGCTTCCCGGCACCGGTGAAGCTGGGCATGAGCCTGCTGGCGAAGGTGATGACCAAGAGCACCTACCGCATCTGAATCGCACGCATGAAAAAGCCCGCTCGAAGCGGGCTTTTTCTTTCTCGTGTGCGATCAGCGCGGCATGTTGCGCGCGTAGAAGATCTCCAGCATTTCGTGCTTGAGCCGTTCCGTGACCTGCTCACGCTGTTCCGCCGAGAGCGTCCGGGTAGCGTCGCCGAACAGGTAGTTCTCCAGTTCGAAGTCCTTGAGCAGCATCTTGGTGTGGAACAGGTTCTCCTGGTACACGTTCACGTCGGTCATCTGGTAGGCCTCGCGCGTGTCGTCGGAGAGATAGTTCTGGATCGAGTTGATCTCGTGGTCGATGAAATGCTTGCGCCCCTCGATGTCGCGGGTGAAGCCGCGGACCCGATAGTCGACCGTGACGATGTCCGAGTCGAACTGGTGGATCAGGTAGTTCAGGGCCTTCAGCGGGGAGATCACTCCGCAGGTGGAAACGTCGATGTCCACGCGGAAGGTCGCGATGCCGTCCACCGGATGGATTTCCGGGTAGGTATGCACGGTGATGTGGCTCTTGTCCAGGTGCGCCAGGATGGTGTCCGGCAGCGGGCCCGGGGACTCTTCGATCTGGCTGTCGGTCGGAGTGACCGGCTGCTCGGAGATCAGGATGGTCACGCTGGCGCCCTGGGGGTCGTAGTCCTGACGCGCGATGTTCAGGATATTGGCGCCGATGATGTCGACAACATCGGTAAGAATCTGCGTCAGACGCTCCGCGTCATACTCTTCGTCGATGTACTGCACGTAGGCCTGGAGGTCTTCGGGCGTCTCGGCGTAGCAGATGTCGTAGATGTTGAAGCTCAAGGTCTTCGTCAGGTTGTTGAACCCGTGGAGCTTGAGTTTGCTTTTCACCGTGGGGAACTCTCTCGGTTGCTTGCGGCTCTGCCGCAGGGTTGGGGCATGCCCGTCAGATGCGAACGACGCACCTGCGTAGGACGGTTAACACCTCTTCGCGATGGCGATTGTGGTTTGTTGAGTTGCACGGGCGCCGGCTGGCGCCATTGGTCACCCGACCGGGATGGCTCGGGAAACGTCTATCAGAGCGGAAGAATCTTCCGAACTGAACGGCCGCCCGACGGAATCGCGCGGCACGAAAAAAGGGGCGCATTATGCAGAGCCAATCAAGCCTCCGCCAGAGTTTGCGCCCCTTTTATGATGACCGGATGTCGTCTCAGCCGAGTTCGACGATCTCGTAGTCGTGGGTGATCTCCACCCCGCCGCGACCGAGCATGATCGACGCCGAGCAGTATTTCTCCGCCGACAGCTCCACCGCGCGCTTGACCTGGGCCTCCTTGAGACCGCGGCCCTTGACCACGAAGTGCACGTGGATCTTCGTGAACACCTTGGGCTCCTCGTCGGCCCTTTCGGCCTCGAGGAAGGCTTCGCAGCTCTCCACCGGCTGGCGCGCCTTCTTCAGGATGCTGACCACATCGAAGTTGGTGCAGCCGCCGAGGCCGATCAGGACCATCTCCATAGGGCGCACCCCGAGGTTGCGTCCGCCATGGTCCGGCGGACCGTCCATGACCACCACGTGGCCGCTACCGGACTCGCCGAGGAACATCGCCTCGCCCGCCCACTGGATACGCGCTTTCATCGTTCAGACTCCCGCCGGCAAAGGGCGCCAGCTTAGCACAGGGCCCAAGGACAGTACGGGATCACAGTCCTGATAGCTGCGTCGCAAAATCACATCGACCTTCATGGCCCGTCTGTTAAGCTGGACGCGGTTTACTGGCACACTTCCTGATCTGCCCGGTTGGGGGGAGCTCTCCGCTGAGCTCCCGGGCCCTGGCAGGTCTCTCCATAAGAACTCAAAAAAACATCGCCTTGTACGTCAGGCATATTCTTTATTCTTTCGGGACTCGGGCATGGTAGCTATTACCCACACACCCAAACTCAAACACCTAGACAAGCTGCTCGCACACTGTCACCGCCGCCGCTACACCGCAAAGAGCACCATCATCTATGCCGGCGATCGCTGCGAAACGCTGTTCTTCATCATCAAGGGTTCGGTCACCATCCTCATCGAGGACGACGACGGCCGCGAAATGATCATCGGCTACCTCAACAGCGGTGATTTCTTCGGCGAGCTGGGATTGTTCGAAAAGGAAGGCAGCGAACAGGAACGCAGCGCCTGGGTTCGCGCCAAGGTGGAATGCGAAGTCGCCGAGATCAGCTATGCGAAGTTCCGCGAACTGTCGCAGCAGGACTCGGAGATCCTCTACACCCTCGGCAGCCAGATGGCCGACCGCCTGCGCAAGACCACCCGCAAGGTGGGCGACCTGGCCTTCCTCGACGTCACCGGACGCGTCGCCCGCACCTTGCTGGACCTGTGCCAGCAACCGGACGCCATGACCCACCCGGACGGCATGCAGATCAAGATCACCCGCCAGGAGATCGGCCGGATCGTCGGCTGCTCGCGGGAAATGGTCGGACGCGTGCTGAAGAGCCTGGAGGAGCAGGGCCTGGTGCATGTGAAAGGAAAGACCATGGTGGTCTTCGGCACCCGCTGAACAGCACCCATGAAAAAGGCCGGTCGCAACCGGCCTTTTTCATGGGATTCGACAGCGCGGATCAGTCAGGATCGGCGCCCAGCACCACGCCGCCACGCTCCTGGAAGAACAGGCGCTTCAACTCCAGGCCAGGATCGTCGGCCCGCATGAACGCCTCGCCAACCAGGAAGGCGTAGACCTCGCTGACTTCCATCAGCTCCACGTCGGCCCGGTTGAGAATACCGCTCTCGGTGACCACCAGGCGGTCGCGGGGAATTTCCGGCAACAGGTCGAGGGTGGTTTCCAGGCTCACCTCGAAGGTGTGCAGGTTGCGGTTGTTGATGCCCATCAACGGCGTGTCCAGGGTCTTCAGCGCACGTTCCAGCTCGGTGCCGTCATGCACTTCGACCAGTACGTCGAGACCGACCGACTTGGCAGTCGCCGCCAGTTCGGCCATCAGCACGTCGTCCAGCGCCGAGACGATCAGCAGGATGCAGTCGGCACCGATCGCCCGCGCCTCGACGATCTGGTACGGATCGATCATGAAGTCCTTGCGGATCACCGGCAGCGCACAGGCGGCCCGCGCTTCCTTCAGATAGGCATCGGCGCCCTGGAAGAAGTCCACGTCGGTGAGCACCGACAGGCACGCCGCGCCACCCGCCTCGTAGCTGCGGGCTATCTCCGCCGGGACGAAGTGTTCGCGCAGCACGCCCTTGCTCGGCGATGCCTTCTTGATCTCGGCGATCACTGCCGGCTCCTTGCGCTTGGCCCGCTCCAGCAGGGCATTGGCGAAGCCGCGCGGCGCATCGGCGCTACGCGCCAGCCGCTCGACCTCGGCCAGGTTGACGCGCGCACGGCGCTCGGCGACCTCCTCGGCCTTGCGGGCGAGGATCTTCTGCAGAACCGTCGGCACACTCACTGTGCGTTCTCCTCTCTGTAAACGGCGGTGAAGGCCACCAGTTCGTCCATCTTCTCCCGTGCCAGCCCGGTGTGCAGGGCATCGTGGGCGAGTTGAATGCCCTCGTGCAGGCTGGTCGCCAGATCGGCAGCGTACAGTGCCGGGCCGGCATTCATCACGATCAGCTCGGCGGCCTTCTGCCCAGCCTCGGTCTTGCGCCGCCCCAAAGCGTCGCGGATCAGTTCCAGCGAGGCCTGCGGACTGTCGACCTCCAGCCCCATCAGGGTCTGGCTCTTGATCCCGAAGTCCTCGGGACGCACTTCGTACTCGCGTACCTCGCCGTCCTTCAACTCGGCAATGTGGGTCGCCGCGGCCAGACTGAACTCGTCCAGCCCGTCGCGCGAATGCACCACCAGCACATGCTCGCTGCCGAGACGCTTGAGCACTTCAGCCAGCGGCTTGCACAGTTCCTGGGTGAACACCCCGACCACCTGGTGCCTGACTCCCGCCGGGTTGGTCAGTGGGCCAAGCATGTTGAACAGAGTCCGCAAGCCCAGCTCGCGGCGCGGACCGGCGGCGTACTTCATCGCCTTGTGGTGGACCTGGGCGAACATGAACCCGACGCCGACGGTGTCGATGCAACGCGCCACCTGTTCGGAGGTCAGTTCCAGGTAGATGCCGGCGGCTTCCAGCAAGTCGGCGCTGCCGCTCTTGCCGGAGACCGCGCGGTTACCGTGCTTGGCGACCTTGCCGCCAGCGGCGGCGACCACGAAGGACGCCGCCGAGGATACGTTGAAGATGTTCGCGCCATCGCCGCCGGTGCCGACCACGTCGACCACATGCTTCAGCGTAGGCAACTGCACACCGTCGGCCAGTTCGCGCATCACCGCCACCGCGCCGACGATCTCGTCGATGGTTTCGCTCTTCATCCGCATGCCCATCAGGAAGGCGCCGATCTGCGCGTCGGTGCACTGCCCGGTCATGATCTGGCGCATGACCGCCTGCATTTCCTCGGTGGTCAGGTCGAGCTGGTTGACGATGCGATTGAGGGCTCCCTTGATATCCATCTCAGTTGCCCTCCCCACGCACACCGCCCTGCTGGCGGAGGAAGTTTGCCAGCAACTCGTGGCCCTGCTCGGTGAGGATGGACTCGGGATGGAACTGCACGCCCTCGACATTCAGGGTCTTGTGGCGTACACCCATGATCTCGTCGAGCGATCCGTCGGCATGTTGGGTCCAGGCGGTGATCTCCAGGCACTCCGGCAGGCTCTCTCGCTTCACCACCAGCGAGTGGTAGCGCGTCACCGTCAGGGGATTGGCCAGGCCGGCGAACACGCCGAGGTTCTTGTGGTGGATCGGGCTGGTCTTGCCGTGCATCACCTGCCGCGCCCGCACCACTTCGCCGCCGAAGGCCTGGCCGATGCTCTGATGGCCAAGGCAGACACCGAGCAGCGGCAGCTTGCCGGCGAAGCGCTCGATAACGGCCAGCGAGACGCCGGCCTCGTTGGGGGTGCAGGGACCGGGGGAAAGGACGATGCGCTCGGGCGCCAGGGCCTCGATCTGTTCCACGCTCAGTTCGTCGTTGCGCACCACCTTGACCTCGGCCTTGAGTTCGCCGAAGTACTGCACCAGGTTGTAGGTGAAGGAGTCGTAGTTATCGATCATCAGCAGCATGCTGGCTGTAACCTCTTGATTTCATTCTTATGCGAATCGCATCACCCGGCTTTCGCCACACCCGGTTCCCGGCGCGCTCGCGGAGGAAGGGGGAGTGGATCGTCGGCATTATGCCTGTGGAAAACGGGGGACGCAGGGAGACGTGACCGGCCAGGCCGGCGAAGAAGAAGTCAGGCGCGCCAGCGCCAACGGGCGAATGCCTTGATGAGGGAGGTGATGATGCTGCTGAGGTGGATCACGATAGCGGTCTCACGGAGCCATGTTGGGGAACATAGCCCAGTGGGGAGGATGGGTGCAACAGCGGGATGTCGGGAAGAGCGCCGGCCGAGGAGGCCGGCGTGTAAGGAATTGCTGACGGAAATGTGCATTAAAGAGACGCCAAGGCACCTGAATTAGACAGGCGCTTTCAAGGCAACGGATATCGCGCCTTGATCTCGTCGATCTTTGCCACCCAGGCTCGGTAGTCCGGCTCGCTGCCGGCCTTGAGGGCATCGTATTCCGCCTCCAAACGTAGCGGATCGCTTTCCAGGCGATAGGCGTCCTGGCGTTTTTTATTAGCTTCGGCGAAAAGGTCGTCAGGGTGGAAGGACAGGCGCGATACATCGATATCGGCCAAGATCGCTACTTCGGCAAGGGTTGATAACGAGTTTTCGGCAAATAGTTCGCCATCGAGAAGGATTCGTTTCATCATGCTGCGCTGGCTCCATTGATCGTGGCGATAGGAGCTGTATGGATGCCGACATCCGCTAGCCCGCCGAACCAGGCCGGACAAGCCATAGCCACTGCGGATCCCGGTACGGTGTGGAAATAGGGGAACGCGTTATCGTAGCCACCCCAGGCCCGTGTCGCCACCCGGACGTGAACCCAGCCTTCGGCTGGTGTCAAGACATGACCCGGGGACTTTGCGGCGCCATTGATCCAAACAGCCACCGTGGTCTGTGCCGGCGTCGCGATATGCATGGAGCCACTTTCAACCCGAACCCACATGACCACCGTAGCCCATTGATTGCTGCAGAATAGTGCTCTGCTGTTGTTGGTCATCGCCAGGAAGCGACTTCCGCCATCCAGCCCAACGGACTCATTCGCCCGTCCAATTCCCGCCGTCATCACAGCGACATGGAACTCGACACCATAGCGCGCCCCTCCTGCACTGCGCCCCATCGTCTGCAGCAAACTCTGGATCCGAGCATTCAGTTCAGCACCACCACCTCCATTGCTGCTGTTGTCATGGGTGAACTTTCCTCCATCCATGAAAGATGCTCCGTTCCACCCCGAACTGAATGTGCTATTCGCCCACGGCTGCGCGAGAGTAATCGCCAGTGGATTGACCGTCCCGGCATAGCGTCCAGAATCGGGCATCAGGTTAACCAACGGCATATTCGCCGCGTCATTACTGGTCAAGATGTCCACAGGCGCTTGCCAGGCTCCCGCATTCTTTACACGCATACGCATCTGCGGGGGGGTCTGCGCCGCCATGACCAACTGCACGCCATATCCACCCTGTTGCTCGGCATGGAGCATCTGTCCGATATAGGAGCCGAGCATGGTCCCTGCGGTAGTCGATGCTACACGGTAAATACCGTTGGGAATGACCACATTGGCATCGCTCAAGGTATTGGAGCTTCCCGCCGTCAGGCCGATTCCATAGTCACCCACGGCAGGCACCCCCAAAGCGGATCTGGCTGCAACTGGCGTGGCGCTGACGGCCAGGGCCTTGCCCGTTACGCCGAAGCCCATGTCATCCAGGGCGGCGGGGCCGGTCGCCGCAGTAGCCCACGGTTTGACCGCTGCCAGGGTGCTTCCCCACAGATTGTTGAGATCGCGAAGCTGATCCGCCAGCGCTTTCGAATATCCCTGCACCGGGGTGATCGAATATGCCTGGCCGTTGGCGGTAGCTCCTTGATATGCGGGCTTGATGGTCAGCACGGTGGCGCTGCTGACGTTGCCGATCTCGTACCAGCGGCCATCCGGCCCTCTGAAGGCATCGCCGGCGCGCGCATTGGCGCTGAAGGCGGTGCCGCTGCCGGTCACCGTGTCCGAATTGAGGACGACGGAAACCGTGCCTGTGGAATACCAAGGCATGACGTTCTCCAGATAATAAAAACTGCGATTGGCAGGATTGAGCAGGTGCTTTCCAGACCTCGTGATCGAGCCCCTGCGAATGGGAAGCTTGAATATCCAAGCAACGAATAAGTAATTATATAGCTTTACGTCCCCGAGGCAACATAACACCCATGCACATTAATGAAACCAGCATATTTACGAAAGTCACTTGACGGCACTACAAAAACCTGCCTTCAGTGGCAGCAAAAAAATTAATAAGCAACCAACAAAAAGAATTAACATCAGTCATCCCACTTGGCATTATAATACACCAAAAACTCAAACATGAGAAAACCCATTTCATGCAAAATTTAAAAACACCAAAAATACATTCAACACCCCTAGCTCGCAAGCAATCCTAAAATTTAATTTTATATCAAGAAAGAGGCAACAATTTAATAACCGCATGCACCAAACTTTCTACTTAATCATCAGCAGTGGAGATGGATAAACTCCTTTATTCTGATAACTTCTCCACTGCACCACATACAAATATTGGCGATTACCCCAGAGGTCACCTATCATTGTGTTTCTACCATCCCAGTCCTCCATCAGACCAGTGATACAGAAATAGGTATCCGCAGGCATACCTGGAACCGACTGCCAAGAGTTCACCCCTGAACCACCGCCCCCAGGAGGGTTAGGGTTCCAAGCATAGTAGGTCCAGTACTGGGACCCTCCGGTGAATATCGCAGGCTTATAGCCAGAGTCAAATACAATCTGTCCAGCGGAGTCCATAACATGCATCCCCCAGCCAGTAGACTTTGGCATAAAGGGAACAACTACCTTGTATCTCCCTCCTACTACGCCTGGGGCTGCACCTGGAACAGTAGTGGTATGCCACTCACACCCCTGCCAATTACCAGCAGATCCAAAATACTTCAGTAACATGCACAACTGACCGCCACCGGCATTTGGTTTCACAAAAACCAGCGGGGTCTGAAGGGTATGCCTGTAACTTTCATCGAACACAATACTATTTGGGTATTTAACAGTTTGCGTATACACCCCCTCCTGCACCACATAATAGATTGGATTATTGTCATCTACATTTATCTGATCCCGATCATTGACTAGACGAACACCATAAGTCATCTTGTACTCACCACATTGATCCAATGACGTGCGGGACCACCCTGAGAACCACCACTACGCCAGATAATATACTTCCAACCAGGCAGCCATGTATATTCTGGAGCGAGCCACCCCCAGCCATCATCTCTGTAACCAGTGAAGAAGAATAAGTCCCCCAAGGAATCATCATAGGTAGAAGGTAGATCATATCTACCGTTCTCTATTGGAAAAACCTGCGCCCGAAACACAGAACGAAAACTACGACTGGAAGAGTCGATCATCAGATTCCCCTGGGCGTCGTAAAACCGAAATCCGTGACTCATGCACTCAAGTCTCCAATATGTACCCTAAGCCGCCCTTTATCATCGAAAACCTTTATAGCATTATTTGTTATTGTCACCCGCCCCTGCCCCTCGACAACTCCATTTATTTCAAACCTCCCATTCTTATCGAGCCTCCATCCAGTTCGGTCTGGCTTATAATTATTAGACGCAATCTCGTCGCCAATTTTCGCGTTATCGATCGTTCCATCTTGAATCAGGGCGCTCTTGATAAACATCTGTCCATTAACAATGGAAACCGGCGCTACCGCCGTCCCGCTGGAGCTGTCGAACCAGATAAACCGATCCGCCTGAAACGCCATGGTCGACACACTTGTCCCACTGTCGAACCCCAGTTGCCATCCCGCCGCATACTTCTGCCCATTGGCATGCGCTTGGAGCTTCACGCTGTACATCGCCTTGACGTTGCCATCCAGCGAGGTGACCGCCTGGGAGGTGGTCTGGATCGCTGCGCTATTGGTGTCGGTGCTCGCCTGCACGGTGTCGATCCGCTGTGCGAGGACGCTGTCGGCGTTGGCGCGGGCGGTCTGTTCGCTCTGTAGGCTGGCGGCGGTGCCACCGATCGAGGCCGAGAGCTGGTCCAGACGTTGCGCGGTGGCCTGGCGATCGCTGGTCGCGACCCGTTCCACCGTGGCGATACGCCCTTCGGCATCGGCGGTGCGCGCCTCCAGTAGCGTCGTGCGAGTGGCCTGGGCCTCGTTTTCGGTGGCCCGTACGGTTTCCTCCTGGGCTGCCCGGGCAACGGCCTTCCAGCCGCGCAGGGCATCGGCCATGGCGCCATTGCCGTCATCCGCGTCGTCACGGGTCGCCGCCTGCAGTACGCCAAGGCGCGATGCCTGGGCGGTAAGGCTGCCGTCGAGTTCGCTGATTTCAGCGGTATGGCTCGCCACCTGCTGCGCCAGCCCGTTGGCGGTTTCCAGCGACTGGCCGATATCGGACCAGTAGGCCGCGTTCGGCGGCGCCGTCTTCGCCGGCACAGCCTTCAGTGCCTGGTACAACCGCTGCCCCTGTCGCACCATGTCGTTCTTCGCGTAGACCTTGGCCGGGTCGTACAGCAGAATGTCGGCGAGGTCGCCGACCTGCTTCTGCAAGCCCCCGATATCCACCTGCATCCGCTCGATATCGGAGAAAAATTGCTGGCCCAGCGCCGACTCGACGTACTCCTGGGTGATCAACTGGTTGTATTCGCTGGCGTCGCTGGAGCTGGTGCCGGTGACCCAGTTCGACCAGGCGCCGACGTTGCCGCTACGGTCGATCAAGCGACCGCGGAACGCCAGCCGTTCGCCGGCCGGTATCGGCGATACCAGGTGGGTATTGCCTGGGTAGGCGAACAGGCCCAGCGCCCGTGCGGTCTCCTCGCTGCCGCCGGGCGTGGCGGACTGCTGGATCTCGGTGTAGGCGGTGTCCGCCGCGCCGCTGGCCGGGAACCCCCACTCCAGGCCGATGCGCCAGGGGCCGGCCACGCAGCGCAGGTAGGCCAGCGCCGGCGGCGGCGTGGTCTTGCCCTCGAGAGCGGTTTCCTCACTGCTGGCGTAGACCGAACCGACCTCCATCACGTTCAAGGCGCGTACCCGCACCAGGTAGCGACCGGCATAGATGCCCGGCACGTCGAAACCGAGCGCCGAGGTTCGCGGCACCCGCACCCAGTTGCCCGAGTCCTTGCGCCATTCGGCCTCGTAGGCCACCGCGTTCGGCGCGGCATCCCAGGAGGCCGACATGCTGGTCACCGCCAACCCCTGGTCGACCTTGGTGAAAGCCTTGATCCGCACGTTCTGCGGCGGCGCCTGCACGCCCGGCGGAATGCTGGTGACCGGCGGCAGCTCGATGCGCGCACCGTTGTCGATGGCGTCGAACTTGCTCGCGTTGTGTTGCAGCGCGGTGATCTCGAAAAGGTTGTCCTCCGGCCGGGTGATGCTCATGATGCGGAAGCGCTGGGTGGTCAGGCTGTTGCTCTGCAGCGCCCACTGCCCCTGGGGCCGAGGCGTCTCCGAATAGGAGGCGGTCACGCTCAGCACGCGGCCGACCACCGACTGGACGCTGCGCGCCTCGGCCTTGCCGTTCGGCAGGTTGACCAGCAGGCGATCGCCGGGTCGGGCCTCGACGTCGCGGTCGAGGGTCAGCGCGCGGCCATCCACCGCGCTCAGGCGTCCGCCGATCTGCTTGCCGGACTTGACCGGGTCGGCTACGGCGATGATCTTCCCCGGCGCCAGCCCACGGCCATCCATGCCGGTGCGGAAGGTCACCGCGTCCTGCTCCAGCTCCTCGGTCAGCAGCGCCCACTGGCCACGCCGCTGCGCCTCGCCCTCGGAGGTGCAACCGATCGCGGTGATCTCCAACTGGCTGATGCCGTAGCGGCGCTGCGCGCGGTCATTGTTCACCGCTACCGGTTGGCTCTGGTAACCGTTGCCCGGATTGTCGTAGTTGACCAGGGCCAGGGTGTGGCGATCGCGCTGGCGGCTGCTGCTGTAGTTGAAGTGGCTGCCGTCGTCGCCACGCACGGTGTTCGACGGTGAGAAGGTGTAGGCCTCGTCCTCCGGCATGTCGGATACCGCCACCATTTCCGCGCCGGACCAGTAGGACATGCCGCGGAAGATCGCTGCCAGGTCGCGCAGCACGGTCCAGGCTTCGGCGCGACTCTGCAGGTACAGGTTGCAGCTGAAGCGCGGCTCCTGGCCGCCCTTGCCGTCGGGCACCGACTGGTCGCAGTACTGGGCGATGCGGTACAGCGACCACTTGTCGACCATGCTCGCGTCGATCCGCCGACCGAGGCCGAAGCGCTTGTGCAACACGATGTCGTACCAGTGCCAGGCCGGGTTGCTGGTCCAGGCCGACTTGAACGAGCCGTCCCAGGTGCCGCTGTAGCTACGGGTCTGCGGATCGTAGTTGCTCGGCACCCGCACCCGCCGGCCGCGCGCTTCCACCGATATCTGCGGAATGCTCTGGAACTGGCTGGCATCGAACTCGACGAACAGCAGCGCGGTGTTCGGGTAGCGCAGCTTGGCGTCGATCACCTCGGTGATCGCCTCGACCCGCATGGTGTCGGCGATGCGGTTGTTGTTCTGGTTCGGCGTCAGGCGGCGCACGCGCACCTGCCAGCCGCTCCGCGCCTCCGGCAGGTCGACACGGTGGGAGCGCTCGTAGCGGCTGGTGGACTTGTCGTCCAGCGAAGCCTTCAGCGCTTCCTGCCAGGCACCGCCGTCGACGGCGATGTCGATCGCGTAGTCGATGCGGTAGCCGACCACGTCACCGTTTTCCTGCTGGCGCTGGATGGCCGGCCAGGACAGGCGCAGGCGCACCGCCGAGAGCTGGGTGTTGTTCACCGCGCGGACCCAGGGCGCGTCACTCTTGAGTTCGACGCCGACCGCCAGTTCGTTTTCCACGGCGGGCACACCGGCAATGTGTTCCTGGTCCACCGAGCCCGGACGGAACTCCCAGGTCACTCCGGGGAAGTTCACCGAGCCGTCCGCCGCCAGCAGCGGCGTATCGTCCAGGTAGATCGAACGGCCGTCGACGCCACCGTCGAACTCGCCTTCGCCCAGTGCCAGGAGAATCTTCGCCCGCGCGATCGAGCGCACCGAGTCCGGCATCTCCACCGGCTGGCGCGGCTTCTTGCTGCCACCCTTGTGGCCCGTGATGGTCTTGTTCATGACGTTCCTTCAGGCAAAAAAACGCCCGCGCATGGCGGGCCTGTTACGGCGTTGCCGGCTACAGCCGGTCCTCGGCATAGATGCCGGCGCTGATCACCGCGCCGCCGATGCGGCGCTTGCCATAGAGCACGCCGACCGGATGGCCCTGGGCGATGGTGTTGACCGGGCCGCCGAAGGCATAGCTGGGGGCGTTCTCGGGGGCCTCTCGGCCCTTCAGGCCCTTGGGTTGGGGGCTGAGCATCTGCATGACGCCGCCCGCCAACATGCTGACTCCAACGGTTACTAGGAACGAACTGGTTCCACCGGAGAAGAACGTCGTGAATCCACCCACGACAATCAAGGCAGCCCCCAGAATCGTCTGGAAAAGCCCCGCCTGCTTGCTCCCGATCACCAACGGCACGATGCGGATATCCTCGCGTCCGCGCATGTCCAGTTGCTCGCCGGACAGGTTGGTACGCCCGCGGAACACGGCGAAGGTCAGCCCTTTCGACTCCGCCTCGCGCATGAACGTCTCGAATCCCTCCATGGTGTGCTTCAGGGCACTCATCGCCTCGCGTACCGTGCCGCTTTCCAACAACCGGCCGTGCATGCGGCCGAAGCGCTTGCCCAGAACCCCGTATAGACGGATGGTGGTGAGGCCCTGACTCAGGGTGTCACTCATGGACCTGTTCCTCTCGTGAAGAGCCGATTCCGACGGCTCGCTTGAATATGTCGTTCACTGCGGCATCTGCGTGTGCCGCAAGACCAGGCGCGTGCGTTCGATCCAGGGTCCGCCGAACACGTCGCGGGTCGACAGCCGTCCGTACAGGTGGTGCAGCAGGAACGGTCCGTCGCCGCCGAGCGCCTGGACCGGCTCGCTGTCCAGACGCCAGTCATTGCCCAGGTAGATGCCCGCGTGGTTAGGGTGCAGCGCCCTCCCGACCTGCATCACCAGCATGTCGCCGCGGCGGATTCCGGCCAGCGGCACCGGCCGGAATCCGGCCGCCGCATAGTGCTGCTCGTAGAGGCTCTCGCCGGTTTCCCACCAACCGTCGCGGCGCGGATAGTCCGGAAGCTCCAAACCTGCCTCGCGGCGGTACCAGTCGCGACAGAGGCTCCAGCAGTCGAGCACGCCGTGGGCGAACTCGCGGCCGAGCAGCGGCGCCCGATAGCCCTCCGGCGCTAGATGCGCGACATCGCCTTCAGGCCAGGACAGGATCACCCAGGGCAGACCATGCAGTTCGCAACTGACCCGATCGGCCATGCTCGGCGTGGCCGGAACGTCCGGGTGGCTGTGGACGATGGCCAGGACCTCGCCCTGGTCCTCGGCAGCGCACCAGTCCTGGTGATCGATCACGAAGTGCTCGCTGGGCGATCCGGCTGCGTTGCGACAGGCCACGTAGCGGCGTTGACGCACACCGCGAACGATCAGCCCGCAGCATTCGCGCGGATGCTCGCGGGCGGCGTGTGCGGCGATGGCCCGCTGCAGGCTGCGGCTCAGTTCCATGCTCACATCCTGACCAGGCCGGCGCCGGCGAAGCCGCCGTGGGACAGCGGGTTGTCCGCGCCGAAGCGCAGCTTGCAATCGCTGACCCGGCCGCCGCAGCGGTCCAGCGCCGGATCGTCCACCGGATTGCCGTCGGCATCGAACATCGCCGTGCCGGTGTAGTTGCAGTCCTGCCCGCGGTACTCGTTGGTGATGCACCAGTGGCACAGCGAGGTGATCTGGCGCGCCGGGATCTGCTGGCCCTGGAAGTCCGGCGGAGCGGACAGCTCCCAGGTCACCTGGACGCTGTTCTCGGCGGTCTTCTGCTCGAGGAACCAGATGTTCAGGCGCTCCTGGGAGGGGTCGGCCTGCGGGTTGCCTTCGGCGAAGTTGGCCGCATCCAGGTAGTGCGCATAGGTCTCGCGCACGGTCAGGCGCGCGCCTACCAGGCCATCGAAGAACAGGCAGAGCGCGCTGATGCTGCCGTCAATGTTGCCCACGCTAAGGGTCGGCGAACTGGCCCGGCCGTCGCCGCGCTGCTCGAAGCCGCGCGCCTCCAGCGGCCAAGCTTGGTAGACGTTGCCCTGCCAGTGGATCGGCCCCTGCTGCAGGTGGCCGTGGAAGCGCAGCATCTCGCCGCCGAACCCGGTGCAATCCAGGTCGAACAGGCGCACCAGCGCCCCAGGCTCGAGGGCCTGGTCATCGGCTGTGATGGTCATGCTTACCTCACGGATTGAAGACTTGCTGGAAGGTGGTGTTCAGGGTGAACACGCCGTTGCCGCGCGGTCGCAATTGCCAGCCCTGGGCGCGCACCCGTACCGGTTCGCCAGTGGGCAAGGTCCAGAGGAACGAGCGGTAGCCGCCGTGGCGCTTGAGGAAATCGCGGATCGGGCCGATCAGCGCGAGATCGCCGGTACGCGAAACCTGCCAGGTCTCGCTGAGGTTGTTCAGCCCGTCGCCGAGCGCCTGGCTGTAGCCGCCGCCGTACTGCACCTGGCGCACCAGTTGGTTCGCCTGGCCGGCGGAATCGATCGAGATGTCCCAGGTAAAGCGTTCCAGATCAGCCATTCACCATCCTCCATACCAGGCCGCCGGGGCGCAGCTCCTGCGCCACCACGTTGCGCGCGGCATCGTTGATCATTCCCGCCAGCTGCTGTCCCGTACCGTCGTCGCCGCTGGCCGTCGCCGCGCCCTCGCGGCCGCCGCCCAGGCTGACGCTGGTGGAGAAATTGAAGACGTTGCCACCCTCGCCGCCGCCGAGCGCGCGCACGCCGAGCACGCCATCGGAACCGCGACTCAGCGGCATGATGGCTTCCGGCCCACGCTCGCCGATCAGCGCCGGACGACCGCCGGCCATGCTGAACAGCGCCGGCGCGCTCTGGATGCCATCGTTGAAGGCGCCGCCCCTGGCGAACCCAGGCATGCCTCCGGCGCGTTGCTTGCTGACCCAATTGGCCATGTCCGAGCCGGTGTAGTCGGAAATCCGCGAGCCCGCCGTTGCGCCGCTACCGAAGAACCCGCTGACCGCACCGACGATGCCGCCGATGATCTGCAGCGTCGCCTGCCGCGCGGCGATCCGCGCCATATCCTGGATCACCGAGTCGGCGAAATCCTTGAACGACAGCTTGCCCGTGGTGGCAAAGGTGAACAGGGCGTTCTCCATATTGGTGAAGGCGTTGGTAAACAGCATGTCCATCATTCCCGAGACGTCCTGCGCCTGGTCGCGCAAGCTCGCCCAGGAGGCGTCCATCTGTTCGACCCAACTGCCCACCGGCTTGCCAGCGCTCGCCGAAGCCCCTCCAGCCGATACCTTGGAACCGTCCCCGGTCTGCCCGGAAGCAGTGGCCACCATCGCGCCGACATCCATCGCCGCTGCCGGCATTGGCGCGGCACCCTGGGCCGCGGGAGCGCCCGCAGCCGCTTGTCCCGCATCTGCTCGGGCCTTTTCCAGTAGCGAGGTATAGGGCTTCTGGCTGGCCAGTTGCGCCTCGGTGATGCCGGCCTTGCCATTCATCCAGCCGAACAATCCGTCCAGCGCGAGCATTGAAAGCTGCCGCGCGGCGATCCGAGCGACATCGTCGATCACCGTCTTGGCGAAGTTGCTCAAGGACAGCTTTCCGCTAGTGGCGAAATTGAACAGCGACTTCTCGAGCTTCTCCGACGCATTCCTGAACAGCTCGTCGGTCATCCCGGAGATATCCTGCAGCGGCGCGCGGTAGGCGCCCCAGACACTGTTCATCTGCAACAGCCACTGCTTGAAGACCTGCGACTGGAGCGACGGCTGTTCCTTCTCGTCGTCGCCAGCCTTCGCCTGTCCCTTGCCCGCCTTGTCGTCGACCTTGGGCTTCTCGGTACCGACGCTGGCGACCCAGCCAAACAGCCCGTCCAGCAGCATCAGGGTCATCTGCCGCGAGGCGAGGCGCGCGGCATCGGCGTAGGCGGCCTTGCCCACGTTGGCAAGCGACAGCTTGCCGGTCTCGCTGAGATTGAGCAGCGCCTTGTCGAGCTTGTCGGAAGAGTTCTTCAGTAGTGCTTCGTTGAGCTTGGACAGATCCTGGAGTGGTTCGCGATAGCTCTTCCAGGCTTCGCCCAGCTCCTTCTGCCGGGTCTTCCACTCGGCCAGTACCTTGTCCTGGGCGCTCTGCACAGGCTTCTTGGCCTGACCCGCCTGGCGACTGGTCCTGCCCAGCATGTCCAGCGCCTGGTCCAGCACGCTACTGGCAATCAGTGCCGAACTGTCCAGGCTTTTGCCGATAGCCTTGCCAGCTTTTTCCGCGCGCGCCTCCATGGCACGCATTTTCTGATCGTTGATCCTGCCAACCTTGTCCATCCCGGCCCTGTACCCTTCGCTGCGAAGGACCAGGTCGAGCGTCAGGCTGCCGTCGGTATTCGTGGCCATGATTCATGTCTTCCAGAAAAAGACCCCGCCGCAGCGGGGTGGCCTGTCATGCCCATTGATCCATCGCCTGATGCAGCGAAAGGGGCTGGAGAGCCATATGCGGACGGAACGCGTCGGGATCGGCGTCCGCCCCCAGCGCATGCCCGAGCAACGCAGCGATCCGAGCCAGCGCAAGCTCCAGCCGGTGTCCCGGATGGAGCGAGCCGCGCTTGTTCAGGTAGGCGACCCAGGCGCGGTACTCGGCGTAGCTGAGCCGCTCCTTGGCCTCGGCAATGGTCGACCCGCCGACGCCGTTCAGCACCAGTTCGTGCCAAACCTCGTCGGCGGGGGTCAGTTTTTTTCCGCGTCCTCGACCCGGTTGACCTCGCCGACCGCCTGCAGCAGCAGGAAGCCCAGCGCCGGGTCGAGGTCGTAGGCCTGTTCGTAGGTCAGGCTTTCCTCTCCCGTCTCGCCCAGGCGAATGCATTCGGCGAGGTAGCGCGCGTTGCGGCTCTGCAGGTCGCCTTCGGCGGAGAACAGGCGCTCCACCGCGCCAAAACTGTTGCGTCGGACGAACACCTGGAAGGTGTCGCTGACCGCCTTCTTCCTGCCGGCGGGAACGCGGGTCCAGCTAATCTCCTTGCGCACCAGCGCCGACTCGATGAAACCGCCCGCCGCACGAAGTTCGTTGAGATTCATCTACGCGCTCCTCAAGCCGACTTCGGCGTCCACTTGCCGGCGCCGGAACGCTGGATGGTGGCCTGGGTAGCGACCAGCGTGTTGCTGGCGAAATCGAAGGGGAAGTCGCTGACGTAGCCTTCGAAGGTGAACCAGGTGCGCGCCGGCGGCAGCACGAAATCGTCGCCTTCGGTGCTGACGGTCGGCTTTACGTCGATTCCGTCGGACCAGCCGATGGCCCACTTGACGCTCGTCTCGCCATCTTTCTCGGACAGTTGGAACAACCGAACGTGACTGGCCAGGCGTGGATCGGCGTTGATGCCGAGGGTCGCCTGGCCAGGGGTGCACAGGCCTTTCTTGTACTTGCGCGAAGTGTCGCTCAGGCACGGGTCTTCGATCTGGTCGGCCGGATTGCCGCCCGGGTTGAACGAGGTCACGCCTTCGATCTCCAGGACGGTAGCGGCACCGGTACCGGATACCGGCGGAACCAGGGCGTAGATCTGGGTACCTTGAGTCAGGATGGACATGGAAAACTCTCCTTTATGCACATGAAAAGACCCGCACCAGGCGGGTCGTCTGGCCCCGTCCCCAGGACAGTCGGCCGTGGCGCGGTACGCGGTCGGCGAGGAGCCTCCACGTCCCGAGCCGTTGTCGGATGCAAACGAAAAAGCCCGGCACACGGGCCGGGCTCTGAGGTTGCAGGTGACATCCCTTGGGGGGACACACCTGTACAAGCATGACTACGTTGTACCGGCCGATTCCCGGCTCGACAACGCTGCGGAATCAATACACGGCAATATGCGCCGGACACACGTCCATCGACGTCCATATGCGCCCAGTGTCTCAGCGGCAGGCACGCAATGCCGCCTGCAATTCGAGTTCATAGCCCTGCCGCTGGCGGCGCTCGGCGAGCAATGCGCGAACCTTGGCCTGCAGCGAATCGCCGGCCTTCAGCGTGGCGCCGGCCCAGCTCGGCGGGCGCACGTCAGGTACACGGCAGGGCACTGCGAGGGGAACCTCGACGCGCACGGGGCGAGGTGTCGTCGGCGAGGCTGCGCAGCCCGCGAAAAGCAGACAAAGCCCCAGCAGGAGACGAGTCATAGTCCCAGCTCCCGGTCGATCGCCGCACCTGCCGCCTGGCAGTCCACACCAATGTCGGGTTCCTGGAGCAGACGCACGGCCGCGGCATACTGCTCCGCGGCCTGCGCCCTGGCCTCGCCGAGTGCCTGCTCGACGTCCTTCGCGCGCGTCTCGGCGCTCGCCCGCACCGCCGCCAGCGCGCGCTGCTGCTCATCGAGCAAAGCCTCGAGCTGGCCGCTGGCGACGCGGCTGGCAGTGAGTTGGCCCAGGGCCTCCTCCAGTTGCGGACGATAGTGGCGGGCAACCAGGCCGCCGCCGAGCAAGGCGCCGGCCAGCAGGACCAGCAACACGGCCGGCAGGAGCAGAGCGAGCCGGCTCATGACAGCACCACCCTGGCCCGCTGCCACAACGCCAGGCGCTCCGCCTGGCCATTCAGGCCGCCGTTGATGCGGCGGGTGATGGCAGCGAACTCGCCGCGGTCGGCCAGCTCGTTGAGCCCGTGACCGGCCCACCACCAGGCGGCGCTGCGGGCCGCCGGCACGGGCTGCTCCAGGCGCCAGGGCTCGGCTTCCAGCGGCTCGCCGAGGGCCTCGCCGACCAACCGGTAGTTGGCACGCCCGGTGATTTGTAGCAAGCCACGCCCGCGGAAGCGCCAGCCATCGCCGGACGCTTCGTCGCCATTGCCGTTGCGCGTGGCGTAGGTGTTGTCGGCAATCGCCTGCGGATTGCGCGCCAGCCGCAAGGCCAACGCGTTGGGCTGCCCGTCGGGGCCGAGATAGCGGCTCGGCCAGGTCGCCGCCAAGCCTTGGGCACTGTAGTTGAGGTTCTCCACCAGCCGGGTCAACTGGCTGCTTTCGTGGCCGACCTGGGCGAGAAACGCGGCACGCCGCGCCGGTGTGTCGATCTCCCTCTCGTCCATGGCCCGTTGCAACGCCGCAACGAAAACGCCCGCGACGAGGCGGGCGTTGGGAAAAATGCGCAGCAATTGCTGCTCGGTCAGTTTCATCGATCCTCCTGGCACTTATGTCCGCTCATGCGGCTCCTCCTCGGGCAGCTCGCAAACCCCCAGGCGCCGGGCGGCCCAGCGTTCGTAGAGACCGACGGCGATCTCCGCGCCGGCCGCGGCGGTCAGGCTGCCCAGCGCCGCGGCGAACAGCAGCGCGGCGCCGCAAGCCAACGCCAGCAGCATCACCGCCACGCCGCAGACGATCGACGCGCCGGAGCGCAGCGCCAGGCGCCGCAACAAGGCCCAGCCGCCGAGACCGGCCTTGTCGGCACGCCACATCTCGCCGCTGACGCCGCCCAGCGCGGCGAGCAGGATCAGTACCCAGAGCGGCATTTCCGTCAGTGTCTGCGGTTCGTTGCCCATGGGTCCCTCCTTGGCAGGCAGCGCCGGGCACGTCCGCACGAACGTTTTCCCGGCCAATAAAAAACCCGGCGCCAGGGCCGGGTTCCGGTGCTTCACGAGTGCCTCCCTGGGGACGCACCTTTACAAGAATGACTACTTTTTACCGCCCGATTCCCAGCCCGGCAATGCCTTCTCGACAATCCACTGCAATAGGAGGGAGACGCACCACGATATGAGGGTGATATACCACCCTGGGAACCTTCGCCAGGCATCCGGGCAAGCGCATCCCCACTTCCGATATGGAAAAGCCCGGCATCGACTGACGAAAAGGATGGCTACGCCAGCCCGACCCCGCCTCTACCGTGCAGGGTCCGCTGCTGTGCATGGGGCTCGCCGCCTCCATGGGCGACAGGCATAAAAAAACCGGCCCGAAGGCCGGTTGGAAAATTCCAGGGGGGACCGGGATCCGGTCCAGGAACTCAGGCCGCCCGTCGCAGCAGGCCGTCCTGGATACCTTGGTGCGCCACATGCAGGCGCAGATAGAAGGTGTTGCGGCTGCAACCGCAGTGACGGTACTTCTGCTCGGGGAAGCTGTCGCGATTGAGATAGTGCTCCACCACCACGGTCTTCAGTTCCTCGGGTAGGCGATTTACCAGACGATCGACCTCCGCCACACGGTCGAGGATCACCCGGCTGCCACGGTGGCCGCGGACCACCTCGCCCTTGCTGGCGATCAGCATGGCGATCAGGTTGCCGCCGGCGTAGCCGCCTCCGTTGCTGCCTGGCGCGTGCATTTCCTCGGCCCAGAGCTTGAGCATTTCATCGATGGCTTTGATCACGGTCGTGTCTCCTTTCACTGCCCGCGAGGGCTCGGCATGAGGTCGGTTCAACGGCGCTCGTGGCGGTCCTGGCAGTCGATGCAGCGACTGCAACCCGGTGCCGCCCGGCGGCGCGCCTGGGGAATGGGCTCGCCGCAGTCCTCGCAGTCTTCCGCGGACTCGCGGATGGCCAGCGCCGGGCGCGCCGCCAGGAGGCCGTCGAGGCGAGCCAGGACCAGTTCGTTGGCGTGATCGGCAAGGTCAGCCATGGAAAGCCTCCCTGGCGTGCCCGACGCCCGACGGCCGAATGGATGGAACATGACAGATGCGCGGCGCCGGTTCGGCGACCTGCGTTCCTCTGCGCGGAAATGGCGAGTGCGTATCTCGCGACATGGCAATGACTCCCTGTACGACGCCGCCGTACCTGAAGCAGGTCGGCGACAGAATGAATGAGCGGGACGGAGCGTCTGCATGGACGGCGCTCCGGCCCTCCAGGTGCCGGAGCGCTTTCCCATAGCCCCGGCACCCAAGCAGTCGGCACCTGCATCGTCGGTCACCGACAACCGGGTGCGTCCCTGCACCCATGTGAAATCTCTGAAAGGCGGGTGGGAAGTTGTGGAACTCACCCCTTCCGCTTTCTGACGGAAGAGAAATTACAACCAAAGCTATTTATCGTCAACACCTAGGCTCTTTACAGAGAATCCATCGGTCTGTAGATTGCCGAACATGGACAAGAGCACCCAGATCCCGCCCGACAGCTTCGCCGCTCGCCTCAAGCAGGCCATGGCGATGCGCAACCTGAAGCAGGAAACCCTCGCCGAAGCGGCAGGGGTTTCGCAGAACACCATTCACAAGCTGACCTCGGGCAAGGCCCAGAGCACCCGCAAGCTGATCGAGATCGCGGCGGCCCTGGGCGTCTCGCCGGTCTGGCTGCAGACCGGCGAAGGCGCTCCAGCCGCGCGCAGTGCCGTGTCCGTGGCCGATGGCAGCCCATTGGTGCTGGAACCGCTGCATCCGTGGGACAGCGACACACCGCTGGACGAAGACGAAGTGGAACTGCCGCTGTACAAGGAAGTGGAGATGTCCGCCGGCGCCGGACGCACTGCGGTACGCGAGATAGAGGGGCGCAAGCTGCGTTTTTCCTATGCCACGCTGCGAGCCTCGGGCGTCGATCCGTCGGCGGCGATCTGCGCCCAACTCACCGGCAACAGCATGGAACCGCTGATCATGGATGGCTCCACCATCGGCGTGGACACCGCCACCACCCATATCACCGATGGCGAGATCTACGCCCTCGAACATGACGGCATGCTGCGGGTGAAGTTCGTCTATCGCCTGCCCGGCGGCGGCATTCGGCTGCGCAGCTTCAACCGCGAGGAATACCCGGACGAGGAGTACTCGCCGGAGGACATGCGCAGCCGCCAGATCAGCATGATCGGCTGGGTCTTCTGGTGGTCCACCGTACGCCACCGGCGCGCCCCGTCCCTGGTGCGGTGAGCGCCTGGCGCTCGCCCGCACTACAACTCCAGCTATTGCACAGAAAAACAACCTGAGCTATATTTCCTTCAACGACGCGTAGCCGCAGGAGGGAATACCGTGCAGCCAACCATCGCCCCTACCACTCCAATTCCACGCCAGGAAACCGTGGAATTGGTCTACCGCATCTTCGGCGACGTCCTGGTGCCGCTGGAGCAGGTCCGCGAACGCTGGTTTCGCAACCTGAACAAGGAAAACTTCAGCAAGGCCCTGGCATGCGGGCGGATCGCCCTGCCAGTGACGACCCTCGACGATAGCCACAAGGCCATGCAGTTCGTGGCCCTCGATCACCTCGCCGCCTACGTCGACCAGCGCGCGAACCAAGCCGGAAGCGCCCGTCGAGCACAGCCAGGCGCGGACAGCATCGCATCCTGAGCGGCCCGCCGTTGCCAGCATCGTAGGGAGCGACACCATGCTCCGCCTGGCGGATATCGCGTCGCGATATTCGCCCTACGAAAGCGGTTCCGCGTAGGGCGAAGCCAATGCGAGGGTCCAGCCGGGCATAAAAAGGCGGATGGCGCAAACGCCATCCGCCTTCTTTTCTTCCGCCTCGCGCCGTCTTACTCGACGCTCTGCTCGGCCAGCGCCACGGCGCGGAACATCGCCCGGCGCTTGTTGATGGTTTCTTCCCACTCCAGCGCCGGCACCGAGTCGGCAACGATACCGCCGCCGGCCTGCACGTGGAGTTCACCGTTCTTGATCACCGCGGTGCGGATGGCAATGGCGGTGTCCATGTTGCCGTTCCATGCCAGGTAGCCGACCGCGCCGCCGTAGACTCCACGCTTGACCGGCTCCAGCTCGTCGATGATCTCCATGGCGCGGATCTTCGGCGCGCCGGACAGCGTACCCGCCGGCAGGATCGCCCGCAGCGCGTCCATCGCGCTGAGCCCCTCGCGCAATTGCCCGGTGACGTTGGACACGATGTGCATGACGTTGGAGTAACGTTCGATCACCATTTTTTCGGTGACCTTCACCGCGCCGATGTCGGACACCCGCCCCACGTCGTTGCGCCCCAGGTCGATCAGCATCAGGTGCTCGGCGATCTCCTTGGCGTCCGACAGCAGATCCTGCTCCAGCGCCAGGTCGGCCTCTTCGTTGATCCCGCGCGGACGGGTACCGGCGATCGGGCGCACCGTCACCAGGCCATCCTCGACCCGTACCAGCACCTCCGGCGAGCTGCCCACGACATGGAAGTCGCCGAAGTTGAAGAAGTACATGTAGGGCGTCGGATTGAAACAGCGCAGCGCGCGGTACAGGTCGATGGGCGCCGCCTTGAATTCGATGGACATGCGCTGCGACGGCACCACCTGCATGCAGTCGCCGGCCAGGATGTAGTCCTTGATCCTTCCTACCGCGTTTTCATAGTCCTCGCGGGTGAAGCTGGCACGAAACGCCGGCTCACGACCCTGGGCCGCCTCGAGGTCGAGGCCGCGACGCGGGGTGATCGGCTGGCGCAGACGCTCCAGCAGCTCCTCCAGACGTGCCTGGCCGCGCTCGTAGGCATTTTCCTCGGAGGGATCGGCGAGGACGATGGCGTGGATCTTCCCGGCCAGATTGTCGAATACCACTACGGCATCGGACACCATCAACAGGATATCCGGGTTGCCCAGCGGGTCCGGGTTCGGACAGGTGGCCAGGCGTTTTTCCACGTAGCGCACGCAGTCGTAACCGAAGTAGCCGACCAGGCCTCCATCGAAACGTGGCAAGCCGGGCACGGTGGGCACCTGGTAGCGCGCCTTGAACTCCTCGACGAAAGCCAGCGGGTCGGCGCAATCGAAGCGCTCGGTTTCCATGCCATCGATGCTGATCCGTACTTGATGGTCGTAGACCCGCAGCACCGTGCGGCACGGCAGGCCGATGATCGAATAGCGCCCCCATTTCTCGCCGCCCTGCACCGACTCCAGCAGGTAGGAGTTCGGCGCGTCGGCCAGCTTCAGGTAGATCGACAGCGGCGTGTCGAAGTCGGCAAGGGTCTCGAAGGACAGCGGGATGCGGTTGTAGCCATCGGCGGCCAGCCGCAGGAATTCTTCGCGATTCATGATCAGCCTCATCGGAGGAGAGAACGGTCAACAGAGTGCAAACGCGCGCCGGCTATCCGGCGGAGGATGATGTCAGGCGCGCCAGCGCCAACGCGCCAGGGCCTTGATGACCTTCATCCAGAGTTTGCTGACCGCCACGGCTTGATCTCGCTGGTCGGAGGGGGAAAGGGAGTCGTCCGGCAACACTATCTCAGCGGCCTGGTCGGCGCAAGGCAGCAGGTCGCGCAGGTTGTCGATGACCAGGGTGGGCGCTTCCTCGGCGATCGGCCGGCCGTGGTTGTAGCCATAGGTCAGCGCCGCGCAGCGCACGCCGGCAGCTTTGGCGGCGAGCACGTCGTTGCGCGAGTCACCGACGAACAACGCATCTTCGGGCTCGATGCCGGCCATCTTCATCACGAACAGCAGCGCCGCCGGGTCGGGCTTCTGCTGCGGCAGGGTGTCACCGCCGATGATCCAGCGAAAATAGCGACCCAGCTTCATCTCATCCAGCAGCGGAGCGACGAAGCGCTCCGGCTTGTTGGTGATCAGCGCCATTTCCACGCCGTTGCGCTTGAGCCACTTGAGGGTGTCGACGACGCCGGGGTAGACCTCGGTGAGCGCATGACTGTCGGCATAGGCCTCCATGAACAACGCCAGCGCGGCTTCGGTTTCCTCCTCACCGATGCCGTCGTGCTCGATGCTTCCGGCCAGGGCGCGACGCACCAGGACGCGTGCGCCGTTACCGATCCACTGGCGGACCTTCTCGATGCCCGCCGGCGGCCGCCCGAGGCTGGCGAGCATGCTGTCGACCGCGGCGGTGAGGTCGGGAACGGAATCGACCAGCGTGCCATCCAGGTCGAACATCACCAGACGCGGCAGGCGCGTGGCGAAGAACGGCTCCGCAGCGCTCATTACTGGTGCGCCTGGGCCAGTTCGGCATGCATGGCGCGGATGACCTCGGCGTAGTCCGGGGCGTTGAAGATGGCCGAGCCGGCGACGAAGGTATCGGCGCCCGCCGCGGCGATCTCACGGATGTTCTTGACGTTGACGCCGCCATCGATCTCCAGGCGGATCTCGCGACCGGAGGCATCGATCAGGGCGCGTGCCTCGCGCAACTTGTCGAGGGTACCGGGGATGAATTTCTGCCCGCCGAAGCCGGGGTTGACGCTCATCAGCAGGACCATGTCGACCTTGTCCATCACGTACTTCAGCACCTCCAGCGGAGTGGCCGGGTTGAACACCAGGCCCGCCTTGCAACCGCCGTCACGGATCAGTTGCAGGGAACGGTCGATGTGCTGTGAAGCTTCCGGATGGAAGGTGATGTAGGTGGCGCCAGCTTCGATGAAGTCGCCGATGATGCGATCCACCGGGGACACCATCAGGTGCACGTCGATCGGCGCGCTCACGCCGTACTTGCGCAGCGCCGAGCAGACCATCGGGCCGATGGTCAGGTTCGGCACGTAGTGGTTGTCCATCACGTCGAAGTGAACGATGTCGGCACCGGCGGCGAGCACCTTGTCCACGTCCTCGCCCAGGCGGGCGAAATCGGCGGAAAGGATCGACGGAGCGATGGCGAAGGGTTGCATGGCGCACCTCAAAGGGGATCACGGAAGGCGCGCATTGTAGCCGTTATCGGTTTTTGGCGGTGAAAATGACGACTTTTCGCCGCAGCAGCCGACGCCCGGACCAAGCCGGGCGCGCCCTGCGCCTCAGCCGCCGGGTTGTGCGGTACGCATCTTCTCGCTGCGCCCGCGCAGCCATTCCAGGGTCAGCAACAGCAGTACGGAGAAACCGATCAGCAAGGTCGCCGCGGCGGCAATGGTGGGGCTCAGGTTCTCGCGAATGCCGCTGAACATCTGCCGCGGCAGGGTGGCCTGCTCGGGACCGGCGAGGAAGAGGGTCACTACCACTTCGTCGAACGAGGTGGCGAAGGCGAACAGCGCGCCGGAAATCACTCCCGGAGCGATCAGCGGCAGGGTCACCCGGAAGAAGGTGGTCAGCGGCGGCGCGCCGAGGCTGGCGGCGGCGCGCACCAGGTTGTAGTTGAACCCCTGCAGGGTCGCGGAGACGGTGATGATCACGAACGGCACGCCGAGCACCGCATGCACCACGATCAGCGACAGGTAGCTGTTGCCGAGCCCCAGCGGAGCGAAGAACAGGTAGCTGGCCACGCCGATGATCACCACCGGCACCACCATCGGCGAAATCATCAGGCTCATCACCAGTGCCTTGCCGCGGAACTCGCCGCGGGTCAGGCCGATCGCGGCCAGAGTGCCGAAGACCATTGCCAGCAGGGTCGCCGCCGGAGCGACGATCATGCTGTTGGTCAACGAGCGCATCCACTCGGCGGACTGGAAGAAGTCGGCGTACCAGCGCAGGGAGAACCCTTGCAGCGGGTAGACCAGGAAGGTGCCGGAGTTGAACGACAGCGGCACGATGACCAGCACCGGCAGTACCAGGAACAGCAGTACCAGGCCGCAGAGGATGCGCAGGGAGTAGAACCACAGGCGCTCGACCGGGGACATGTAGGGACTCAGCATGACTCGCTCTCCAATGTGTTTCGTGCGGATCCCCCTCTCCCCGCCCTCCGGGCAACCTTTTTTCCGAAGGCAGAGGGGAATCGGTTGGCCTTCTCGGAAGGCCCTCTATCCCAGGCGCAGGCGGCTGGCGCCCACCAGCCAGCTGTAGACGACGTAGAGCACCAGGGTGGCGAGCAGGAGCAGGCCGCCGAGGGCGGTGGCCATGCCCCAGTTGATGGTGCTGTTGGTATAGAAGGCGACGAAGTAGCTGACCATCTGGTCGTTCGGGCTGCCCAGCAGCGCCGGGGTGATGTAGTAGCCGATGGACAGGATGAACACCAGCAGGCAACCGGCGCCGACGCCCGCGACGGTCTGTGGGAAATACACCCGCCAGAAGCTGGCGAACGGGTGGCAGCCGAGGGAAATCGCGGCGCGCATGTAGCTCGGCGAAATGCCTTTCATCACGCTGTAGATCGGCAGGATCATGAACGGCAGCATGATGTGCACCATCGCGATGTATACGCCGGTGCGGTTGAACACCAGTTGCAGCGGCTGGTCGATCAGGCCGAGCTTGAGCAGCGCGCCGTTGATCAGGCCACCCGATTGCAGCAGGACGATCCAGGCAGCGACACGTACCAGGATCGAGGTCCAGAACGGCAGCAGGACCAGGATCATCAGCAGGTTGCTCTTGCGCGTCGGCAGGTTGGCCAGCAGGTAGGCCAGCGGGTAGGCCAGCAGCAGGCAGATGACGGTGATCACCGCGCCCATCCAGAAGGTGCGGGCGAAGATGTCCAGGTAGATGGCCTGGTCCGGGGTGGCGCGCGCCACTTCGCCGAGATCGTCGATCCGGTGGTCGAGGGCTGCGAGCAGGTAATAGGGCGTATAGCTGCCGGCGTTGCGGCGGATCACCTGCCAGTAGGCGGGGTCGCCCCAGCGCTCGTCGAGCTGCTCCATGGCGTCCTTGTAGGAAGCGGGCTCCTCCTTGAACGGCAGCTTGCGCGCGGTCTTCGCCATCAGGCTGCGATAACCGGCCAGTTCCATGTTCAGGCGCTTGGAGAGATCGCCGATGGTCTGGTTGCGACGAGCCTCGGCGAGATCCTGGCTGAGCGCCTTGTAGACGGCGTCGGCCGGCAGCGACTTGCCGTCCCAGGCGGAGATGGCTTCTACCGTCAGCGGCAACGAGCGAACCACTTCCGGGTTGGACACGCTCTTGTAGAGCAGGGCGGCGATCGGCACCAGGAAGGTCAGGACCAGGAAGGCCAGCAGGGGCAGGATCAGCGCCTGGGACTTCAGGCGGTTCATCCGCTCGGCGCGCGCCAGGCGTTGCTTGAGGGTGCTGCCGGCGGCCTGGGACATGGGCACAGCTGTGGCCATAGCGAACTCCGGAAAAAAAGCGGGCCGTCGGGAGCGACCCTGGAAAGTGTGGAACGGTAGGAGGAGCCGCCGCGCGGCGGCCCCTCCGGCCCTCTCTGGAGGGTCAGGCGAGGATTACCTGGCCGCCCAGGCGTTGAAGCGCTGTTCCAGTTGTTCGCCGTAGTCGGCCCAGAAGGTCACGTCCATTGCCACCTGGTTCTGGATGTTTTCCGGAGTGGTCGGCATGTCCTTCAGCAGGGCCTTGTCCAGCAGCGGCACCGCCTGCTTGTTGGCCGGACCGTAGGCGATGTTTTCCGAGTAAGTCTTCTGCTGCTGGGGCTGCACCGAGAAGGCGATGAACTTCAGGGTCTCTTCCCGTTTCTTCGCCCCCTTCGGGATGGCCCAGGCGTCGAAATCGTAGATGCCGCCGTTCCATACCACCTTCAGGTTGCTTTCCTTCTGCACCGCGGCGATCCGACCGTTGTAGGCAGAGCTCATCACCACATCGCCGGAAGCCAGGTACTGCGGCGGCTGGGCGCCCGCCTCCCACCACTGGATGCTCGACTTGATCTCGTCGAGCTTCTTGAAGGCACGATCCTGGCCTTCCTTGGTGGCGAGCACGCCGTAGACGTCCTTCGGCGCCACGCCATCGGCCATCAGGGCGAATTCGAGGGTGTACTTGGCGCCCTTGCGCAGGCCGCGCTTGCCGGGGAATTTCTTGATGTCCCAGAAGTCCGCCCAACTGGTCGGCGCGCTTTTCAGCTTGTCGGCGTTGTAGGCGAGCACCGTGGACCAGACGAAGAAACCCACGCCGCACGGTTGGATGGCGCCGGGCACGAAGTCCTCGGTCTTACCGAACTGCGCCGGGTCGAGTTCCTCGAACAGGCCTTCGTCGCAGCCGCGCGACAGCTCCGGCGACTCCACTTCCACCAGGTCCCAGGAGACGCTGTTGGTATCGACCATGGCCTTGACCTTGGCCATCTCGCCGTTGTATTCGCCGGCGACGATCCTGTTGCCGGTGGCTTTCTGGTAGGGCTCGTAGAACGCCTTGATCTGGGCGCTCTTGTTGGCCCCGCCGAAGGACACCACGGTCAGGTCCACCGCCATGGCCTGGGCCGCGCAGGCCAGGCCGGCCGCCAGGGTGGCGAACTTCAGGCTGGCCGCTTTCAGGGATTTCGACATTATTGTTCTCTCCACAGTGCAGGGTTGCTTCGGTACGGTTCGGGACTGCCGGCGCTCACGCCGCCGGCAGAGGGTCGAGCGCCCTCACATGCTCGACCTGCCAGCCCAGCGGAACCACATCACCGACGCTCAGCGTCGGGTCCAGCTCGGCGATCGGCTGCTTGACGAAGAAGTCGTCGCGGCCGCAGACCTCCAGGCGCACACGCACGTGGTCGCCCAGGTAGACGAACTCGGCCACGCGGCCGGAGAAACGGTTGACGCAAGACTCGCTGGCACCGTTCAGGCGCACCCGCTCGGGGCGGATCGACAAGGTCACCGGCTCGCCCGGCTGGCCGACGTTGACCGCCAGCGCCTCGACCTTCTCGCCGCGCGGCAGTCCGACCACGCAGCGCTCGCCGTCGCAACTGAGAAGCTGCCCGGATAGACGGTTGTTCTCACCGATGAAGTTGGCCACGAAGGTGTTGCGCGGCTGCTCGTAGAGATTGCGCGGCGGCTCGATCTGCTGGATTTCGCCCTGGTGGAACACCGCCACCCGGTCGGACATGGTCAGCGCCTCGCCCTGGTCGTGGGTGACGTAGACCACGGTGACACCGAGGCGCTGGTGCAGATGCTTGATTTCCATCTGCATGTGCTCGCGAAGTTGCTTGTCCAGCGCTCCCAGGGGCTCGTCCATCAGCACCAGTTGCGGCTCGAAGACCAGCGCGCGGGCCAGCGCCACGCGCTGCTGCTGGCCACCGGAAAGCTGCGCCGGATAACGCCCGGCGAAGGCGTCGAGCTGGACCATCGACAACGCGCGCTTGACCCTTTCCTTCACGTCGGTCTTGCTCATGCCACGGACGCTGAGGGGAAAGGCCAGGTTCTCGGCCACGGTCATGTGCGGGAACAGCGCATAGTTCTGGAACACCATGCCGATGTCGCGCTTGTGCGGAGGGACATTGTTGATCGAGCGACCGGCCAGGAGGATTTCGCCGGCGGTGGGGGTTTCGAAACCGGCCAGCATCATCAGGCTGGTGGTCTTGCCGGACCCGGAGGGGCCGAGCAGGGTGAGGAATTCGCCCTTGCGAATGTCCAGGTTGAGATCCTTCACGATGAGGGTCTCGCCGTCGTAGCTTTTCTGCACGCCACGGAAGCTGACCAGCACATCGCCGCCTTGAGTCTCGGCCATAACCGCACCTTTGTTCGTTTTATGGATGCTGTGCGAACAGCCTAGAGAACCCGGCGCAGGACGCAAATCGGCCGGCAAGAGAGTTTTCTATCAGGGGAAAGGAAAGCTCTTTGTAGGAATCGCCCTACAAAAAAGATGCCCCCCGGAATGGGCCAGACCGCTCTGGGAAGGGGCTTTCGAGAAGGGCAAAGGTTTGCGCGCCAGCGCTCTCCGGCTGGCGCGCAACGGCCTCCTCAGCGCTTGGCCCAGTTCTGGAAACGCTGCTCCAGGGCCTCGCCGTGCTCCGCCCAGAAGGCCACGTTCATACCCACCGCGTTCTGCATGTTCTGCGGTGCGGTCGGCAGGTTGGCAGCCACTTGCGGATCGAGGAGGCCTACCGCCTTGCGGTTGGCCGGGCCGTAGGCGATGTTCTCGGCGAAAGCCTTCTGCTGCTCCGGCTGGCTGGCGAAACGGATGAACTCCTCGGCCAACTGCTTCTTCCAAACCCCGACCGGCAGCGCCCAGAAGTCGAAATCGTAGACGCCGCCGCTCCAGACCATTGCCAGGCGCTGCTTCTCGGCCTGCGCCGCGGCGATCCGCCCGTTGTAGGCCGAACTCATCACCACCGTGCCATCAGCCAGGTCGCGCACAGGGTCCTGCCCGGACTTCCACCAATGGATATAGGGCTTCAGCTCGTCGAGCTTGCGGAATGCCCGCTCGACGCCGGCGGGCGTCGCCAGCGTCTGGTAGACGTCCTTCGGCGCCACGCCATCGGCCATCAGGGCGAACTCCAGGCTGTACTTGGCGCCCCAGCGCAGGCCGCGCTTGCCGGGAAACTTCTTCACGTCCCAGAAATCCGCCCAGCCCTGCGGGCTGCCCGCAACCTTGCCGGGGTTGTAGGCAAGCAGCGTGGTCCAGACGAAGATGCCGACTCCGCAGGGCTGCACCGCGCCGGGAACGAAATCCGCGGGATCGCCGACCTTCGCCATGTCCAGCTTCTCGAACAGACCTTCCTCGCAACCGCGCGCCAGCTCCGGCGCCTCGACTTCCACCACGTCCCAGGAGACGTGGCTGATCTCCACCATGCGCTTGAGCTTGGCCAGGTCGCCATTGTAGGAGCCATGCACCACGCGATTGCCGGTGGCGCTCTTGAAGGGTTTGTAGAACGCGGTTTCCTGGGCTTCCTTGTTGGCGCCGCCGAAGGAAATCACGGTCACGTATTCCGCCCAGGCGGGCGCGGTAACTCCGAGAAGGGCGCACAACAGGCCCGTCCTCATGGCTGGCAACATCGTTTCTTCTCCTTATCGTGTTGGCCGGCAAGCATCATTCCCTGCCGCGCGGAAGCCAGGTAGACAGCAGATCGCGAAAACCGGACCTGGCGCACAAGCCGCGAGCAAAACCTGGGCGAACGCCCCTGTCAGAGCAGGCGGTGCTCCATCGCGTAGCGCACCAGGTCGGCTACCGAATGCGCGTTGAGCTTCTGCATCAGGCGTGCCTTGTGGGTACTGATGGTTTTGTTGCTGACCGCCAGTTGCTGGGCGATCTCGTTGACGTTGGCGCCCTGCACCAGCCGCTCGAACACCGAGAACTCGCGCTCGGAGAGCAGCGCATGGGGCGGACGCGAATCGGTCAGGCCAACCTCGAAGACCATCCGATCGGCAAGGTCCGGGTCGATGTAGCGTCCGCCGCCGGCGACCCTGCGGATCGCGGTGAGCAGCAATGCCGGATCGCTGTCCTTGGTGGCATAGCCGGCAGCACCTATCTTCAGGGCGCGGGCGGCCATCTGCGCCTCGTCGTGCATCGACAGCACCAGGATCGCCGGCGGCTCGTTCAGCGCGCGAATCCGCGGAATCGCCTCGAGGCCATTGACGCCGGGCATGGAGATATCCAGCAGGACCACCTCGCAAGGCGTTCCGCGCAGGGTTTCCAGCAACTGCTCGCCATTGGTGGCCTCGCCGACCACCTGCAGGTCCTTGGCCATGCCAATCAGTTGCTTGATGCCTTCCCTGACGATCGTGTGGTCTTCAGCGACCAGGACTCGGATCACCACTCTTTGCTGCCTCACGCTGTTCCGCCTTGCCGGCGGTTGTTCTTGTCACGGGCTCGCGACGCCCAGCGGAATCCTCACGCTGAGCGTGGTGCCCTCGCCGGGGGCACTGTCGATGTCCAGCGTACCGCCCATCATCAGCACCCGCTCGCGCATGCCGACCAGGCCGAAGGAACTGCCACGCCCCACCGTGGCAACATCGAACCCGCGACCGTCGTCGCTGACGCTCAGGCACAGCTCGTCGCCCTCGCGCAGCAGACGCAGTTGCACAGTATGCGCCTCGGCATGCCGCATGACATTGGTCAACGCCTCCTGGAGGATGCGGAACAGGCCGATAGCCTTGGCGTCGACCAACTGCGGCGAGTTCTCCGGCACCTCCACCAGGCAGGGAATCTGCGTGCGCGCCTCGAAGCGCCGCGCCTGCCACTCCACCGCCGAGCCGATTCCGGCGTCGAGGATCGGCGGGCGCAGTGCGGTAGCCACGTCGCGCACCAGCTGGAACAACTGGGCGATCAGCTTTTTCATGTTGCCCAGGCGTTCGCGCAGGCCCTCCTGGGCATCGGCATAGGCCAGCTCGCACATCGAGGTTTCCAGCTTCAGCACCGTCAGCACCTGGCCCAGCTCATCATGGACCTCGCGGGCGATACGCGCCTTCTCCTCCTCCCGCACCGACTCCAGGTGCGCCGACAGCTCGCGGAGCTGGGCGCGCGACTCGCCGAGTTCGAGTTCGATCTGCTTGTTCGCGGTGATGTCCCAGACCACCCCGTCCCAGACCGCGCGACCATCCTCGAAACAGCGCGCCGAAGCCTTGATGTCGGCCCAGCGCAATTCGCCCTGGCGGGTGAGGATGCGGCCCTGCCAATGCCAGTCGCGATTCTCGTCGAGGGCAGCCATCTGGCTCGACCAGTAGCGCTCGCGGTCGTCGGGATGGACCAGGCCACGAATGCCGCGGCCGCTTTCGATCAGTTCGCGAGCGCTGTAGCCGACCAGCGCCTCGCTGCCCTCGCTGATATAGGCGAAGTCGGAAAACGCGCCGGCCCGCGGGCGCTCCAGGCGGAAGACCATGCCCGGCACGTTGGAGGCGATGCCCTTCATCCGCGCCTCGCTTTCCTGCAATGCCTCGCGGGCACGGCGGCGCTCGGTGACGTCGCTGAGGAACACCACCAGATACTCGGACGTGCCGAAGCGCAGGAAGCTAAGCGAGACGTCGGCCGGCAGCCAACTGCCGTCGGCGCGCAGGCAGCGGGTCTCGAAGCTGAGCGGGCCCTCCTCGCTATTGCGCGCACGACGCCAAAGATTCAACCAGCGGTCCATGTCCAGGCCGGGCTCGAAGTCGGCCAGCGGACGGTCCACGAGTTGACCGTCGGCATGGCCGAGCATCTGTTCGGCGGCGCGGTTGGCGTAGCGTACGCGGCTGTCCCAATTGACCCAGAGGATGCCCAGGGTGCTGTTGTCGATGGAGAACTGGGTCAGGCGCAGCGCCTCCTCGGCCGCCTGGCGCAGCTCCAGGTCGCGGCGGGCGCCGTACAGCCGGGCTTCCAGCGCATGCTGCTGGCGCCGCTGGAGGAACACCGCCGCCAGCGCGCCGGCCAGCAGCAGGCCGAGGAGGATCGACAGGTTCTGCCAGAACCCCGGCGACTCGCCGAGGCGCGGATACTTGGGTTGCAACCAGCGCTCGTGCAACTGGTCCAGGGACTTGCGCGGCAGCGAGCGCAACGCCTGGTCGACCACCATCGCCAGTTCCGGCCAGTCGCGACGGGTCGCCACCCGCAGCAGCTGCGGGTAGCCGATATCGCCAACCACCGCTAGCTCGGCGAACTCCGGTTCGCGGGTCAGGCGGCTGAGTTGCGCTTCGTCGATCACCGCGTAGCGTGCCTGTCCGGCGAGCACGGCGCGCAGCACCTCGCGTTCGGAATCGGCCGACACCCACTGCAGGCCGCTATAGGTGCTGCTGAGGTAGTCGGCTACCGAACTGCCGGCCCGCACGGCAACCCGGGTATCGCGCTCCAGTTGCTCCAATTCGACGCTGCCGCTGCCATCGCGCTTCCCCACCACCAGCCGGGAAACCCGCAGGTAGGGATCGGAGAACAGCCACAAGCGCAGCCCGGCTGGGGTCTGGCTGAGGCCGGGAGCGATATCCACGCGCCCAGCGCGCAGGGCATCGTCGAGCGCCGCCTGGTCGGGATAGCCCTGCCACCGCAAGGTCACCTGCATTGCCGTGGCCAGCCAGCCCATCAGCTCCACGTTGGCCCCGGAATACTGTTGCAGGCGGCGGTCGTACTGGGCATAGGGCGCTTCGGTGACCACCCCGACGCGCAATTCCCGATGCTCCGCCAGCCAGGTCCGTAGCTCCGCCGTCAGCGGCAAGGCGACCGACTCCTCCGCTCGCACGGGCAGGCTCAACAGCAGACAGAAGAAGAGCAGACAGCAACGACGCAACATGCCGGCGACACTCCACGGAATACACCGCAACGGAAGGAAAAGCGGGCATACCTTACCGCGAGCGCGACCGGCGAACCATGCGAAGGCTCGGCCTGACAAAGAAGTGCTCTGGGTTTAGGCTGCCTTCTGGATTGTCTATCGGGAATTTCCAATGCCGGCCTTCTCTCTACTGCCGAAGCCCTCCGCCCTGCTGCCGCTGCTATTGGCCGCCGCTTTCCTGCCGCCGGCTTTCGTTCATGCCGAAGAGGAGGCCGCCAAGGACCAGCCGCAGGCCCCCGTGGAACGCCCGGCGGTCAGCGAGCGCAGCCAGGACGAGGCCAAGGGGCTGGAGCGCCAGTTGCCGGAGGACGGCCAGCAGATCCTCAAGGCCGGCGACGAAAGCTTCCTCACCCTCTGGTTGCCAGCCAACACCGCCGAGGCCGAAGGTGTGGTGATCCTGGTTCCCGGTGATGGCGAAAGTCCGGACTGGCCGCAAGCCATCGGCCCGCTAAGGCGCAAACTGCCGGATGCCGGCTGGCAGACCCTGAGCCTGGCCCTGCCCGACCCGCAGAGCACCGCGCCGGTTACCCGCCCTGCGGAATCCGCCGCCAGCGCCGACAAGGACGCCAGCGCCGCGGACAGCGCAAGCAAGCCTGACGTGAAAGGCGAAAGCGGCAACGCGCCGGCGCCGGAAAGCACCGCCGAAGCCGGCAGCGGCGAACCGGCGCAGAGCGAGGACCAGGCCCCTCCCCCAGCCATCGATCCGGTCGAGCAGCGCAAGGCGCACGCCGAACGGGTCATGGCGCGCCTGCAGGCGAGCATCGACCTGGCCCTGCAGCACGAACCGAAAAGCGTCGTCCTGCTCGGTCATGGCACGGGCGCCTATTGGGCGGCACGCTACCTGGCGGAGAAGGAGCCTGCGGAAATCCACAACCTGCTGCTGGTTGCCGCGGAGGTACCGCGCGATTTTCGCCCGGCGCTGGAAGATATGGTGCCGAAGCTGAAACTGGCGACCGGCGACTTCTATTACCGCGACGCCCGCGCCGACCGCGAGGCGGCCAGGCTGCGCATGCAGGCCGGCAAGCGGCAGAAACACCCGGCCTACGTACAAATCGCGATGCAGGCGCTACCGGCCGACCCCAAGGCGGAGCAGGAGCAACTGTACCGACGAATCCGCGGCTGGCTCAGCCTTCACCTGCAGGCCGATGCGCAGAAACCTGCGGAGTGATCAGCGAAACCCCTCACGCTCTCGGACCAGGGCGTAGGCCGCCTGCAATTCACGGGTTTTCTCGGTAGCCGCACGCACGCGCTCGACGCTGGCGCCGGCTCCCGCCAGTTTGTCCGGATGGTGCTGGCTGATCAGCTTGCGATAGGCGCGTTTGATCAGCGCCGGCTCGCTTCCGGCCTCCACGCCGAGCAGCAGCAGGGCCTCACGGTAGCTATCCCGGGCGACAGCGCGCGTCCGCTTCGGCATGACCCGCGCCGACAAGCGTTCCGTTCGCTCCGCCGACCAACCCAGCCAGCGCCCCCATTGCAACACCAGTTGTCGCGCCGACTGGCTGAGCACGCCGCCAGCCCAGGCCATCCGCCAGCAGGCGAGCAATACTGCCTCCGCACGTTCGCCCTTCAGACGCGCGACCTCCGCCTGCAGATGGGCGATGCCGGCCTTGCCCTTGCCGAAGGACGCGATGGCACGCCGCTGGGCTCGCCTATCGAGCTTGCGCAACGCCATCTCCTCGCGCGCCTGGCGGATATGCATCTCATCCACCCGCCCGCCGCTCTTGGCCAGATAGCCGAGCAACTGAAACAGCAGGTCGTCCTCATCGTTCACCGCCCGCCCGCGCAAGCGCGCCAGCAGGCCGCGCCAGGACTCCAGGCGCAACCTGCGGTCCAGCAGTTGCCCCAGCAGGCCGCCGAGCAGGGCGCCGGGGATGCTGGCCAGGGCCCAGCCGGCTCCGGCTCCGATCAGCGTAGCGGGCCAGAGCATCTCAGGCGTGCTCCGCCAGCAATCGCTCGACTTCCGCCAGGCGCTCGTGGGTACCGACGTCGACCCACTGCCCACGATGGTGTTCGCCGCTGACCCGCCCCGCGGCGATGGCCTTGCGCAATAGCGGCGCCAGCTTGAAGGCGCCCGGCTGGCAGCCCTCGAACAGCGCGGGATGCAGTACGGCGATCCCGCTGTAGGTAAGGTTGCCGCCCGCTTCGCGGGTCTCGCCCACCCGTCCGCCGGCATCCAGGTGGAAATCGCCGGCGGGATGGTGCGCCGGGTTGTCGACCAGCACCAGATGCGCCAGGTCGCCGTCGGCAAGATGCAGCCGAGAGTAGTCGAAGTCGCTCCAGACATCGCCGTTGAGCAACAGGAACGGCTGCTCGCCGAGCAACGGCAGGGCGCGGAAGATTCCGCCACCGGTTTCCAGCGGTTCACCCTCCGGGGAATAGGCGATCCGCCCGCCCAGGCGCGAACCGTCGCCGAGATAGGCCTCGATCTGCTCGCCAAGCCAGGCATGGTTGATCACCCAGTCGTCGACTCCGGCCTGGCGCAGCGCCAGCAACTGACGCTCGATCAATGGCACGCCGGCGGCCTCGATCAGCGGCTTGGGCGTGTGCAGGGTGGTCGGCCGCATGCGCTCGCCACGCCCGGCGGCGAGGATCATCGCCTTCATGCCTCGGCTCCCTGCGGCAGCGAGGCCAGCAGCTCGCCCAGTTCGGCCAGCTCGGGACGGCGCGCCACGGCGGTTTCCAGATAACGGAAGAAGCGCGGCACGTCACCCAGGTAGCGCGGCTTGCCGTCGCGGTGACAGATACGGGCGAAGATGCCAATCACCTTCAGGTGGCGCTGCACGCCCATCAGGTCGCTGGCACGGAGGAAGTCCTCGAAGCTTGGCGGCAGCGGGATGCCGGCCCAGGTCGCCTTCTTCCAGTAGCGATTCAGCGCGGCATGCACGCGCGGCTCCGGCCAACTGACGAAGGCGTCCTTGTACAGGCAGGTGACATCATAGGTGACCGGGCCGTGCAGGGCATCCTGGAAATCGAGGACACCCGGGTTCGGCTCGCTGAGCATCAGGTTGCGCGGCATATAGTCGCGATGGACGAACACCCGCGGCTGCTCCAGCGCGCTGCGTACCAGCAGGTCGCAGATCCGCTGCCAGCGGGCCAGAGTCTCGCCCTCCAGCTCCACGCCGAGGTGGCGGGCCAGGTACCAGTCGGGGAACAGCTGCAGCTCGCGGCGCAGCACCGCTTCGTCGTAGGCAGGCAGGACACCGGCGACATCGACCTTCTGGAAGGCGATCAGCGCATCCAGGGCCGGTTCGAACAGCTCGTCGGCATTCCCGGGATGAAGCACGTCGAGGTAGGTCTGCCGGCCCAGGTCACTGAGCAGCAGGAAACCGTTCTCCAGGTCCTGGGCGAGAATCCTCGGCACATGCACGCCGGCTCCGGCGAGCAGTCCGGCGACCTTGACGAACGGTCGGCAGTCTTCCTGGGGCGGCGGCGCGTCCATCACCACCAGGCTGCGGTCCCCTCCCTGCCAGCGGAAATAACGACGGAAGCTGGCGTCGCTACTGGCCGGGATCAGTTCGGCGGGGGGCACTTCCCCCCAACCTTCGGCAACGAACAACTCGGGCAAACAAGAGTCCAACCAGCGATTCAGCTGCTGGAAACGGGCATCATCAGACATTTACGGGGTTCTCCACGGCCCTAGCCGTTGCGCAGGTCATGCTTTATTATCCAGCATCTTTTTCAGCCCATCGAGAGGCGTGCGGCCCACCGGGCCGATGGCGCGCAGGAAGCCCGGATTAACAAGATGGCAGTGAAATCCCTCGTGTTTCGAAGAAAGTTTCCCCTGCTGGTCACCGGCAGCCTGCTGGCTCTGCAGCCGGTCGCAGCATTGACTGTACAGGCCGCCGATCAGTTCGACTGCAAGGTATCGGCCACCGGCGGCTGGGATTGCTCCCCGCTGCAGAACGCCAATGCCAACCTGCCACCGCGCCCGGCGCATACCGCGACCTCGGTCAGCACCGCCGCGGCGGGCAGCAGCGTGTCCGGCAGCGGAGGCGAAACCGTCGAGGCAGAGCCGACCCAGCGCCTGGTCACCGAGTCCGGCGGTCGCGCGCTGAAGTCCCGCAGCGCGGACTACTCGCACCTCGACTGGATTCCTCGGGAAAAACTGACCGCCGCCCAGTTGGCGGAAATCGGCCCCTATTGCGGCGGCTCCTACATCGAGCCGGTCCGTCCGGGCATGGATGACGGCGCGCCCAGCGACGAGAGCCCGACCTACGTATCCGCCAAGGCTTCGCGCTACGAGCAGGAAAAACAGATCGCCACCCTCGCCGGTGACGTGGTCCTGCGCCAGGGCAGCATGCAGGTGGAAGGCGACGAGGCCAACCTGCACCAGCTGGAAAACCGCGGCGAACTGGTCGGCAACGTCAAGCTGCGCGACAAGGGCATGCTGGTGGTCGGCGACCACGCCCAGGTCCAGCTGGACAACGGCGAGGCCCAGGTCGACAACGCCGAGTACGTGATCCACAAGGCCCATGCCCGCGGCAGCGCGCTCTACGCCAAGCGCAGCGAGAACGCCATCATCATGCTCAAGGATGGCACCTACACCCGCTGCGAACCGAGCAGCAACGCCTGGACCCTGAAGGGCAACAACGTCAAGCTGAACCCGGCCACCGGCTTCGGCACCGCGACCAACGCGACCCTCCGGGTCAAAGATTTCCCGGTGTTCTACACCCCGTACATCTATTTCCCGATCGACGACCGCCGCCAGTCCGGCTTCCTGCCGCCGAGCTTCAGCAGCACCAGCGACACCGGCTTCACCCTGGTCACCCCGTACTACTTCAACCTGGCGCCGAACTACGACGCCACGTTGTACCCGCGCTACATGGCCAAGCGCGGCATGATGCTGGAAGGCGAGTTCCGCTACCTGACCCACAGCAGCGAAGGCACCGTCAACGCCGCCTACCTGAACGACAAGGACGACCACCGCGAGAACTTCCCGGACTACAGCAAGGACCGCTGGCTGTACGGCCTCAAGAACACCACCGGCCTCGATTCGCGCTGGCTGGCCGAGGTCGACTACACGCGGATCAGCGATCCCTATTACTTCCAGGATCTGGATACCGATCTAGGCGTGGGCAGCACAACTTATGTCAACCAGCGTGGCAGCGTAACCTACAGGGGAGACACCTTCACTGGTCGCTTGAACCTGCAGGGTTACCAAATGGCGACCACCACCGATGTCACCCCCTATGACCGTCTGCCGCAGGTCACTTTCGATGGTTTCCTGCCTTATGAGCCTGGCGGTTTGAAGCTCGACTACAAGACCGAATTTGTTCGGTTCGACAGGAATCTGGACGACAAGACCTACTTCAACGACGACGGTAGCATTCGCGGCCGCAAGCACCCGGACGCCTATATCGAAGGGCTTGCCCGCTCCACTGGCGACCGTGTGCATCTCGAGCCGGGCATGAGCCTGCCGATGACCAGAAGCTGGGGCTATCTGACTCCAACGTTGAAGCTCTTGTACACCAAGTACGACCTTGACCTGGACAGCCAGGGCAAAAGTACTCTATCCGCCTACCAGGAAACGTTCGACAGCAGCCAGGATCGCTCCCTACCTTTGGTCAAGGTGGACAGTGGCCTGTATTTTGACCGTGATACCACATTCGCTGGCACGCAGTTCCGTCAAACCCTGGAGCCGCGCGCAATGTATCTGTACGTCCCTTACAAAGACCAATCGAAGATTCCGGTCTTTGACACCAGCGAGCCTTCGTTCAACTACGACTCGCTGTGGAGAGAGAACCGCTTCTCCGGCCGTGATCGCATCGGCGATGCCAACCAGCTGTCGCTCGGCGTGACTACTCGCTTCATCGAGCCCAATGGTTTCGAACGCGCCAGCTTGAGCGCGGGACAGATCTATTATTTCCGTGATCGCCGAGTCCAATTGCCCGGCTTGAGCGAGAAAGATCTCGCTATCGCCAAAGAGCGGTATCCGGATGAGTTCCTGAGGGAGCCTGACACTGATAGCTGGCGCTCCCCCTATGCCTTGATGGGACAATATCGCTTCAATCGCGATTGGCGTCTCAGCTCCGATTACAACTGGAATCCCAATACCAGCCGTACCGAATCCGGCAGCGCGATGTTCCACTATCAACCGGAAGACAATCCGAACAAGGTGGTCAACGCTGGTTATCGCTACCGCGAAGATGCCCGACGCTTCAACAGTTCGACCGGTCGCTTCGTCTATGGCCGGGAAGACGACATCATCAAGCAGCATGACTTCTCGGTCATCTGGCCGCTAGTGCCACAATGGTCGGTGCTCGCCCGCTGGCAGTACGACTACAACAAGAACCGCACCCTCGAGGCGTTCGGCGGCTTCGAATACGACAGCTGCTGCTGGAAGCTGCGCCTGATCAACCGCTACTGGTTGGACGTGGACGACGATGCCTTCTTCGTACAGAGCGAGAAGGCCGACCGCGGCATCTTCCTGCAGATCGTCCTGAAGGGCCTCGGCGGCATCGTAGGCAACAAGACGGAAATGTTCCTCGACAAAGGCATCCAAGGTTATCGTCAACGTGAAGATCAAGCTATGTAACCGGCTGCGCCCCCTTGCATTGGGCGCAGCACTCCTTTGCTCCTTCGCGCATGCCGAAGTGGTACCACTGGACCGGGTCGTCGCCATCGTCGACAACGATGTGATCATGCAGAGCCAGCTCGACCAGCGCCTGCGTGAAGTGCACCAGACGCTGCTCAAGCGCGGCGCGCCGCTGCCGCCCGAGCACGTGCTGACCCAGCAGGTGCTGGAACGCCTGATCATCGAGAACATCCAGCAGCAGATCGGCGACCGCTCCGGCATCCGTATCTCCGACGAGGAGCTGAACCAGGCGATGGGCACCATCGCCCAGCGCAACGGCATGAGCCTGGAGCAATTCCAGGCCGCCCTTACCCGCGACGGCCTGTCCTACGCCGACGCCCGCGAGCAGGTCCGTCGCGAGATGGTGATCAGCCGTGTGCGCCAGCGCCGGGTCGCCGAGCGCATCCAGGTCAGCGAGCAGGAGGTGAAGAACTTCCTTGCCTCGGACATGGGCAAGATCCAGCTTTCCGAAGAGTACCGCTTGGCCAATATCCTGATCCCGGTGCCGGAAGCCGCGTCCTCGGACGTGATCCAGGCCGCCGCAAGGCAGGCCCAGGAGCTCTACCAGCAGCTAAAGCAGGGCGCCGACTTCGGCCAACTGGCGATTTCCCGCTCGGCCGGCGACAATGCCCTGGAAGGCGGCGAGATCGGCTGGCGCAAGGCCGCCCAGCTGCCGCAGCCGTTCGACAGCATGATCGGCTCCCTGGCCGTCGGCGACGTCACCGAGCCTGTCCGCACCCCCGGCGGCTTCATCATCCTCAAGCTGGAAGAGAAGCGCGGCGGCAGCAAGATGGTCCGTGACGAGGTGCATGTCCGCCATATCCTGCTCAAGCCCAGCGAGATCCGCAGCGAAGCGGAGACCGAGAAGCTGGCGCAGAAGCTGTACGAGCGCATCCAGTCCGGGGAAGACTTCGGCGAACTGGCGAAGAGCTTCTCCGAAGATCCGGGTTCCGCCCTCAACGGCGGCGACCTGAACTGGATCGATCCGGAAGCCCTGGTGCCCGAGTTCCGCCAGGTGATGAACGATACCCCGCAGGGCGAGCTGTCCAAGCCGTTCCGCTCGCAGTTCGGCTGGCACATCCTGCAGGTCCTCGGCCGTCGCGCCACCGACAGCAGCGAGAAGTTCCGCGAGCAGCAGGCGGTAAGCGTACTGCGCAACCGCAAGTACGACGAGGAACTGCAAGCCTGGCTGCGGCAGATCCGCGACGAGGCCTACGTGGAAATCAAGCAGTGAGCCTGCGCTTCGCGCTCACTCCAGGCGAGCCGGCAGGTATCGGACCCGATCTGTGCCTGCTGCTCGCCCGCTCCGCCCAGCCCCACCCCCTGATCGCCATCGCCAGCCGCACGCTCCTGCAAGAGCGCGCCGGCCAACTGGGCCTGGCGATCGACCTCAAGGACGTTTCCCCGGCCGCCTGGCCAGAGCGACCGGCCAAGGCCGGCCAACTGTACATATGGGATACGCCCCTGGCCGCCCCGGTCCGGCCCGGGCAATTGGACCGAGCCAACGCCGCCTACGTCCTGGAAACCCTGACCCGCGCCGGCCAGGGCTGCCTCGACGGGCACTTCGCCGGGATGATCACCGCACCGGTGCACAAGGGCGTGATCAACGAAGCCGGCATCCCCTTTTCCGGCCATACCGAATTCCTCGCCGACCTCACCCACACCGCCCAGGTGGTGATGATGCTGGCCACTCGCGGCCTGCGCGTGGCCCTGGCGACCACCCACCTGCCGCTGCGCGAGGTCGCCGACGCCATTAGCGACGAGCGCCTGTCCCGGGTCGCGCGCATCCTCCACGCCGACCTGCGCGACAAGTTCGGCATCGCCCATCCGCGCATCCTGGTCTGCGGACTCAACCCGCACGCCGGCGAAGGCGGTCACCTGGGCCGGGAAGAGATCGAGGTGATCGAACCCTGCCTCGAGCGCCTGCGTGGCGAAGGCCTCGACCTGGTCGGCCCGCTGCCGGCCGACACCCTGTTCACTCCCAAGCACCTGGAGCATTGCGACGCGGTGCTGGCGATGTACCACGACCAGGGTCTCCCCGTGCTCAAGTACAAGGGCTTCGGTGCCGCCGTGAACGTGACCCTCGGCCTGCCGATCATCCGCACCTCTGTCGACCACGGTACCGCGCTCGACCTGGCCGGAAGCGGCCGCATCGATAGCGGCAGCCTGCAGGTCGCCCTGGAAACCGCCTACCAGATGGCGGCCAGCCGCTGCTGACGGCGGTCGGCCATCGTTTAGCCCTGCCGGCCCGACGCTTCGCTGTTAAAATGGCGCCCTTTCGCATCCGCGCCTCCCGCCTTGGCCTGGGGCCCGCAGCCTGGAACCGTTTCCAATGTCCGAGCTTTACCAACACCGCGCGCGCAAGCGCTTCGGCCAGAACTTCCTGCACGATGCCGGGGTGATTCACCGCATCCTCCGTGCCATCCATGCCCGCGAGGGTCAGCGCCTGCTGGAGATCGGCCCGGGCCAGGGCGCCCTGACCGAGGGACTGCTGGGCAGCGGCGCACGCCTGGACGTGATCGAGCTCGACCAGGACCTGATCCCCCTGTTGAAGCTGAAATTCGGCCTCGAGTCGCGCTTCAGCCTGCACCAGGGCGACGCCCTCAAGTTCGATTTCGCCTCGCTGGTGGAGAGCGGCGAGAAGCTGCGAGTGGTCGGCAACCTGCCCTACAACATCTCCACGCCACTGATCTTCCATCTGCTGGAGTACGCGCCGGTGATCGAGGACATGCACTTCATGCTGCAGAAGGAAGTGGTCGAGCGCCTGGCGGCCACGCCGGGCGGCGGGGACTGGGGCCGGCTTTCGATCATGGTCCAGTATCACTGTCGGGTGGAGCACCTGTTCAACGTCGGCCCCGGCGCGTTCAACCCGCCGCCCAAGGTCGACTCGGCCATCGTCCGTCTCACCCCCTTCGCCGAGCCGCCCCATCCGGCACGCGATCCGAAACTGCTCGAGCGGGTGGTCCGCGAGGCCTTCAACCAGCGCCGCAAGACCCTGCGCAATACCCTCAAGCCTCTCCTGAGCGTCGAGGACATCGAGGCCGCAGAGGTCGATCCGACCCTCCGTCCCGAACAACTCGACCTGGCCGCATTCGTCCGCCTGGCCAACCGGCTGGCCGAGCTGCCAGGCAATCGTTAGTCTGGTGAGACACTCGTCAGGAATCAGGCAAGCCGTATGAGCGATACCCAGCACCAGGTCAACGTCAGGGTCGACACCCGCTACCTTCCGGAACAGTCCGCCCCGGAGCAGAACCGTTTCGCCTTCGCCTACACGGTGACCATCGAGAACCAGGGCGAGGTTCCGGCCCAACTGCTGTCGCGCCACTGGATCATCACCGACGGCGACGGCCGTACCCAGGAAGTTCGCGGCGCCGGCGTGGTCGGCGAGCAACCGCTGATCGCCCCCGGCGCGCAACACACCTACACCAGCGGCACGGTGCTGGCGACCCGGGTCGGCAGCATGCGCGGCAGCTACCAGATGCTCGGCAGCGACGGAATCGCCTTCGACGCCGCGATCCCGGTGTTTCGCCTGGCCGTACCGGGAGCGCTGCACTGATGGCGGTCTACGCGGTAGGCGACCTGCAGGGTTGCCTGGATCCCCTGAAATGCCTGCTGGAGCGCGTCGCCTTCGACCCGGCCAAGGACCGCCTGTGGCTGGTCGGCGACCTGGTCAACCGCGGCCCGCAGTCCCTGGAGACGCTGCGCTTCCTCTATGCCATGCGCGAGTCGGTGGTCAGCGTCCTGGGCAACCACGACCTGCACCTGCTGGCGGTGGCGCACAAGTCCGAGCGCCTGAAGAAGTCCGACACGCTGCGGGAAATCCTCGAGGCGCCGGACCGCGAGCCACTGCTCGACTGGCTGCGTCGCCTGCCGCTGCTGCACTACGACGAACAACGCAAGGTCGCCCTGGTGCATGCCGGCATCCCCCCGCAGTGGAGCCTGGAAAAAGCCCGCCTGCGCGCAGCCGAGGTGGAGCAAGCATTGCGCGACGACCAGCGCCTGCCGCTGTTCCTCGACGGCATGTACGGCAACGAACCGGCCAAGTGGGACAAGAAGCTGCATGGCATCGACCGCCTGAGGGTGATCACCAACTACTTCACCCGCATGCGTTTCTGCACCGAAGATGGCAAGCTCGACCTGAAGAGCAAGGAAGGCCTCGACACCGCGCCGCCCGGCTACGCCCCCTGGTTCAGCTTCCCTTCGCGCAAGACCCGCGGCGAGAAGATCATCTTCGGCCACTGGGCGGCCCTCGAAGGCCACTGCGACGAGCCCGGCCTGTTCGCCCTGGACACCGGCTGCGTCTGGGGCGCGCGGATGACCCTGCTGAACGTCGACAGCGGCGAACGCCTGAGCTGCGATTGCGCCGAACAGCGCGCGCCGGCCAGACCCGCCGCCACGCCCGCATGAATCCCCGGCGTCCGGTGGACGCCCTGTACACAGGTACCCCGACATGAGCGACACCTTCCAGCGCATCGCCCCCGAACAGGCCCGCCAGCTCCGCGAAAACGGCGCCCAGGTGGTCGACATCCGCGACCCGCAGAGCTTCGCTGTCGGCCACATCAGCGGCTCGCGGCACATCGACAACCACTCGGTGGCGGACTTCATCGCCGCCGCCGACCTCGACGCTCCGCTGGTGGTGGTCTGCTACCACGGTAACTCCAGCCAGAGCGCCGCCGCCTATTTCATCCAGCAGGGCTTCAGCGACGTCTACAGCCTCGACGGCGGCTTCGAGCTATGGCGCAGCGTCTATCCCGCGGATACCAGCAGCGGCGAAGCGGAGTAGGCCGCGCCGCTACCCCGCCAAAAAAACTGTAACTTCTCTCGCCTTTCTTCCTTTACTCCGTCCAGAACGAACTATTCTTTTCCTCAGGCCATCCAAAACAGGGGAGAGCCGGCACACCGGCTTCCGGGCCATCGGCTGTGACCGTTAGGAGCGCTGGCGGAAAGGGAAGCACCGTGCAGCGACGGAGTCTGGGGGATTCTCGCCGGCCTGGCTGGCGGCCCCCCCGCACCCGCACGACCGATCCCGCGCCGGCTCACTGCATCGAGCGAGGAGACGTCATGAGCATTTTCAGTCACTTCCAGGAACGCTTCGAAGCGACCCGCCAAGAGGAATATTCCCTCCAGGAATATCTCGACCTCTGCAAGCAAGACAAGACAGCCTATGCCTCTGCCGCCGAGCGCCTGCTGATGGCGATCGGCGAGCCGGAATTGCTGGACACCTCGGTGGACTCCAGGCTGTCGCGGATCTTCTCCAACAAGGTGATTCGCCGCTACCCGGCGTTCGCCGACTTCCACGGCATGGAGGAATGCATCGACCAGATCGTCGCGTTCTTCCGCCACGCGGCCCAGGGCCTGGAGGAGAAGAAGCAGATCCTTTACCTGCTCGGCCCGGTCGGCGGCGGTAAATCCTCCCTGGCGGAAAAACTCAAGCAACTGATGGAGAAGGTGCCCTTCTACGCGATCAAGGGCTCACCGGTCTTCGAGTCGCCGCTGGGCTTGTTCAACCCCGACGAAGACGGCGCCATCCTCGAGGAGGACTACGGCATCCCGAGGCGCTACCTGCGCTCGATCATGTCGCCCTGGGCAACCAAGCGCCTCAACGAGTTCGGCGGCGACATCAGCCAGTTCCGCGTGGTCAAGCTGTACCCCTCGATCCTCAACCAGATCGCCATCGCCAAGACCGAACCCGGCGACGAGAACAACCAGGATATATCCGCGCTGGTCGGCAAGGTCGACATCCGCAAGCTGGAGGAATACCCGCAGAACGACGCGGACGCCTACAGCTATTCGGGCGCCCTCTGCCGGGCCAACCAGGGCCTGATGGAATTCGTCGAGATGTTCAAGGCCCCGATCAAGGTCCTGCACCCGCTGCTGACCGCGACCCAGGAAGGCAACTACAACAGCACCGAAGGTCTCGGCGCCCTGCCCTACAGCGGCATCATCCTGGCTCACTCCAACGAATCGGAATGGCACAGTTTCCGCAACAACAAGAACAACGAGGCCTTCATCGACCGCATCTACATCGTCAAGGTGCCGTACTGCCTGCGCGTGGCGGACGAGATCAAGATCTACGACAAGTTGCTGGTCAACAGCTCGCTGGCGCATGCCCACTGCGCGCCGGACACCCTGAAGATGCTCTCGCAGTTCTCCGTGCTGTCGAGGCTGAAAGAGCCGGAAAACTCGAATATCTACTCGAAGATGCGGGTATATGACGGCGAAAACCTGAAAGATACCGATCCCAAGGCCAAGTCGATCCAGGAATACCGCGACTCGGCCGGGGTCGACGAAGGCATGGCCGGGCTTTCCACCCGCTTCGCCTTCAAGATCCTCTCCAAGGTATTCAACTTCGACCCGCACGAGGTAGCGGCCAACCCGGTGCACCTGCTCTACGTCCTCGAACAGCAGATCGAGCAGGAACAGTTCCAGCCGGAAACCCGCGAGCGCTACCTGCGCTTCATCAAGGAATACCTGGCGCCGCGCTACGTCGAGTTCATCGGCAAGGAAATCCAGACCGCCTACCTGGAGTCCTACAGCGAATACGGTCAGAACATCTTCGACCGCTATGTGCTGTACGCCGACTTCTGGATCCAGGACCAGGAATACCGCGACCCGGAAACCGGCGAGATCCTCAACCGCGCCGCCCTCAACGAGGAACTGGAGAAGATCGAGAAACCCGCCGGCATCAGCAACCCGAAGGACTTCCGCAACGAGATCGTCAACTTCGTGCTGCGCGCCCGCGCCGGCAACAACGGCAAGAACCCGAGCTGGCTGTCCTACGAGAAGCTGCGCGTAGTGATCGAGAAGAAGATGTTCTCCAACACCGAGGACCTGCTTCCGGTCATCAGCTTCAACGCCAAGGCCAGCAAGGAGGACCAGCAGAAGCACAACGACTTCGTCAAACGCATGGTCGAGCGCGGCTACACCGAGAAGCAGGTCCGCCTGCTGTCGGAATGGTACCTGCGGGTTCGCAAGTCGCAGTAGTCTGCCATCGGTACGGTCGCTGCGACCGTACCGGTCGCCGTCGCATTCGGACCTCGGCGCCTCCGCTCCGGCGGGGCGCCACAGGCCCTGAGGAGCATTCATGAGCTACGTCATCGACCGGCGTCTGAACGGCAAGAACAAGAGCACGGTGAACCGCCAGCGCTTCCTGAGGCGCTACCGTGAACACATCAAGAAGGCCGTCGAGGAGGCCGTCAGCCGGCGTTCCATTACCGACATGGAGCACGGCGAGCAGATCAGCATTCCCGGGCGCGATATCGACGAACCGGTGCTGCACCATGGCCGCGGCGGGCGGCAGACCGTCGTCCACCCCGGCAACAAGGAATTCACCGCCGGCGAGCACATCGCCCGCCCATCCGGCGGCGGGGGCGGCCGCGGCGGCGGCAAGGCCAGCAACAGCGGCGAAGGCATGGACGACTTCGTCTTCCAGATCACCCAGGAGGAATTCCTCGACTTCATGTTCGAGGACCTGGAGCTGCCCAACCTGGTCAAGCGCCACATCACCGGCACCGACACCTTCAAGACCGTCCGCGCCGGCATCAGCAACGACGGCAACCCGTCGCGCATCAACATCGTCCGCACCCTGCGCTCGGCCCATGCGCGGCGCATCGCGCTGTCCGGCGGCAGCCGGGCCAAGCTGCGCGCGGCGCTGAAGGAACTGGAGCGGATCAAGCGCGAAGAGCCGGACAACCTCGGCGATATCCAGGAACTCGAGCTGGAAATCGCCAAGCTCCGCGCGCGCATCGACCGGGTGCCGTTCCTCGATACCTTCGATCTCAAGTACAACCTGCTGGTCAAGCAGCCCAACCCCACCTCCAAGGCGGTGATGTTCTGCCTGATGGACGTCTCCGGCTCGATGACCCAGGCGACCAAGGACATCGCCAAGCGCTTCTTCATCCTGCTCTACCTGTTCCTCAAGCGGAACTACGAGAAGATCGAAGTGGTGTTCATCCGCCACCACACCAGCGCCCGCGAGGTCGACGAGGAGGAGTTCTTCTACTCCCGCGAGACCGGCGGCACCATCGTCTCCAGCGCGCTGAAGATGATGCAGGAGATCATGGCCGAGCGTTATCCGACCCATGAGTGGAACATCTACGCCGCCCAGGCCTCGGACGGCGACAACTGGAACGACGACTCGCCGGTGTGCCGGGACATCCTCCTCAAGCAGATCATGCCGTTCGTCCAGTACTACACCTACGTCGAGATCACCCCGCGCGAACACCAGGCCCTGTGGTTCGAGTACGAGCGCGTGCGCGAAGCCTTCGAAGACAGCTTCGCCCAGCAGCAGATCGTCTCGGCATCGGACATCTACCCGGTGTTCCGCGAGCTGTTCCAGAGGAGGCTCGTCGCATGAGCAAGCGCCAGCCCATCGCCACCGGCTCGGAATGGACCTTCGAGCTGATCCAGCAGTACGACCGGGAAATCAGCAGGATCGCCGAGCGCTATGCCCTGGATACCTATCCGAACCAGATCGAGGTGATCACCGCCGAGCAGATGATGGACGCCTACGCCTCGGTGGGCATGCCGATCGGCTATAACCACTGGTCCTACGGCAAGCACTTCCTCAGTACGGAAAAGAACTACAAGCGTGGCCAGATGGGCCTGGCCTACGAGATCGTGATCAACTCCGATCCCTGCATCGCCTACCTGATGGAGGAAAACACCCAGTGCATGCAGGCGCTGGTGATCGCCCACGCCTGCTACGGGCACAACAGTTTCTTCAAGGGCAACTACCTGTTCCGCACCTGGACCGATGCCAGTTCGATCATCGATTACCTGGTGTTCGCCAAGCAGTACATCATGCAGTGCGAGGAGCGCTACGGGATCGACGCGGTGGAAGACCTGCTCGACTCCTGCCACGCCCTGATGAACTACGGTGTCGACCGCTACAAGCGTCCCTACCCGATTTCCGCGGAAGAGGAGCGGCAGCGGCAGAAGGAGCGCGAGGAACTGATCCAGCGCCAGGTCAATGACCTCTGGCGGACCATCCCGCGCGTCGGCGGCAAGGACAAGGAACAATCCATGGCGCGCTATCCGAGCGAGCCGCAGGAGAACATCCTCTACTTCATCGAGAAGAACGCGCCGCTTCTGGAGCCCTGGCAGCGCGAGGTGATCCGCATCGTGCGCAAGATCGCCCAGTATTTCTACCCGCAACGCCAGACCCAGGTGATGAACGAAGGCTGGGCGACCTTCTGGCACTACACGCTGCTCAACGACCTCTACGACGAAGGCCTGGTCAACGACGGCTTCATGATGGAGTTCCTGCAATACCACACCAGCGTGGTCTACCAGCCGTCCTTCGACAGCCCCTATTACAGCGGCATCAACCCCTACGCCCTGGGCTTCGCCATGTACCGCGACATCCGCCGCATCTGCGAGGAACCTACCGACGAGGACCGCCGCTGGTTCCCGGATATCGCCGGCAGCGACTGGCTGGCCACGCTGAAGTTCGCCATGAAGAGCTTCAAGGACGAAAGCTTCATCCTGCAGTTCCTCTCGCCCAAGGTGATTCGCGACCTGAAGCTGTTCAGCATTCTCGACGACGACCAGAAGGACGACCTGCTGGTCGCGGCGATCCACGACGAAGCCGGCTACCGCACCATCCGCGAGACCCTGGCGGCGCAGTACAACCTCGGCAACCGCGAGCCGAACATCCAGATCTGGAACGTCGACCGTCGCGGCGACCGCTCGCTGACCCTGCGCCACCAGCAGTTCGACCGCCAGCCGCTGAGCGACTCCACCGCCGACGTGCTCAAGCACCTGCATCGCTTGTGGGGCTTCGATATCCACCTGGAGACCCTGCAGGGCGACCAGCTCGTGCAGACCCACCACATGCCGCCCAAGGGCGCCAGCGAGGGCGAGGAAGGCTACCCGCGCCTGGACCTGATCATCCCGCCCATTTGATCGGTTGACGTCCGCCCCGACCGCCGGCCAGCATGCCGGCACGGTCGGGCCGCCCACAGCAGAACAAGAAGCCGGCCGTCCACGGGAGCCGCCATGCGCCTGTTCGCCATCGTCCTGCTCTGCCTCGTCCTGGCCACCTGCGCCAGCCACATCCCCAGCGCCCGGGTGACCCATCCGGCCAGCGCCGGACTGCCCGGCCTGCAAGGTTTCCAGTTGATGCCGCCGGAACAGGCGGTCGACGCCCTGCCCTACCGCAACCGCTATCCGCTGATAAACGCAGAGCTGCGCCAGGGACTGGCGGCCCACGGCTACCACGAGAGCGCTACCCCGCAATTCCGCGTCTACTACTGGCTGGCGCTGCGCGACGCACCTCTGGAATTCCGCCCCGACCTTCCGCCCACCTCCGGCATGGGGCCTTATCTGGCGATCCACCGCCTGCGCGACGAAACCGGAACATTGCGCGTGCGCCTGGTCGACCTGGAGGAGCGCGTTCTTTGGGAAGGTATGGTAAGCACCGGCCTCAGCCCCGCCAGGGCCAATCCGGAACAGCTCGAACTGGCGGTCGGCGCCCTGCTCCGGCAGCTTCCACGCGCCCGCTAGGACACCCTGGGGTAGACTTCCGCCTATCACGCGGAGGATTCCCATGCAGATTTACAAGGTCGGCGGCGCCGTGCGCGATCGCCTTCTCGGCCGTCCGGTCACCGATATCGACTGGGTGGTGGTCGGTGCCAGCAGCGACGAGATGCTAGCCCGCGGCTACCGCCCGGTGGGCGCCGACTTCCCGGTCTTCCTTCATCCGCAGAGCGGCGAGGAATACGCCCTGGCGCGCACCGAGCGGAAGAGCGGGCGCGGCTACGGCGGCTTCACCTTCCATGCCAGCCCCGAGGTGACCCTGGAGGAAGACCTGACTCGCCGTGACCTGACCATCAACGCCATGGCCGAGGACGAACAGGGCCGTGTAATAGATCCCTACGGCGGCCAGGCAGACCTCGAGGCGCGCCTGCTGCGCCACGTTTCCCCGGCGTTCGCCGAGGATCCCCTGCGGGTCCTGCGCGTAGCGCGCTTCGCCGCCCGCTACGCCGGCCTGGGCTTCCGGATCGCCGCCGAAACCCTCGCCCTGATGCGCCAACTGGCGGAATCCGGCGAGTTGCAGGCGCTGACCCCGGAGCGCAGTTGGAAGGAAATTTCCCGAGCCCTGATGGAACCCAACCCCGAGGTCTTCATCCAGGTCCTGCACGACTGCGGCGCCCTGGCCGAACTGATCCCGGAAGTCGAGGCGCTATTCGGCGTACCGCAGCCGGCGGCCCACCATCCGGAAATCGATACCGGCGTCCATGTCCTGTCGGTATTGCAGCAATGCGCCCGCCACCGGCAGCCGCTCAGCGTACGCTGGGCCTGCCTGCTGCACGACCTGGGCAAGGGACTCACCAGCGAAGCGGACTGGCCCCGCCATATCGCCCACGAGGCTCGCGGCGTGCCGTTGATCGATGCGGTGAACCAGCGCTTCAGGGTGCCGCGCGACTGCCAGGAACTGGCGCGCCTGGTGGGCGAGTACCACACCCACGCCCATCGGGCGCTGGAGCTGCGCCCGAATACACTGCTGGAGCTGTTGCAGAGCTTCGACGTGTATCGCCGCCCGCAGCGTTTCGAGGAGTTCGTCGCCGCCAGCGAGATGGACGCGCGCGGCCGCCTCGGCCTGGAACAGCGGGACTATCCGCAGGCCGCCTACCTGCTCGGCGCGGCGCAGGCAGCGCGGGCAGTCAGCGTGAAGCCGCTGGTGGAAAAGGGCTTGAAGGGCGCGGAACTGGGCGAGGCGCTGAAGCGTGCGCGCCTCGCCGCACTCAAGGCCTACAAGGAAGAACGCGGAAAGGCCTGAAGCAGCGCTTCGGGAGTCAACGCCTGGCCACGCCATTCGAATGGCGCCGGCCAGAGCTTCTGCTGGATCCTCGTCTCGCGCCAGAGATCGCCCAGCGGCTGGCGGGCGACCGGATGCTCCAGGTTCGGCGCCAGCTCGGACAAGGGCCAGAGCACGAAAGCGTTCTTCAGCACTTCGGCGCGCGGCAGCACCAGGCCATCGAAATCGCCCACCAGGTCGCCGTAGAACAGCACGTCGATATCCAGCGGCAGCCCCTTGCGCTCTGGCGCATAGCGGCCATTGTCGGCCTCGATGTGCTTGAGTCGCAGGCTCAGTTCGGCCAGCGGCAGATCGGTGCGGGCAGACACCACCAGGTTGAAGAACGGCCCGCTCTTGATACCCACCGGCTCGCTCTCGAATACCGGCGAACAACGCAGGTCATGAAGGAAAGCGGCCAGCGCATCGAGGCCGGCATGCAGATGGCGCTCACGCTCGACATTGCTGCCGAGGCCGAGGTAGACCGGGATCAGCGACATCCGCGTTCGATCTCCACGCCAACGCCACGGGCCGCCGGCACCGCGCCGGGCTTGGTCACGCGGATGCGCAGCCAGGGAATGCCGCGCTCGCCCATCAGTACCTCGGCGAGGCGCTCGGCGAAGGTTTCCACCAACTGGAAATGCGATTCCCGGGCGAACTCCTGCACCCGCTCGGACAACGCGGCATAGTCCAGCGCCAGGGCGAGATCGTCGCCCGCGGCGGCCGGTCGGTTGTCCCAGCCCAGGGTCAGGTCCAGGCGCAGGCACTGACGGATGCCGCGCTCCCAGTCGTACACGCCGATGACGGTATCGACCTCCAAGCCTTCGATAAAAACTCTGTCCACTTCGCTACCCGCTCCAAGGGATGCCACGACAAGCGTGCGCCGCCCCGTTAGAATCGAGGACATCCTCGTCCTCGGTGGAATCCATGGTCTGGCTACTGGCGATCCTCGCCTACCTGCTCGGTTCCCTCTCCTTCGCCGTCCTGCTCAGCCGCTGGTTCGGCACCCAGGACCCGCGCGCCAGCGGTTCCGGCAACCCCGGCGCGACCAACATGCTGCGCGTCGCCGGGAAGAAACTCGCCATCCTGACCCTGCTCGGCGACGTCGGCAAAGGCCTGCTGCCGGTGCTGGTCGCCCGCTGGCTGGGGCTCGGCGTGATGGAGGAGGCCTGGGTCGGCATCGCCGCCGTGATCGGCCACCTGTACCCGCTGTACTTCAACTTCCGCGGCGGCAAGGGTGTCGCCACCGCCGCGGGCATGCTCCTCGGCCTCTATCCGCCGGCCGTACTGCTGGCCGCGGCGGCCTGGCTGCTGACCTTCAAGCTGTCGCGCACCAGCTCGCTCGCCTCGCTGGTGGCCACCCCGCTGACCCTGCCGTTGCTGGCCTGGCAGCAGCCCGGAGCGCTGCTGCCGATGACCGTGCTGACCGGCCTGATCGTCTGGCGGCACCGCGCCAACTTACGCGATCTGTTCGCCGGCCGCGAACGGCATTTCTAATCCATAAAAGGAAAAAACTTCATGCAGTCTGGCCCAGCTGCGTCATCGACACCTGCCTGACTGCGACCTGGCGGCCACTCAGACCGCCGGCAGCGACTCCATCGGCCAGCGCGGCTGGACGCTGATCGCCGGGCCGTCATGCTGGCCGGCGAGCAGGCGCTGGCAGCCGGCGTAGGCGATCATCGCGCCATTGTCGGTGCAGAAGCGCGGGCGGGCGTAGAACACCTGCCCCTTCATTTCGCCGAGCATCTTTTCCAGGCCGCTGCGCAGCGCCTGGTTGGCGCTGACGCCGCCGGCGATCACCAGGTTCTTCAGGCCGGTCTGCTTCAAGGCGCGACGGCACTTGATCAGCAGGGTCTCGACCACCGCGGTCTGGAACGCCAGGGCGATGTCGCAGCGGGTCTGCTCGCTGTCGTCGCCGGCCTCGACGCAACGCTGCCAGGTGTTCAGGGTAAAGGTCTTGAGCCCGCTGAAGCTGAAGTCCAGGCCGGGGCGATCGGTCATCGGCCGCGGGAACACGAAGCGGCCAGGAGTGCCGAGCTCCGCCAGGCGGGCGATTTCCGGACCGCCGGGATAGCCCAGGCCGATCAGCTTGGCGGTCTTGTCGAAGGCTTCGCCGGCGGCATCGTCCACCGATTCGCCAAGCAACTGGTAGCGACCGATGCCGTCCACCCGCACCAACTGGGTGTGACCGCCGGAAACCAGCAAGGCGACGAACGGGAACCGCGGTGGCTGCTCTTCCAGCATCGGCGCCAGCAGGTGCCCTTCCATGTGGTGCACGCCGACCGCCGGCACGCCCCAGGCGAAGGCCATCGCCTGGGCACAGGAAGCCCCCACCAGCAGGGCGCCGACCAGGCCGGGACCGGCGGTATAGGCGATCGCGTCGATATCCGCCGGCGTGCAGCCGGACTCGTCGAGCACCTGGCGGATCAGCGGCAGCATGCGCTTGACGTGGTCGCGCGAGGCCAGCTCGGGCACGACGCCGCCGTAGACGCGATGGAGGTCGATCTGACTGAACAGCGCGTCGGCCAGCAGGCCGCGTTCGCTGTCGTAAAGGGCGACGCCGGTTTCGTCGCAGGACGTTTCCAGTCCCAGCACGCGCATGGGCTTGAGCCTTAGAGCTTGGCAAATACGAAGCCGCGCATGATAATCGGCGGCTTTGCGCCAGACCAGTGTTTTTCGATCGGAGGCTTTGCATTCCTCCGGCCGAACCGTTAATATCCGCAACCCTTGAAAACCGACGTATCCGCGCCACCTTGCCGGAGTACGTTCAACCCCCGGTAATCAGTGAAGGTACGACCTGGATGCCAGCCGTCAAAGTAAAAGAGAACGAACCCTTCGACGTAGCCCTGCGTCGTTTCAAGCGCTCCTGCGAAAAAGCAGGTGTACTGGCTGAAGTTCGCAGCCGCGAGTTCTACGAGAAGCCCACTGCCGAGCGCAAGCGCAAGGCCGCTGCCGCAGTGAAGCGCCACGCGAAGAAAGTACAGCGCGAACAGCGCCGTCGCGAGCGCCTGTACTGATCCACTCGACGCCCACGCGTCAGTGATCGTGCCTCAGCCCGGCCCCGGCCGGGCTTTCGGCTTTCCGCCATGAGCGAAATCAAATCCCGCCTCCTCGACGCCGTCAAGGTCGCCATGCGCGCCCAGGACAAGCCGCGGCTGACCACGTTGCGCCTGGCCCTCGCGGACATCAAGCGCGTCGAAGTCGACGAACGCATCGAGGTGGATGACGCCCGAGCCCTGCTGATCCTCGACCGGATGATCAAGCAGCGCCGCGACGCCCAGCGCCAGTTCAGCGACGCCGGCCGCCAGGACCTCGCCGAGGTCGAGGCTGCCGAGATCCTCGTGCTCCAGGACTTCATGCCCAAGCCCCTGGACGACCATGAGATCGACGCCCTGATCGAGCGCAGCATCGTCGACAGCGGCGCCCAGGGTCCGCAGGACATGGGCAAGGCGATGAACCTGCTGCGACCGCAGGTCCAGGGTCGCGTCGACATGGCACAGGTCAGCCAGCGCCTGAAGGCGCGCCTCTCCTCCTGAAACACCGCGCCGGCCTGATCGGCCCGGCGATAATTGCTATGCTGCCGCTCTGCGCCCACGCGCCGTCGTTTTCGAGAACACCATGGCCGGCCTGATACCGCAAAGCTTCATCGATGACCTGCTGAACCGCACCGACATCGTCGAGGTGGTGAGTTCACGCATCCAACTGAAGAAAACCGGCAAGAACTACAGCGCCTGCTGCCCGTTCCACAAGGAAAAGACTCCCTCGTTCACCGTCAGCCCGGACAAGCAGTTCTACTACTGCTTCGGCTGCGGCGCCGGCGGCAACGCGCTCGGCTTCGTCATGGACCACGACCAGCTGGAGTTCCCCCAGGCGGTCGAGGAGCTGGCCAAGCGCGCCGGCATGGACGTGCCGCGCGAGGAACGCGGCGGACGCGGGCACACGCCGCGCCAGCCGACCGACTCGCCGCTCTACCCGCTGCTCAGCGCCGCCGCCGAGTTCTACAAGCAGGCGCTGAAAAGCCACCCGGCGCGCAAGGCCGCGGTGAACTACCTGAAGGGCCGCGGCCTGACCGGCGAGATCGCCCGCGACTTCGGCCTCGGTTTCGCCCCGCCCGGTTGGGACAACCTGCTCAAGCACCTGGGTGGCGACAACCTGCAACTCAAGGCCATGCTCGACGCCGGCCTGCTGGTGGAGAACAGCGACACCGGCAAGCGCTACGACCGCTTCCGCGATCGCGTGATGTTCCCGATCCGCGACAGCCGCGGGCGGATCATCGCCTTCGGCGGCCGGGTGCTCGGCGACGACAAGCCGAAGTACCTGAACTCCCCGGAGACTCCGGTCTTCCACAAGGGCCAGGAACTCTACGGACTCTACGAGGCCCGGCAGAAGAATCGCGACCTCGACGAGATCATGGTGGTCGAGGGCTACATGGATGTCATCGCCCTGGCCCAGCAAGGCATCCGCAACGCGGTGGCGACCCTCGGCACGGCGACCAGCGAGGAACACATCAAGCGCCTGTTCCGCCTGGTACCGAGCATCCTGTTCTGTTTCGACGGCGACCAGGCCGGGCGCAAGGCGGCCTGGCGCGCCCTGGAGTCGGTGCTGCCGAACCTGCAGGACGGCAAGCGCGTGCGCTTCCTGTTCCTCCCCGAGGGCGAGGACCCGGACAGCCTGGTACGCGCCGAGGGAGAGGATGCCTTCCGCGCACGCATCACCCAGCAGGCCCAGCCGCTGGCGGAGTACTTCTTCCAGCAACTGATGCTCGAGGCCGACCCCGCCACCCTGGAAGGCAAGGCCCACCTGGCGACCCTCGCCGCGCCGCTGCTGGAGAAGATTCCCGGGAACAACCTGCGCCTGCTGATGCGACAACGTCTGTCGGAAATCACCGGCCTGTCCGGCGAAAACATCGGACAACTGGCGCACCACAGCCCGCCGCCGTCGTCCATGGACCACGGAGCGAGCGGCGTCTTGGACGGCGACGACTATTTCGCCGCCAGCGCCTACTACGAGAACGAGCCCTCCCATGCGCCGTTCGACGCTGCGCCAGGCTATGTCGAGGCGCAACCGCGCAAGAGCTGGAACAAGGACAAGAAGCCCTGGGACGGCAAGAAGTGGGATGGCAAGAAGAAGTGGGACAAAGGCGGCCGCGGCGACTTCAAGGCTCCGCAACGAACGCCGGTCAGCGTGGAGTCCACCACCCTCAACGCCCTGCGCACCTTGCTGCATCATCCGCAGTTGGCCTTGAAGGTCGACGATGCGGGCACCCTCGCCAGGGAGCAGGATACCTACGCCCAGTTGCTGGTGTCCCTGCTGGAAGCCCTGCAGAAGAACCCGCGGCAGAGCTCGATGCAACTCATCGCGCGCTGGCACGGCACGCCCCAGGGCCGCCTGCTGCAGGCCCTGGGCGAGAAGGAGTGGCTGATCGTCCAGGAGAACCTTGAAAAGCAGTTCTTCGACACCATTACTAAACTCTCCGAGAGCCAGCGTTTCGGCGAGCGGGAGGAGCGTTTACGCAGCGTCATGCAGAAGAGCTACAGTGAACTGACCGATGAAGAGAAAGCCTTGCTCAGAGAGCACTACAGTGTTGCCGCTTCATCGCCTTCCCAGAGCTGAACTGGCGCCTCAGCCCAGGCATCAGGTATAATCCTCTGCTTATTTTTTGCCCGCCAAGACCTTCAGTGGATAGGGTGTTATGTCCGGAAAAGCGCAACAGCAATCTCGTCTGAAAGAGTTGATCGCCCGAGGCCGTGAGCAGGGATACCTGACTTACGCGGAGGTCAACGACCACCTGCCGGAGGATATTTCCGATCCGGAACAGGTGGAAGACATCATCCGCATGATCAACGACATGGGGATCAACGTATTCGAGACAGCCCCGGATGCGGATGCCCTGTTGCTGGCCGAGGCGGATACCGACGAAGCCGCAGCGGAAGAAGCCGCAGCGGCCCTGGCCGCGGTGGAAAGCGACATTGGTCGCACCACCGACCCGGTGCGCATGTACATGCGTGAAATGGGTACCGTGGAACTGCTGACCCGCGAAGGCGAGATCGAAATCGCCAAGCGCATCGAGGAAGGCATCCGCGAAGTGATGAGCGCCATCGCCCAGTTCCCGGGTACGGTGGACAGCATCCTGGCCGACTACAATCGCATCGTCGCCGAAGGCGGTCGCCTCTCCGACGTCCTCAGCGGCTATATCGATCCCGATGACGGCAGCCTGCCCGCCGAAGAGGTGGAGCCGGTCAACCTGAAGGACGATTCCGCCGACTCGAAAGAGAAGGACGACGAGGAAGAAGAAAGCGACGACAGCAGCGACAGCGACGACGAAGGCGACGGCGGTCCGGATCCGGAAGAAGCCCGCCTGCGTTTCACCGCGGTCTCCGAGCAGCTCGACAAGGCCAAGAAGGCCCTGAAGAAGCACGGTCGCGGCAGCAAGCAGGCCACCGCCGAACTCACCGGCCTGGCCGAGCTGTTCATGCCGATCAAGCTGGTGCCCAAGCAGTTCGACGCCCTGGTCGCCCGCGTGCGCTCCGCCCTGGAAGGCGTGCGCGCCCAGGAACGCGCCATCATGCAGCTCTGCGTGCGTGACGCGCGCATGCCGCGTGCCGACTTCCTGCGCCTGTTCCCGAACCACGAGACCGACGAGAAGTGGGTCGACAGCGTCCTGAAGAGCAAGCCGAAGTACGCCGAGGCCATCGAGCGCCTGCGCGACGACATCCTGCGCAACCAGCAGAAGCTGGCGGCCCTGGAAAGCGAGGTCGAGCTGACCGTCGCCGAGATCAAGGAAATCAACCGCGCGATGTCGATCGGCGAAGCCAAGGCTCGCCGGGCGAAGAAGGAAATGGTCGAGGCCAACCTGCGCCTGGTGATTTCCATCGCCAAGAAGTACACCAACCGCGGCCTGCAATTCCTCGACCTGATCCAGGAAGGCAACATCGGCCTGATGAAGGCGGTGGACAAGTTCGAATACCGTCGCGGCTACAAGTTCTCCACCTACGCCACCTGGTGGATTCGCCAGGCGATCACCCGTTCGATCGCCGACCAGGCACGCACCATCCGCATCCCGGTGCACATGATCGAGACGATCAACAAGCTCAACCGCATCTCCCGCCAGATGCTCCAGGAAATGGGTCGCGAGCCCACCCCGGAAGAGCTTGGCGAGCGCATGGACATGCCTGAGGACAAGATCCGCAAGGTACTGAAGATCGCCAAAGAGCCGATCTCCATGGAAACCCCAATCGGTGACGACGAAGATTCGCACCTGGGCGATTTCATCGAGGACTCCACCATGCAGTCGCCGATCGAGATGGCGACCAGCGAGAGCCTCAAGGAATCCACCCGCGAAGTCCTCGCCGGCCTCACTGCCCGGGAAGCCAAGGTGCTGCGCATGCGCTTCGGCATCGACATGAACACCGACCACACCCTCGAGGAAGTCGGCAAGCAGTTCGATGTGACCCGCGAGCGGATCCGCCAGATCGAAGCCAAGGCGTTGCGCAAGCTGCGCCATCCGTCGCGAAGCGAGCACCTGCGCTCCTTCCTCGACGAGTGACGAACGAACCCCCGGCCTGAAAAACCGGGGGTTTTTCTTTGCCGCTTGCCCCGCCGCCCGGCGTCTACACTTCCGCTTATATTCCCGTCCACCGCGAGACCGCCTCATGCAGCGTCTGCAGGCCGTGCTTCTCCTGTGTCTGGCCTGCTGCTGGCCGGGGCTGGCCGGCGCCCTCACGCTCACGCCCGAGGAACGGGCCTGGCTGGCCGAGCACCCGAGCATCCGCCTGGGCGTGGACACCTCCTGGCCGCCATTCGAGTTCCGCGACGAACAGGGCCGCTACCAGGGACTCGCCGCCGGCTACGTCGGCCTGCTGCAGGAACGCCTGGGCGTCAGCCTGACGCCTGTCGAACCGAAGACCTGGACGCAGGTCCTGGAGCAGGCCAAGGACGGTCGGCTAGACCTGCTGCCCGGCATCATGGCTACCCCGGAGCGCCAGGAGTACCTGAGCTTCACCCGGCCCTACCTGGACTTCCCGATCATCATCCTGGCACGCAAGAACGGCCCGATGCCGAAGCGCATCGACGAGCTCTACGGACTCAAGGTCGCGGTGGTCGACCACTATGCTCCTCACGAACTGCTGATCGCCCAGCATCCCGACCTCACCCTGCTGCCGCTGCCTTCGGTAGCGGCAGCCCTGCAGGCGCTGGCCACCGGCCAGGCCGACGCCTTCGTCGGCGACTTCGCCTCCAGCGTATGGAACCTCCGCCAGCTCAAGCTCAACGGCCTGGAGATCAGCGGCGAGACGCCATACCGCTACCAACTGGCGATGGCCGTGCCGCGCGGACAACCGATCCTCGCCGGGATCGTCGACAAGGTCCTCGCCGACCTCAGCGCCGAGGAGATCGAGCGACTCCAGGCCCCCTGGGTCGGCGGCCTGCTCGACCGACGTCCGGCCTGGCGCGAGATGGCGACCTACGGTCTTCCCATCGTCCTGCTGATCCTGGTCTCGGTCGCCATACTGCTGGCCATGAACCGCCGCCTGCGCCGCGAGGTGAGTCGCCGGCGGCAATTGGAGCGCGAACTGCGCGACAGCGAACAGCACTACCGGGGACTGGTGGAAAGCCTGAATGCCATCGCCTGGGAAATGCGCCTCGAGGAGAACCGCTTCACCTACGTCTCGCCCCACGCCGAACGCCTGCTCGGCTATCCCCTCGGCGAATGGCTGCAGCCGGGCTTCTGGCAGCGGACCCTGCACCCCATGGACGCCGAGTACGCCATCCACTACTGCATGAGCGAAAGCCAGGCCGGACGCGACCACAGCTTCGACTACCGGATGCTCGCCGCCGACGGCCGGGTAGTCTGGATTCGCGATTTGGTCACCCCGATCACGCAAGGCCGGGACCTGCTCCTGCGCGGTCTGATGATCGACATCACCGAGGCCAAGCTCACCGAGCAGGCCATGCGCCTGTCCGAACAGAAGTTCGCTTCGGTGTTCCACCACTGCCCGGACATGGTGGTACTGGCCAACGGCGCCGACGGCCGCTTCCTCGCGGTGAACAGCACCTTCGAGCAGCAGATCGGCATCGCCGCCGACGACGCCATCGGCAAGACCGCCACCGAACTGGGCATCTGGGCACTCCCCGGCCTGGGCCCGCAGGTCCTGGAAAAGCTCGGCCACGGCAACCTGACCAACCTCGAGGTGCCCCTGCGGCGCCGCAATGGCAGTACCTTCAGCGCGCTGCTCAGCGCCCAGCACGTGGCCCTCGACCAGACCCCGGCGCTGGTGGTGGTGATCCGCGACATCACCCACCTGGTGGAGACCCAGGAACTGCTGCGGATCTCCGAGGAGAAGTTCGCCAACGCCTTCCATGCCTACCCCGACGGTCTGCTGATCAGCAGCCTCGAAGACGGCACGCTGATCGACGTGAACGAAGGCTTCACCCGTCTCACCGGCTACCGCCGCGACGAGGTCATCTCCCGCTCCACGCTCGAACTCGGCCTGTGGGTCGACACCGAGGACCGCAAGCGCCTGATCTCGCTGGTACGCCACCACACCCTGACCCAGGGCTTCACCGCCCCTGTACGGGACCGCAACGGTGGCATCCGCCAGTGCGAGATGTCCGCCCACCGGATCAGCATCGATGGCGAGGACTGCGTGCTGACCATCGTCCGCGATATCACCGAGCGCCAGCTCATGCAGGAGAAGCTGCAGCAGGCCGCCACCGTCTTCGAAAGCACCGCCGAAGGCGTGATGATCACCGATACCCGCCAACGCATCACCGCGGTCAACCGCGCCTTCAGCGAGATCACCGGCTACAGCGAGCAGGAGGCGCTGGGACGCTCGCCCAGCCTGCTCTCCTCCGGACAACACGACTCCAGCTTCTACCTCGCCATGTGGAACCAGCTGGAGCGCGACGGGCACTGGCAGGGCGAGATCTGGAACCGACGCAAGACCGGCGAGCTGTACCCCGAATGGCTGACCATCAGCGCGGTACACAATCCGCAGGGCGAGATCACTCACTTCGTCGGCGTCTTCGCCGATATCTCCACCCTCAAGTACGCCCAGGCCCGGCTCGACTACCAGGCCCACCACGATCCGCTCACCGGCCTGCCCAATCGCCTGCTGTTCGAGAGCCGGCTCAATCACGCCCTCGACGAGGCCCGCGAAGAGAGTCGTCCCGGCGCCGTGCTGTTCATCGACCTGGACCGCTTCAAGCACATCAACGACAGCCTCGGCCATCCCATCGGCGACCTGCTGCTCAAGGCCATCGCCGAACGCCTGCGCGACCAGTTGCGCGACGTCGATACCGTGGCCCGCCTGGGGGGCGACGAATTCATCATCCTGCTCCCCGGCCTGCACCAGGAAAGCGACGCCGAGCACGTCGCGCGCAAGCTGCTGAATGCCTTCACCGCGCCGTTCCAGGCCGACGGTCATGAATTCTTCGTCAGCGCCAGCGTCGGCATCGCCCTGTTCCCCAAGGACGGCGACGACGCCCCGACCCTGGTGAAGAACGCCGACGCCGCCATGTACCGCGCCAAGTCGCGGGGCCGCAGCCGCATCGAGTACTACACCCGCGAACTGACCTACCTGGCCACCGAGCGCATGGCGCTGGAAACCGAACTGCGCCGCGCCCTCGAGCGCGACGAGTTGCAGCTGTACTACCAACCCAAGCTGAGCCTGGAGAGCGGCTTGCTGGTCGGCGCCGAGGCACTGGTGCGCTGGTACCATCCGCTGTTCGGGGAAATTTCCCCGGAGCGCTTCATCCCCCTCGCCGAGGATTGCGGCCTGATCCTGCCCCTCGGCGACTGGGTGCTGGAACACGCCTGCCAGCAGATGGGCGAATGGCAAAAGCTGCACGCGCCGTTCGGCCCGCTGTCGGTCAACCTCGCCGGCGCCCAGCTCGGCCAGCCGCAACTGATCGAACGCCTCGAGCAATTGCTGGAGCAGTCCGGCCTGGAACCGTCGCGGCTGCAACTGGAAATCACCGAGAGCTTCATCATGAACCAGACCGAGGAGGCCCTCGCCGTCCTCCACGGGCTCAAGCGTCTCGGCGTACAGCTGGCGATCGACGACTTCGGCACCGGCTACTCCTCGCTCAGCTACCTCAAGCGCCTGCCGCTGGACATCCTGAAGATCGACAAGTCGTTCATCCGCGGCCTTCCCGACGATCCCCACGATGCCGCCATCACCCGCGCCATCATCGCCCTCGGCCGCAGCATGCAGCTCACGGTGATCGCCGAAGGCGTGGAAACCGAAGGTCAGCAGAGCTTCCTCACCCACGAAGGCTGCGAGCAGATCCAGGGCTTCGTCCTCAGTCCGCCGCTGCCCGCCGAGCTGTTCGCCAGCAAATTCCTCAAACCGCGCCAGCCGATTGGCGCTCCCCGAGAAGCGCCGGTATAATCCGCCGACCTTCTGGGGGCCTATAGCTCAGTCGGTTAGAGCAGAGGACTCATAATCCTTTGGTCCACGGTTCGAGTCCGTGTGGGCCCACCACCTTCAAAGCCGCGCACTGCGCGGCTTTGCGCTTTCTAGGGTAGTGGCCTCATAAACGACTCCATGGCCAAAAGGTACAAAGTCGGTACAGTACTGGTTAGCCAGTTTGCCTTTGGAGTCCTTATCTGATGGCAACAGTCGTCCCCCCTTCCCGTGGGCCGCAAAACGGATTGGCCGACCAACGAAAAAACCTTCCGCACCAAGCGCGACGCCGAAGACTGGGCACGCCGCACCGAAGACGAGATGGTACGCGGCGTGTACATCCAGCACTGCGGCTCCGAGCGCATGTGACCTGCCCCCATTTTGTAGCCCGAGAGCTACATGTCCCTGCATCAAATTTTATCGATGCCCAAGGGGTACGGCCGACCTCTGTCCACAAGGTTTTTGACGTGCTGAAACAGGCGCTTTAGCTGACTCAGTCACCCTGAACAGGCATGCTCATCAAGCTATCAACCCAGCTTGAGAATTAGACAGTGAGCCGAATAGTTGCCATTATCGGCTCACAAAATGAGCCGAATAGGCTCTCTAATCGGCTCATGAATATCCCTTATGAACGACCCACTCTGGATCTGGCAGCAGCCCGACTGGCCGCAGTTCAACTGGCAAGCCGAAGCGCTTGCACCACTGCTGCGCTCCTGTAGCCAGGCTCAGGGTCGTTTGTTAGGAATGCTCGGTGCCGTGGGGAGTGACACCGAAGTGCAGAGCAGCCTGGATGCCATGCTGCAGAACATCGTCACCTCTTCAGCCATTGAGGGAGAGCAACTGAATGTCGGTTCGGTGCGCTCATCACTGGCACGGCGACTGGGATTGCACGAAGAAGGTCGAACCACCTCTCGCTCCGAAGGCCTGGCGGAACTGCTGCTCGATGCCACCCACGCACATCAAGAGCCGCTAGACGAACAGCGACTGTTCACCTGGCACCGTTGGTTATTCCCCACCGATGAGCAACTGCTGACTCGACCGCTACACATCGGTGCACTGCGTGGCGAAGAGCCCATGCAGGTGGTTTCCGGTCGCATCGACCGCCCGACAGTCCATTTCGAAGCCCCTCCCCGCGCGGGGCTGGAAGCGCAACTGGCGGACTTTCTCGCCTGGTTCGAGAGCAGCCGCCGCGATGCCAGCCTCGATCCCTTTCTGCGCGCCGGCATCGCCCATTTCTGGTTCGTTACCCTGCACCCCTTCGACGACGGCAACGGTCGCCTCACCCGCGCTATCACCGATCTGGCATTGGCTCAGGGTGAGCAGCAAGCCATTCGCTTCTACGCCATGTCTGCGAGCATCCTCGACGACCGCGCCGGCTATTACCGCATCCTAGAAGCCAGTCAGAAAGGCGGGCTGGATATCACCAAGTGGCTGCAGTGGTTTCTCGAAACCTTGCTCAAGAGCCTGGAGCAAGCCCTTGCCCGTATAGACCGCGTGCTGGTCAAGGCGCGCTTCTGGCAGGCACATCGCAGCCAAACGCTATCGGCGGAGCAGATCAAAGTGCTTAACCGCCTGCTCGATGGCGGCGAAAGGGGGTTCGAGGAGGGCATCAGTGCGGCGCAATACCAAGCTGTGGCCAAGGTTTCCAAAGCCACAGCGACCCGCCACCTGAGCGACCTGCTGGAAAAGGGCTGCATCGAGCGACTGCCCGGCAGAGGGCGTAGCACCCGTTACCAGATAGCACGCTGAGCGCCTGCACCGGGCTCATCAGTCCTTGATGCGTCATCGCGCCATAGGACAATGGTCGCCTCTCCATTAAGCAGCTCGGCTCAAGGAAGAAAGTGGATTACAGCCCGATAGTCGCCCAGGTCTGGGGCATGCTGACCTGGTTTATCCCGGCAGCCCTGCTGATCGGCCTGCTCAAATCGCCTTGGGCCAAGGGGCAGATCGGTGAACTGCTGGTGCGCCTGTTCGCCCATTGGCAACTGGACAGGCACACCTACCGCCGCCTGCACAACGTCACCCTGAACACGCCGGACGGCACGACACAGATCGACCACGTATTTCTCTCACCCTACGGCATCTTCGTGCTGGAAACGGCAGGTTTCCAGCACCTGCCGATAGGTCTCTACCGTTGCACCGGAGAGCCGTGCTGCAGGTCACAGGCTTCGGTGTCAATCGCCACCCACTGCGCGATCAATCGCAGGGTGTAGGCGGCAGCAGCGCAAGTTTCGGCGAAGGCGAACTGGCGCTGGCGGAGCGGAATCAGATGGACGTGGCGGCTCTGTTCGCCGCCTGAGCGTGGGAAGGCACTTATCAGGCACTTCCGAAGGCACTACCGGACGATATCGATTCCATCGCCAACGCGGTAACTTCGAAGTACCTAAACCTTCATGAAACTGCAACTTCCAACTCGATCGACAGCTCTGGAAATACATCCTCGGTATTTTCCAAGACCCTAACCAAAGTCTGGATCGTTTCGTCACAGGAAACGCTGGAGCGCCTATTCCAGAGCGCTTCGAACAATCGGTAAAAATAAAATCAAAATAATCAGACGCAGTTCAAAAACAACCAGAACAGATAGTTTTTCCGCCTTTCCCAACATGCTCCTCTCGCCTTGACTCGTTCGATGCAGCGGATCGCCCATGCGTATTTCCGGCATTGTCCGAGGCCCATTCCCTGTTCGACGCGATACCCGGCGCACCCATAACAATATGCCGCCCTCCACGGGCCGATAGCGCCAGTTGTGAGCCTGTCCACCACTGCATTTCCCTCACTGCAAGGAGAGAACATGAGTCGCTCACCCATCCCTCGCCACCGAGCGTTGCTGGCCGGTTTCTGCCTGGCTGGCGCGCTGTCCGCCCAGGCGGCCACCCAGGAAGAAATCCTCGATGCGGCACTGGTCAGCGGGGATTCCTCGCAACTGACCGACAGCCACCTGGTCGCCCTGCGCCTGCAGCAGCAGGTCGAGCGCATCCGCCAGACCCGCACCCAGTTGCTCGACGGTCTCTACCAGAACCTCAGCCAAGCCTATGATCCTGGCGCCGCCAGCATGTGGGTCCTGCCGGCAAACCCGGACAATACCCTGCCCTTCCTCATTGGCGACAAGGGGCGCGTGCTCGCCAGCCTGAGCCTGGAGGCCGGCGGCCGCGGGCTGGCCTATGGCACCAACGTGCTCACCCAACTGAGCGGGGCCAATGCCGCCCACGCACCGCTGCTGAAGCGGGCGGTGCAGTGGCTGGTGAACGGCGACCCGGGCGCGGCTACTGCGAAGGACTTCAAGGTCAGCGTGGTCGGGGTGGACAAGACCGCCACTCTCAACGGCCTGAAGAGCGCCGGCCTGCAACCGGCGGACGCCGCCTGCAACGCGCTGACCGACGCCAGTTGCGCCAGCACCAGCAAATTGCTGGTACTGGGCAACGGCGCCAGCGCCGCTAGCCTGAGCGCCACGGTGCGCGCACGGCTACAGGCCGGGCTGCCGATCCTCTTCGTGCACACCAATGGCTGGAACCAGAGCAGCACCGGCCAGCAGATCCTCGCCGGCCTGGGCCTGCAGGAAGGCCCCTACGGCGGCAACTACTGGGACAAGGACAGGGTGCCATCCAGCCGCACCCGGACGCGTTCGGTCGAGCTGGGCGGCGCCTATGGCCAGGACCCGGCGCTGGTGCAGCAGATCGTCGACGGTAGCTGGCGCACGGACTACGACTGGTCGAAATGCACCTCCTACGTCGGTCGCACCACCTGCGACGACGTGCCGGGACTGAGCGACTTCAGCAAGCGCGTCGATGTATTGAAAGGCGCCCTCGACGCCTACAACCAGAAGGCGCAGAACCTCTTCGCCCTGCCCGGCACCACCTCGCTGCGGCTCTGGCTGCTGTGGGCCGACGCGGTGCGGCAGAACATCCGCTACCCGATGGACAAGGCCGCCGACACGGCGCGCTTCCAGGAAACCTTCGTCGCCGACGCCATCGTCGGCTACGTGCGCGAAGCCGGCGCGGCGCAGAAGGAACTGGGCAGCTACGCCGGCCAGCGCCAACAGTCGATGCCGGTATCGGGCTCGGAGGAAACCCTGACCCTCACCTTGCCGTCGGCCCAGGGCTTCACCGCCATCGGCCGCATGGCGGCGCCGGGCAAGCGCCTGAGCATTCGCATCGAAGACGCTGGCCAGGCCAGCCTGGCGGTCGGCCTGAACACCCAGCGCATCGGCTCGACGCGGCTGTGGAATACCCGCCAGTATGACCGCCCGCGCTTCCTCAAGAGCCCGGACATCAAGCTCCAGGCAAACCAGTCGGTGGCGCTGGTATCGCCCTACGGCGGCCTGTTGCAACTGGTCTACAGCGGCGCCACGCCGGGTCAGACGGTAACCGTCAAGGTAACCGGCGCGGCCAGCCAGCCGTTCCTCGACATCCAGCCGGGCGAGGACAGCAGCCAGGCGATTGCCGACTTCATCCAGGCGCTGGACGCCGACAAGGCCGACTGGCTGGAGATCCGCAGCGGCTCGGTGGAGGTCCACGCCAAGGTGGAGAAGGTCCGTGGCTCGATCGACAAGGACTATGGCGGCGACGTCCAGCGCTTCATCCGTGAGTTGAACGAGGTGTTCATCGACGACGCCTACACCCTGGCCGGCTTCGCCATTCCCAACCAGGCGAAGACTCCGGCAATCCAGCAGGAATGCGCGGTGCGCGGCTGGGACTGCGACAGCGAGACCCTGCACAAGCTGCCCGGCACCCAGCACATCAACGTCGACCAGTACGCCCAGTGCGGCGGCGGCTGCAGCGGCAACCCCTACGATCAGACCTGGGGCCTGAACCCGCGCGGCTGGGGCGAAAGCCACGAACTGGGGCACAACCTGCAGGTGAACCGGCTGAAGGTCTACGGCGGGCGCTCGGGCGAAATCTCCAACCAGATATTCCCGTTGCACAAGGACTGGCGCGTGCTCCGCGAGTTCGGGCAGAACCTCGACGATACGCGGGTCAACTACCGCAACGCCTACAACCTGATCGTCGCCGGACGCGCCGAGGCCGATCCGCTGGCAGGCGTATACAAGCGCCTGTGGGAAGACCCGGGCACCTACGCGCTGAATGGCGAGCGGATGGCCTTCTATACCCAGTGGGTGCACTACTGGGCCGACCTGAAGAACGATCCGCTGCAGGGTTGGGACATCTGGACCCTGCTCTACCTGCACCAGCGCCAGGTGGACAAGTCCGACTGGGACGCCAACAAGGCTGCCCTCGGCTACGGCACCTACGCCCAGCGCCCGGGAAACAGCGGCGATGCCAGCAGTACGGACGGCAACGACAACCTGTTGCTCGGCCTGTCCTGGCTGACCCAGCGCGACCAGCGGCCAACCTTCGCGCTATGGGGCATCCGTACCTCGGCAGCGGCCCAGGCACAGGTGGCGGCCTACGGTTTCGCCGAGCAGCCGGCGTTCTTCTATGCCAACAACCGGACCAACGAATACAGCACGGTGAAGCTTCTGGACATGAGCCAGGGGTCGCCGGCGTGGCCGTTTCCGTGAGTCGTAGCTGAGGGGGCTGGCGCGGGGTGATGCTTCTCGCTCCGCGCCGGTCCTCATGCCCCTCTCCCCGAAGGGAGAGAGGGTCGGCCATGCCAGCGGGCAATGCCGTGCCAGGCTGGCAAGCCAAACTGTCGTTCAAGCTGAACGATCCTGCGCAATAATGAGCCCCTTCCACCAGCAAGGACCGCTCATGACCGACCGCCTTCCCTGCCGCGCCTGCGGCCATCTCATCCTCCCGACCACGGCGGCGAGGGACGACGGACTGTGCATGCCCTGCAAGGGCGGCTACCGGCAGAACATCGAGGATGGCAAGCGCTTCCACGCGGAGCGACGGCGCTACCTGGCGAGTCCGCAGGCGCTGTACTGGAGCGCGCTGGTGAATCGCGTCTACGATGGCCGCGAGGGATTCGCCGGGCTGTCGCCGGCCGAACGGAGCTACTACGCAGTGAGCGTGCTCAGCGGCGAAGTGCACAACGGCGGCTTCGACCAGTACTTCGGCAACTCCTCCGGCGACCAGTACCAGGCGGCGCGCGCGGGTCTTCGCGAATTGGAGGCGGAGGACGCCCTGGCCCTGCTGGAGCGAGCCGCCGCCCTGCTGTTCGGCGACGGTCCGGTGCCAGTCTCCCAGGCCGAACGCCAATTGCGCATGCCGACCTGGGCCGATGAACCCGACCGCGACTGCGAAGCGGCCCTGGATGCGCTGGACACGCGCTTCTACGCCCTGGCCGACGCGCTGGGCGAACGCCTGCTGGCCCATGCCCGCCACCATGCATTGTTCGCCCTGGACGAGCCCGATGAAGCCTGAATTGGATGCCCTAGAGGCCTGGCTCGGACGACCGCTGCCGGCTGCCTTCGTCGCCGCTCTGGAGCAGCACGGCGGCCGCCTCGTCGAGCCGGGCCTGCTGCTCTACGCCGCCGACGAGTTGCTGGAACGCAACCGGGCCTTCGAAACCTCTCTCTACTGCCCCGGCTACCTGGCCATAGGCGACGACAGCGGCGGCCGCGCCGTGGTGATGGCCCTGGACGATCACCGGCAGGCGCTGTTCCTGGTCGACCATGGCGCGATGACGCCGGACTGCTTCGAACCCCTGGCACCCAGCCTGGAGGCCTGGCTGGAAGCCGGGCCCTGCCTGCCCGAATGACGGAGAAACGCCCATGATTCCTTTCGGCCTCAGCCCCGAACAATTCCGCGAGCGCTACCGCCGCGACCTGCAACGCGCCGCGCCGGGCGTGATCCAGCGCCTGCGCGAGCTGCTCCGGCAACCCCTGGAGGAAGGACTGCGCGACGGCGAGATCCAACTGTTCCTCGGCGAGGACGGACGCGACGCAGCGGAAGCGTGGTTGTACCTGAATGGCGCCAGCAACCGGGTGGACGCCAGCGACCCGCGCCTGTTTCCCGGCAAGGCGCTGGACCTGGCGCTCGGCCTGGGACATGCCCCGGATTTCGACGAAGCCTATTTCGCCGACGGCTTCGGCGGCGTCGACCTGCTCGCCGATACGCTGCAAGCCTGGTTCGCCGAGTGCTGGTGGAAGGCCGGCGGCTGGGCCTGGCCGATCCCGCTATGGCTGCACGTACACGATGGCTTCGGCGACGGCCGTGGCATCGCCCTCACCGAACGCTGCTGAACAGGGAGACCACGCATGGAACTGATCCGCAACCTGGACGATGCGAACATGGGCGAAGTGTATTGGCGCCTGTACCGGCGCTACATCAGCCTGTTCATCGAGAACGAGGCCGACGACGCCTACGCCTGGCGCTGCGCCCGAGCCCTCGACGAACTGGATGACGCCGTGGTCGAGCGGCTTTGTGCCGCCAGCCTGCGCTACCGCGCCGCGCGCCTGGAGCGGCTGGGCGAGTCTGCGGAGGAAGTCGCGCCGGCGCGCGGGGTGCTGGAACGGATCGAACCGGGCGAGCTGATCGTGCCCGACCCGGAACAGGGCGACGAAGCGGTGATCCACCTGTCGCTGAACTGCGAATGGGACCGCGAACACGGTATGGAATGGATCGTCCGGGGCGGCGAGGTGCTCTATGTCGGCCCCTTCCACGGCGAAGACCCGTGGCGGGACTTCACCGTGAAGGAACCATGGAACTACGCCTGAGCAGGGGCCTCAACGCTTGGCGATGATGTACACCGCGTGGACGATGCCCGGGATGTAGCCGAGCAGGGTGAGCAGGATGTTCAGCCAGAAGGCGCCGCCGAAGCCGACTTGCAGGAACACGCCCAGCGGCGGCAGGAGGATGGCGATGAGGATGCGGATCAGGTCCATGAACGGAACTCCTTGGTCCAGGGTCGATACGGTGTCCGGCGCGTGAGCCGGCGTTTTTTCGCGTCACCCTATGACTGACTCCCGCCATTCGCGGAGGGTTCAACCGCAACGGTACTCGCCGCCTGTCACGCGCAGCGGTACGCTTGAGCCTACGCTCATGCGAGCGGACAACCCGCAAGGAACATCCATGTCCGACCTGCCCCCGCGTCCCGCCTTCTGGCCGTACCTGCCGGGCTACGCCCTGTTGCTGCTTTCGGTGCTGCTCTGCGCCAGCGGCAGCTACCGTTTCGTCACCCCGATGGCGCTCGCCGACGGCGTCGACCTGGTCTACCTCAGCCAGGGCCTGGCGCTGCTACCGCTGGGTACCGGGCTGGTCGGCCTGCTCGCGGGCTTCCTCCTGCATGTCCGCGGGCGCTGGCTCGGCGCGCTGCTGGCGCTGCTGCCGGCGGCGCTGATCTGCGCCTGGAACCTGTACAACTATGCCGCCCACGGCGACGAGGCGTTGTCGCCGAGTTTCGCCCAGTACACCCAGGCGCTGCTCGGCCTGCTGTTGCTCGGTGGCATGCTGAGCCTGGTCGACCTGCTCCATGGCAGGCCCTCGACGCTGCTGCGCAAGGGCCTGCTGGGGCTGGGCTGGCTGGCCCTGGTGGCCTGGCTGGGGTTGCTGTTCTACCTGCAGCGCCTGTACGGCCTCACTTTTTGAACTGGTCGTAGGCTTCCAGCGCGCGCAGCGAATAGACATAGGCGGCGCCGGCATTCAGGGAGATGGCGGTAGCCAGGGTCTGGGCGATTTCCGCCTCGCTGGCGCCGGCCTTCAGCGCGGCCTCGGTGTGCACGCCGATGCAACCGTCGCAACGGGTGGTAATGGCCACGGCGATGGAGATCAGTTCGCGGGTCTTGGCATCCAGGGCGCCCTCGGCGCTGGCTTCCTCCAGCGCGCCATAGGCGGCGAGCATCTTCGGGTGTTGCTTGCCCAGGGCACCGAAGGCTTTTTTCACGGCGGGGACGAACTCGGTCCAGTTGTTCAGCATGGTGATATTCTCCGTTGCTTTCGCGCCGGGAGTGGCGCGTCGGGTTACCAGTCTCGACCAGTCTGGACCGCGCCGCCTGCCCATGCGTCTCTACTTTCGACCTGATCGGCTCATCCCATGGACCCACTCGACCGGCTCATCCAGCTCGCCAACCTGCAGGGCCGCCTCGACCAGCGCTGCCAGCTACAGGGCAGCTGGGCGCTGGAGCACCCGCAAGCGGTGCCCGGCGAGGCGACCTTCCATATCGTCATGGCCGGCACCTGCTATTGCGAATTCCTCGATGGCGGTCGCCTCGACCTGCATCCCGGCGACCTGATTCTGTTGCCACGCGGCACCCCGCACCTCCTGCGCAGCGACAGCCCGGCGCAACCCTGCGAACCCACCGTAGAGCACCGCGGCAGCATCCCGCTGTACCAGTTGAACGGCCCCGGCGAGGCCCTCGACATGCTTTGCGGCAGCTACCGCTATCACGCCGGCGCCAGCCTGTTCGGCGCGCTCCCCGAGCGCCTGCTGGTGCATATGGACGAGTCGACCCAGCAGCCCCTGCGCGCGCTGATCGGGTTGATGCGCGAGGAAGCCGAGAGCACCCGCAGCGGCGCCCGCTCGATCATCGACGCGCTGGCCACCGCGCTGTTCGCCCTGGCCCTGCGCGCCTACCTGGACCGCCAACCGCTGGGCGACGGCCTGTTCGGCCTGCTGGGCGACGCCCGCCTGGGACGAGCCCTGCGGGCCATGCTGGAACGCCCGGAGCATGCCTGGACCCTGGAACAGCTTGCCCAGCAGGCGGCGATGTCGCGGGCCAGTTTCGTCCGCGCCTTCTCCGCCCTCGGCGGGACCTCGCCGTGGAACCTGCTGACCCGCATCCGCATGGAGAAGGCTCGCGGCCTGCTGCGGCAAACGCAGAAGAGCCTGCTGGATATCGCCGCCGAGACCGGCTACCAGTCGGAGGCAGCGTTTTCCCGCAATTTCCGCCAGGCCTTCGGCGAATCGCCGGGCCGTTTCCGCCGCCAGGCCGACTCCGCTCGCTGAAAGCGCTACCGGCGCACATTTCGGCGATCCGCTGCTATGCAATGTGAATGATTTTCGCAACATCCTGTACGAATTCACTGACAGTACGGCTACACTGTGCTTTCCCGGCAAGGAGGCGCGGGGGTACTTGTCGCGGCACCCACTCTCCCGCTTTACCAGTACGCCCAGGAGGCAAACATGGAATGGTTTCTGAAATGCGTGAAGGAACACTACTTCGACTTCAACGGGCGTGCCCGTCGCAAGGAATACTGGATGTTCACCCTGGTGAACATCATCATCTCCGTCGCGCTGAGCGTCGTGCTCGGCCTGATCAGTGAAAAGCTCCTGCCGATCGCCAATCTCTACTCGCTCGCCGTGCTGCTGCCGGCCCTGGGCGTCACCGCCCGGCGTCTGCACGACATCAACAAGAGCGGCTGGTGGATGCTGATCGCGCTGATCCCGATCGTCGGCCTGTACCTGATCTACCTGCTGGCCAAGGACAGCGACGCCGGCCAGAACCAGTACGGCCAGAACCCGAAGGGCATCGCCTGATTCCTTCCCGCCGGGCCGCACGGCCCGGCGTTCTCCCTCTCCCTGTTTCCCTTCCCGCCCCTGACCGGGGTTAGAATGCCTCGCTCCCACTCCGGCGCCCTGCGCCAACGCCCGCAGCGAGGTAGCCCATGCCCCACCCCATCGACGCACTGATTTCCGACTGCGACGGCGTCCTGGTCGACAGCGAGGTCATCGCCGAGCGCGTGATGTACGAGGCGCTCAGCGCCTACGCGCCGCTGGAGGAGCTGCAGCGCCTGCTGGAAGGCACCTTCGGCCTGACCAGCCGCGACATCCTCGATCGCGTCGAGAAGCACTTCGGCCTGCGCATCCCCGACAGCTTCAACCGCGAGGTGCGCCAGCGCAGCGAGGAGATGGTCGCCCAGGTCCAACCCATTCCCGGCGCACGCGAGGCGCTGCTGGCCCTGGACCTGCCCGTCGCGGTGGCCTCCAACAGCCGCCGCCACAGCCTGGAGCGCTCGCTGGCGCGCGCCGGGCTCAGCGAACTGATCGGCGAACGCCTGGCCAGCGCCGATATGGTCGCCCTGCCCAAGCCCGCACCCGACGTCTACCTGCACGCCGCCAGCCTGCTCGGCGTCGCCCCCGAGCGTTGCCTGGTGGTGGAAGACAGCAGCACCGGCACCCGCGCCGCCCTCGCCGCGGGGATGCGGGTGATCGGCTTCGTCGGCGCCGGGCACATTCCCGCCGGGCACGCCCAGGTACTGCGCGAGCTGGGCGCCATCGCCATCGTCGAGCACATGCGCGAACTGCCGGAGACCGTGGCGCGCCTGCGCCGCGAGAGCCGAGTGGCGCTGGGAACGCCGTAACCGGGCGTCAGAGACTCTTCCAGGTCAGGTACACCCGCAGGTCGAACTCCAGCTGGTGATAGTCCGGCAGCATGTACTGGCAGAGCTGGTAGAACGCCTTGTTGTGCTCGCTTTCCTTCAGGTGGGCGAGTTCGTGGACGACGATCATCCGCAGGAACTCCGGGGCGGCGTCCTTGAACAGGGAAGCCACGCGGATTTCCTTCTTCGCCTTGAGCTTGCCGCCCTGCACCCGCGAGATCGCGGTGTGCAGGCCGAGGGCGCGCTGGACCACGTCGAGCTTGTTGTCGTAGAGCACCTTGTCCAGGCCCGGCGCGTTGCGCAGGTGTTCCTGCTTGAGGTTCATGGTGTAGGCGTACAGCGCCTTGTCGCTCTGCACATCGTGACGCCCCGGGTAGCGGCGCTCGAGGTACTCGCCCAGGCGGTTCTCGGCGATCAGCTGGCGGACCTGGTCCTGCAGCGATGCGGGATAGGCCTGGAGGTACTTGAGGGGGATCATGCACGGGTCCGGCGGTTCGCGGAAAACGCCCAGTGTACCGCGTCGGGAGCTCCGGCGGCCGACCGCCGCTTCGGGTAAGATGCGCGCCGTTTCCGATGAGCGGAGTGGGACAGTGGCAAGTACAGATGTGCTGATCGTTGGCGCCGGGGCGGCCGGGCTGATGTGTGCGATGACGGCGGCCGGACGCGGGCGCCGCGTGCGGGTGCTCGACCACGCCAACAAGGCCGGCAAGAAGATCCTCATGTCCGGCGGCGGGCGCTGCAATTTCACCAACCTGTACACCGAGCCGGCCAACTTCCTTTCGCGCAATCCGCACTTCTGCAAGTCGGCGCTGGCCCGCTACACCCAGTGGGACTTCATCGGCCTGGTGGCCAAGCACCAGGTGCCGTACCACGAGAAGAAACTCGGCCAGCTGTTCTGCGACAACAAGTCCAGCGACATCCTCGAGATGCTGCTGCGCGAATGCGCCGAGGCCGGAGCGGAAATCCTGCTGGACACCTCGATCGAAGAGATCGCCCGCGACGACGCCGGCTACCACCTGCGTACCAGCGCCGGCGAGATGCGCTGCGAGTCGCTGGTGATCGCCAGCGGCGGCCTGTCGATCCCGACCCTCGGCGCCAGCGGTTTCGGCTACCAGGTGGCGCGCCAGTTCGGCCACGAGGTGCTGCCGACCCGCGCCGGGCTGGTGCCGTTCACCATCACCGACCAGTTGAAGGAGCTGTGTGCCGAGCTTTCCGGCACCTCCGTGGATTGCCGGGTGAGCTGCAACGGCCAAGTGTTCCGCGAGAACCTGCTGTTCACCCATCGCGGCCTCAGCGGCCCGGCGATGTTGCAGATTTCCTCCTACTGGCAACCGGGCGATACCCTGGAAATCGACCTGCTGCCGGACCACGACGCCAGCGAATGGCTGGCGCAGCAACAGCGCGAGCGTCCCAACAGCGAGCTGAAGACCCTGCTCGCCGAGCTGCTCACCAAGAAGCTCGCCGGACTGCTGGCCGACCGCTGGTTCGTCTCCAAGCCGATGAAGCAGTACACCCCGACCGAACTGGCGGGTATCGCCGGGCAGCTTTCGGCCTGGCGGGTCACGCCCTCGGGCACCGAGGGCTACCGCACCGCGGAAGTGACCCTGGGCGGGGTGAGCACCGACGAAGTGTCGTCGAAGACCATGGAGTCGCAGCGCTCGCCGGGGCTGTATTTCGTCGGCGAAGTACTGGACGTCAGCGGCCACCTCGGCGGCTTCAACTTCCAGTGGGCCTGGGCCTCGGGTTATGCGGCGGGGCAGTACGCCTAGCGCGCCTCGGCCAGATAGGCCTCGGTGCGATAGGGCAGCGCTACCTGCTCCCTCCCCTTGAGCGCCGGATGGCTGGCGACCAGCTCGCGCAATTGCGCCGCCACGGCGTTCTTTTCCGTCTCCGGCAAGGCGGCGATGAAGCTCACCGAAAGGAAGCGCGAGACGATCACCTGCTCCGGCGGGCCGACATGCTCGTAGGCGAAGGTGGACAAGCGCAGCGGTCCGAAGGGCGCGCGCTCGAACGGCCGACGCCAGTCGCCCTTGTAGAAGCGCGGCGCGTCGCCTTCGTAGGGAGTGATGATGCGAGTGATCTCGGCGACCCAATCCAGCGACTCGTCACGCACGTTCCACACCAGCCCCAGCCTGCCTTCCGCCGTCAGCACGCGGCGCATTTCCTCCAGCGCCTCCACGGTGGCGAACCAATGGAAGGCCTGTGCGCACACCAGGGCGTCGGCGAAGCCGTTGGCCAGCGGAATCGACTGGGCGCTACCGGCCAGCGCCTGGACCTGCGGCAAGGCTTCGGCAAGCTGGGCGCGCATCGCATCCACCGGTTCCACCGCGACCACTCGCGCACCGGTACGGGCCAGCAGGCGGGTGAACTTGCCGGTGCCGGCGCCGAGGTCCACCGCGACGGTCTGCGGACGCAGGCCAAGGGCATCGCGCAACCAGTCGGAGAGCGCTTCCGGATACTCGGGCCGGCCCTGGGCGTAACGCTGGGCCTCGACGCTGAAACCTTGCTGGGCGGCGCTGTGTACGGACGACATGAGGGACCTCCTGGGCGGCAGGGAAAGCCCGAGGTATAGCACAGCGGTTTTCCCACGAATTCCAGACGAACGGTTCAAAGCCTTGCGCGGCGTGGCTCGCAGCCATTGGTCAGGGGCTTCGTGGACCTCTCGGGGAAGAGGCTATTGTCGATCCGAAGGCCCACCCGACGACCAGGGTAAAAGCATCCCGGCACACGCCGGCGTCCCCCGCCACAACCAGGAGTCAGCCATGAGCAGCGAAGTCAGCGCCATCCGCCAATTGATCGAAGACTGGCGAGCCGCCGTCCGCGCCAGCGACGTTCCGCGCATCGTCTCGTACTACGCGGAGGACATCGTCGCCTTCGACGCCATCCTGCAATTGCAATTCAAGGGGCGCGACGCCTACCAGAAGCACTGGCAGGCCTGCACCGAGATGTGCAAAGGACCGATGACCTTCGATATCGCCGAACTGCAGATCCATGCCGACCCGCAGGTCGCCTTCGCCCACTACCTCTGCCACTGCGGCGGCACCGGCCCGGACGGCCAGCCGCACTCCTCGTGGATGCGGGTCAGCGCCGGCTACCGCAAGCACGGCGACGGCTGGAAGGTGATCCACGAGCATTTCTCGGCGCCGTTCGACATGGACGGCAAGGCGCTGTTCGACCTGCAGCCCTGACTCAGCGCCGCGCGGCGGTCGCCGCCGGGTCGACGCAGCGTTTCACTGCGCGAGGACTGAGCAGCGAGCAAGGCTTGCCGACCAGGTAGCTGCGGTAGACCTTCAGCAGCGTAGCCTGGCTGTAGCGGCAGCCCTTGCCGCTCTTGCGCAGGCAGGGGCTCTCGAACTCGAAGCGACCGTTGACCGGCTCGGCCAGTTGGATGCGCAACGCCGGCCAGGTGGAGCGTTGCGGCGCCGGCGGGGTTTCCAGTTGGCGCCCGTCGCGCACCACCAGTTCGCCGCCGGCCTCTGCATAGTCGAAGACGAACAGCAGGGTGCGCGAAGTCTTGGTGGTGCAGTCGCTGCGCGCCAGGCAATCCTGCGGGTCGGCGGGATCGCGCGCTACGCTCGGCGACGCGGCCTCCTCGACGTCGCGGGACGGCGCGTGCAGGCCAGCGCAACCGGCCAGCAGCAGGAACGGCAGGGTCAGGAGCCAGCGGCGCATCGGATTTCCCCGGGGCGGATGTGCAAGAGCCCCGACCAGCGGGGCTCCCGTTCGAACGAAGGCGCTTAGTTGACCTTCGGATCCAGCTCGCCGCGAGCGTAGCGCTGGAACATGCCTTCCAGGGAGATCGGCTTGATCTTGGAAGCGTTGCCGGCGGTGCCGAAGGCTTCGTAGCGAGCGATGCAGATGTCGCGCATGGCCTCGACGGTCTTGGAGAAGTACTTGCGCGGGTCGAACTCGCTCGGGTTCTGCGCCAGGAAGCGGCGGATGGCACCGGTGGAGGCCAGGCGCAGGTCGGTGTCGATGTTCACCTTGCGCACGCCGTACTTGATGCCCTCGACGATTTCCTCGACCGGCACGCCGTAGGTCTCTTTGATCTCGCCGCCGTACTCGTTGATGATCGCCAGCCAGTCCTGCGGTACCGAGGAAGAGCCGTGCATCACCAGGTGGGTGTCCGGGATGCGCGCGTGGATTTCCTTGATGCGCTGGATCGACAGGGTGTCCCCGGTCGGCGGCTTGGTGAACTTGTAGGCGCCGTGGCTGGTGCCGATGGCGATGGCCAGGGCGTCGACCTTGGTCTTCTTCACGAAGTCGGCGGCTTCTTCCGGATCGGTCAGCAACTGGCTGTGGTCCAGCACGCCTTCCGCGCCGACGCCGTCTTCCTCGCCGGCCATGCCGGTTTCCAGGGAACCCAGGCAGCCCAGCTCGCCTTCCACGGACACGCCGCAGGCATGGGCGAACGCCACGGTCTGCTGGGTCACGCGGACGTTGTAGTCGTAGTCGGCAGGGGTCTTGCCGTCTTCACGCAGGGAGCCGTCCATCATCACCGAGCTGAAGCCCAGCTGGATGGAACGCTGGCAGACGTCGGGACTGGTGCCGTGATCCTGGTGCATGACCACCGGGATGTGCGGGAATTCTTCGATCGCGGCGAGGATCAGGTGGCGCAGGAAGGGCGCGCCGGCGTATTTGCGAGCACCGGCGGAAGCCTGGACGATCACGGGCGAATCGGTCTTGTCGGCCGCTTCCATGATGGCGCGCATCTGCTCGAGGTTGTTGACGTTGAAGGCCGGCACGCCGTAGCCGAATTCGGCGGCGTGATCCAGCATCTGGCGCATGCTGATGAGTGCCATGGTTCTCGTATCTCCCAATCGCGGGGTCGTTCAGTGATTCAGAAGCCTGCCGCAGGGGCAGGCCCGGTTCAAGTTCCTTGCGAGGAGCGGTCGCGGCGCCGCGCCCCTGCCGGCGCGACTCAGCGCGCCTTGCAACCGCGACCGATGAGGTCGTCGGTTTCGACCCAGTACACCAGGCCTTCGTCGTTCTCCAGGTGGAAGCCCAGGCGTCCGTCGCTATAGAAAGCGCCGACGGCCGCAGGTTCCTGCTCCAAGTGGTGGACCACGTCGTCCTCGTCCTTCAGGCGCAGGTCGACGATGTTCTTGCTGCCGTCGATATAGCGCCATTCGATCACCGCCTTGCTGTCGCAGGTCCAGCGGGTCCAGTCCTTGCCGCCCGGCTTGCCGGAGGAAGCGGAGCAGCCGGCCAGCAGCGCCGCGGCGGCGAAGCCGCCGAACAGGGCGATACGCGAGTAGTTCATGTCCATCCTCCATCCGTGCGGAACGCTCCGCCGCACCTCGCCGGGCCGCAAGCGGCCCGCGCGGCGGCCGGCTGGCCTTGCCTGTCACAGGAAAGGCGCAATGCTACTGCGTACGCTGGCGAATCCCCAGCCCTTTCCGTAGAAACTGGCAGAAAAGCACTACGGGCATTCCACCGGCTTTTGTCCGGCGGTCGGATCGCCGCTGCTCTGCTGCTCGACCCGCTGGCGGTTCTGCTCGGTCGGCACCATCACGTCCGGCGGACTGATCACCTCGCAGGTGCTCGGGCGTCGACCGCCATCGTCGCTACAGGCGGCCAGGCCCAGGCAGAACATCAGGAGTGGCAAGGTTACGGAACGCATGGGGCACCTCCTTTTTTCGTCGTCCTCAAAGGTGTGACCCCCGAGGACGGCGAATGGTTTGCCCCGTCTGCGTCAGCCCTTGGCGCGCTGCTCCAGGATTTCCACGGCCGGCAGGACCTTGCCCTCGACGAACTCGAGGAACGCGCCGCCACCGGTGGAAATATAGGAGATCCGCTCGGCGATGCCGTACTTGTCGATCGCCGCCAGGGTATCGCCGCCGCCGGCGATGGAGAACGCCGCGCTATCGGCGATGGCATTGGCCAGGGTACGGGTGCCCTCGCCGAACTGGTCGAACTCGAACACCCCGACCGGACCGTTCCACAGGATGGTCTTCGAGGTCTTCAGCAGCTCGGCGAACTGCGCGGCGGTCTGCGGGCCGATGTCGAGGATCATGTCGTCGTCGGCGACCTCGGCGATGGCCTTGACGGTCGCCACGGCGCTCTCGGCGAATTCCTTGGCCACCACCACGTCCACCGGCAGCGGCACCTTGACCTTGGCGGCGATGGCCTTGGCGGTCTCGACCAGGTCGGCCTCGTACAGTGACTTGCCGACCTTGTGTCCGGCCGCGGCGAGGAAGGTGTTGGCGATGCCGCCGCCGACGATCAGTTGGTCGCAGATGCCGGCCAGGCTGTTCAGCACGTCGAGCTTGGTGGAAACCTTGGAGCCGGCGACGATCGCCGCCATCGGCCGCGCCGGGTTGCCCAGCGCCTTGCCCAGCGCGTCCAGTTCGGCGGCCAGCAGCGGGCCGGCGGCGGCGACCTTGGCGAACCTGGCCACGCCGTGGGTCGACCCCTCGGCGCGGTGGGCGGTACCGAAGGCATCCATCACGAACACGTCGCACAGCGCGGCGTACTTCTGCGCCAGCTCGTCGGCGTTCTTCTTCTCGCCCTTGTTGAAGCGCACGTTCTCGAACAGCACCAGGTCGCCCGCCTTGACCTCGACGCCGTCGAGGTAGTCGGCCAGCAGCGGCACTTCGCGGCCCAGGGCCTTGGACAGGTACTCGGCCACCGGCTTCAGGCTGTTCTCGGCGGAGAACTCGCCCTCGGTCGGACGGCCCAGGTGCGAGCAGACCATCACCGCCGCGCCCTTCTCCAGGGCCAGCTTGAGGGTCGGCAGGGCGGCCTTGATCCGTGCATCGCTCTGCACCTGGCCGTCCTTCACGGGCACGTTGAGGTCCTCGCGGATCAGCACGCGCTTACCTTTGAGGTCGAGGTCAGTCATCTTCAACACGGTCATGACAATCAGTCCTTGGGTACTTGTTGATCAGGCACGGCGGCGCGCAGGTAGTGTCCGGCGACGTCGAGCATACGGTTGGCGAATCCCCATTCGTTGTCGAACCAGGCCAGCAAGTTGACCAGGCGAGGCCCGGAAACGCGGGTCTGGCTGCCATCGACGATGGCCGAATGGGGGTCGTGGTTGAAATCGCAACTGGCGTGCGGCAGCTCGGTATAAGCCAGCAGTCCGCGCAGCGGGCCGCTTTCGGCAGCCTCGCGAAGCACCCGGTTGATCTCGGCGGCGGAGGTGTCGCGGGAAGTCTGCAGGGTGATGTCCAGCGCCGAGACGTTCACCGTGGGCACGCGTATGGCTTTGGCCTGGATGCGCCCGGCAAGTTCCGGCAACAGGCGTTCGATGCCGCGCGCCAGACCGGTGGACACCGGGATCACCGACTGGAACGCCGAACGGGTACGGCGCAGGTCCTCATGGTGGTAGGCGTCGATCACCGGCTGGTCGTTCATCGCCGAGTGGATGGTGGTGATCGACACGTATTCCAGGCCGATCGCCTCGTTCAGCAGCTTGAGCAGCGGCACCCCGCAATTGGTCGTGCAGGAGGCGTTGGAGACCAGCGTTTCGCGGCCGCTGAGGTCCTGCTGGTTGACCCCATAGACGATGGTGGCGTCGATGTCCGCCTCGCTCGCCATCGGCTGCGAGAACAGCACCCGCGGCGCGCCGGCGCGGAGGAAACGCTCGGCCTGGGCGCGGTTGGTGTACTGGCCGGAGCACTCCAGCACCAGGTCGACCCGCAGCGCCTGCCAGTCGATGGCCTCCGGAGTCAGGCTGCGCAGCACCTTCACGCAATCGCCGTTGATGTGCAGGCAGTCGCCGTCGACCTTCACTTCGCCGGGAAAGCGGCCATGGGTGGAGTCGAAGCGGGTCAGGTACTCGACGCTGGCCTGGTCGGCCAGGTCGTTCAGCGCGACGATCTCGAAGCCCAGTTGCTCCGGGCGCTCGTGCAGCGCGCGCAGGACGCAGCGGCCGATACGGCCATAGCCATTGAGCGCGACGCGAAAAGGCGGGGTGGACATCGGCAGGGATAGCTCCGGCAAGGGGCCAGTGAAAGTCGCCAATTATGCGGGGGATGGGCCCGCCTGGGAACCGTCCGCGACCCGCGCGGCGCGGCGTGCGCCGCGGCGACGGCTCGCGTGCAGGCGCTGAAACGATTCATGCGACACCTGGCTGGCGCGACCGCGTTCCGCTGTGCAAGGCTCGCCCGCATCTACCGACCGCCAGGAGCGCCAGATGCCCCGCTTCGCCGCCAACCTCAGCATGCTCTACCCCCGCCACGACTTCCTCGAACGCTTCGCCGCCGCCGCGGCGGACGGCTTCGAGGGCGTGGAGTACCTGTTCCCCTATGCCTACCCTGCGGCCGAACTGAAGGCCCGGCTGGACGACCACGGCCTGCGCCAGGTGCTGTTCAATGCCGCACCCGGCGACTGGGACAAGGGCGAGCGCGGCCTGGCCAGCCTGCCGGGGCGCGAGGCCGAATTCCGCCGCGCCATCGCCCAGGCCATCGACTATGCCCAGGTCCTCGGCAACCGCCACATCCATGTCATGGCCGGACTGCTGCCGGCCGGCGCCGACCGCATCCGCCACCGCGAGACCTACCTCGACAACCTCGCCCATGCCGCCCGCGAGGCCGCCGGTGCCGGGCTGACGGTGCTCATAGAGCCGATCAACAACCGCGACATGCCGGGCTTCTTCCTCACCCGCCAGGACGACGCCCAGGCCATCTGCCGCGAGGTCGGCGCGGACAACCTGCAGGTACAGTTCGACTGCTACCACTGCCAGATCGTCGAGGGCGACCTGGCCACCACCCTGCGTCGCGACATCGGCAATATCGGCCACGTCCAGATCGCCGGGGTACCCGACCGCCACGAGCCGGATGACGACAACGAAGTGAACTACCCCTACCTGTTCGAGCTACTCGACCGGCTCGGCTACCAGGGCTGGATCGGCTGCGAGTACCGTCCGCGCGGCGACACCTCGGCAGGCCTGGAATGGCTGCGGCGCTGGCGCGCTACTCGACGCGACGGATGATCGGCTCCAGCGCGTCCAGACGCTCGCGGGCGGCCAGCCAGTCGCGCACTTCCGCGCACCACTGTTCTTCCTTCAGCACCGCGCGGGCACGGGTCAGCACTCGCGGCCAGGGACGGTCGTCGAACAGGCGCAGCAGCACCTGGTTGAGCTGTTCGCTATCCAGCGGCCGGCGTCCACGGCGCACCGGCGCGTCGACCCGCTGCGCCAGCGATTGCAGCACCCGTTCGCGCTGCGCCGTATCCACCGGCATCGGCTGCTCGTCGTAGGCACAGAGCACCAGGATCTCCGGCGCGACGTTCTCCAGCAGGCCGGCGCGCAGCCGGCAGTGGCCATCGAGGATCACGCAGGCATCCAGGCAGTTCAGGCGCAGCGCCAGCACCGGCGGCAGCTCGCCTTCGCGGGCCTTCTTGCGCCACCACTTGACCCGCCCCTCGTCATCCTCGACCCGGCGCAGGGCGATCAGGGCGTCGTTGTCGCGCCCCCACCAGTCGAGCCACTGCACCCAGTCGTCGTCGAGGACCTTCTCCAGGCTGTAGAAGCGCCAGTCCGGCAACAGTGCGTCGCGCCCGACGCTGCGGTAGCGCCAGCGTTCCAGCACCCGTTCGCGCGGATCGTGGCTCTGCGGTGGCTGCCAGGCGGGCACCTGCTCGGCGAGCGACAGGCGCAGCAACCAGCGCCCGGCCTCCAGGCAACTGCCCGGGCTGGTACGCAGGGTCTCGACGAAATAGCGGCTCCAGGCCTTGTAGCGGGCCTCGCCGCGCAGGCCGCGCAACGCTTCCAGGGTCGGCGAGTCGATGGGCGGCACGCTGGCCTGCGCCGGGCTCGCCGCGACCAGGCTCTTCACCAGCCAGATGCCATCGTGGTACGGCAACTGGGTGGCCCAGAGCAGCGGCTGATCGCCACGCATCAGGCGAATGCGGGCCTGGCCGCCGGATTGCAGATGAAGGAAAGAGGGCGCCCGATGGGCGCCCTCCACCTGGACCGCGAGGCCCAGCCATTCGCCATTGGCGGGGCTTTCGAGGTCCCGCCAGTAGAGCGTGTGCATCAGTCTTCCAGCAGCTCCTCGGCCACCGCCAGGACGTTGTCCAGGGTGAAGCCGAAGTGCTCGAACAGCGCCGGGGCCGGCGCCGACTCGCCGAAGCTGGTCATGCCGATGATGCGCCCGTCGAGACCGACGTACTTGTACCAGTAGTCGGCATGGGCGGCCTCGATGGCGATGCGCGCGCCGACTTCCACCGGCAGCACGGACTGCTTGTAGGACTCGTCCTGCTGCTCGTAGACGCTGGTGCATGGCATCGATACCACACGGACCTTGCGGCCCTGCTCGCTGAGCTTGTCGTAGGCCTGCACGGCCAGGCCGACTTCCGAACCGGTGGCGATCAGGATCAGTTCCGGCTCGCCTTCGCAGTCCTTCAGCACGTAGCCGCCGCGGGCGATGTCGGCCACCTGGGCGACGTCGCGCGCCTGGTGCGGCAGGTTCTGGCGGGAGAAGATCAGCGCGGACGGACCGTCGGCACGCTCGATGGCATGCTTCCAGGCCACCGCCGACTCGACCGCGTCGGCCGGGCGCCAGGTGTCCAGGTTCGGGGTCAGGCGCAGGCTGGCCAGTTGTTCGATCGGCTGGTGGGTCGGGCCGTCCTCGCCGAGGCCGATGGAGTCGTGGGTGAACACGTAGAGCACGCGCTGCTTCATCAGTGCGGACATGCGCACGGCGTTGCGCGCGTATTCCATGAAGATCAGGAAGGTCGCACCGTAGGGAATGAAACCGCCGTGCAGGGCGACGCCATTCATGATCGCGCTCATGCCGAATTCGCGCACGCCGTAGAACACGTAGTTGCCGGCGGCGTCGTCGGCGCTGACGCCCTTGCAGCCCTTCCACAGGGTCAGGTTGGAGCCGGCCAGGTCGGCGGAACCGCCGAGCAGCTCCGGCAGCAACGGGCCGAAGGCGTTCAGCGCGTTCTGGCTGGCCTTGCGGCTGGCGATGGTCTCACCCTTGTTGGCAACATCGGCGACGTAGGCCGCGGCCTTCTCGGCGAAGTCGGCCGGCAGCTCGCCCTTCAGGCGGCGCAGCAATTCGGCGGCCAGTTCCGGATGGGCAGCCTGGTAGGCGGCGAAACGCTTGTTCCACTCGGCTTCCTGGGCGGCGCCGGATTCCTTGGCGTCCCACTCGGCGTAGATCTGCGCCGGGATCTCGAACGGAGCGTGCTCCCAGCCCAGCGCGGCGCGGGTCGCGGCGATCTCGTCGGCGCCCAGCGGCGCGCCGTGGCACTCTTCCTTGCCCTGCTTGTTCGGCGAGCCGAAACCGATCACGGTCTTGCAGCAGATCAGGGTCGGCTGGTCGCTCTTGCGCGCGGTATCGATGGCGGTCTTGATCTCGTCGGCGTCATGCCCGTCGACGTTGCGGATCACTTGCCAGCCATAGGCCTCGAAGCGCTTCGGGGTGTCGTCGGTGAACCAGCCGTGGACCTCGCCGTCGATGGAAATGCCGTTGTCGTCGTAGAAGGCGATCAGCTTGTTCAGGCGCAGGGTGCCGGCCAGCGAGGCGACCTCATGGGAAATGCCTTCCATCATGCAGCCGTCGCCGAGGAAGGCGTAGGTGTAGTGGTCGACCACCGCGTGGCCGTCGCGGTTGAACTGGGCGGCCAGGACCTTCTCCGCCAGCGCCATGCCCACCGCATTGGCGATGCCCTGGCCGAGCGGACCGGTGGTGGTCTCGACGCCGGCGGTGTAGCCGTACTCCGGGTGGCCCGGGGTGCGCGAGTTGAGCTGGCGGAAGTTCTTCAGGTCCTCGATGCCGAGGTCGTACCCGGTGAGGTGCAGCAGGGAGTAGATCAGCATCGAGCCGTGGCCGTTGGACAGCACGAAGCGGTCGCGGTTGGCCCACTGCGGGTTGCTCGGGTTGTGCTGCATGTAGTCGCGCCAGAGAACCTCGGCGATATCGGCCATGCCCATCGGGGCGCCCGGGTGGCCGCTGTTGGCTTTCTGCACGGCATCCATGCTCAGTGCACGGATGGCATTGGCTCGCTCACGACGGCTGGGCATCGCAATTCTCCTACGGGGGTTGCTGGTCGGAAGACCAGGAGTGAAAAAAAGGGCGCCATTTTCGCCCACCGAAGGCCCAAGGGGCAATGACAGATCGGCAGGGGGACAGTATGTCGCTGCCGACCGGTTTTGCCAGAAGCCTGGCGCAGCCGGATTGCAATTGCGCGACGGCCACCCGTCATCAATATCAAAAATTTTTGATACAGGCATTGCCGGGGTTCGGACCCGGTACTAGACTGCGCCTCCATGAGCCTTCGCGTGCCTTCGATACGACCAGACGACTACGACCCGCTCGCCGCGCTGTGCAAGGCGGCTGGCGACTCGCTGCGACTGAATGTGTTGCGCGCCCTGGCCAACGACTCGTTCGGCGTGCTGGAGCTGGCGCAGATCTTCGCCATCGGCCAGTCGGGCATGAGCCACCACCTCAAGGTGCTGGCCCAGGCCGGGCTGGTGGCGACGCGTCGCGAGGGCAACGCGATCTTCTACCGACGTTCGCTGCCCCTGGCCGAACGCACCGGCGGCGCGCTGCACGCGGCGCTGCTGGAGGAAGTGGACGAACGGGCGCTACCCGACGACGTGCGGGCGCGGATCGATGCCGTGCACGCCCAGCGCGCGGCGGTCAGCCAGGACTTCTTCGCCCGCGCGGCGGACAAGTTCCAGGCCCAGCAGGACCTGATCGCAGGACTGCCGCAATACCGTGAGAGCGTGTTGGCCTTGCTCGACGCACTGGCCTTCGCCCCCGGCGCCACGGCGCTGGAGGTCGGCCCGGGGGACGGCGGATTCCTGCCGGAACTCGCCAGGCGTTTCCGCCAGGTCACGGCGCTGGACAACAGCGCGGCGATGCTGGAACTGGCGCGCCAGCGCTGCAAGGAAGAAGGATTGGGCAACGTCCGCCTGGAATTGGCCGATGCCCTGCAGGACGCCGCCGAACCGGCCGATTGCGTGGTGCTGAACATGGTCCTGCACCACTTCGCCGCGCCGGCGGAGGCGCTGAAACAGTTGGCCCGCCTGGTCCATCCGGGCGGCAGCCTGCTGGTGACGGACTTGTGCCGGCACAACCAGGGCTGGGCCAGGGAGGCCTGCGGCGACCTCTGGTTGGGTTTCGAACAGGAGGACCTGGCCCAGTGGGCCGACGCCGCAGGGCTCACGCCCGGCGAGAGTCTTTACATTGGTTTACGCAATGGCTTCCAGATCCAGGTCCGGCACTTCGCCAGGGATGCATCCGAAAGCCGCCTCACCCACCGGTAATGTAGGAACCGATTGATGAGCGAATATTCCGTTTTCACCTCCGAGTCCGTGTCCGAAGGCCATCCGGACAAGATCGCGGACCAGATCTCCGACGCGGTGCTGGACGCCATCATCGCCAAGGACAAGTACGCTCGCGTGGCATGCGAAACCCTGGTCAAGACCGGCGTGGCGATCATCGCCGGTGAAGTCACCACCTCCGCCTGGGTCGACCTGGAAGAGCTGGTGCGCAAGGTCATCATCGACATCGGCTACGACAGCTCCGACGTCGGCTTCGATGGTGCCACCTGCGGCGTGCTGAACATCATCGGCAAGCAGTCGGTGGACATCAACCAGGGCGTCGACCGGGCCAAACCGGAAGACCAGGGCGCCGGCGACCAGGGCCTGATGTTCGGCTACGCCAGCAACGAGACCGACGTGCTGATGCCGGCGCCGATCTGCTTCTCCCACCGCCTGGTCGAGCGCCAGGCCGAGGCGCGCAAGTCCGGCCTGCTGCCATGGCTGCGCCCGGACGCCAAGTCCCAGGTGACCTGCCGCTACGAAGGCGGCAAGGTGGTCGGCATCGATGCGGTGGTGCTGTCCACCCAGCACAACCCGGAAGTCTCCTATAACGACCTGCGCGACGGCGTGATGGAGCTGATCATCAAGCAGGTGCTGCCGGCCGAGCTGCTGCACAAGGACACCCAGTTCCACATCAACCCGACCGGCAACTTCGTGATCGGCGGCCCGGTCGGCGACTGCGGCCTGACCGGACGCAAGATCATCGTCGACTCCTACGGCGGCATGGCCCGCCACGGCGGCGGCGCGTTCTCCGGCAAGGACCCGTCCAAGGTCGACCGCTCCGCCGCCTACGCCGGCCGCTACGTGGCGAAGAACATCGTCGCCGCCGGCCTCGCCGAGCGTTGCGAGATCCAGGTTTCCTACGCCATCGGCGTGGCCCAGCCGACCTCGATCTCGATCAACACCTTCGGCACCGGCAAGGTCAGCGACGAGAAGATCGTGCAACTGGTCCGCGAGCACTTCGACCTGCGCCCGTACGCGATCACCAAGATGCTCGACCTGCTCCACCCGATGTACCAGCCGACCGCGGCCTACGGCCACTTCGGCCGTCATCCGTTCGAGCTGATCGTGGACGGCGATACCTTCACCGCGTTCACCTGGGAGAAGACCGACAAGGCCGCTCTCCTGCGCGACGCCGCCGGCCTCTGAGCGACCGCGCGATGAAAAAGCCCCGCTTCGGCGGGGCTTTTTCGTTTCCGGCAGGCTCAGCGCATGCGGAAGGCTTCCTGGTGGAACAGCCGCAGCGGCATGCCCTGCCGGCGCAGATCGCGGCGCAGGCTGTCGGCCAGCCCCTGCGGACCGCAGAACCAGACGCTCGGCCAGCGTCCTTCGGCGCTCTTCAGCACGCCCAGTTGCGCCGCCTTCGGCTTGCCCTGCTCGTCGCTATAGCGGATGTGCAGGGTCACGCTGGGCAGGTGTTCGCAAAGCTCGCGCAAGCGCCCGGCGAACAGCGCTTCCTGGGAATTGCGCACGCAATAGTGCAGCTCCACCGATGGCGCGCTTTCCGGCACGGCCTGCAGCGACTCCAGCCAGGCGATGAACGGCGTCACGCCGATCCCGGCGGCGACCCAGACCTGCCGCCCGGCCAGGCCACGGCGGAAGTCGAAGCAGCCGTATGGCCCCTCCACCTCGACCCTGGCGCCGACCTCCAGGTTGTCCTGCAGGCGCCGGGTGTAGTCGCCCAACGCCTTGATGCTGAAGCGCACCTCGCCGCAGCCGCGGTCGGCGCTGGCGATGGTGAACGGATGGGCACCCTCCAGGCGGTCGCAGGTGAGAAAGGCGAACTGCCCGGCCCTGTGCGACCAGTCGCCCTGCAGCCGGCAGGTCACCTCGAGCAGGCTTTCGCCGTACCGCTCGACGGCGGTGACCACGCCCGCATGGCGACGCGTGCGACCGATCCGCCCGCTCAGAGACAACAGTGCGCAGGCCGAACCGAGCAGTGCGCAGGCCGCCACCAGCCAGCCGGCCGGCTGGCTCCAGTAGCTGGCCGGGGCGAGCACCACGGAATGGAAGGCCAGTACCAGGTAGACCAGGGCCAACGCCTTGTGCACATAACGCCAGAGGTGATACGGGAAGCGCTGCCAGAGAGTGATCAGCAGCATCCCGCCGAGAATCCACGCCGACCATTCACCCAACTCCTTGGCCGAGCCACGGAAGACGTCGAGGAAGGTTTCCACCCGCGGGCCTTTCACCGGTTTGCCGACGATACCCGCCAGCCAGGGGCCGGCCAACTCCAGCAGGTAGTGCAACAGGCCGAGGACGATGGCCAGGATGCCCGCCCACTTGTGCAGGCGGTACATGCGGTCGAGCCCGTCCAGCGGCTTCTCCAGCCAGACCGGACGCACCGCCAGCAGCATGATCAACGACATCAGGGCGAAGGACGCTACCCCGGTAAGCAGGATCGCCTGCTTGCGCACCACCCAGATATCCAGGCTCGCCGGCGGATCGACGGCCAGCGTCAGGCCCCAGGCCGCCAGCGCGGCGGCGAGAACTCCCCATAACAGTTTCATTGGCACCACTCCCCGACAGAACGCGCGAATCGCTGGAATGAACCCTGCGCGTCCAGTCTTAATTGTCCCTTAACTTCATGGGGGAATTAGCGAGGCCAGCGAGGTTTTCCCGCACAGCCATGACCTGCGTCAATCGTTGTCGGCCTTCAACCCCGGGGTGGGCGGAGCTATGCTGGTCCGCCGCGCCTACCGCCGAGCCGTGCCATGAAGATCCGCCTGCTGTCCGACCTCCACCACGAACATTTCGACGGGCGACGCCAACTGCCAGAGGTCGAGGCCGACGTGGTGGTGCTGGCCGGCGATATCCACAGCCACCTGGAAGGCCTGCACTGGGCCCGCGAGACCTTCGCCGACAGCGAGATCGTCTACGTCGCCGGCAACCATGAGTTCTACTCCTCGGAAATGACCGACCTGACCCAGGCGATGCGCAATATCGCCCGGGCGCTGGAGATCCACTTCCTGGAAAACGACGAAGCGCGGATCGGCCCGGCGCGCTTCCTCGGCGCCACCCTGTGGACCGACTTCCAGCTCTATGGCGCGGACGGCTATGCGCCCGCCCATGAGCTGGCCCTGCAATCGATGCCGGACTTCAGCTGCATCGACTGGTTCGGTGGCGACTTCACCCCCGAGCAGAGCATCGCCCTGCACCAGGCCTCGCGCGACTGGCTCGCCGAACAGCTGGCGCGGCCCCACGACGGCCCGACGCTGGTGGTCAGCCACCACGCGCCCAGTGCGCTGTCGATCCCGCCGCAGTTCGTCGGCAACCCACTGTCGCCAGCCTTCGCTTCCAACCTCGACGAACTGGTGGCGCAGGCCGACTACTGGCTGCACGGTCACGTCCACGACGCCCTCGACTACCGCATCGGCCGGGCACGGGTGCTGGCCAATCCGGGCGGCTATCCCCACGAGAAAGGCGGGTTCCGTCCGGAATTCGTCTTCGAGGTCTGAGCCTCAGCGCGGCAACTGGCTGAAGAAGCGCCAGATTTCCACTGGCGCGTCCAGTTCCGGGTCGCTCTTGCCGAGAATCCGCGGGAAGCGATAGTCCGGCTGCGCCAGCACGTGGCCGCCGCCATGCACGCTGAGCAGCTCCACCGGCGGATGGCCGTCTTCCTGCCAGCGCTGGCGCTCGGTCCAGACCGGGCCGGGACGGGTCAGCGGCGCCACGTCCGGCGGCGCTGCGATGCCGTTCAGGCCGGCCCACCAGCGTGCCGAGTCCAGGGTCGAGCGTACCGCGCCCCGGTCGCCGAAGCCGAACAGGCTGACCTTGCCGCCGAGATAGGGATTGATCGGATCGCGCGTGCCGTTGATCAGCAACGCCGCGGTCGGCCGCTCGACCGGCCGACAGGCATCGTTCCCCGTGGTCGGCAGGCTCGCCGCCACCGCTGCGATCGCCGCCGGCAACCCCGGCGCTTCGGCGGCCAGGCGGAAAGCCATCTGGCCGCCATTGGAGTAGCCGGCGACATATACCCGCTGCGAATCGACGCGGTATTCCTGGGCCAGCCGCGCCACCAGCGCGCGGAGGAAAGCCACGTCATCGACGTCACGCAGCCGCGCCGAATAGCTGGCGGCCTTGCGGCAATCGTTCCAGTGGCCCTCGAAGCCGTCCGGGTAGGCCACCAGGAAACCTTCTTGCGCCGCCAGCCGGTCGAAGCCGTAGCCGCTGATGCGGCGCATCTGCGCGCCGTCGCCCCGTGAGCCGTGCAGCACCACCAGCAACGGCGCTCCCTCGGACACGCCCGGCGGCACGTAGAGCAGGTAATGCCGGCGCAGGCCTGCGACCTTCAGACTCGAGTCCTCGCTGTGGCCGGCCAGCGCGGGGGGGCGCAGGGCCTCGTCCTGCAACCACCACCAGGCGCCGGCGAGCAGCGCCAGGACCAGCAGCAGGATAAGCGTGCGAACCAGGCGGATCAGCGTACGCATCGCGGTTCTCCCGTTCTCGGTGTCTTCGGACAACGTTAGGCCGGGTTGTGCCGGAATGCCCGAACCATGGCCCTTCTCCAGAGACCCCGGGGCGGCGTACTTTGCTCCCGGACAACCACAACCGTGCCGTTTGCTGGCACACTTGCGCCTTTGTCACGCCGGCTGCCGCCTGCCTCATCCGCCTGCCAGGACGCTCGGCCGAGCCGTCGTCCGGCAACCGCACCGGCCGTTCGATCAAGGAGCCAACCGATGTCCATTCGTCCTTCACTGCCGCTGGCCGGGCTGCTGCTCGCCGTCGCCCTGCCGCTCTCTGCCGCCCAGCCGGGCGCCGCCAAAGGCGCCCCACTCAGCGGTTGCGCCGCCAAGCAGGCCGCCATCGAGGCGAAGCTGGAAACGGCCCGCTCGTTCGCCAACGAAGGCCAGGTGGCCGGCTTGGAAAAGGCCCTCTCCGAGGTCAAGGAACACTGCACCGAAGCCGGCCTGCTGAGGGAGAACAAGCAGAAGGTGATCGACAGCGAGCGCGAGGTCAGCGAACGCGAGAAGGATTTGCGCAAGGCCATGGGCAAGGGCGATCCGGAGAAGATCGAGAAACGCAAGGCCAAGCTGGCCGAGGCCCGCGCCGAACTGGAAGAGGCCAAGAAAGGCCTGGAACAGGCCCAGGCGCAGTAGGACACCAGGTACCGCCCTACGCCTCGCGCCTCCCACGCAAGGCGTATGACGCCCATGGTGTTATCCGCCATCCGCGCCGCAGCGGGACACCAGGTGCCGCCCAGCGCTGCCGCAACGGCGGATGAGCGCCAGCGCTCATTCGCCCTACCCCTCGCGCCTTCCAGGCACGGCGTATAACGCCCGGTCCGGCCTCAGAGCGCGCGGAATTTCTTGTGGCAGGCTTCGCAGGCGTCTTCCACCGCGGCGAAGTCCTTGCGCACGCCATCCGGGGTCGGCGTGGCCTGGCGGGTGTTGTCCTGGAGACGGTTCATCGCGTCGATGAAGACCTGGGTGGAGGCCTTGAACTCCTGCTGGCGCTGCCAGACCTCGTCCTTGGCGCGGGTGTCCTCGCCCTCCTCGCCGGCCTTGGGACTGGGGAAGTACTGCCAGGGCTGGTCGGCCAGTTGGTGCAACTTCGCCGATCCGGCACGGAACTTCTCCGCGTCGAAGGGCAGGCGTCCGCGGAGCATCCCGCCCATGTCCTCGCTGGTCCGTAGCATTTCCTTGAAGATCGCCTGGCGCTTGGCCTCGGGCGAATTGGGATCCATACGGTGACAGCCGCTCAGGGCGACGCCGGCCAGCAGCACGACGAGCAGGGACTTCAGCTTCATGGCAAGGCTCTTTTTTCAGGGTCGATCACGGAAGCCGCGGATTATCCGCCGCCACCGCCGATTGATCCAGAGCCGCGCGCCCGCACTGCGGCCATAGGCCGCAGCGGGCTGCTCAGGCGGAAACCACGAAGAACGCGGCGATGAGCAGCATGCCGACGAACCAGACCAGCGAGCGCAACGGCCCCCAGTCGGCGAGGTAGCAGATGACGTAGAGCAGGCGACTGGTGATCCAGGCAATGGCCAGGCTATCCAGGGTCGCCTGCGAAGCGTTGCCGACCAGATGGGCGATGATCACCGCCGCGGCGAACGCCGGGGTCACTTCGAAAGCGTTCAACTGGGCGTTGTTGGCACGCCGGCGAAAGCCTTCGAGCGAACCGAGGAACGCCCGCGGGTCGGCGTTGGCCCGACCGCCGTAGCCCTCCCCGCCGAACTTGGCGATGGAGGTACAGACGTAAGGCAGGAAGATCGCGATCAGCACGCACCAGAAAGCGATGGTCATGGCAGTTCCTTGTAGTTGTGGAACTGCAACTCAAGCTGGCGCCGCTCGTTCTGTAAAGGCACAGCCCCTTCAGAGCTTCATCAGCAGCATTCCGGCCAGCACCAGGCCGCACGCCAGCAGGCGTGGCAGTCCGAACGGCTCGTTGAGGAAGCGCATGCCGAACAGCACCGCCAGCAGCACGCTGGTCTCGCGCAACGCTGCCGCTTCGGCGATCGACCCCAGCTGCATGGCCCACAGCACCAGGCCGTAGCTGGCCAACACGCAGACCCCGACCGCCAGGCCGAGCTTCCACTCCAGCGCCCAGAAGCGGGCGAAGGCGCGGGTTCGCGCGCCAACGGCGATCAGCGGGAACGGCAGGCCGGAAAGCAGCGTCAGCCAGACCAGGTAGTCAAGCGCCAACGGCCAGCGCTTCAGGGCGTTGCCGTCGCTCCAGGTGTAGCCGCCGATGCACAGGCCGATCAGCAGCACCACCGGCAGGGTCCGCCAGGGCAGCCGCGAACCGCCGCCGCCCCAGAGCAGGCAAAGCATGCCGAAGGGGATCAACAGGATGCCGAGGATCTGCCGGCCGCTGAGCTGCTCGCCGCCGAACGCCAGGGTCAGGCCCAGCACCACCAGCGGCGACAGCCCGCGCATCAGCGGATAGACCAGGCCCAGGTCGCCGACCTTGTAGGCCTCGATCAACAGTACCCGGTAGAGCAGTTGCAGGACGGTGGCGCCGAGCAGCCAGGGCCAAACTTCGGCCGGCGGCAGGCTGACGAAGGGCAACAGCAGGATGGCGCAGAGCACGCCGACCACGTCCATGCAGGCGACGACCAGCAAGCGGTCGCTGCTGAACTTGACCAGGGTGTTCCAGGTGGCGTGGAGAACGGCGGCGCATAGCACCAGGCTGGTGGCTAGCATGACGGGCCTTATTGGTATAGACCAGGATAGTCTATCCCGGTGGAGACTCCAAATGCTCGCCTCGTTGCGGCGTTTTCCCTGAAAGCTCCTACGAAAGCGGAGAAACATGCAGCAGACATCGTTACGTCAAACGGCTTAATCTTCGGACAATCCTGATGGACTACCATCGGCCAGCGCCGCACAGTGCCGGCCCGGCCTCCCTTATCAACGACACAGGAATCCCTGCCTTGAGCGCTCTCCTCAAGCCCCTCGACAATCGCTTGTTCTGGCCCGCGGTCGCCATCGGCGGCCTGCTGATCCTCGCTTTCGTCCTCTACCTCCAGCACGTGCGCGGCTTCGCGCCCTGCTCGCTGTGCATCTTCATCCGCCTGGACGTGCTCGGCCTGGTGCTCGCCGGGATCGTCGGCAGCCTCGCCCCGCGTTCGCGGATCGCCGGCGGCATCGCCGCGCTGGGCATGCTCGCCGCCAGCCTGGGCGGGATCTACCACGCCTGGTCGCTGGTCGCGGAAGAGAAACTGGCTGCCCAGGGCATGGGCAGTTGCAAGATGTTCATGGGCTTCCCCGAATGGATACCGCTGGATACCTGGCTGCCGCAGGTCTTCCAGCCCGAGGGGCTGTGCGGCGAAGTGGTCTGGACCCTGCTCGGCCAGTCCATGGCGGTCTGGTCGCTGGCGCTGTTCGTGTTCTGCCTGCTGGTCCTGGCGGCCAAGCTGGCGTTCGGCCGCCGCACCGCCTGACAGCGCCGATATCCGTGCCGGCACAAGGAACGTGCTGGCCATTGGCTGGTCTACAATCGAGCTTTCTCAACCCGGATGAGTACCACCATGCCTCGATTCCTCAGAAATGCCCTCCTTCCCGTCCTCGCCCTGCTGCTCAGCGGCTGCGGCTACAACGCCATGCAGGCCGGCGACGAACAGGTGAAAGCCGCCTGGTCGGAAGTGCTCAACCAGTACCAGCGGCGCGCCGACCTGGTGCCCAACCTGGTCAGCACGGTGAAGGGCTATGCCTCCCATGAGGCGTCGGTCCTGACCCAGGTCACCGAGGCCCGGGCCAAGGTCGGCAGCGTGCAACTGAACGCCGACCAACTGGACGACGAGCAGGCCGTGCAGCGCTTCCAGAAGGCCCAGGGCGAACTGAGCTCGGCGCTTTCGCGCCTGCTGGTAGTCACCGAGAACTACCCGCAACTGAAGGCCGACGGCCTGTTCAAGGACCTGCTGACCCAACTGGAAGGCACCGAGAACCGCATCGCCGTCGCTCGCGGCCGCTACGTCAAGTCGGTACAGGAATACAACGTGCTGCTGCGCCAGTTCCCCGGCGTGATCACCGCCAAGCTGTTCGGCTACAAGCCCAAGGCGAACTTCAGCGTGGAAAACGAAGCGGCCATCTCCACCGCGCCGAAAGTCGATTTCGGCAACCCGCAACCGGCGCAGTAAGCCATGCGCCGGCTGCTACTGGGCGCCGGGCTGCTGCTCGCCAGCCTGGTCGCCTGGGCCGATGTGCCACCGATACCCGCGTTGACGGCGCGGGTCACCGACCTCACCGCGACCCTTTCCGGCGACCAGCGCCAGCACCTGGAGCAACAGCTCGCCGCCCTGGAAGCCAAGAGCGGCGCGCAGCTCGCGGTGCTGCTGGTCCCGACCACCGGCGACGATTCCATCGAGGAGTACGCGGTGCGTACCTTCGAGAAATGGAAGCTGGGCCAGAAGAAGGTCGACGACGGCGTCCTGCTGCTGGTGGCGAAGAACGACCGCACCCTGCGCATCGAGGTCGGCTACGGCCTGGAAGGGGCCATCACCGACGTCCAGGCCGGACGGATCATCAGCGAGCGGATCACGCCGCAGTTCCGCCAGGGCAATTTCTATGGCGGAATCCAGGCCGGCGTGGACAGCCTGGTGCAACTGATCGATGCCGAGAAGAACCCGGAAAGCGCTACCGCCAGCGCTCCCGTCGACGCCTTGCCGGCGGTTCCCGAGGCCACGCCGCCGCGGGCCCTGCCGCCACCGGTCGACGAGGGTGAGGTGTATGACAGCGCCCCGCCGGAGCCGAAAAAGAAGAGCGGCCTGAGCGGACAGCTCTGGGGCAACCCGGTCTACCTCGGTGTCTATGTGGCGGTCCTGCTCGCCGTGGCCCTACTCGGACGCCTGCTGCCGTTGCAGTGGATGCGGCGGCGCAGCATCGGCCGCTTCCTGCTTTGCAGCGCGGCGGTCGCCGGCCTGGCCTGGCTGTTGAGCATGGGCCTGTGGCAGAACGTCGACCGCGCGGCGGACGACAGTCTCGGCGTACTGGCGCCGACCCTGTTCATCTACGCCCTGTTCCTGCTTCCCGGCGAAGTGCTGATGGCCATCCTCAGCGCCATCCTCAATAGTCGCGGCGGCGGTGGGGGAGGCGGCAGCGGCGGTGGCAGCATCTTCCGCGGTGGCGGCGGCTCCAGCGGCGGCGGCGGCGCCTCCGGACGCTGGTGACGAAAAGCCCGAGGCCTGTGCCTCGGGCTTTTTCATCGGTCGGCGACGGTTCTCGCCGATGCCGGAAGTCTTCGCCGCTATCCGGCAAACGACCGGGTAACGCGCTTCGTCAGGCGTATACCCAGAGCACCCTGACCGGCGCCTGGCTGCGGTTGGCGTAGCGGCTGCGCATATGACTGGGAATCTGGAAACCGTCGCCGGCCTGCAGGCGCAGCTCCTCGTCCTCCAGCCACAGGGTCAGCTCGCCTTCGAGCACGTAGCCGCCCTGCTCCGAGCTGTCCAGCAGGTCGCGCTCGCCGCTGTCGGCACCCGCTTCAAGGCAGGTTTCGAGCATGAAGAAGGCGCCGCCGAGACGCGGCGATACCAGGTTGTCGCTGGCGCCACGAGCGTAGGCCAAGGTCCGACGCTCGCCCGGGCGGGTCACCCAGGGCGAGGCCTGGATCTTCGGCGAGCAGAAGAAGTAGGTCGCCGGCACCCCGAGCACCTGGCTGATGGCGACCAGGTCGTCCACCGCCGGCCGCGAAAGGCCGCGCTCGACCTGGGAGACGAAGCCCACCGAACGGCGAATGCCGTCGGCCAGCGCCTGCAGGGTGATGCCCTTGCGCTTGCGCAATTCGCGCACCAGGCTGGCGATCTCCGCCAGGTCGTCGGCTACTTCGCTCATCTCGGCTCCGGGCCCTCTCAGAACAGGTCGCGCAAACGGTAATACGCTTTGCCCAGGGCTTCCAGCGGCGCGGCGAAGCGCTGGCCGCCGGGAAACTTCGGATTGCGCAGGCGCTGGTAGAGCGCCAGGGTCTCGTCGTCGCCGAGCAGCGCGTCGCTGACCGCCCTGGCCGCCGCCAGACTCGGCAGCACGCCGTGGCCGGAGTAGCCTTGCAGCCAGTAGCGGTTGCCCTGCCGGCCGATGTCCGGGGTACGCCGCATGCTGCAGTCGATATGCCCGCCCCAGGCATACTCCAGCGCCACCCCGCGCAACTGCGGGAACACCCTTTCGAGATAGGGCCGGGTGGCGGCGCGGATGTCGCTGGGCATGCCGCCCAGGTAGGTGCAGCCGCCGCCGAACAGCAGGCGGTGGTCCGGGGTCAGGCGGAAGTAGTCGAGGACGAACTGGTTGTCGGTCACGCAGCAGTTGCGCGGCAGCAACGACTTCGCCCGTTCCTCGCCGAGCGGCTCAGTGGCGACCTGATAGGTGCCCACCGGCAGCATCCGTTGCGACAGCTCGCTGTCCAGCCCGTCGATGTAGGCGTTGCAGGCCAGCACCAGCGCCGCGCAGCGGATCTCGCCGTGCTCGGTACGGACCCGGTAGCCGTCGCCCTCCTCGCGATAGTTCAGGGCCCGGGTCCGCTCGTGGATACGCCCGCCGGCGCGCTCGATGGCGGCGGCCAGGCCGAACGCCAGCTTGAGCGGATTCAGGTGTGCGGCGTGGGGATCGTAGAGACCGGCAAGGTAGCGCTCGCTGGCGATCCATTCGGGCAACTCGTCCTTCGCCACGAAGCGTAGCCCCTCGTAGCCCCAGCGACGGTTGGCCTCGGCCTGCCAGTCGTAGAGCAGGCCGACCCGGCGCGGCAGGATCGCCGTCCATAGGTGACCGACCCGGTAGTCGCAGTCGAAGCCATGTCGCTGCGGCAACTCGCGCATCTCGCCGGCCGCCCAGAGCATGCCGTCCCAGAGACGGCGTGCGCCTTCGTAGCCGAGGTCGGCCTCCAGCGGCGGCAGGTCGCTGGACCAGCCGGGCAGCGCCTGCCCACCGTTGCGCCCGGAGGCCGCCCAGGCGATCCGGCTGGCTTCGATGACGCATACCTGGCGTCCGCCTTCGACCAGCCGCAGCGCCGTGTGCAAGCCGCTGAAACCGGCGCCGACCACCAGCACCTCGCAGTCGAGGTCACCCTCCAGGGCCTGGCGCGGCTGGATCAGTTCGGGATTGACGGCGGCGTAGTAAGTGCCGACATGCTCGTTGGATTGCAGGAACATCGCGACCTCCGTGAAATTATATTGGTTATTTTTCATGAAAAATAACACTTAAAATTTCACGACACCAGTCCCGAGCATTCGCAAACGGCCGGCAGGATGCCGTCGCGCACCAGCAGAGGCAGAGGGGCAAATATTCGAAAGGAGGCGGGAAGCCCCCCGCCAGAGCGAAACTGGCGAGGGGAACAGACGTGCGGACGGCGCGGCTCGCGCCGCGGAGAAAAGGTGCACGACCACGGGCGGGGGCATGCCGGGCGTGCTGCGCCAGTGTCGGCGCCGACGGGAGCGGGCGACAGGTACGAATGCACCAGCCGCCCTGGTGCATTCGTACCCTCTTCGTTTATTTGCGCCCGTTGCCGTTGCGCGGCTCCGGCGCGAATCCGCGTTCGCGTGCCCAGACGATGGCCTCGCCACGGCTGTGGACATCGAGCTTGGCGTAGATGGTCGCCACGTGGTTGCGCACGGTGTTCGGCGCCAGGCCCAGTTCCTTGGCGATCTCCTTGTCCGCCAGGCCCTGGCAGATGAGGTCGAACACCTCGCGCTCGCGCGCAGTCAGGTCGGCCAGTTCGGCGCCGGTGCCCGGCGCGTTGGCGCGGCGCACGTTGGCGAGCTTTTCGATCAGGGTGCGGCTGAACCAGGAAGCGTCCTGCATCACCGTCTCGATGGCGTGCACCAGCTCCATTTCGGTGCGCCGCCGGTCGCTGATGTCCAGCAAGGCCACCAGCACGCAGTCCTGCTCGTTGAGGCTCACCGCCTCGGCCGAGACCAGGCAGTCCAGGCCGTTGCGATCCTTGTGCTGCAGGCGCAGCTGGACGTTGCGCACGCTGCCGCTCTGCGCCAGCAGCTCGCCCAGGCGCTCGGCGCCGCCGTCCTGCCACAGCCCGCAGGCGACGGTGGACTCGCCGAGCAGTTCCTCGGCCTGGTAGCCGAAGGTTTCGCTGAAGGCCTGGTTGATGTCCAGCACCTGCAGGTCGTCGCCGCACAGCACCAGGCTCGGCACCGGTGCCATGCGGAAGGCCTTGGCGAAGCGCTCCTCGCTCTTGCGCAGGGCCTCCTCGGCCTTCTTCCGCGGTTCGAGATCGGTGAAGGTGAAGAGCATGCAGGCCTCCTCGCCGACCTCTATCGGCTGCCCGGCGACCACCACGCACTTGCGTCCGCCCTCCGCCACCCGCAGGCTCGCCTCCATCTGCGGGATGGTCTCGCCGGCGCCCAGACGCTCCACCGCCAGTTCGCGGCGCTCGGCCTGGTCGAGTACGTCCAGCTCGTACACCGAACGGCCGATCACCTGGTCGCGGGCATAGCCGGTCATTTCCAGGAAACCGACATTGACCTTCACGTAGCGGTAGTCGCTGAGCCGGCAGATCACCGCCGGCGCCGGGTTGGCATTGAAGGTCTTCTCGAAGCGCTGCTCGGCGCTGGCCCACTCGGTGGCGTCGTGGAGGATCAGCACCAGGCAGTCGGGCTTGTCCTCGGGGGTGGTCAGCACCAGCCCGCGCACGCGGTGCACCCAGCGGGTGTCCTCGTCGGCGGCGGGAAACACTTCCACCACCACGTCGCTGAAGCACTCGCCAGCCACCAGGCGCTCGGCCGGGTACTGCCCCTCCTGCAGCGGATGATTGTTGCGGTAGCGCAGGCGAAAGCGTTCGCGATACTCGCCGGTATCGGCGCCCAGGCCTTCCAGCGAATCGACGCCGTGCATCGCCAGGGCCGCCTCGTTGGCCCAGAGGATGCGCTGGTCCGGCTCGATCAGGATCACCCCTTCGGTAAGGCCGGCGATGATCTGCTGCAACTGGCGGCGGTCGGTCTGGGTACGCAGTACCTGGTCGTTCATGCTGTTCCTCTTGGATGGAGCGATTTTCCGGGGGCAGCAAGGATGCCCGCCCGCCCTGACCGCGCACGCGTGACGATTGCACTAGCGGTGCTAGTGCATTTGCATCGCGAAACGATAGCGGAGGCACCCCTACCCTGGCGATACAGGAAGCAATGTCCGGGCGGGAAGCCCAGACGCCGCGCCGGCCGGGAGGCTACGCCGCCCCTCGGTCCCGAGGTCGTCGACGCATCCACCCGACTCGCCCTGCACGAGAAGAAAGCCCCATCCCCTTGCATGAGCGACGCGATGAGCAAGAACAAGCACCCCGATCTCGGCGAGATCCAGCGCAGCCTGAACCAGGCGCTGGAAGGCTACGACTGCCAGTGCCGGATGCACTACGACGGCACCGTCAGTATCAATGTCGCCGCCCGAGAGCACGACGAAACCTTCACCTTCGTCGGCATCCAGCCCGGCGAGCTGGACAACCCCACCCGCCTGCACCTGTTCGCCGAAAGCCTGCGTCGCGACCTGGCACTACTGGAGCCCTGGTTGGGAAAGCACGCAGCCTAGAATAAAAAAAGCGCCCCACAGGACCAAAACGACGTCCGGAGGCGCATGCGAGGACAGAGGAATCTTTCTGGCGATCAGGCCCGGCGTGCGATCTCCGCCGGCCGATGCGCCAGGTAATCGAGCAACAGGAACAGCACCGGCGCCACCTCGCGGCAATGCGCGACACCCTGGCGGATCCTCCCGGCGCTCTGCACCGCCCCTTCCCGTTGCAGGTCCTGCGGGCAGGCATCGAGCAGCGCCTCGATGCTCTCCGCGGTGCTTTCCAGGTGACATTGCAGGCCGATAGCCTGCTCGTTCCAGATGAAGCCCTGGTTTGCGCAGGCAGCCGAACCATAGAGCGGCACGCTGCCGGCCGGCAGGTCGAAGGTCTCGCCGTGCCAGTGGAACGCCATCAGCCGTTCCGGCAGGCGCTCGCCCAGCGGCGAGCCCAGCGCCTGGCTGTACCTGTGCAGCGGCCACCAGCCGATCTCCGCCTGGCGTCCCGGGCGTACCGCAGCCCCCAGCGCCTGGGCCAGCAGCTGCGCGCCGAGGCAGATGCCGAGGACCTTCTTGCCGGCATCCAGCGCCGCGCGGATCAAACGCTTCTCCGCCACCAGCCAGGGATATTGCGCTTCGTCGTAGACGCTCATCGGCCCGCCCATCACCACCAGCAGGTCGAAGCTGTCCAGCGCAGGCAGGTGGGCGTCGGCGTAGAGGTAGCAGACGTGCTCGTGCTCGCAGTGGCGGCCGATCCAGTCGCCGATCCGCGCGCTGCCTTCGAAGGGAACGTGTTGCAATACCAGGGCGCGCATCAGGCCACCTCCTCGTGTCGGTTGGCGACCCGGGCCAGGGCCCGCTCCAGTCGCCGCAGCATTTCGTCGACGTTGGCCCGGCTCACCGTCAACGCCGGGGAAAAACGCAGGCAATGCGGCTGCGGCGCGTTGATCAGCAGGCCTTCGCCGAACGCCGCGCGAACCACCGCCGGCGCGCGCTGGCCGATCAGCGGCAGCCCCCAGAACAGTCCCTGGCCGCGCAGCGGACCATGCCCATAGCGACGCGCGACACGGGCCAGGCCATCGCGCAGGTGAGTGCCCTGCTCGCGCACCTGCTCCAGGAAACCCGGCTCCAGCACGGTATTCAGTACCGCCAGCCCGGCAGCGGTCATCAACGCGTTGCCGTGGTGGGTGCCAAGCTGGTCGCCCGGTTCGAAGCAGCAGGCGTTGCCACGCGCCAGCAGCGCCGACAGCGGCACCCCGGCGCCGAGGCCCTTGCCGAGGGTAACGATGTCGGCGCGTACCCCGTACAGTTCCTCCGCCAGCAGCGCGCCGCAGCGGCCGATGCCGGTCTGCACCTCGTCGAGGATCAACAGGACGCCGCGCTGCCGGCACAGCCGCTCGATGCCACGCAGGTAGTCGAGGGTCGCCGGGATCACCCCGGCATCGCCCTGCACCGGCTCCAGCATCACCGCCACCGTCTCTTCGTCGATGGCCGCGGCCATGGCGTCGAGGTCGTTGAACGGCACCCTGGCAAATCCCTCCAGGCCATGCTGCGCCGGCTTGCCACAAGCCGTCAGGGTGCCCGGGGTGCGTCCATGGATGCTGTTGACAGTGCTGACGATCCGTTGCGCGCCGCCGCGATGCAGGCGGCCCCACTTGCGCGCCAGGGCGATGGCCGCTTCGTTGGCCTCGGCGCCGCTGGTGAGGAAGTAGGCCTGGTCGCTGCCGGTCGCCAGGCACAGGCGCTGCGCCAATGCCAGCACCGGCCGGTTGAGCAGGCAGGGGCCGGCGCTGACCAGCTCCCGCGCCTGCCGGGCCAGGGCCTGGACCAGCACGCTGGGACTGTGGCCAAGGCAGTTCACCGCCAGGCCCTGGGTGAAGTCGAGGAAGGCGCGTCCGTCGCTGTCCCACAGCCACGAGCCCTGGCCACGGACGAACACCTGTTCGGGCCGTTCCTGGGTGCGCATCAGGCGCAGGCTATCCAGCGCATCAGCCATCTTTCAGTTCCTCGGTCATGTACTCCACCGCCAGCAGGCGCACGCCCTGTGGCCCCTGCTCCAGCAGCCGACGCTTTTCCCGGCGCGTTTCGAAGCGCAGTTCGAAGCCGTCGCCGGCGGGGAAGCGCTGGCGCATCAGCTCGCGCACCTCGGCAAAGCGCGCGGCGCTCACCGTCATGCTGGCCAACAGCCGGCCGGACTGGCTCAGGGTGATCAGGTAGTCGCTCAAGAGGCATGCTCCCGGTAATCCGACGGCCCGCGCAGGCGCGGCCCCCAGTCTTCCACCACGCCGCTGGACAGGCGTTTCGCCGCTGTCTTGCGCCAACGCTGGGAGAGCGCGTCGCAGGCCATCATCTGGCGCAACCCGAGAGGCTCCAGGGGATCGCCGAAATACCACTGCAATAGGCGGGCGACGGTCAGTTCGGGGTAATGCCGCTGGACCAGCTTCAGCTGGTCCCCGGGAGTCACCATGCCGCTGCGCAGGACCCGATAGAACCAGCCGCAGCGGCCGCCGCTCTGCAATTCGTCGGGCAGCTCGGGAAGATTCCAGCGCTGGCCCTGGCGATAGCAGGGCGAACGCGGCTGGCTGACTTCCAGCAGGGCATCGCCCCAATGGAACTGGTCGCCGATGCAGACCTCGGCTTCGGTGATCCCGTAGGTCGAGATGTTCTCGCCGAACGCCGGCAGTTGCCAGCGGTTCAGCGGGTGGCGCTTGCGCCAGTAGCGGTAGTGCTCGGCGGGATAGTGATGGAGAGCGCGCTCGAGGCCGCCGTGGTGGCGGATGTCGGCCTGTTCGTCGCCGGGCAGGCCATCGTGGCCCAGCCAGAACTCCTGCTCGACCGGCAGCTTGTCGATCGCGCTGACCAATCCGCCCCAGGTTTCTTCGACTTTACCTATGAAAACACCGTTTACGACTATCTGCTCCATTGCTCCGCGACCACCCGATGTACCGCCAATGCAGCTAGACTAGTGCCTCACGCGGGACCCACTCCATTTCGATTTTCCAGTTTCATCGATAAGAACAGCTTATGGATTTTCGCCAACTCCGCTATTTCGTCGCGCTCTACGAAGAAGGCCACGTCGGCCGCGCCGCCGAACGCCTGGCCCTGTCGCAACCGGCCCTCTCGCAGCAGATCCGCCAGTTGGAGCAGAACCTCGACGTCTCGCTGTTCCAGCGCAGCGGCAAGCGCCTGCTGCCGACCGTCGCCGCCCACACCCTGTACAACCATGCGGTACCGCTGCTGGAGGGATTGGAAAGGGCCCGCGAGGCGATGCGCGTATTCCGCGGGCAGACCCCGCGCAGCCTGGCGATCGGCGTGCTGCAGACGGTCAACGCCAGCCTGGTGCCGTACATGGTCGAACGCCTGCACGCCGCGCAGCCGCATCTGCGGGTGCAGATCTACGAACTGTCGGGAATCGACATCGAGCGGCGCCTGCTCACCGGCAACCTGGATATCGGCATCGGCTTCCTGCCGCCGCGCCAGCCGGGCTTGCACAGCGTCGAGCTGTACGAGGACGAATTGCAGCTGGTGATCCCCGAGGAACACCCGTTGAAGGAGTTCAGAAAGGTGTCCCTGGCCCAGGCCGCGGAGTTGCCGATGCTGCTGCTCGGCGAAGAGTTCCGCGCGCGCCAGATCTGGCAGGAGCAACTCGCCGCGATCGGCCGGCGGCCGCGGGTGCAGGCGGAACTGAACCACATGAGCGGGATTCTCGACAGCCTGCCGCAGACCCGCTTCGCCACCGTTCTACCGGGCAAGGCACGGCAGATGCACTCGAACCAGCGGCTGCTGTGGAAACCGCTCAGCGAACCGCGCATCCCGCTGAAGGTCGGCCTGGTCTACCGCGACGCGCAGCGCCAGCACGCCAGCGTCGAGCTGCTGCGCTCGCTGCTGGAAGGCGTGGTCTGAGCGACGCGGTGTTTCGCGGGCAATAAAAAACCCCGCCTTTTGGGCGGGGTTTTGCAGACCTCTATCCTGACATCCGTGCTACGCCACCATCCATGGTGGATTCCCTGAGTTTCCGTATTGTCTTTGGCGCTTCCTGCGCAATGTCCTGACGGTTTGAAGATTACGCATCTCCGCGAGGGGGAGAAAGCAGCCAAAACCACCGCCGTTTGTAAGCCTTGGCTTACACGCTGTAATAGTTCCGCTCGCCGGACCGACGGCAACACCCAGCCGCCGGGAGCTTGCCGTGCGTCAAGATGATCTGCGCCGGGCCCGCTACAGTGGCCAGTCCCCTCATCATCGCGAGCCTTCCCAGCATGGAATTCCAGCGCGTCCACCAGCAGTTGCTGCAAAGCCACCACCTGTTCGAACCGCTTTCTCCCGTCCAGCTCCAGGAACTGCTCGCCAGCAGCGACCTGGTCAACCTCGACAAGGGCGCCTACGTGTTCCGCCAGGGCGAGCCGGCGCACGCCTTCTACTACCTGATTTCCGGCTGCGTGAAGATCTACCGGCTGACCCCGGAAGGCCAGGAGAAGATTCTCGAAGTGACCAACGAACGCAACACCTTCGCCGAGGCGATGATGTTCATGGACACCCCGAACTACGTGGCCACCGCCCAGGCCGTGGTGCCCAGCCAGCTGTTCCGTTTCTCCAACAAGGCCTACCTGCGCCAGTTGCAGGACAACACCCCGTTGGCCCTGGCCCTGCTGGCCAAGCTCAGCACCCGCCTGCACCAGCGCATCGACGAGATCGAGACGCTTTCCCTGAAGAACGCCACCCACCGCGTGGTGCGCTACCTGCTGACCCTCGCCGCCCACGCGCCGGGGGAGAACTGCCGGGTGGAAATCCCGGTGGCCAAGCAACTGGTGGCCGGTCACCTGTCGATCCAGCCGGAAACCTTCTCGCGAATCATGCACCGCCTCGGCGACGAGGGCATCATCCACCTCGACGGCCGCGAAATCAGCATCCTCGACCGCGAACGCCTGGAGTGCTTCGAGTGAACAGCGCCGCCGCTTGATCGCGGTCAAGCGCGCCACGGCCCGTCCGCCGGCAAGCTGGCGGGGTCGAGCCCGCGAGAACGCCCATGCGCCAATGCCTGTATTGCCTCCATGAAACCGAAGGCGCGGAAAGCGCCTGCGAACAGTGCGGCATGCCGCTGCCCAGCGCTTCCCAGCACCAGCTCCAGGGTCGCCGGCAGCGGCGCTTCGCCTGGTTCTGCGTCGGGCTGGCGCTGTTCTGCCTGGGCATGATGCTCTGGTTGCCGCGCGATGCTCCCTGAGGCATCTCAGCGGCGCAGGCGCCGATAGAGCTGGAGCAGGCGCTCGGGCAACTGCCCGGCGCGCTCGACCAGCGCGAAGCCGTCGGCGCCGAACAGGTAGGGCAGGTAGTCCGCCGCCTCCTTGTCGATGGTGATGCAGAACGGCACCAGTCCCTGGCTGCGCGCCTCGATCACCGCCTGGCGGGTGTCCTCGATGCCGTAGCGGCCCTCGTAGCGGTCCAGGTCGTTGGGCTTGCCGTCGCTCAACAGCAACAGCAGGCGACGCTTCTGCGGCTGCCCGCCGAGCACCTGGCTGGCCCGGCGGATCGCCGCGCCCATCCGCGTGTAGTAGCCCGGCGAGAGCGCCAGCACGCGACCGCGGACCTCGCCGCCGTAGCCTTCGTCGAAGTCCTTCAGCACCTGCCAGCGCACCTGCTGCCGGCGCACCGAGGAAAACCCGTACAGCGCGAAGGGGTCGCCCAGTGCCTGCAACGCCTCGCCGAACAGCAGCAGGCTGTCGACGATGCTGTCGATCACTCGCCGCTGGTCGTCGAGGTAGGCTTCGGTGGACATCGACAGGTCCGCCAGCAACAGGCAGGCGAGGTCGCGCCGGCGCGGCCGCTGTTCGAGGAACAGGCCTGGCTGGGTGGAACCGCCGCGCCGCCGCTCGACCTGGAAGTCGAGCCAGGCATCGAGATCGATCTCGTCGCCTTGCGGCTGCTGGCGCAGGCGTTGGCGGCCGTCGCGCAGGCAGGCGAACTGGCGGCGCAGATGCAGCGCGGTCTTCTCCAGGTGCGCCGGCAGGCTGGCGCTGGTCGCGCCGCGCGGCCGCATCGGTTGCAGCAGCACGTGGTCGCTCAGCAGGCGCTGCTGCCGATAGTCCCACTCGGGCAGCTTCAGCCCGGGGCCGAGCGGCAGGTCATCGTAGTCGGCGGCCGGCAGGTCGAGATCCAGGCGCAGGCCGCCGCCCTTCTGCGTGCGCTGGCGCGACAGCGACAGGTAGTCGAGGTCTTCGGCGACGCGCGCGCCGTCCGGGTCGTCCTCGTCGTCGCTACAGCGGTCCAGGGCCAGGTGCTCCGACCAACTGAGCAGGCTTTCCAGGCGGAACAGCAGCAGGTTGCGCTCGCTGTCGCGCTCCTCGACGCGCTCGGCGCGCTTGCGCGCTCCGCTGCGGGCGACCTGGCGCTTGCCGGCGCCGGCGGCCGCTTCCTCGCCGTCCTCCGCGCTGGCGGAAGGCGTCCAGCGCTCGCCGGGATACAGCCACAGCGGCACCGGCCAGGGCGCCCGCTCGACTCGCGGGAAGCGCTCGACGCTGCCCGGCTCGGCAAGCGCGCGGCGCAGGGCGATTTCCAGTTCGGCGTCTGCCGCCGGGCAATCGTCCAGCGACGGGCGCTGGCGCAGATGCGCGGCGACCAGCCGGGCGTAGCGCGGGCGCAGCGCCGGATAGGCATCGAGCAACTGCCGCGCCCAGCGCTGGTTGTCCTGGGCCCAGTGCCGCAGCGGCCCGGCGCTGGCCGCCAGCAGCGCCAGCCAGCGATACAGTTCGCGGTTCAGCTTGGCCTGCGGATAGACCGCGAGGGATTCCGGCAGGCGCAGGCTGTCGCCGTTGAACCAGGACACCGGGGCCTGCTCGCAGGTCCCGGCGACCCGCTGCAACCAGGTGCGGCGTAGCAGCAGGCGGCGCGCCGGGGTCGCCTCGAGGGCTACCCCCGGTGCGCCGCCGAGCGCCCGGAAGAGCATGCCGAGCGGACGCCGCATGCTCTCCAGGGTCACCCGCGCCGCCTCGAACTCGCCGCTGGCATGGCGGGTGATGAAGCGGTGCCAGTGGGCGCCGACCCATTCCTCCAGCTCGACGGCGAAGGCCATCTCAGGCGGCCGCCTTGCCGCGCCGGAAGCTCAGCAGGTAGGCGACCAGGCCGATGAGGAACACCACCCCGGCGCCTTCGCGCAGCCAGTAGAAGATCGCCAGCTGGTCCTGGGTGGCCATGAAGGTCATCGCCGCGCCGTCCGCCGGCATCCGTTGCAGCCAGACCTGCAGCACCCCGGCCGCGGAGAGGAACAGGGTGATGAACACCATCGCCACGGTCATCAGCCAGAAGCCCCACATCTCCAGGACCTGCGAGCGGTTGTCCATCGCCTCGCCGATCCCGCGCAGGCGCGGCATGGCGTAGGAGATGATGGTCATCACGATCATCGCGTAGGCGCCATAGAAGGCCATGTGGCCGTGGGCGGCGGTGAGCTGGGTGCCGTGGGTGTAGTAGTTGACCGGCGCCAGGGTATGCATGAAGCCCCACACTCCCGCGCCGAGGAAGGCCATCACTGTGGTGCCCATGGCCCACAGCGCGACCGCGCGGTTCGGATAGTCGCGGCGGCGGCGGTTGATGGTGTTGAAGGCGAACAGCACCATGGCGAAGAACGGCAGCGGCTCCAGCGCCGAGAATACCGAGCCGAGCCACAGCCAGTAGCCGGGCACGCCGATCCAGAAGTAGTGGTGGCCGGTGCCGATGATGCCGCTGATCAGCGCCATGGCGATGATCACGTAGAGCCACTTCTCGATCACCTCGCGGTCGACCCCGGTGATCTTCACCAGCACGAAGGCGAGGATCGCACCCATGATCAGTTCCCACACGCCTTCCACCCACAGGTGCACCACCCACCACCAGTAGAACTTGTCGCGGGTGAGGTTTTCCGGGTTGTAGAAGGAGAACAGGAACAGCAGGGCGAGGCCGATCAGGCCGGTCATCAGGACCATGCTGATGGCGGTCTTGCGCCCGCGCAGCACGGTCATGCCGACGTTGAACAGGAAGCCCAGGGCGACGATCACGATGCCCGCCTTGCTGATGGTCGGCTGTTCGAGGAACTCGCGGCCCATGGTCGGCCACAGTTCGTTGCCGGTGAGCCTGGCCAGGCCGGCGTAGGGCACCAGCAGGTAGCCGAGGATGGTCAGCACGCCGGCGGCGGCGAATACCCAGAACAGGATCCAGGCCAGCTTCGGGCTGTACAGCTCGCAGTCGCTCTCCTCCGGCACCAGGTAGTAGGCAGCGCCCATGAAGCCGAACAGCAGCCAGACGATCAGCAGGTTGGTGTGCACCATGCGCGCGACGTTGAAGGGGATCGCCGGGAACAGGAAGTCGCCGACCACGTACTGCAGGCCCATGATCAGGCCGAACAGGATCTGCCCGACGAAGAGGATCAGGGCGAACACGAAGTAGGGTTTGGCGACCGCCTGCGAGGCGAATTTCAGGGAGCCATTGGGCGACATCATCAACCCTCCTTGTTCGGCGGCCATTGGTTGGTATCGATCTTCGAGCTCCACTTGAGGAACTCGGCCAGGTCGTCGACCTGGCCCTCGCTGAGATGGAACTGCGGCATGGCGCGGCGGCCCGGCACGTTCAGCGGCTGGATCTTCATCCAGGCCTGGAGGAAGGTGTTGAAGCCCTCCTCGCCGCCACGGCGTCCGACCACGTTGCCCAGCTCCGGCGCGAAGTAGGCGCCCTCGCCGAGCAGGGTGTGGCAGCCGACGCAGTTGTTCTGTTCCCAGACCAGCTTGCCGCGCACCACCGCGGCGCTCATCGCGGCCTCGTTGGTGCGCTCGGGCAGGGTCTTCTCGGTGTGGTAGGTCAGGGCCAGGAACAGCAGGATGAAGAAAACACTCCCGCCGAAATAGATGTTCCTGGCCATGCCTTTGGTAAAGGTCTCGGACATGCGGCCTCCTGGAATGGGTGGTGCGGCGATTCTAGGAAGCGGCGGCGGCGAACCCGCTTGATGGCAATCAAGATTCCCGAACGATTTACTCAGTTATTCATCCGCGCCAGGTACAGCGCAGCGCCCACCGCCAGGGCCATCAGCAGCGGCCAGGCCAGCAGCAGGCGGCGCCATAGCGCCGGGGCATGGGCCAGCTCCATGAAGCGCTCGCCGATCAGCCAGCCCTTGGCCACCGCGCAGGCCAGCACCGCCGCCAACAGCCAGGGAGAGTCGCCGGCGCCGCCCAGCAGCACACCGGTCACGGCCAGCGCCAGCAACGCCAGCCAGCAGAGGGTCAGGGTTCGCATCGGCACCTCATTGCAGGACGTAGACCAGCGGGAACAGCAGCACCCAGACCAGGTCGACCATGTGCCAGTAGAGCACTCCCGACTCCATTCCCGAGCAAGCCTGCGGCGTATAACACCGGCGCCAGCAGGCCTGCGCCAGCCAGCCGAGGATCAGCAGGCCGAGCAGGACGTGGAGGAAATGGAAGCCGGTCAGGCACCAGTAGAGGGTGAAGAAAGTGTCGTGCTCGATGTCCAGGCCGAGATCGGCGAGCCGCCCGTACTCGTGCAGCTTCAGGCCGACGTAGACCAGCGCCAGCAGCAGCGCCGCCAGCAACCAGCCGCTCGCCTGGCGCGGCCGTCCGCGGCGCACCGCATGCACCGCCAGCGCGGCGAGCCAGCCGGAGCTGAGCAGGGCCACGGTCAGCAACAGGCCCCAGCGGCTATCCAGTTGCTCCCGGCCGGCACGGAACAGCTCCGGCTGCCAGGCCTGGGCGCCGGCGAACGCCAGCAGCAGCAGGCTGAACACGCTGAGTTCGGCGAGGATGAAGAACCACATCGCCAGGTCGCCGGGCAGGCGCCGCTCGACGGTATCAGGCGACATGGAGATCGACGATGTCCATCAGCGCCGCCACCGTCGCCGGGTCGTCCGAGAGCGGTTCGGCCAGCGCCACCCGGCACGCCTCGCGTGGGTCCATGCCGTCGCCGATGAGGCGCGCGGCGAAGATCAGCAGGCGGGTCGAGGCGACTTCCTCCAGGTCGTGCTGCTCCAGCCGCCGCAGCGCCTGGCCCAACTGCACCAGGCGCTGCGCCAGGGTCTCGGCACAACCGCTCTCGCCGACCAGGATGCGTGCCTCCTGCTGCGCCGCCGGGTAGTCGAAGCGCAACGCGACGAAACGCTGCCGGGTGCTGGGCTTCAGGCCCTTGAGCAGGTTCTGGTAGCCGGGGTTGTAGGACACCACCAGCATGAACGAAGGCGGCGCCTGCAACGTCTCGCCGGTGCGCTCCAGGTACAGCTCGCGGCGGTCGTCGGCCAGCGGGTGGATGGCGACCGTGGTGTCCTGGCGCGCCTCCACCACTTCGTCCAGGTAGCAGATACCGCCTTCGCGCACCGCGCGGGTCAGCGGGCCGTCCTGCCACCAGGTGCCGTCGGCGCCGATCAGATGGCGGCCGAGCAGGTCGGCGGCGCCCAGGTCGTCGTGGCAGGCGACGCTGTACAGCGGCAGTTCCAGGCGCCGCGCCATGTACTGGACGAAGCGGGTCTTGCCGCAACCGGTGGGGCCCTTGAGCAATACCGGCAGGCCGTGCCGCCAGGCGCGCTCGAAGACTTCGATCTCATGGCCGGTGGCCTCGTAGAAGGGTGTCGCGTCCCGCATGTCCTACTCCTGCGCTAGGGATTAGGACCGCACGCTATTCACAGTTGGAAGGTGCCACAAGCGCAAAGCAACGCAATCTTGATTCCGGTCAAGCAAGGGTAAAGACCCTGCTTTCTATGATCCTTTCGCGCCATGAATTCCCGGGAGTTCCCGACGCAGCCACCCCCAAAACACTGCTAAGGGAGCGCCTCGCAGGGCTCCTGAGGAGATAGACCATGCCATTTGGCAAGCCACTGGTGGGCACCTTGCTCGCCTCGCTGACGCTGCTGGGCCTGGCCACCGCTCACGCCAAGGACGACATGAAAGCCGCCGAGCAATACCAGGGTGCCGCTTCCGCCGTCGATCCCGCTCACGTGGTGCGCACCAACGGTGCCCCCGACATGAGTGAAAGCGAGTTCAACGAGGCCAAGCAGATCTACTTCCAACGCTGCGCCGGTTGCCACGGCGTCCTGCGCAAGGGCGCCACCGGCAAGCCGCTGACCCCGGACATCACCCAGCAACGCGGCCAGCAATACCTGGAAGCGCTGATCACCTACGGCACCCCGCTGGGCATGCCGAACTGGGGCAGCTCCGGCGAGCTGAGCAAGGAACAGATCACCCTGATGGCCAAGTACATCCAGCACACCCCGCCGCAACCGCCGGAGTGGGGCATGCCGGAGATGCGCGAATCGTGGAAGGTGCTGGTGAAGCCGGAGGACCGGCCGAAGAAACAGCTCAACGACCTCGACCTGCCCAACCTGTTCTCGGTGACCCTGCGCGACGCCGGGCAGATCGCCCTGGTCGACGGCGACAGCAAGAAGATCATCAAGGTCATCGATACCGGCTATGCCGTGCATATCTCGCGGATGTCCGCTTCCGGCCGCTACCTGCTGGTGATCGGCCGCGACGCGCGGATCGACATGATCGACCTGTGGGCCAAGGAGCCGACCAAGGTCGCCGAGATCAAGATCGGCATCGAGGCGCGCTCGGTGGAAAGCTCCAAGTTCAAGGGCTACGAGGACCGCTACACCATCGCCGGCGCCTACTGGCCGCCGCAGTTCGCGATCATGGACGGCGAGACCCTGGAACCGAAGCAGATCGTCTCCACCCGCGGCATGACCGTAGACACCCAGACCTACCACCCGGAACCGCGCGTGGCGGCGATCATCGCCTCCCACGAGCACCCCGAGTTCATCGTCAACGTGAAGGAGACCGGCAAGGTCCTGCTGGTCAACTACAAGGATATCGACAACCTCACCGTCACCAGCATCGGTGCGGCGCCGTTCCTCCACGACGGCGGCTGGGACAGCAGCCACCGCTACTTCATGACCGCCGCCAACAACTCCAACAAGGTTGCCGTGATCGACTCCAAGGACCGTCGCCTGTCGGCCCTGGTCGACGTCGGCAAGACCCCGCACCCGGGGCGTGGCGCCAACTTCGTGCATCCCAAGTACGGCCCGGTGTGGAGCACCAGCCACCTGGGCGACGGCAGCATCTCGCTGATCGGCACCGATCCGAAGAACCATCCGCAGTACGCCTGGAAGAAAGTCGCCGAACTACAGGGCCAGGGCGGCGGCTCGCTGTTCATCAAGACCCATCCGAAGTCCTCGCACCTCTACGTCGACACCACCTTCAACCCCGACGCCAGGATCAGCCAGAGCGTCGCGGTGTTCGACCTGAAGAACCTCGACGCCAAGTACCAGGTGCTGCCGATCGCCGAATGGGCCGATCTCGGCGAAGGCGCCAAGCGGGTGGTGCAGCCCGAGTACAACAAGCGCGGCGATGAAGTCTGGTTCTCGGTGTGGAACGGCAAGAACGACAGCTCCGCGCTGGTGGTGGTGGACGACAAGACCCTGAAGCTCAAGGCCGTGGTCAAGGACCCGCGGCTGATCACCCCGACCGGTAAGTTCAACGTCTACAACACCCAGCACGACGTGTACTGAGACCCGCGTGCGGGGCACGCCCCGCACGCTCCCCCCTACGAGGAACCGTGATGAAACCGTACGCACTGCTTTCGCTGCTCGCCACCGGCACCCTGCTCGCCCAGGGCGCCTGGGCCGAAGACCCCGAAGTGCTGTTCAAGAACAAGGGCTGCGTGGCCTGCCATGCCATCGACACCAAGATGGTCGGCCCGGCCTACAAGGACGTCGCCGCCAAGTTCGCCGGCCAGGCCGGCGCCGAAGCGGAACTCGCGCAGCGGATCAAGAACGGCAGCCAGGGCGTCTGGGGCCCGATCCCGATGCCGCCGAACGCGGTCAGCGACGACGAGGCGCAGACCCTGGCGAAGTGGGTCCTGTCGCAGAAATGAACGCCCCTCCGGACTTCCGGCGCGCCGCCAGCCACGCCTTGTGGCTGGCCCTCGCGCTGACGTTCGCCTGTCCTCTTCCGGGCCTGGCCGACGAGCATCCCGATGCCCGTCGCCAGGCCCAGTTGCGTCACCTGCTGTTGCAGGACTGCGGCTCCTGCCACGGCCTGCGCCTGACCGGCGGCCTCGGCCCGGCGCTGACCCCCGAGGCCCTGCGCGGCAAGCCGCGCGAATCGCTGGTCGCCACCGTGCTCATGGGCCGTCCGCAAACCCCGATGCCCCCCTGGGCCGGCCTGCTCAGCGAAGACGACGCCGGCTGGCTGGTGGACCGCCTGATCGAAGGAGAGATCGCCCCATGAACCTGCGTCCCCTCGCGCCGCTTTTCCTCGCCCTGCTCGCCGGCTGTAGCCAGCAGCCGCCCTTGCGCGGCAGCGGCGACCTCGGCGTGCTGATCGAACGCGCCGACGGCAGCGTGCAGATCCTCGACGGCACGGCGAAGACCTCGCTGGCGCGGGTCGAAGGCCTCGGCGACCTGTCCCACGCCTCCCTGGTGTTCTCCCGCGACCAGCGCTACGCCTACGTATTCGGTCGCGACGGCGGCCTGACCAAGCTCGACCTGCTGGCCCAGCGCATCGACAAGCGCCTGATCCAGGGCGGCAACAGCATCGGCGGAGCGATCAGCCAGGACGGTCGGCTGGTCGCGGTATCCAACTACGAGCCGGGCGGGGTCAAGGTGTTCGACAGCCGCACCCTGGAGCTGGTCGCCGAGATTCCCGCCACCCGCCTCCCCGGCCAGGACAGGAACTCCCGGGTGGTCGGCCTGGTCGACGCGCCCGGGCAGCGCTTCGTGTTCAGCCTGTTCGACAGCGGCGAGATCTGGATCGCCGACTTCAGCCAGGGCGACACGCCGCACCTGACCCGCTTCCGCGATATCGGCAAGCAACCCTACGACGCCCTCATCAGCCCCGACGGGCGCTACTACATGGCCGGGCTGTTCGGCGAGGACGGCATGGCCCAGCTCGACCTCTGGCACCCGGAGCGCGGCGTCAGGCGCGTACTCGGCGACTACGGCCGCGGCCAACGCAAGCTGCCGGTGTACAAGATGCCGCACCTGGAGGGCTGGACCATCGCCAGCGACCAGGCCTTCGTCCCGGCGGTCGGCCATCACCAGGTGCTGGTGCTCGACGCGCGCGACTGGAAGCAGACCGACGCCATCGACGTCGCCGGCCAGCCGGTGTTCGTCATGACTCGACCGGACGACCGGCAGATCTGGGTCAACTTCGCCTACCCGGACAACGACAAGGTGCAGGTCATCGACAGCGAGACCCACGAAGTGATCGAAACCCTGCGCCCTGGCCCCGGCGTACTGCACATGGAATTCAGCGGGCGCGGCGACCAGGTCTGGATCTCGGTGCGCGACGCCGACCAGTTGCAGGTCTGGGACCCGTACCGCCTGAAGCGCATCGGCAGCCTTCCGGCCCGCAGCCCGAGCGGCATCTTCTTCAGCCACCGCGCCCAGCACATCGGACTCTAGGAGGCACCATGGACGACCTCTCCCGCCGCCTCCTCGCCCGCTACCAGAAAGGCCTGCCGATCTGCGCGGAACCCTATCGGCGGATGGCCGAGACCCTGGGTTGCAGCGAAGCCGAGGTGCTCGAACGGCTGCGTCGCCTGGAAGCCGACGGCGCGTTGTCGCGGGTCGGCCCGGTGCTCCGCCACCAACGCGCCGGGGCCAGCACCCTGGCTGCCCTGGCGGTGCCCGAGGAGCGTCTGCAACGGGTCGCCGAGCGCATCAGCCAGTACGCCGAGGTCAACCACAACTACCAGCGCGAACACCGCTACAACCTGTGGTTCGTGCTCACCGCCGGCGACCGCGCGCAACTCGACCGGGTACTGGCGGAGATCGCCGCCGACACCGGCCTGCAACCCCTCGACCTGCCGATGCAGGAAGCCTACTGCATCGACCTCGCGTTTCCCCTGGAGGCCAGCCGATGAACCCCGTCGAACCCCTCGCCGCGCCGCAGCGGCAACACCTGCGCTACCTGCTGGAACAGGGCCTGCCGCTGGCCAGCCGGCCCTACCGGGTGCTCGCCGAACGCATCGGCGCCGGCGAAGACGAAGTGCTGGAACAGGTCCGCCGCTGGGACGAAGACGGCCTGTTCCGCCGCTTCGGAGTGATCCTCCACCACCGCGCCCTGGGCTATACCGCCAACGCCATGCTGGTGCTGGACGTCGCCGACGCGGAGGTCGACGCCGTCGGCCGCGCCCTCGCCCACGAAACGATCGTCTCGCTCTGTTACCGCCGCCCGCGTCGCCTGCCGATGTGGCCATACAACCTGTTTTGCATGATCCACGGCCGCGAGCGCGGCGAAGTGGAACGCCAGATCGAGGCCCTGCTGGAGCGCCACGCCCTGCGCCAGACACCGCACCGCTGGCTGTTCAGCCTGCGCGCCTACAAGCAGTGCGGCGGCCGCTACACCGCGCCGCCGGCCGACCTGGAGCGCCGCCATGGATGAGTTCGACCGGCGCCTGCTGAACCGCCTGCAACACGGCCTGCCGCTGGAGCCGCATCCCTACGCGCTGCTCGCCGCCGAGCTGGATTGCCGCGAGGAAGACATCCTGCGCCGCCTGGACGACCTGCTCGACGACGGCACCCTGACCCGCTTCGGTCCGCTGTTCGATATCGAGCCCCTCGGCGGTGCCTTCACCCTGGCCGCCATGAGCGTGCCGGAGGCGCGTTTCGAAGAGATCGCCGCGCTGCTCGCCGGCTGGCCGCAGGTCGCCCACAACTACCGTCGCGAGCACGCCCTGAACATGTGGCTGGTGGTCGCCTGCGACAGCCCGGCGGAGGTCGCCGAGACCCTCGCACGGCTGGAGCGCGAGAGCGGGCTGGCGGTACTCGACCTGCCCAAGGAGGCGACCTACCATGTCGGCCTGCATTTCCCCCTCTGACGCCCTGCTCGCCCGCCGCCTGATCGAGCTGACCCAGGCCGGCCTGCCGCTGGTCGCCGACCCTTGGGCGTGGATCGCCGCGCAACTGCGGCTGAGCGAGGCGGAGACCCTGGCGCTGCTGAAGCGCCTGCGCGACGCCGGGGTGATCCGGCGCATCGCCGCGGTGCCCAACCACTATCGCCTTGGCTACCGGCACAACGGCATGACCGTCTGGGACGTCGCCGACGAACGCATCGAACGCCTCGGCCGGCTGGTCGGCGGGCTGTCCTTCGTCAGCCATTGCTACCGGCGCCCGCGCCATCTGCCGCAGTGGCGCTACAACCTGTTCGCCATGGTTCACGGCCGCAGCGAAGCGGAGATCGAAGGCTATCGCCAGCAGATCCGCCTGCTGCTCGGCGAGGACTGTCGCGCCGACGAGATGCTGGTGAGCAGCCGCATCCTGAAGAAGACCGGCCTGCGCCTGGCGCAGAAGGAGGAACGTCCATGCTGAGGATCAGCCATTACCTGCGCAGCCTCGCCGAGGACGCGCCGACGCCGCGCCGCGCCGGCGGCAGGCGCGCCCCGGTGGTGATCTGGAACCTGCTGCGGCGCTGCAACCTGACCTGCAAGCACTGTTACTCCACCTCCGCCGACAGCGACTTCCGTGGCGAGCTGGAGACCGCGGAAATCCTTCGCGGCATCGACGACCTGCGCGCCGCCGGAGTGCGCGTGCTGATCCTCTCCGGCGGCGAGCCGCTGATGCACCCGGACCTCTTCGAGATCGCCGCCCATGCGCGCCAGGCCGGGATGTTCGTGGCGCTGTCGAGCAACGGTACGCTGATCGACGAAGGCAACATCCAGCGCGTCGCCGAGGCCCGCTTCGACTACGTCGGCATCAGCCTCGACGGCCTGCGCGAGACCCACGACCGCTTCCGCCAGAAGCAGGGCAGCTTCGACGCCGCGCTGGCGGCCATGCGCCTGTGCCGCGAGGCGGATATCCGCGTCGGCATGCGCACCACCCTGACCGAGGAGAACGCCGCGCAACTACCGGCACTGCTCGACCTGATGCGCGAACTCGACGTGCAGAAGTTCTACCTCTCGCACCTCAACTACAGTGGCCGCGGCCGCCGCAGCCGCGCCCTCGACGCCCACCACCGGCGCACCCGCGAGGCCCTCGCGCTGCTCTTCGAACGGGCCGACGAGGACATCCGGCAGGGGCGCGACAGCGACTTCGTCACCGGCAACAACGACGCCGACGCGATCCTTCTCCTCGACTGGCTCAAGCGCCGCCGCCCGCAGCAACTGGCGCGTCTCTGCGAGCTGCTGCTGGACTGGGGCGGCAACGCCTCGGGCGAGGGCATCGCCAACATCGACAACACCGGCGAGGTGCATCCGGACAGCTACTGGTGGCACCACAGCGTCGGCAACATCCGCCATCAGCGCTTCGCCGACTTCTGGTTCGAGCGCCCCGACCCGCTGCTCCTGCAACTGCGCCAGCGCCCGCGACCGGTGGTCGGGCGCTGCAGCCAATGCCGCTGGCTGGACATCTGCAACGGCAACACCCGCACCCGCGCCTGGGCCGGCGGAGAACTCTGGGGCGAAGACCCCGGCTGCTACCTCAGCGATCAGGAAATCGGCCTCGAGCGCATCGCGCTGCACGCCGTCTAAGGAAAGCCTCATGAACACTACCGTGATTCCGCCGTCCCTCCTCGATGTCGATTTCCCTGCCGGCAGCGTCGCCCTGGTCGGCGCCGGCCCCGGCGATCCGGGCCTGCTCACCCTGCGCGCCTGGGCCCTGCTGCAACAGGCCGAGGTGGTGGTCTACGACCGCCTGGTCGCCCGCGAGCTGATCGCCCTTCTGCCGGAAAGCTGCCAGCGCATCTACGTCGGCAAGCGCTGCGGCCACCACAGCCTGCCGCAGGAAGAAATCAACGAGCTGCTGGTGCGCCTGGCCCGGCAGCAACGCCGGGTGGTCCGCCTGAAAGGCGGCGACCCGTTCATCTTCGGTCGCGGCGCCGAGGAGCTGGAGCGCCTGCTCGAAGCCGGCGTCGACTGCCAGGTGGTCCCCGGCGTCACCGCCGCCTCCGGTTGCAGTACCTACGCCGGCATCCCGCTGACCCACCGCGACCTCGCCCAGTCCTGCACCTTCGTCACCGGCCACCTGCAGAACGACGGCCGCCTCGACCTCGACTGGGCCGGCCTGGCGCGTGGCAAGCAGACCCTGGTGTTCTACATGGGCCTGGGCAACCTCGCCGAGATCGCCGCGCGCCTGGTCGAGCACGGCCTCGCCAGCGACACCCCGGCGGCGCTGGTCAGCCAGGGCACCCAGGCGGGCCAGCAGGTGACCCGCGGCGCCCTTGCCGAGCTGCCGGCGCTGGCGCGACGCTACCAGTTGAAGCCGCCGACGCTGATCGTCGTCGGCCAGGTGGTCGCGCTCTTCGCCGAGCGCGCGATGGCGCATCCGTCATACCTGGGCGCCGGCTCGCCGGTCAGCCGCGAGGCCGTCGCATGCGCCTGATCGGCCTCGCCCTCGGCCTGCTCCTCGGCGCCCTCGCACAGGCCGGCGAAGCGCCGGGGGAAGCGCTCTACCGCCAGCACTGCCAGGCCTGCCACGGCGCCGGACGGCTCGGCGGCAGCGGCCCGACCCTGCTCCCGGAAAGCCTTTCGCGGCTGAAGCCGGCGCAGGCCCGCGAGGTGATCCTGCACGGTCGCCCGGCAACCCAGATGGCCGGCTTTGCCGGTCAATTGGACGACGCCGCGGCGGACGCCCTGGTCGCCTATCTCTACCAGGCGCCGCCGCGCGAACCGCAGTGGAGCGCCGAGGACATCCGGGCCAGCCAGGTTCAGCCGCATCCCCTCGCCACCCTGCCGTCCAGGCCCCGCTTCGAGGCCGACCCGCTGAACCTGTTCGTGGTGGTGGAGTCCGGCGACCACCACGTGACCATCCTCGACGGCGATCGCTTCGAGCCCATCGCCCGCTTCCCCTCGCGCTACGCCCTGCACGGAGGTCCGAAGTTCTCCCCGGACGGGCGCCTGGTGTACTTCGCCTCGCGCGACGGCTGGGTAACCCTCTACGACCTGTACAACCTGAAGGTGGTCGCCGAGGTCCGCGCCGGCCTCAACACGCGCAACCTGGCGGTCAGCGACGACGGGCGCTGGGTCCTGGTGGGCAACTACCTGCCCGGCAACCTGGTGCTGCTGGACGCCCGCGACCTGTCCCTGGTGCAGGTCATCCCGGCGGCCGACGCCCAGGGCCAGGCCTCGCGGGTCAGCGCGGTATACACGGCACCGCCGCGACACAGCTTCGTGGTCGCCCTGAAGGACGTCCACGAGCTGTGGGAGCTGCCCTATGCCAACGGCAAGCCGGCCGCGCCGAAACGGTTGGCGGTGGCCGACTACCTCGACGACTTCTCCTTCAGCCCCGACTACCGCTACCTGCTGGGCAGCTCGCGGCAGGCCAGGGGCGGCGAGGTGATCGAGCTGGACAGCGGCGCGCGGGTCGCCTCGATCCCGCTGTCGGGCATGCCGCACCTCGGCTCGGGCATCTACTGGAAGCGCGACGGGCGCTGGGTGTTCGCTACGCCGAACATCAGCCGCGGGGTGATCTCGGTGATCGACCTGCAAAACTGGAAGCCGTTGAAGGAAATCGTCACCGACGGCCCCGGCTTCTTCATGCGCAGCCATGCCGACTCGCCCTACGCCTGGACCGATACCTTCCTTGGCAAGAAACACGACGAGATCCTGCTGATCGACAAGCAGACCCTGGAAATCGCCCATCGCCTGCGCCCCAGCCCGGGCAAGGTGGCCGGCCACGTCGAGTTCACCCGCGACGGCCGCTACGCCCTGCTCAGCGTCTGGGACCGCGACGGCGCGCTGGTGGTCTACGACGCGCACAGCCTGGAGGAAGTGAAGCGACTGCCGATGAACAAGCCGTCGGGCAAGTACAACGTCGGCAACAAGATCGGCTATGCGGAGGGAACCTCGCACTGAGGCGGTCGAGACGCCATCAACGGATATCCCCGTATCCTCCGCGACGGACCGCGACAACCCTGTCCCCTCACGGCACGAGAAAAACCACGGGAATGGCGGATAACCGCAAGCGGTTATTCGCCCTACCGCCCGTCCCGCGCGAGGAGCCGCAGGGCGCATAACGCCAACGGCGTTATCCGCCGATCACCCTGTCCCATCACGGCCCCGAGAAAACCCTGGGAATGGCGGATAGCCGCAAGCGGATATCCCCCCCACCCGTCCCGCGCGCCGAGCCCCCGGCGCCCAGAAAAAAGCCCCGCATCGCGGGGCTTTCCGTCTCAGGCGCCAGGCCTCAGAACTGCTCGGCGTCCAGCAGGTACAGCGACTCGCTGCCGGCGCGCACGGAGGCGCTCAGGGAATGGATGCGCGGCAGCAGGCGGGCGAAGTAGAAGCGCGCGGTACCCAGCTTGCTGGCGTAGAAGTCGTCCTCGCCCTGCTTGGCCAGCGCGGTGCGCGCCATCAATGCCCACATGTAGGCATAGGCGGTGTAGCCGAACACATGCAGGTATTCGACCGACGCCGCGCCGATCTCGTTGGGATTTCCCTTGGCGCGGTCGAGCAGCCAGGCGGTCAGCTCTTCCAGGTTCTCCACGGCGGCCGCCAGCGGCTTGCTGAACTCGCCCAGGGCCTCGTCGGCGGAAGCGACGAAGGCCTTGATCTCGTCGGTGAAGTGACGGGAGAAGGCGCCGCCGCTGCCGATCACCTTGCGCCCCACCAGGTCGAGCGCCTGGATGCCATTGGTGCCTTCGTAGATCTGCGTGATGCGACAGTCGCGCACCAGTTGCTCCTGGCCCCATTCGCGGATGAAGCCGTGGCCACCGAAGATCTGCTGGCCATGGATGGTGGTTTCCAGCCCCATGTCGGTGAGGAATGCCTTGGCCACCGGGGTCAGCAGCGCCACCAGCTCTTCCGCGCGCTTGCGGGTGACCGCGTCTTCGCTGTACTTGGCGGTGTCCAGCTGCATCGCGACGTAGCTGGAGAAGGCGCGGCCGCCTTCGTTCAGCGCCTTCATGGTGAGCAGCATGCGACGCACGTCGGGGTGCACGATGATCGGGTCGGCGGCCTTGTCCTTGGCCACCGGGCCGGTCGGCGCGCGGCTCTGGATACGCTCGCGGGCATATTCGATGGCGCTCTGGTAGGAGCGCTCGCCGGTGGCCAGGCCCTGGATGCCGACGCCAAGGCGCTCGTAGTTCATCATGGTGAACATCGCCGCCAGGCCCTTGTTGACCTCGCCCACCAGCCAACCGGTAGCTCCGTCGAAGTTCATCACGCAGGTGGCCGAGGCCTTGATCCCCATCTTGTGCTCGATGGAGCCGCAACCCAGGCTGTTCTTCTCGCCCAGCGAACCGTCGGCATTGACCAGCACCTTCGGTACCAGGAACAGCGAGATGCCCTTCGGCCCGGCCGGGGCGTCGGGCAGCTTGGCCAGCACCAGGTGGATGATGTTCTCGGTCAGGTCATGCTCGCCGCCGGTGATGAAGATCTTGGTCCCGCTGATCTTGTAGGAGCCGTCGGCCTGCGGCTCGGCCCTGGTGCGGATGATGCCCAGGTCGGTGCCGGCATGCGGCTCGGTCAGGCACATGGAACCGGCCCAGATACCGGCGTACATGTTCGGCAGGTACTTGTCCTTCAGTTCGTCGCTGGCATGGGCATTGAGCGCCAGGCAGGCGCCGGCGGTCAGCATCGGGTACAGGCCGAACGACAGGTTGGCCGAGTTGACCAGTTCCTCGACCTGCGCCGAGATCACCTTGGGCATACCCATGCCGCCGTAGGCCGGATCGCCGCCGACGCCGACCCAGCCGCCTTCGGCGTAGGTCCGGTAGGCCTCGGGGAAGCCGGCCGGGGTGCTCACCGCGCCAGCGTTCCACTGGCAGCCTTCCTCGTCGCCCGGACGGTTCAGCGGGGCGATGGTACCGGCGGTGACCTTGCCGGCCTCTTCGAGGATCGCCGCGGCGGTCTCGGCGTCGACCACGTCGGCCAGCGCCGGCAGTTGCGCCCAGAGCCGGGAGACCTCGAACACCTCATTGAGGACGAAGCGCATGTCGCGCAGCGGAGCTTTGTAATCAGCCATGTGGGGGAATCCTCGATCGTACCGATCGCCGGCCGGGGGCCAGCGGCAACAAAATGGAGGCACGAAAGGCGTGCCGCGGCCGAGTCTACACCACCAACATTTCGGACTTGTAGCGTCACGTCGTGACCATTAAGTCTATATCGGTCTTCTATGCGACAGGCATGAAAAAGCCCGCTTTTCGCGGGCTCGAGCGAGTTCGCCGGGAGTCCGACGGGCCCGGCGGGTGGGGGAGAAACCGGGGGGAAGAAGCGCCGCGCCCCTGCCCCGGCAGCCGCTAGAGCGAAAACTGCTCCGCCGACAGGCTCATCAGGCCCGCCGCGCCGGCCTGGATCGCCGCGGCGTGCGCCGCGGTGCGCGGCAGCAGGCGACTGAAGTAGAAGTCGGCGGTGGCCAGCTTGGCTTCGTAGAACGCGGCCTCGCCGCTGCCGGCATCCAGCTTCTCGCGCGCCACCAGGGCGATGCGCAACCAGAAATAGGCCAGGGTCACGTAGCCGGAGAACATCAGGTAGTCCACCGAGGCGGCGCCCACTTCGTCGGCATTCTTCATCGCCGCCAGGCCCACCTGCTGGGTCAGTTCGCCCCACTGCGCGTTCAGCGCCGCCAGTTGCGCGACCTGTCCCTTCAGTTGCGGATGCTCGGCCTGGGCCTGGCACAACTGGTGGACCAGTTTGGTGAAACCGCGCAACAGCTTGCCCTGGCTGCCCAGTACCTTGCGGCCGAGCAGGTCGAGGGCCTGGATGCCGTTGGTGCCTTCGTAGATCTGTGCGATGCGGCAATCGCGGACCAACTGCTCCATGCCCCACTCGCGGATGTAGCCGTGGCCGCCGTAGACCTGCATGCCGAGGTTGGTCACCTCCTGCCCGGTCTCGGTCATGAAGGCCTTGCAGATCGGCGTCAGGAAGGCCAGCAGGTCGGCGGCCCGCTCGCGCTCGGCGGCGTCCTGCGACAGGTGCTCGGTGTCGAGCAACTGGGCGGTGAAGTAGGCCAGCGCGCGGTTGCCTTCGTTGAACGCCTTCATGGTCAGCAGCATGCGCCGCACGTCGGGGTGCACGATGATCGGGTCGGCCGGCTTGTCCGGCGCCTTCGGCCCGGTCAGCGAGCGCATCTGCAAGCGCTCCCGGGCGTAGCGCACGGCGCCCTGGTAACTGGTCTCGCCAAGGCACAGGCCCTGCATGCCGGTGCCCAGACGGGCGTGGTTCATCATGGTGAACATGCAGTGCAGGCCCTTGTTCGGCTCGCCGATCAGGTAGCCGGTGGCGCCGTCGAAGTTCATCACACAGGTGGCCGAGGCCTTGATCCCCATCTTGTGCTCGATGGAGCCACAGGAGACCGCATTGCGCGCGCCCACGTTACCTTCGGCGTCGGGTAGGAACTTCGGCACGATGAACAGCGAGATACCCTTGGTCCCGGCCGGCGCATCGGGAAGCTTGGCCAGCACCAGGTGGACGATGTTCTCGCTCAGGTCGTGCTCGCCGGCGGAGATGAAGATCTTCGTCCCGCTGATCGCATGGCTGCCGTCGGCGTTCGGCACCGCGCGGGTCTTGATGATGCCCAGGTCGGTGCCGCAGTGCGGCTCGGTCAGGCACATGGTGCCGGTCCAGGTGCCGGCGGTCATCCGCGCCAGGTAGAGGTCCTTCTGCGCCTGGCTGCCGTGGGCGTGGATCGCCGACATGGCGCCGCGGGTCAGGCCCGGGTACATGCCCCAGGAGACATTGCTGGCGCCGATCATCTCGCTGAGCAGCAGACCCAGCGAGTGCGGCAGGCCCTGGCCGCCGTACGCGGGATCGCTGGCGACACCGTTCCAGCCACCCTCGACGTACTGTGCATAGGCTTCCTTGAAACCCTTGGGCGTGGTCACCACGCCGTTGTCGAAGTGGCAGCCCTCTTCGTCGCCGGAGCGGTTCAGCGGCGCCAGAACCTGTTCGCAGAATTTCGACCCTTCATCGAGGATCGCCGCCACCATGTCCGGGGTCGCGTCGCTGGCGCCGAGCGCCTGGTAGCGCCCATGGAAGTCGAATACCTCATCGATCAGGAAGCGCATGTCGCGCAGCGGAGCCTTGTATTCCGGCATCTCTGTTCTCCTCGGCAGGGGCGCCCCACAGGCGCGAATCCCTCGAAGCTACTGCGCCGGGCGGGCGCCTACAATCACGCTGCGGACGCTGAATGCAACGCCATAACCCCGAGGTCGGAAGGCCAGGATGCAGCGGATCGCAGGCATGAAAAAGCCCGCCGAAGGGCGGGCTCTTTCTCACCTGGGGAACGGGCCGCCAGCGGCCCGTGCCATCAGTAACCGAGGGCGAAATCTTCCTCGGCCATCTCCATCAGGTTGTTGGCGCCGGACAGCATGGCGGCGACGTGGGCGCGGGTACGCGGCAGGATGCGCTGGAAGTAGAAGCGCGCGGTCTGCAGCTTGGCCTTGTAGAAGGCTTCCTCGCCGGTGCCGGCGGCCAGCTTCTCGGCGGCCAAGCGCGCCATGTCGGCCCAGAAGTAGGCCAGGCAGGCGTAGCCGGAGTACATCAGGTAGTCCACCGAAGCGGCGCCGACTTCCTCGCGATCCTTCATGGCGGCCATGCCGACCTTCATGGTCAGGTCGCCCCACTCCTTGTTCAGCTGTGCCAGCGGAGCGACGAATTCCTTGACGGCTTCGTTGGCTTCGTTGGCCTGGCAGAACTTGTGCACGATCTTGGTGAAGCCCTTCAGCGCCTCGCCCTGGGTCATCAGCACCTTGCGACCCAGCAGGTCGAGGGCCTGAACGCCGGTAGTGCCTTCGTACAGCATCGAGATGCGGCTGTCGCGGACGTTCTGCTCCATGCCGTGCTCGGCGATGAAACCGTGGCCGCCGAAGATCTGCACGCCGTGGTTGGCGGACTCGAAGCCGACTTCGGTCATGAACGCCTTGGCGATCGGCGTGAGGAAGGCCAGCATCGAGTCGGCGGCTTTCTTCTGCTCTTCGTCCTGGCTGCGCTGGACGATGTCGACCTGCTTGGCGGCGAAATACAGCATCGCGCGGTTGCCTTCGGCGAAGGCCTTCATGGTCAGCAGCATGCGGCGCACGTCAGGATGCACGATGATCGGGTCGGCGGGCTTCTCGGGCGCCTTCGGACCGGTCAGCGAGCGCATCTGCAGACGCTCGCGAGCATAGGCGATGCCGCCCTGGAAACCGACTTCGGCATGGGCCAGGCCTTGCAGCGCGGTACCCAGGCGAGCGGTGTTCATGAAGGTGAACATGCAGTTCAGGCCCTTGTTCGGCGGGCCGATCAGGAAGCCGGTGGCGGCGTCGAAGTTCATCACGCAGGTGGCGTTGCCGTGGATGCCCATCTTGTGCTCGATGGAACCGCAGGAAACCGCGTTGCGCTCGCCGGCGTTGCCTTCGGCGTTGGGCAGGAACTTCGGCACGATGAACAGCGAGATGCCCTTGGTGCCCTGCGGGGCGTCGGGCAGGCGGGCCAGGACGATATGGACGATGTTGTCGGCCATGTCGTGCTCGCCGGCGGAGATGAAGATCTTGGTGCCGGTGACCTTGTAGCTACCGTCGGCCTGCGGCTCGGCCTTGGTGCGCAGCATGCCCAGGTCGGTGCCGCAGTGCGGCTCGGTCAGGCACATGGTGCCGGTCCACTCGCCGGAGACCAGCTTGGTCAGGTAGGTTGCCTGCTGCTCGGCGGTGCCGTGGGCATGCAGGGTGTTCATGGCGCCGTGGGACAGGCCCGGGTACATGCCCCAGGACCAGTTGGCCTGGCCGACCATCTCGCTGATGGCCAGGCCGAGGGATTCCGGCAGACCCTGGCCGCCGTGCTCGACGTCATGGGCCAGGCTCGGCCAACCGCCTTCGACGAACTGCTGGTAGGCCTCCTTGAAGCCGGTCGGGGTCTTCACGCCGTCGGCGCTCCAGGTGCAGCCTTCCAGGTCGCCGACACGGTTCAGCGGAGCGATCACCTGTTCGCAGAACTTCGCACCTTCCTCGAGGATGGCGTTGACCATGTCGGGAGTCGCGTCTTCGGCGCCCGGCAGGCTCTGGTAGTGCGCTTCGTAGCCCAGCAGCTCGTCGCGAACGAAACGGATATCACGCAAGGGGGCCTTGTAATCAGGCATAGCAGTCAACCTCTACGAAGGGTTCTGGTTAATCGGCGACCGGACGGATGTCCAGAGTCTGCGGTCGCAGTGCGGGATCGCTCCCGGTCGCCTTGCCGGACGCACTCATGCGTCCCGACTCTCAAACAGGCGTTTGAAACATACGTTTACGCCAATCCCTTGTCAAGCATCCGAACCGACCGCTCGGTCATGCCCGAAATCACTGGCAACCACGTCCTTCCAAAGCACTTTCGTCTCTCTCAGTAAAGCCCATGGCGAAGCGCCCGGCAGGCTTCAGGGGCCGCCGGGTGACAGTCGGAAAAGGAAGGATCGGGGCGGCCGCTGCCGGCCGCCAGGAAGTCAGGCGTGGGTATCGATCAGGGTACCGAGGGTCTCGTCGGCTACCTCGATGACCCGGGCGCCGCTCTGCGCCTCGAGCTTGCCGCGGGTCAGTTCGACCATCTGCTCGGCCTGGGGCGAACGGGCCTCCACGGTATTGCGGGCGATCTCGCTGCCGGCCTGGGCGACGCGGGCGCTGCCCGACTGCACCGCGTTGAGGCCACTGACGAAAGCGTTGCCGGAAATTTCCACCCTCTACTCCTGGGGACGCGCACGCGCCACTGCGATAGCAAGTGGCTTCTATTCAAGCAGACTTGGCCGGCGCTGGGTACCGCCCGTTGGTTATGGACGGCCCGCTGTTTATAGCCCGATACCCAGGGGCCGCAGGTCGAGGTGTGCGGCCACGGCCGCGGGAGTGGCTTCCTCCAGGCGCGGTACCCGACCCAGGCAGGGCGCCGGCAGGCGTTCGGCGAGGGTCGCCAGGTTCTCTTCCAGGCGCGAGGTAGCCGGGTCGACGACGTTGGCCACCCAGCCGGCCAGCGCCAGGCCGTCGCCCAGGATCGCCTCGGCGCTGAGCAGCGCATGGTTGATACAGCCCAGGCGCACGCCGACCACCAGCACCACCGGCAGCGCCAGCAGGCGCGCCAGGTCGGACAGGTTCTCGCGGCCCAGCAACGGCACGCGCCATCCGCCGGCGCCCTCCACCAGGGTGAAGTCGGCCTGTAGCGCCAGCACCTCGCGCACCGCCTCGTGCAAGCGTGCGGCGCTCAGTTCGACGCCAGCCTCGCGCGCCGCCAGGTGCGGGGCGATGGCCGGTGCGAAGGCCAGCGGGTTGACCTGCTCGTAGGCCAGCGCCAGCGAGCACTGGCCGAGCAACACCAACGCGTCGCCATTGCGCAGGCCTTGCGCCGTGGGCTCGCAGCCGGAGGCCACCGGCTTCGCCGCGGCGGTGCTCAGGCCGGCACTCCGGGCCGCGTGGAGCAGGCCGGCGGCGATGGTGGTCTTGCCGATCTCGGTGTCGGTACCGGTGACGAAGAACGCCGGCATGGTTCAGGAATCCTTGCGCAGCACGCCGAAGACGACGCGGTAGGTAGCGGGCAGCCCCTCGGGCTGGCGGAAACGCTCGTAGGCGGCGACCAGCGCGCGGATGCGCTGGCGCCCGGTCAGGCCGTCGGGCCGCCCGGGGTTGAGGTTGTGCGCGCCCAGCGCCTTGAGTTCGTGGGTCAGGCTGCGCAGGTCGGGGAAATGCAGGAGCCGGTCCTCGTGGCGCAGGGTCAGCGGCAGCAGGCCGCTGCCGGCCGCGTGTTGCAGGTAGTCGGCGAAGGCGCGGAAGCGATTGACGTGGACGAAGCCGTCCACCACCCGCCAACTGTCGCGCAACTCGCCCAGGGTACCGACGCACAGGCTGCTGAACGCCAGCACGCCGCCCGGCCGCAGGACCCGCCGCGCCTCGGCCAGGACCGCCGGGAGGTCGGCGCACCACTGGATCGCCAGGCTGGAGAACAGCAGGTCGCAACTGCCGTCGCGCAACGGCAGCCTCTCGGCGTCGCCGCCGATGAAATGGCTGGCGCCGCCGCGCGCGCGGGCATGCCGCAGCATGCCTTCGGCGATATCCACGGCCAGGCCCTCGGCCGCACCGAAGCGTCGTTCCAGGGCCCGGCTGAAATAACCGGTGCCGCAGCCGAGATCGACCCAGCGGCGCGGCGAGAAGCCTTCCGGCAATGCCGACAGCAGGCTCTCACCGACGCCGCGCTGGAGTTCGGCCACCGCGTCGTAGCTGGCCGCCGCGCGGGAAAACGACGCGGCGACCTGGCGCTTGTCGGGCAGCGCGGCAACGCCATGGGGCGCCAGCAGCGGCGAGGAATCGTCAGGCATCGTCACCCTCGCGAAGGAATCTCAGGATTGCGCCGGCCACCTCGTCCGGGCATTCCAGCGGCAGGCCGTGACTGGCCGCCAGGGTCGAGACCTCGACGTCCGGCAGCCACTCGAGCAGGGCCTCGGCGGCGGCCGGCGGCACCAGCGCATCGGCTTCGGCGAACAGGTGCAATTGCGGCCCGCGGAAGTTTTCCAGGGCGGCCCGGGTATCCAGTTGGCCGAGCAACTGCAGGCCGGCGACCAGCGCCTCGCGCTCCAGCTGCGGCAGCGCCACCTGCAGTTGCCGCGCCAGGGTCCGAGGGTCGCGCGCACCCTGGCTGACCAGCAGGGTGAAACGCTTGCGGGTCAGGTGCGGTTCGAGCAGGAAAGCCTCGAAGAAGTCCTCGAAGGTTTCCGCCGGCATCGCGTTCGGCCAGTCCTCGCGCACGCGGAAGCACGGATTGCTGGCCAGGGTCAGCAGTCCCCGGCAATCGTCGCCGCGGCGCGCCGCCAGTTCGCCGGCGAGCATGCCTCCCAGCGACCAGCCGGCCAGCCAGCTATCGCGCGGCAGGTTATCGTCGAGTTCGTCGAGCCAGTCGGCGGCGTCGTCCAGCGACGGCAGCGGCTCGATCAACACGTTCAGGTGCGGCTCGCGCTCGTGCAGCGCGTCGCGCAGCGGTTCCAGCGGTGCGCTACCCAGGCCCCAGCCCGGCAACAGGATCAAGTGGTCACGCATCGTCTCCCTCCTCGGCTTCGATCTCTGCCAGAAGGCTAGACGACAGCTGTCGCCAGCTTTCGCCGAGGGCTTCGAGCAAGCGGTCGACCTGCGCTTCGCTGTGCGCGGCGGACAGCGTGACGCGCAGCCGCGCGCTGTTGGCCGGCACGGTTGGCGGGCGGATCGCGCCGACCATGATGCCACGGGCTCGAAGCATGCCGGCCAGGGCCACGGCCTGGCGGCTGCCGCCGACCAGGATCGGCTGGATCGGCGTGAAGCTGTCCATCAGGGTCAGGCCAAGCGCCTCGGCGCCATGGCGGAAACGGGCGATCAGCGCCGCCAGGTGTTGCCGCCGCCAGCTTTCGCGGCGCAGCAGCTCCAGGCTCTTCAGGGTGGCGCAGGCCACCGCTGGCGGCTGGCTGGTGGTGTAGATGTAGGGCCGGGCGTACTGGATCAGGGTCTCGATCAGTTCCTCGCTGCCCGCTACGAAGGCGCCGGCGGTACCGAAACCCTTGCCGAGGGTGCCGATCAGCACCGGCACCTGCTCCTGGCCGAGGCCGAAGTGTTCGACGATCCCGCCGCCGCTGGCGCCCAGCGGGCCGAAGCCATGCGCGTCGTCGACCATCAGCCAGGCGCCGCGGGCCTGCGCGACGGCGGCCAGGGCCGGCAGGTCGGCGAGATTGCCGTCCATGCTGAAGACCCCGTCGGTGACCACCAGGGTATTGCCCTCGGCCTTGTCCAGGCGCGCGGCGAGGCTTGCCGGGTCGTTGTGCAGGTAGCGCGAGAAACGCGCGCCGGAGAGCAATCCGGCATCCAGCAGCGAAGCGTGGTTGAGGCGGTCCTCCAGCACCGTGTCGCCCTTGCCGACCAGCGCGGTCACCGCGCCGAGATTGGCCATGTAGCCGGTGGAGAACAGCAGCGCGCGCGGCCGCCCGGTGAATTCGGCGAGGGCCAGCTCCAGTTCGTGGTGCGGGCCGCTGTGGCCGACCACCAGGTGCGAGGCGCCACCGCCCACGCCCCAGCGCTCGGCGCCGGCGCGCAGCGCGGCGATCACCTCGGGATGGTTGGCCAGGCCGAGGTAGTCGTTGGAACAGAAGGCCAGCAGCGGCTGGCCGTCGACCACGACGTCCGGGCCCTGGGCCGACTCCAGCAGCGGCCGCTGGCGGTAGAGGTCTTCCGCGCGCCGGCTGGCGAGGCGGGAAGCGAGATCGAAGGACATGGCAGGTCGCTCGTGTTGCTGGACGGACGCAGGCGCACCCGTCCACGCAGGGCCGACATCAGCGGCTGCAACGAAGGGACGGCGGCACCCTCCCTTCCAGTATGGTCAGGCGGAAGCGGCGTTATAGAACAGCTTCGATTCGCGTTGTTCCACCAACGCCTGCTCGATGGCGGCCTGGTGCACTTCGTCGGCGTGCTCTTCGCGCTCTTCCGGCTTGATGCCGAGACGGGCGAACAACTGCATGTCCTTTTCGGCCTGCGGGTTCTTCGTGGTCAGCAGCTTTTCGCCGTAGAAGATCGAGTTGGCCCCGGCCATGAAGGCCAGCGCCTGCATCTGCTCGTTCATCTGCTCGCGGCCGGCGGACAGGCGCACGTGGGACTTCGGCATCATGATCCGGGCCACCGCCAGGGTGCGGATGAAGTCGAAGGGATCGACGTCCTTCTCTTCCGCCAGGGGCGTGCCCTTGACCTTCACCAGCATGTTGATCGGCACCGACTCCGGGTGCTCCGGCAGGTTCGCCAGTTGGATCAGCAGGCCGGCGCGGTCGTCCACCGACTCGCCCATGCCGAGGATGCCGCCGGAGCAGATCTTCATCCCCGCCTCGCGCACGTAGGCCAGGGTCTGCAGGCGCTCGCTGTAGGTGCGGGTGGTGATGATGTTGCCGTAGAACTCCGGCGAGGTATCCAGGTTGTGGTTGTAGTAGTCGAGGCCGGCGTCCGCCAGCGCCTGGGTCTGTTCCTGGGTCAGGCGGCCGAGGGTCATGCAGGTCTCCAGGCCGAGCTTCTTCACGCCCTTGACCATCTCCAGGACGTAGGGCATGTCCTTGGCCGACGGGTGCTTCCAGGCAGCGCCCATGCAGAAGCGGGTCGAACCGATGGCCTTGGCCTCGGCCGCCGCCTCGAGGACCTTCTGCACCTCCATCAGCTTCTCCTTGTCCAGGCCGGTGTTGTAGTGGCCGGACTGCGGGCAGTACTTGCAGTCCTCGGGACAGGCGCCGGTCTTGATCGACAGCAGCGTCGAGACCTGCACGCGGTTCGGGTCGAAGTGCGCGCGATGCACCGTCTGCGCCTGGAACAGCAGGTCGTTGAACGGTTGCTCGAACAGGGCACGGACTTCGGCGAGGGACCAGTCGTGACGGGTGGCGACGGAAGCGGTTGCACTCATGGGGAAGATTCCTTCGACGCTTGTATGGCGCCTTTTGTCGGGGAGCCCCGGCACGCCGGGGGTCAGGCTCAAGGGCATCATAAGTGGCTGTATGACGCTGTCAACCCAACCCAGGACACAGGGCTACATCTGATCAATATCTGATCACCCATATAGAAGCCAGCAGTCATCGACTGCTCCAATCGGCCTCGTCCTCTATGTGGCATTCGGCTCCCTAGAAGAAACGGCGCAACTACCTCGGAAAACTACAAGTAATGCTTAGGATATTTCCTACAAGAAATAGGAAATATCTTATTTATATATTCCCTAGCAGGTTTCTAACATGGAGAAACATTGAATCTCTTGCCACCCTAGCGGTGCGCAACGAAAACAAGTTATCCAGACTTGAACCATGAACGCAACCAACCACCCTAAATATAGCCATTCAAAGCGCAGCGGAAGTATAACGAAAAATATATTCGACCCTTCCGACCAACCACTTTCCAAAACACGATACGGGTTTCATTCGGGCACATTCAGGAATATGAATGGAAAGCGCCTCTTCCAGGTCCGAAGTTGGCTTCGGATGGTTCTTGCATCGATATTCGCCTGGCTGTGCATGTCCGCCCATGCCGATCTCTCGTTCGACGGCCAGAACCGTTTCGTGATGAAAGGCAAGCGCCTGCCGATCACGCTGGTCAACGAGGGCAAGGAGCCGGCCCTGGCGGAAATCTCCCTGGATTGGGGTACCGACGGCAAGGGGCAGGCGCTGCCCTTCGCCGTGTCCAGGCCGCTGCTCCGCCTGGGCGCCGGCCAGCGGGCCAAGGTGGAGGTGCTCTACCAGGGCCAGGGCCTGCCCACCGACCGCGAGACCTACCTGCTGTTGAGCGTGCTGGACGTGCCGCACGCGACTGGCAAAGGCGATGCTCTGCAAATCGCTCTGCGCCATCGTTTCAAACTGTTCTACCGACCGTCCTTGAAAGCTACCGTCGAGCAAGCCATGGCTGGCTTAACCTGGTCCTACGATCCTGAGGGTGGTCCCAGGACGCGGAATCCCTCTCCCTATTACGTGACCCTCAGCCAGGTGGAGTTTCTCGATGCGCCCGGGCGGCTCTGCGCCCCACCCATCGATCACCTGATGCTGGCTCCTTATACCGAACACTCATTCGACAGCATCGATTGCCAGGCCATCAAGGCTCGATATGAGGTAGTCAGCGACGCCGGCAACCTACGACCCTTTCAGGTCATATTGCCAACGAATGGGAAAGCTACCGCCAATCCACTCTGACCTAGAAGAGTTTCCCTATGAAGTTAACCATCCAACTCCTGTTCCTGGGACTGCTCCTGGCTCTATCCCAAAAAAGTCTCGCTTTGACTTGTCTGAAAAACGCGACGGACGTATCTGATCAAATCTCGATGGATACGACCGTCGCGGTACCCATTGCGCTTCCCAAGGACACCATTCTCTGGCGTTCCCCCAACTACAGCGTCAATATAAGTTGCTGGGCGAACCAGTTCTGGAACGCCGAAGAGGAGATCTATTTCTACCTCAGCCCCAAGGATCCTGGCTTGAGCATGATCGGACCCGACCTGGAGGTCGGACTGAACCTCGACGGGAAGGACATACGGTGTACGCAGGTCGATCGCTGCCGAATCAAGCTTCCCTATAAGACCCTGCCCTGCCGGAGCAATGCGCCTGGCGGCTGCCCACATCTGAAAACAAACTTCACGCTGCACTACAACTTCTTCATTTCCAAGCGAAGCCTTCCCGGCACCAGCAAGGAAGGGCCGATCGCTGGCCACGATAGCTACGTGATTTTCCAACTGGATGGTATTGGAGGTCCTATCGCCGACAACTTCCGCATGGTGCTCAATGGCCTGAACCAACTACGCTATGTCGCATGCTCGTCTACCCTGAGCATTTCACCCAAGACACTCGACTTCGGCCTCCTTCAAGCGCTTCAAGCCGCCACCAACCAGACCATCAAGGAAAAGCCCTTCCAGATCACTGCAAGCAAGAACTGCAATAGCGCCTATGGCCTGGGAGCACTTCTGAGACCCGTGAATTCTTCCAGCACCGTAGGCGACACGTTGGTGCCGGGAGACAACAAGTCCGTAGGCATCACCGTGCTCAGGCAAGAAGACCGTAGCATCGTCCCCTTCAACAAAGAATTCCAATTGGTGGAACACAGCAAAGACCAGGTCGTGGTGAAGAACTTCCTGGCCCAACTGAAATGGATGACCAACGCACCTACGTTGGGTCGATTCAATGCCACCGCTGCGATAGATATCTACTACAAGTGAGCGGGAGGCCGCTTCGCAGACGGAAGCGGCCGGTATCGACGACTCAGCGCAGGAAGAAGTGCTGGAGTCGTTGCACTTGCCAGTTGTAACGGCGACGCGCCTCGAGACCTTCCTCCAGGCTGACGGCGACGAAACGCGCCTTCTGGTTCGGTTGCATCTGCGCCAGCCGGTTCAGGTCGGGGCTGATCACCGTGCCCAGCGTGGCATATCCCCCACCGGACACCGCATCGCGATGCAGGACGATGGGTTCGAGCCCGCCCGGTACCTGGATCGAGCCGATGGGATAGCAGGCGTCGACGATGTTGGACGGGTCCGAGCCTGCGCCGAATGGCTGTTCGCGCGGCTCGAACCGGAGCGCCGTGCCGCCCTTGAAGCGGTAGCCGGTGCGGTCCGCCTCCGAGCCGACGGTCCAGGTCTCGGCGAAGAAACGCTCGACCGCGTCGGGGGTCAGGCGATGGACGTAGAGTCCGGGAACCACCCGCAAGCTCACCTCGCCGCCGACCTCCACCTGCAGCGAACGCGGCAGCGCCAAGCCCTCCACGGCAGAGGGCGAGGCAGGCCCCAGGGGCAGCAGGTCGCCCTCCGCCAGCCGTCGTCCCTGCAAGCCACCGATCGCCCCCAGACCGTAGGTCGAACGACTGCCCAGCACCTCGGCTACCGCGATGCCGCCGTCGATGGCGAGATAGCCACGGGCGCCGGCACGGATGAAATCGAACCCCAGGACCTGGCCGGCGCGAACCCGGAAGGAAGTATCCAGCGGCATCTCCGCGCCCTCCAGGCGAGGCGTCATGCGCGCCCCGCACACGGCCACCAGGGCGTCGCGCTGGAACTCCAGCTGCGGCCCCAGCAGCGCGCACTCCAACACGGCGGCGGTCGGTGCGTTGCCCACCAGCAAGTTGGCAGCGCGCAGGGCATACTGGTCGAGCGCGCCGGACGGCGGGATGCCCAGGTGATAGTGGCCTTCGCGGCCGGCGTCCTGCACCGAGGTGGCGAGGCCGGGCTTGAGCACCTTAATCGACATACAGCACCTCCTGCAGATGTTGCGTGCAGCCTCGCGGATCGGCGAGGAACGCGTCGAGATCGAAACTCACCGGGCGGATGCGCAGGTCAAATGTGCCCGCTTCGACTTCGGCCGCCATGCGCTCGTATTCGGTCCGCTCGATGGGGCGGAACTGGACGATGTCGCCAGCGCGGAAGAACACCATAGATTCCTCGAGATAGGGCAGGCCCTGGCGGGGATCGAAGATCGGCGCCGGAGTCACGCCGAACATCTGATAGCCGCCGGCACCGCGCACCGAATAGATGCAGCCGAAGCAACCGCCGTGGCCGAGGGTCAGCTTCGGCGTGTCGATGCGCGGACGCAGGTACTTGGGCACCTGCAACTGCCGCTCGCGCTCGACCATCTGGTACATGAACGGCAGGCCGGCGACGAAACCGACCATCGAGACGAACCACGGCGTGCCGCTGTGCGCCTGGATGAACGCCTGCACGTCGGCGTAGCCGTTGATCCGCGCGGCGTACTCGAGGTCGGTGGAGTCCGGGTCCTGGTGACGGTCGCGGAAGCGCATCAGGGTCTCGTGGGTCCAGGGATCGTTGTACAACACCGGCACTTCGACGATACGCGTCTCGATGCTGCGCGCGGCGACCGCCTCGACCTCCAGGCCGCGTACGGTCTCCAGCAGCGCCTGCGGGGCCAGCCGGTCGGGGTCGAAGCGGACCTGGAACGAGGCGTTGGCCAGGCATACGTCGAGCACCCCGGGCAATTGCAGGGTCTCGATGGCGCGGGTGATCGCCATGCCGCGGAAGAAGGCTTCCAGCGACATGGACTCGGCGATCTCGGCGAACAGGTGCTCGTCGCCGCCGAAGCTGTAGCGGATGTTGGCATGCATCTCAAACCTCCTGCGCGGCGGCGGTCCGCTCGGCGAGCCAGGTTTCCAGGGTAGCGGTATCGAACTGCGCGGCCTGTACCCGCGCATCGGCGAGCAGCCAGCGGTGCAGCGGCAGGGTAGTGGCCATGCCGGCCAGCACGGTGCGCTCCAGCGCCTGGCGCGCGCGGGCGAACGCTTCGTCGCGGTCGCGACCATGGACGATCAGCTTGGCCAGCAACGAATCGTAGTACGGCGGCACCCGGTAGCCGGGATACAGGTGGCTGTCCACTCGCACGCCCTCGCCCTGCGGCCATTCCAGGCGCTCCACGGTGCCGGGGCTGGGGAAGAAATTGCGCGCCGGGTCTTCGGCGTTGATCCGCATCTCCAGCGCCGCGCCGTTCAGGCGAATGTCCTCCTGGCGCCAGGGCAGCGCCTCGCCGGCGGCGATGCGCAGCATGGCCTGGACCAGGTCGATGCCGGTGACCATCTCGCTGACCGGATGCTCGACCTGGATACGGGTGTTCATCTCGATGAAGAAGAACTCGCCGCTGTGCGCGTCGAACAGGTATTCCAGGGTGCCCGCGCCACGATAGCCGAGACTCTGCGCCAGGCGCACCGCGCTCTCGCAGAGGGCCTGGCGCTGCGCGCCGTCCAGCGCCGCCGAAGGTGCCTCCTCGAAGACCTTCTGGCGCCGCCGCTGCAGCGAGCATTCGCGTTCGAACAGATGCACCGCGCGCTCGCCATCGCCGAGGATCTGCACTTCGATGTGCCGTGCCTGGCGGATGAAGCGCTCCAGGTACACCGCCGGCGAACCGAAGGCGGCCTGCGCCTCGCGCTGGGCGATGGGGAATTCCCGACGCAGTTCGTCGGCGTCGTGGGCGATACGGATGCCACGCCCGCCGCCGCCGGCGGAGGCCTTGACCAGCAGCGGATAGCCGACCTCTTCGGCGCAAGCCAGCGCCGCGTCGAGGTCGCCCAGCTCGCCGGGCGAGCCCGGCACCACCGGCACCCCGGCGGCCATCGCGGTACGCCGCGCCTCGGCCTTGTCGCCCATGCGGCGGATGGTCTGCGCCTCCGGACCGACGAAGACCAGGCCGGCCGCCTGCACCGCTTCGGCGAAGGCGGGGTTCTCGGAGAGGAAACCGTAGCCGGGATGGATCGAGTCGGCACCGGTTTCCCGCGCCGCCATGAGAATCGCCTCGATATCCAGGTAGCTCCGGTCGGCCCGCGCAGGGCCGATCAGGCGTACCTCATCGGCCAGCCGCGCGGCCAGCGAATCGCGATCCGCCTCGCTGCACACCGCTACCGTGGGAATGCCCAGTGCCTGCGCGGCGCGGATGATGCGCACGGCGATCTCGCCGCGATTGGCCACCAGCAGCTTGTTCAGTCGCTTGTGCATGGCATCCTCCTCAGGTAGCGCTGGCGATCACCGCCAGCACCTGGCCCGGCTCGATGGCCTCGCCATCTTCCACGTGGAACGCCTGGAGTATGCCGGCCTGCCCGGCCTGCACTTCGGAAAACTGCTTCATCACCTCTATCAGCCCGATCACGCTGCCGGCCTCGACCGCCTGCCCGACCTCCGCGTAGGGCGGCGCGTCGGGGCTGGCCTTGCGATAGAAGGTGCCGGGCAAGGGGGACTGCACGTTATGTTCGGCCATGACGAATCCTCATTATTCGAACGTTGTAGGAAATGGCAGAAAAGCTTGTCGCGAGGCTCGCCGAGGCGAGCGGCGCTCAACGCGGCGCCTTGATGCGGATGCCGGCGCCCTCCAGGCGCGCACGGGTGCTGGCGACCAGCTCCAGGGCACCGGGGGTATCGCTGTGGATGCACACCGAGTCGAAGGCGATGTCGAGGTCCTCGCCCTCGACGGTGCGCACCTTGCCCTCGCGGCAGGCGCGCAGGACCTTGTCGGCGACCTGCTGCGGATCGAGGGCGGCGACCCGCCGGGTGAAGACGATGGAGCCGCTGCGGTCGTAGTCGCGGTCGGCGTAGAACTCGCGCACCAGCGGCTGGCCCAGTTCCCGGCCGATGCGCCAGGTGGCCGAACCGGGCATGCAATAGAGCAGCAGTTCCGGTTCCAGGCGTTGCAGGGTCTCGACGAACAGGCGCGCGGCGACCTCGTCCCGCGCCAGGTGCATGTAGAGCGCGCCGTGGGGCTTGACGTGTTGCAGCGACAGGCCCTGCAGCCGGGCGAATTCGCGCAGTGCGCCAAGCTGGTAGAGCATGTCGTTGACCAGCTCGATGGCCGGCGCGGCGATGTGCCGACGCCCGAAGCCGACCAGGTCGCGGAAGCCCGGATGGGCGCCGATGGCCACGCCATGCTCGGCGGCCATCTCCACGGTGCGGCGCATGCTGCTCGGGTCGCCGGCATGGAAACCGGTGGCGATGTTGGCGCTGCTGATCAGCGGCATGATCGCCGCGTCCACGCCATCGCCGATGGTCCATGGGCCGAAGCCTTCGCCCATGTCGGAATTGAGGTCGACTTCAGTCATTGCCCGCAGGCCTCATCTGTCTTGTTGTTGGATGGAGCCACGGTAAAAGCCGGGAAAGGTATTGGGTAGATTTATTATTCGATAGACTGGTTTCTGAAAAACAGATACCTCCTCCGGATGCTCCCCATGGCCCTGACCCTCCGCCAGGTTCGCTACTTCATCGCCACCGCCGAGTTCGGCCAGATATCCCAGGCCGCCATCCACCTGAACATCTCGCAGTCGGCGGTGACCAGCGCGATCCAGGAACTGGAGGGCATGCTCGGCGTCGCCCTGTTCACCCGCACGGCCCAGGGCATGAACCTGACCGACAGCGGCCGGCACTTCCTCAACCACGCCTATTCGATCCAGCGCAGCGTCGACGACGCGCTCAACAGCCCGCAACCGGACACCCGGGTCGAAGGCACCCTGAAGGTCGCCGCCAGCTATACCGTGATGGGCTATTTCCTCCCCCACCACCTGCAACGCCTGGCGCAGTGGTACCCGGAACTGGAGCTACAACTGTTCGAGGACGAGCGCGCCAGCATCGAGCGCGGCCTCCTCGACGGTCGCTACGACATCGCCGTGCTGCTCACCGGCAATCTCACCGAGCCCGGGATCGCCGCCGAAACCCTGTTCAACTCCGAGCGCCGGTTGTGGCTGCCCAGCCGCCATCCGCTGGGCGAGAAGGCCGACCTGGGCCTTGCCGACGTGGCCGGCGAGCCCTACATCATGCTCACCGTCGACGAGGCCGGGCAGAGCGCGCTGCGCTACTGGCAACAGAGCGGACACCGGCCACAGGTGATCCTCCATACCAGTTCGGTGGAAGCGGTGCGCAGCATGGTCGCCAACGGCTCCGGCGTGGCCATCCTCTCCGACCTGGTGTACCGGCCCTGGTCGCTGGAAGGCAAACGCATCGAGACGCTATCGCTGGTCGACCCGGTGCCGTCGATGAGCGTCGGCCTGGCCTGGCGCCGCGACACCGAAGCGAGCGCCGGGATGCGCGCGTTCCGCGAATACTTCCGCCAGTCGTTCCTCGCTCCGCAGCAAAGCAGCAGCCGGCGCTGAACCCGGCGGCTAATCTCTGATCCAACGCTGGGAACACTCAGGACAGGACACTCATGGGTACAGAAGGCTTTTTCGACGGACTGGGCGAGATGCTGGGCAGGGCGATCCGCTTCGTGGTGGACCTGCTCTCCGGCCTGCTGGGCGGCATCTGGGGCGCCATGGACGACTTCCTCCACGGCCTGGCCAGGGCCATCGGCATGGACGCATCGCTGTTCAGCTTCGTCTTCCTGGTGCTCGGCCTGTTGCTGCTCTACAGCGGTATACGCGCCTTCATGCGCCGCTCGATAGTCGGCGGGGTGATCTGGACGGTGCTCGGCCTGATCGTCATGAGCTGGCTCATCCACTGATCCACGCGTCGGCCGTTTCCGCAAGGAGCGAAGGAAGGTTTCGGTTATCCACAGGCGAGTTCCGAACCCGCTGGCAACGGCTGGTCGGCGGCGCGCGCCTGCGGTTGCATGGTGCGACATCCGCCAGGAAGTCCCGCCATGTCGTTCCCGCTTCGTCCTCTCACGCGCTGGCTTTTGCCGCCGCCGGCCTGCCTGCTCTGCGCCGCCCGCAGCGACCAGCCGCCCCGCCCGCTGTGCCGCGCCTGTGCCGCCGACCTGCCCTGGTCGCGCCAGCAGTGCCGGCGCTGCGCCCTGCCCCTGCCGCTGGACGGCCAGGTGTGCGGCGAGTGCCTGCGCCGCCCGCCGGCCTATGAACAGGCGATCGCGCCCTGGCGCTACGCCTTTCCGCTCGACAGCCTGATCAACCGCTTCAAGCACCAGGCGGCCTGGCCGCTGGGGCGGCTGCTCGGCGAGTTGCTGGCGGAACACCTGCGGCAACGCTACGCCGAAGGCCTGCCGCGCCCGGCACGCCTGCTGCCGGTCCCGCTGGCGCCACGGCGCGAACGTCGTCGCGGCTTCAACCAGGCGCAACAGCTCGCCGAGCGACTGGCTGGCGAGCTGGACCTGCGCTGCGATCCGCACAGCCTGCGGCGAGTGCTGGATACTCCGGCCCAGCAGGGACTGGACGCGACGGTGCGGCGGCGCAACCTGCGCCACGCCTTCGCCCTGGCGCCCGCCAGCGATGTTCGCGGGCTGCACCTGGCACTGGTGGACGACGTGCTCACCACCGGGGCCACCGCCGAGCGCCTTTCCCGCCTGTTGCGCCGGGCGGGCGCCGCGCGGGTCGACGTCTACTGCCTGGCGCGCACGCCGAAGCCCGGCTGAGCTGGGCTAAACTGCCGCGCAACCGATACGGGAGAGGATCCATGCGCGCACTGCTGGTCGCGGCCTGCCTGTTGCTCGGCGGTTGCAGCCATTTCGCCGAAGACGACTGGCTGGGCGAAGACAAAGCCCTGCATTTCGCCAGTTCCGCGGCCCTTGCCGCGGCGGGCATGCAGATGGCCCACGACCGCGGCCTGCGCGGCGCTCGCCAGGCACGCTTCGGCCTGAGCGTCTCGCTCGCCTTCGGCGTCGGCAAGGAGTTCTACGACAGCCGTTCCGCCGGCAGCGGCTGGAGCTGGAAGGACCTCGCCTGGGACCTGGCCGGCGCCGCCGCCGGCTACGGTCTCTACCAGGCCGCCGAGTGACGCCCTTGCGTTTTGCCCATGGCTGTTGGAGCCTTCGCCGTATACGTCCGCTCATAGCGAAGCCTCCATGTCCGCACTCTCCACTCTCGCCCAGCACGTCACCCGTCGCCCGCAACGCATCTCCCTGCTCGCGCAGATCTCCGAACTGGGCTCCATCACCCGTGCGGCGAAGGCCGTGGGCATCAGCTACAAGGGCGCCTGGGACGCCATCGACGAACTGAACAACCTGGCCGAGCGTCCGCTGGTCGAGCGTAGCGTCGGCGGCAAGGGCGGCGGCGGCGCCCGGCTGACCGCCGAGGGCGAACGCCTGCTGGCTCTCTACCGGCGCCTGGAAGCCTTGCAAGCGCAGGTGTTGCAGGCCGCGGAAGACGCCGAGGACCTCAACCTGATCGGCCGCCTGATGCTCCGCACCAGCGCACGCAACCAATTGCACGGGCGGGTCCTGTCGATCCATGGCGAAGGCTTCCACGACCGCATCGCCATCGAGCTGCCAGGCCAGCAACGCATCGAGGCGCTGATCACCCGCGCCAGCACCGAGCAACTCGAACTCGGTCGCGGCCGCCCGGTACTGGCGCTGATCAAGGCCGGCTGGCTGGACGTCGGGCTGGAACCGCGCGAGGACCAGCCGAACCAGTTGCACGGCACCCTGGAGGAAATCCTCGCGGCCAAGGCCGGTCCCAGCGAGGTGCGCATCGCCCTGGGCAGCGGTCTTACCCTCTGCGCGCTGCTGTCCGGCGAACGCCTGGCCAGCCTGGGGCTGAAGAAGGGCCAGAAGGTGATCGCCTCCTTCGATCCAGCCCAGGTCCTGCTCGGCACGCCGCTGTGAACCTGCCGGCCCGCGCCGGCTTGCGTACACTAGGGGTCTTTCGAGCCTTGGATGCCCCGTCATGTCCCATCCCTTCGACCAACTGACCCCCGACCTCGTCCTGGATGCCGTGGAAAGCCTCGGCTATCTCAGCGACGCACGGGTGCTGGCGCTCAACAGCTACGAAAACCGCGTGTACCAGGTCGGCATCGAGGACGGCGAGCCGCTGATCGCCAAGTTCTACCGACCGGACCGCTGGAGCGACGCGGCGATCCGCGAGGAGCACGCCTTCTCCGCCGAGCTGGCGGAATGCGAGGTGCCGGTGGTGGCGCCGCTGTCGCGCGACGGCGAAAGCCTGTTCGCATTCTCCGGCTTCCGCTTCGCCCTGTTCCCGCGGCGCGGCGGGCGCGCGCCCGAGCCGGGCAATCTCGACCAGCTCTACCGCCTCGGCCAGTTGCTCGGCCGCCTGCACGCGGTCGGCGCCACGCGGCCGTTCGAGCACCGCGAGGCGCTCGCTGTGGATAACTTCGGCCACGCCTCGCTGGCCACCCTGCTGGAAGGCAATTTCATCCCCAGGAGCCTGCTGCCGGCCTACGAGTCGGTCGCCCGCGACCTGCTGAAACGCCTCGACGCCCTGTTCGCCGAGGTGCCCTACCAGCCGATCCGCCTGCACGGCGACTGCCATCCGGGCAACCTGCTGTGCCGCGACGAGGTCTACCATATGGTCGATCTCGACGACTGCCGCATGGGCCCGGCCCTCCAGGACCTGTGGATGATGCTCGCCGGCGAGCGCCACGAACGCCTGGCGCAGATTGCCGAACTGGTCGACGGCTACAACGAGTTCCACGACTTCGACCCGCGCCAGCTACCGCTGCTCGAAGGCCTGCGCAGCCTCCGCCTGATGCACTACAGCGCCTGGCTCGCGCGGCGCTGGGACGACCCGGCGTTCCCGCCGAGCTTCCCCTGGTTCGGCAGCGAACGTTACTGGGGCGAGCAGGTGCTGGTGCTGCGCGAACAACTGGCGGCGCTGGACGAGGAACCGCTGCGGCTGTTCTGAGCCTCCTGCGGACGGGGCGAATGGCGCGCGGCGCTATCCGTCCCGCCGCGGGGCAGGCGAGGGAACGGCAAGTGTGCCGGTGCTTTTCCGCGGGAACTGTGCGCAGACAAGCTCGCCACCCCCCTACTAGAATTCACAGGTCATCCGCGCGTGCATACCGTGCACGGCCATTCTTACCTGCCTGACGTTTCAAGGATTCTCCATGGCGACCGCCAACCTCCGTCGGGGCTATGTCCTCGGCCTGACGGCTTATGTGATCTGGGGACTGTTCCCGCTCTACTTCAAACTGCTCGAACGCATTCCCGCGGTGGAAATCATCGTCCAGCGCGCGGTCTGGTCGGCCCTGTTCGGCGCCGTCCTGCTGCTGTTCTGGAAGCACCCGGGCTGGTGGCGCGAGCTGCGCCAGAATCCGCAGCGCTTCGTCGTGCTGGCCGCCAGCGGACTGCTGATCGCCAGCAACTGGATGACCTATGTCTGGGCGGTGAACAACGGCCACATGCTGGAAGCCAGCCTGGGCTACTACATCAATCCGCTGATCAACGTGATGCTCGGCATGTTGCTGCTCAAGGAACGCCTGCGTCCCCTGCAATGGCTGGCGGTGGCCCTGGCTTCGCTGGGCGTGGCGCAGCAGGTCTGGCAACTCGGCAGCCTGCCCTGGGTGTCGCTGGTGCTGGCCCTGACCTTCGGCTTCTACGGCCTGATCCGCAAAAAGGCGCCGGTCGCCGCGCTGCCCGGACTGGTGGTGGAAACCTGGCTGCTGCTGCCGCTGGCGCTGGTCTGGTTGCTGTTTTTCGCCGACGGGCCGACCAGCGAAACGGCTTTCTGGAGCACCCCGGAAGCCCTGTGGGTGGTCGCCGCGGGCCCGGTGACGCTGGTTCCGCTGGTCTGCTTCAACGCCGCGGCAAGGCACCTGCCCTACGCCACCCTGGGCTTCCTGCAATACCTGGCGCCGACGCTGGTCCTGCTACAGGCGATCCTGCTGTTCGGCGAGCATCTGGACTCCAGCCGCCTGACCGCCTTCGCTTTCATCTGGCTCGCCCTGGCCGTCTACAGCTTCGACGCCTGGCGCAGCCTGCGCCGCCTTCCCCAGCCGGGCTGACGTTATCCCCAGGCTTGCGGAACTCCCCAAGCCTGGCGAAAAAACACGCACTCCTTCCTATCCCCCGCCAAGACTGACGCTCAGCGATCCACCCCAGGCTTTTCCACAGGATCATGCACGCACTTTGTGCATATACCTGCCTTCTCCTCTCCGCAGGCACGTGGATAACTCTTCGGAAGAGGCCCTGCAAAGCGCCTGATCAGTCTTTGAGCATACCGCTGCATGCAAGGCTTACCACGGGTTACAACGATATACACAAGGCTTATCCACAAATCTGCCCAAGGCTTTTGTGAGCAACTGTGGATGAACCGGAAAAGCCATCGATCAAAAAACGTACGGATACCTGTAATACCGATGAATAAAGGCCTGCATGGATTTTTCCCCGGCTTACCCACAGACTGCTCCACGTTATTTGTGCACAGGGGCAACGATAGCGGCGAAGGTTAATCCACAAGCAAAAGCGCAAGAGAGGCTGCTCAGAAAACGATCAAACCCTTGTATCGCCCATGGATAAAGGCCTGCAAGGTTATCCACACAGAATACCCACAGGCTGGTCCACCTGGTTTGGGAATAACCGCAACGCAGCTGGTCAAAAAACGCGCTACGACCTCCAAGCCTCGCGGCGCCTGGGCTTCAGGGTTTCACCCAAGGCTTTTCCACAGGCCCGTCCCCGGCTTTCCTGAACAACTTCAGGACGCGTCCAGCACCAACTCCACCATCAGGTCGTCGGCCAGGTCTTCCAGTCGCTCGCGCAGGGTGTCCAGCGACAGGGTCAGCGGCACCGCCAGCAGCGCATCGGCATGGAACAGCGGTTCGCTGCTCATCGGCGCCGGGCGCACTTCGGTGGACAGGCTCTCCAGGTTCACCCCGTGCTCGGCCAGCAGCCGGGTGATGTCACGCACGATACCGGGGCGGTCGTTGCCCACCAGGTCGAGGTGGATAGGCTTCCAGTTGCATACCGGCTCGATCCCGCTTTCCGCCAGGAGCACGCGGATACCGTGGCTGGACAGGCCCTGTAGCCCTTCCACCAGTTCGTCGTAGCCTTCCGCCGGCACGGCCACCCGCAGTATCCCGGCGAACTGCCCGGCCATCCGCGACATGCGGCTTTCCAGCCAGTTGCCGCCGTGGGAGGCGATGCATTGGGCGATGCGCTCGACCAGGCCGGGATGGTCGGTGGCGATCACGGTCAGGACCAGGTGATCCATGAGCTTGCCTCCTGCTGGGACGAATGGGAGTTCAGAGCTGCAGCCAGTAAGTGTAGAACTGTTCGTCACGGACATAGCCGAGGCGCTCGTAGAGCGACTGCCCGGCGTGGTTGGTCTTCGCCGTCTCCAGTTGCAGGCCGCAGGCGCCCATGCTTTCGGCGAAACCCCGGGCCTGGTTCATCAGGGCCTCGCCGACACCCCGGCGACGCGCCTCCGGGCGGACGTAGAGATCGCTGAGCAGCCACGAAGGTCGTAGCGCCAGGGAGGCGAACAGCGGATAGAGTTGGACGAAGCCCAGCGCCCGCGCCTCGGCATCCCTGGCCAGGAACAGGGTCGAATCGCCCTGGCGCAGGCGCTCGGCGAGGAATGCGCGAACCTGCTCTTCCGGCGCCGGCACTTCGTAGAAGTCGAGGTAGGCGGAAAACAGCGGAACCAGGTCGGCGAGATCGGCGAGGGATGCGGCATGGACGGGCATGGCGAGGCTCCTGGGGCGATTCCGGGAGTATAGGCAAGGCGCTCGCAGCGCAGTGAAACATCCTGCGACGCCGCGCCGCAGTTGGGCTCGCGATAAATCGTGTACTGTTTTTAGATTTATCTGGAACAAAGTACAGTTTTTTTGCGAACATTGAGCCTGGCCAACGTGACCGTGAAGCGTCATCCAGTCGTAACGCGACGCGTAACCACTGATTTTTCCCGCGGCATCATGTAGTATGCCGCGGCTCGGACTACAAGGCCGTGCGGCCCGGGTCCAGAGCTGGTCTAGAGCAGAGTGAGGCAAACAATGACTGAACGCGTTCAAGTCGGTGGCCTGCAGGTCGCCAAAGTCCTGTTCGACTTCGTGAACAACGAAGCCATCCCCGGAACCGGCGTCTCTGCCGACACGTTCTGGACCGGTGCGGAGGCCGTGATCAACGACCTGGCGCCGAAGAATAAAGCCCTGCTCGCCAAGCGCGACGAACTCCAGGCCAAGATCGACGGCTGGCACCAGGCTCGCGCCGGCCAGGCCCACGACGCAGCTGCCTACAAGGCCTTCCTCGAGGAAATCGGCTACCTGCTGCCCGAGGCGGAAGACTTCCAGGCCGGCACCCAGAACGTCGACGACGAGATCGCCCGCATGGCCGGCCCGCAGCTGGTGGTGCCGGTGATGAATGCGCGCTTCGCCCTCAACGCCTCCAACGCCCGCTGGGGCTCGCTGTACGACGCACTCTACGGCACCGACGTGATCAGCGAAGAAGGCGGCGCCGAGAAAGGCAAGGGCTACAACAAGGTTCGCGGCGACAAGGTCATCGCCTTCGCTCGCGCCTTCCTCGACGAGGCCGCGCCGCTGGAGTCCGGCTCCCATGTCGACGCCACTTCCTACAGCGTGAAGAACGGCGCGCTGGTCGTCGCGCTGAAGAACGGCAGCGAAACCGGCCTGAAGAACGCTGGCCAGTTCCTTGCCTTCCAGGGCGACGCCGCCAAGCCGCAAGCGGTACTGCTCAAGCACAACGGCCTGCACTTCGAAATCCAGATCGACCCGAGCAGCCCGGTCGGCCAGACCGATGCCGCAGGCGTGAAGGACGTGCTGATGGAAGCCGCCCTCACCACCATCATGGACTGCGAGGACTCGGTCGCCGCGGTCGACGCCGACGACAAGGTAGTGATCTACCGCAACTGGCTGGGCCTGATGAAAGGCGACCTGGCCGAGGAAGTCAGCAAGGGCGGCAGCACCTTCACCCGCACCATGAACCCGGACCGCGTCTACACCAGGGCCGACGGTTCCGAACTGACCCTGCACGGCCGCTCGCTGCTGTTCGTGCGCAACGTCGGCCACCTGATGACCAACGATGCGATCCTCGACAAGGACGGCAACGAAGTGCCGGAAGGCATCCAGGACGGTCTGTTCACCAGCCTGATCGCCATTCATGACCTGAACGGCAACACCAGCCGCAAGAACAGCCGCACCGGCAGCGTGTATATCGTCAAGCCGAAGATGCACGGTCCGGAAGAAGCCGCCTTCACCAACGAGCTGTTCGGCCGCGTCGAGGACGTCCTCGGCCTGCCGCGCAACACCCTGAAGGTCGGCATCATGGACGAGGAGCGCCGCACCACCGTGAACCTGAAGGCCTGCATCAAGGCGGCCAAGGATCGCGTGGTGTTCATCAACACCGGCTTCCTCGACCGCACCGGCGACGAGATCCACACCTCCATGGAAGCCGGCGCCGTGGTGCGCAAGGGCGCCATGAAGTCGGAGAAGTGGATCGGCGCCTACGAGAACAACAACGTCGACGTCGGCCTGGCCACCGGCCTGCAAGGCAAGGCGCAGATCGGCAAGGGCATGTGGGCCATGCCCGACCTGATGGCCGCCATGCTCGAGCAGAAGATCGGCCATCCGCTGGCCGGCGCCAACACCGCCTGGGTCCCGTCGCCGACCGCCGCGACCCTGCACGCCCTGCATTACCACAAGGTCGACGTGTTCGCCCGCCAGGCCGAGCTGGCCAAGCGCACCCCGGCCTCGGTGGACGACATCCTGACCATTCCGCTGGCGCCGAACACCAACTGGACCGCGGAAGAGATCAAGAACGAGGTGGACAACAACGCCCAGGGCATCCTCGGCTATGTCGTCCGCTGGATCGACCAGGGCGTCGGCTGCTCCAAGGTGCCGGACATCAACGACGTCGGTCTGATGGAAGACCGCGCCACCCTGCGCATCTCCAGCCAACTGCTGGCCAACTGGCTGCGTCACGGCGTGATCAGCCAGGAGCAGGTGGTCGAGAGCCTCAAGCGCATGGCCGTGGTGGTCGACCGGCAGAACGCCAGCGACCCGTCCTACCGGCCGATGGCGCCGAACTTCGACGACAACGTCGCGTTCCAGGCCGCCCTGGAGCTGGTGGTGGAAGGCACCCGGCAGCCGAACGGCTATACCGAGCCGGTCCTGCATCGCCGCCGCCGTGAGTTCAAGGCGAAGAACGGGCTGTAGGCCGTTCGCCGCAGCGCAACGAAAAGCCGCCCCGAGGGGCGGCTTTTTCATTTCTTCGGGTAGCCATGCACACGCTCCCAACAGTCGTCGCGCAGCTCCTCGGCGTGGCTACGGATGCTGTCCCAACCGTTCTGCCGCAGCGCCTCCCGGGCCTCTCGACGTACCGCCTGCCATCCGGGGTGGGCATAGATGTCGAAGTCGAAGCAGCCCAGCGCTTCCTCGGGCAGCTCGTTGCACAGCGCCCAGACACGCCTCAAGGCATCGCGAAAACTCCCGGCCTGGTGACCCGGACAGCCTTCGAGCCACTCGTGCAACGGCACGACCTTCTCCGACCAGGTAGAGCAGCCCGGGCAACTGCCGATGGTCTCTCTCTGCATGGCACCGTCAAGGGCCAGGAAATCGAGCGCCAGGAACGCCTCTGCGCTGAGCAGGACCCATCGATGCTCATCCTGCCCGTACCACGTCCAGATGAAACTGCCCGGCTCGTTCATGTCGGCTCCTGCGCCGAGGGAAAAGCCGCGACGATAGCCTAATCAGGCTGCGCCGAGAAAGCTCAGCACCGCGCCTTCGAACGCCTGCGGGAACTCGACGTTCGACAGATGCACCGCCGACAGCGTAACCAGCCTGGCCCCGGCAATCGACGTGGCGATCAGCTCGCCGTGGCTGGCGGCGGTGACCGTGTCGTACGCCCCTGCGATCACCAGGGTCGGCCGCTCGATCCGCGCCAGTTGCGCGCGCAGGTCGGTATCGCGCACCGCCGCGAAGGAGCCGGCCAGGCCGTGCCGGTTGGTGGCCATGAGCATCGCCCGGAAGCGCTCGACGACGGGCTCGGCGCGCTCCAGCAGCGCCGGCGGAAACCAGTTGCCGAGGAAGCCCGCGGCGGTCTCGCTCATGTCCTCGGCCTGCAGCACCGCGGCGATGCGCTCGTCCCACTGCGCCGCCGGGCCGAGCCAGGCCGAGGTGTTGGCCAGCACCAGCCGCTCGATCCGCTGCGGCGCATGCAGCGCCAGCCACTGGCCGACGATCCCGCCCAGGGACAGGCCGAGGAAATGCGCGCGCCGTACCTCCAGCGCGTCGAACAGCTCCAGTACGTCCTCGCCCAGCCGGGCCAGGGTATAGGGCCCCGGCGGCACGCTGGAGGCGCCATGGCCACGGGCGTCGTAGCGCAGGACGCGGAAGTGCCGGGTCAGTGCCGGGAGTTGCGCATCCCACATGTGCAGGGTGGTACCGATGGAGTTGGAGAGCGCCAGCAGCGGTTTCTCCGCCGCACCGTCCAGGCGATAGGCGAGGCTGGCGCCATCGCTGGTAGCGAGAAAAGACAGGTTGCCCATGGGAGCCTCCGGGGTCAGGGTGATTGCCATGCACGCCAGGCTAGTTGCGACGGCCCCTGGGAAAAACTACAAAGAATGGAACGACTCTGTCAGGGAAGCTGACATGCACGATTTCACCCTCCACGACCTCCAATGCTTCGACGCAGTGGTCGACGCCGGCGGCTTCCAGGCCGCCGCACAGCGCCTGCACCGCTCCCATCCGGCGGTGTTCGCCGCCGTTGCCAGGCTGGAGCGCCAGCTCGGCCTGGTGCTGCTGGAACGAGGCGGCTACCGGGTCGGCCTGACCGCCGCCGGTCGCTCCTTCCACCAGCGTGCCCAGGCCCTGCTCTACGAACTGGAAGGGCTGCGGGGCCACGCCGCGCACCTGGCCCAGGGCGAGGAAAGCGAGCTGCGCGTGGTACTGGGCGACCTCTGCCCGCCGCGCCCGGCCCTGGCGCTGCTCGCAGGGTTCTTCGGCAGCCAGCCGCAGACCCGCCTGCAATTGCTGTTCGAAACCGTCAGCGGCCCGCTGGAGCGCCTGCTGGACGGCGAGGCCGACCTGATCCTGCATCGCGTGGACAAGTCCGACCCACGCCTGGAATGGCTCGACCTGTGCAGGGTCGGGCTGGTCCCGGTCATCGCACCGGGCCTGCTCGGCGATCCTCCGCCGCGACCGGTGCGCCCGGAACAACTGCGCCCCTTCGCCCAGTGCGTGATGCGCGACAGCGCCCGCCATTCTCCGCCGACGGACTATTTCATGCTCGCCGGCGCGCGACAGTGCAGCGTGCCGGACCAGCGAACGAAGAAAGAGGTGATCCTCCAGGGCCTCGGCTGGGGGCACCTGCCGGACTTCCTGGTCGACGAGGAACTGGCCGACGGCCGCCTGCTCGCACTGGCCGGGCCGCATCTGCCAGGACGCAGCGAAGAGGTGGTGGCGGCGCGCCGGCGCGATCGCGCGCAGGGCCCGGTAGCGGAACGCCTGTGGGCGTTCCTGCGGGACAACGCTACGACGTTGCGGGGGAAAAGCGGCGACAGGGCGGAGGGCGTCAGGCGTCCTCGGTGAAAAGGTGGCGGATATCGCCAGGCGCTATTCGCCCTACCCCCACGCACTCCCCCGGCATCAACGCCGGCTTGCCGCCAGCTACTCCGCCATCTTGCGCAACGCCTCGCCATCCAGCCGGTAGCGCACCCACTCGTCCTGCGGCAGCGCGCCGATGGAGCGGTAGAAGTCGATGGCCGGCTGGTTCCAGTCCAGCACGCTCCACTCCAGGCGTCCGCAGTCGTTGGCCACGGCCTCGCGGGCCAGCTCGCGGAGCAGCCGGCGACCGGCGCCGACGCCACGGTACTCAGGGGTGACGTAGAGGTCTTCGAGGTAGATGCCGTTGCGCCCCAGCCAGGTCGAGTAGCTGTAGAAATACACCGCATAGCCGATCGGCCGGCCTTCGCTCAGGCACATCAGCGCGCGGGTCGGCGAGCCTTCGGCGAACAGACTGCGGCGGATGCCTTCGACATCGGTGACCACCTCATGGCGGGCGCGCTCGTAGTCGGCCAGTTCGATGATGAAGGCAAGGATCTGTTCGGCGTCGGCCGGTACGGCGGGACGGATTTCGAGAGTCATGGGCAACCTTCCGGTGGGGGATCCGGCCATCCTAGTGCGACTGCTAAGATGCATGAAGTGCATTCTTCTCATCGGCAACTGAATAACATGCATCCCCTGCTGCGCCGCCTCGATCTCAACCTCCTGCTTGTCTTCGACGCCCTGTATCGCCACCGCAACGTCGGCACCGCAGCCAGCGAACTGGCGATCAGCGCCTCGGCCTTCAGCCATGCGCTGGGGCGCCTGCGCCAGGGGCTGGACGACGAGCTGTTCCTGCGCCAGGGCAACCGCATGCAGCCGACCCAGCGTGCCGAGCACCTGGCCGCTGCGGTGGCCGCCGCTCTGCGCGCCCTCGGCGAGGGGCTGGAAGAGTGGCGGCCGTTCGTACCGGGACAGAGCCAGCGCACCTTCGTCTTCGCCGCCACCGACTACACCGCTTTCGCCCTGCTTCCGCCGCTGATGAACCGCCTGCAGCACAGCGCGCCCGGAGTGCGCCTGCGCCTGGTCAATGCGGAACGCAAGCTGTCGGTGGAGGCCCTGGCCAGCGGGCGGATCGATTTCGCCCTCGGCTACGACGAGGAACACGAGCGCCTGCCCGAAGGCATCCAGGCCCATGACTGGTTCGCCGACCGCTACGTGGTGGTAGCGCGGCGCGACCACCCGCGCCTCGCCGGGGCGCCGACGCTGGAGGGCTACCTGGCCGAACGGCATGCGGTGGTGACGCCGTGGAACGAGGACAGCGGGGTGATCGACCGGCTGCTGGCCCGCTCCGGCCTGCGTCGCGAAGTGGCGGTGCAACTGCCGACGGTGTTGGCGGCGCTGTTCCTGGCAGGCTCCACCGATTTCCTGCTCACCGCTCCGCGACATGCCGCACGGGCCCTGGCGGACGCCGCCGGCCTCGCCCTGTATCCCGCGCCGTTCGACATTCCACCCTACGTGCTGCGGCTCTACAGCCACGTCCAGCATGTCGGGCGTGACGCCCATGCGTGGATGATCGGGCAGTTGAAGGGCCTGGATATTTCCCGGACGGGCTGAGCTTCGCGCCGCGCACCGTCGACGGGCGCGGCGGTAACACTGGGCACAATTATTGTGCACAATTTTCCCAATGCGACCTCCTGGCGTCCCGCTTTTTTTCCCTCTCCCTCGTCCGTCTGCATAAGCCTATGAATCGGTTCGAAATTCTTACCTGATCGAAGCGACAGCTTTTTCCCAAGCGGTTTCAGGGGCTTGCCGCCGAAAGGCCGGTTTCCGCAGAGCGCGGAAAATTCGGTCGAGGATCGGTTGGCACATAACTGGCTTAAATCTTCGAAATTCTTGTATACAAAAACAACAGACGAACCCGACCTCGCGCCGAGTTCTTCCGACTGCCGGAGGAGACCGCCATGTCCAGCACCCCGAAGCCGCCCGCCTCGCCCCGCGAGTTTTCTCCCTCGCTGCTCGACCTGGGCACTCCGGCCAGTCTCGACTGCCTGCCACGCGCCGGGCTGCGCGCAGCGGAGTTCTCGGCGGCGCGCCTGGACCTGGGCACTCCCGCCAGTCTCGATTGCCTGCCCCGCGCCAGCCATCACGCCGGCCCCGAACTGCCGCCGCTGAGCCCGCGCCTGTACAGCGCCGATCTCGCCCCGACCAAGGCCGAAGGGCGCCGCTGGGGACGCTACAGCCTGTTCGCGCTGTGGACCAACGACGTGCACAATATCGCCAACTACTCCTTCGCCATCGGCCTCTTCGCCCTCGGCATGAGCGGCGCGCAGATCCTCGCCGCGCTGGCCCTGGGCGCGCTGATGGTCTACGGGCTGATGAACCTGTCCGGCTACATGGGCCAGAAGATCGGGCTGCCCTACCCGGTGATGTGCCGCATCGCCTTCGGCATCCACGGCGCGCAACTCCCCGCGCTGATCCGCGCGGTGATCGCCATCGCCTGGTTCGGCATCCAGACCTATCTCGCCTCCATCGTCCTGCGCGTGCTGCTGACGGCGATCTGGCCGGGGCTCGCAGCCTACGACCAGGACGCCATCCTCGGCCTGTCGAGCCTGGGCTGGGCGACCTTCGTCGCCATCTGGTGCGTGCAACTGCTGATCTTCGCCTACGGCATGGAGATGGTGCGTCGCTACGAATCCTTCGCCGGACCGGTGATCCTGCTCACCGTCGCCGCCCTCGCCGCCTGGATGTACCTGCGCGCCGGCGCCTCCATCGCCTGGTCCAGCGGCGAACCCATGAGCGGTTCGCAGATGTGGTTGAAGATCTTCGGCGGCGCGGCGTTCTGGGTGACCCTGTACGGCACCATGATCCTGAACTTCTGCGACTTCGCCCGCGGCTGCCCGGACCGCCGCACCATCAGCGTCGGCAACTTCTGGGGGCTGCCGGTGAACATCCTGCTGTTCGGCCTGTTCGCGGTGGTCCTCGCCGGCGCCCAGTTCAGGATCGACGGCCAGCTCATCCAGAGCCCCACCGACATCGTCGCCGCGATCCCCGACACCCTCTTCCTGGTGCTGGCCAGCCTGGCGCTGCTGATCGTCACCGTGGCGGTGAACATCATGGCCAACTTCGTCGCCCCGGCCTACGTACTCACCAACCTGGCGCCGAACCTGCTGAACTTCCGCCGCGCCGGGCTGATCAGCGCGACCATCGCAGTGCTGATCCTGCCCTGGCACCTGTACAACAGCCCCGGGGTGATCCTCTACTTCCTCGGCGGCCTCGGCGCGCTGCTCGGCCCGCTGTACGGGATCATCATGGTCGACTACTACCTGGTGCGGAAAGGCCGGGTGAACCTGCCGGAGCTGTACACCGAAAGCCGCGCCGGCGCCTATCACTACGCGCGAGGGGTGAACCCGCGGGCCATCGCCGCGTTCGTCCCGGCGGCGATCATCTCCACCCTGCTGGCATTGTTGCCGGCATTCGCCGAGCTATCGCCGTTCTCCTGGTTCTTCGGCGCCGGCCTGGCCGGCCTGATCCACTACGCCCTGGCCAAGCGCCGCACGGCCTACCGCGAGGTTTCCGGCGAAGCGATCGCGGTGGACAGCGTGCAGCACTGACGGATACCTGGCCGGCCTGGGCGCGACACCCGCCTAGGCCGGCAGTAGCGCCTGCAATTCTTCCTCGATCGCATCCAGCGCCTGGAACGACCGCTCGACGCGGGCCACCGCGACCGCCCCCTCCAGCGCCGCGAGGATCAGCCAGGCGCGCGAGGCGGCGAGCTTTTCCGCCAGTCCGTCGGCGCGCAACGCACGCTCGATGCTGGCGTGCCAGGCGCGGAGCGCCCGGCGGCATTCAGCGTGCACCGGGGCCAGCTCGGCGTCGATGCTCAGGCTGGTGGAAAGCACCGGGCAGGCCTCTTCGAAACGCGAATGCTCCAGCCAGCCACGCAGGGTCGCGGTGAACTGGCGGAGGACGTTGCGCGCATGGGGGGCCTGGGTCCCGGCGCGGTCGAGGAAGGACGCCACCTCGTCGGCGACGAAGCCGATCGCGGCGCTGGCGATCTGCGGCTTGCCCTCGGGGAAATAGTGATAGAGCGAGCCTTTCGGCGCCTCGGCGCGAGCGATGATGTCGCTCAGCCCGGTGCCGAAATACCCGCGGCTGGCCAGCAGCGAGGCGGTGGCATGGACGATCCGTTCGGCGGCATTGGACTTCTTCGGCAAACCTGACTCCCCAACTCACGGCAGACGACCGGGCAAGCATGCCCGAGCCTCAGGGCAGATGAAACACGCCGCTGGCGCTGGCCACCAGGCGCTCGCCGCTGTGCAGCCGGGCCGAGGCGAAGGCCATGCGCTGGCCGAGCTTGTCGACCCGGGTATGCACCTCCAGCCAGTCGCCGACCCGCGCGACCCCGCAGAAGTCCAGGCGCAGGCCGACGGTGACCATCGGCTGCGGCGGTTCGCGGGAGAACGCCATGGCGTAGCCGAGGCCAACGTCGGCCAGGGTCGAGAGCAGGCCGCCGTGGGCGGTGCCACCGTGGTTGCAGTGCTTTTCGTCGATGCGCAGCGCCACCACCCACTGGCGCTGGGAGTCCTGCCGGCAGAAGAAAGGACCGAGCAGGTCGAGCAACGGACTGCTGCGGAACAGCGGCTGGAACCCTTCGGGGACGTTCATCACGGTGCGGCCTCCGCTTTATATAGACTGGTCTATATAAAATATGCCCGGACGCTGGATCCACCAGCGCCGCGAAGGTCTTATCGAGGCGCTGAATGGCGCTTCATCAGGACGGCGCCCTGGGCGCCGCCCGCACTCCCTCTCAGCGGCTCATCGGACCGCGCACCGGCCGCTCGCGGGCGTGGCTGGTCGCGCTGAGCGGCGCGCCGGCCTCGCGCAGCGCCTGGCGCTGTTCGGCGACCGGGGTCTGCGCGGTGGCCTTCTCGAAACGCGCCAGATGCTGGAAGGCCGGCAGGGCGAAAGCGTCAGCCAACAGGCGCGCCAGGCGCGGCCAGCGCTCGCCGTCGACCTGGTAGCGCGCCAACTGGGCATTGCGGAACAGGCAGGCGACGGCGACATCGGCGATGGACAGCTCGCCGCACAGCCAGCCGCTCGGCGGGACCCGCCCTTCCAGGTAGTTGCAGATCGATGGCAGGTCTTCGTCGTAGGTGCGTTGCAGGATCGCCTGGTCGGGTTCGCGCTGCCAGATGCCACGGTTGATCACCAACTGGTGGAACAACTGCCAGATGATCACCTGGCCCAGCCGCGAATCGGCGTACTCCTCCAGCCAGCGGGCCTGGGCGCGCTGGCCGATGTCGACGGGATACAGGCTCGGCTGCGGGTAGCGCTCCTCCAGGTACTGGCAGATCACGCTGGAATCGTTGAGGACGAAGTCACCGTCCACCAGCACCGGAATCTGGCGCAACGGACTGAGGCGCTCGAAGGCCTCGTCGCCGAAGAACGGCACGATGGGGTCGATGCGGTAGGCGATGCCTTTCAGTTCCAGCAGCACCAGCACCTTGCGCACATAGGGGGACAGATAGGAACCGATGATCAGCAAAGGTTCGGCCACGGCGAGACTCCTGTTCTTGTTATGGGAACACCGATCCTCCGGCAAACCAGCGGGACGACTCAAGTGGCTTCCCGACGGACGCCAATTGCAGGGATAGTCGCACTTTGCGATCATTTGCGAATAATTCTCGTTTTTCCATTCAATCCCGTTTCGGGATGGGGAGCGGTCGTGTCGGCGGGTGACGTCAGCAACAGCGAATTCGTGGGTAGCCTGTACCGGGACCACCGCGGCTGGCTGCTTGCCTGGCTGAACCGCAACCTCGGCTGCCGCCAGCGCGCCGAAGACCTCAGCCAGGACACCTTCGTTCGCCTCCTCGGCCGCCCGGAGCTGCCCGGCCTGCGCGAACCGCGCGCGTTCCTGGCGAAGGTGGCGCGCGGCCTGATGATCGACCACTTCCGCCGCGCCGCCCTTGAGCAGGCCTATCTCGCCGAACTGGCGCTGGTTCCGGAAGCAGAACAGCCTTCGGCCGAAGAGCAGTACCTGATTCTCGAGGATCTCCGCGAGATCGATCGCCTGCTTGGCACGCTGTCGCTGAAGGCGCGCAGCGCGTTTCTCTATAGCCGCCTGGACGGCATGCCCCACGCGGAGATCGCCGAGCGTCTCGGAGTCTCGGTGCCGCGCGTGCGCCAATACCTGGCCCAGGGCCTGCGCCAGTGCTACATCGCCCTCTACGGAGAGCCCCGGTGAGCGCCGACGATCGTCATTCGCCGGTACGCGCGCGGGTGCTCGACGAAGCCATCGCCTGGCAATTGCTGCTCGACTCCGGCGAAGCCCATCCCGACGATCACCGCGCCTTCCACCGCTGGTACGCGGCGCATCCCGAACACGAACGCGCCTGGGAACAGCTCGGCGGCCTCGACCGGCACCTGGCGAGAGCCGCCAACGGGCCGGCGCGCAACGCCCTGCTGTCCGGCAACGCACGCTTCAAGCGCCGCCTGCGCCGGCTCGGCGGCAGCGCCCTGGGGCTAGTGCTGGCGCTAGGCGTCGGGCTCGGCGTGGCCAACCGCTACGTCCCGGTCCGCTACCTGCTGGCCGATGCCTACAGCGCCACCGGCGAGCAGCGCGAGCTGACCCTCCCGGATGCCACTCATGTGCGCCTGAACAGCCGCAGCGCCATCGACGTCCGCTTCGACGGCGAACGCCGCCAGGTCGTGCTACTGGCCGGCGAGATCCTGGTGGAAACCGCCCATGGCGACCCGCGCCCCTTCGTGGTCAGCAGCGCCGATGGCGACATGCGCGCCCTCGGCACGCGCTTCCTGGTGCGCCGCGAGGAACCCGGCACGCGCCTCACCGTGTTGCAGTCGGCGGTGGCCGCGCGCGCGGAAACGCTCAGCGAAGAGCGTGTGATCAAGGAAGGCCAGCAGGTGCTGATCCTGCCGCAAGGCCTGCAGGCCAGCGAAGCGGCCCCGGCCCTGGCCGGCGCCTGGGCACAAGGCATGCTGGTGGTAGAGAACGCCCGGCTGGCCGACCTGGTGGCGGAACTGGGGCGCTATTCGCCGGCGCTGCTGCGGGTCGACCCGAGCATCGCCGACCTGCGCGTCACCGGCAGTTTCCCGCTGAAGGACACCCGCCTCGCCCTTCAGGCTTTGGAGCCGAGCCTGCGGGTGCGCAGCGTAAGGCACAACGCCTGGTGGTTCGAAGTGGTGCCACGCTGAACCGAACGGGCCGGCGAAAAATTTTTCCCGCCGGCCCTATCACTTTTTCCGACTCGTCCGGCAAGGAGGCATTGAGACTCGTTTCCATCCAGGAGCCCCGCACATGCCCCGCCCGACGTTCCGTCCCGGCCTGCTCGCCCTAGCCATCGCCCTCGCCGTTCCCGCACCGTTCCTCCACGCCGCCCCGGCCGAACAGGCCAGCGTGCGCGACTACCGCATCGCCGCCGGGCCGCTGGCAGGCACCCTGAACCGCATCGCGGCCCAGGCCGGCCTGGTCCTCACCCTGGACCCGGCGCTCGCCGAAGGACGCAGCGCCCACGCCGTGCAAGGTCGCTTCGACGCGCCCGGCGCATTGCGCGAAGCGCTCAAGGGCAGCGGCCTGGAACTGGTGGAAAATGCCGGCGGCACCTACAGCCTGCGCAAGGTGCCGGAAGACACCCTGTCGCTGCAGGCGATGACGGTCAGCGGCGCCGAGGAAGACCCACTGGGGCCGACCAGCGGCTACGTGGCCAAGCGCAGCATGACCGGCACCAAGACCGATACGCCGATCCTCGAGACCCCGCGCTCGATCTCGGTGGCGACCCGCCAGCAGATGACCGACCGCGCCGTGCACAACCTCGACGACGCGGTGCGCTACATGCCCGGCGTCGTCGCCAGCAGCTTCGGCAGCGACACCCGCTCCGACTGGTTGAAGGTGCGCGGCTTCAAGCCGACCCAGTTCCTCGACGGCCTGCCGATGGCGGTCGGCGTCTACAACAACCCGAAGCTGGAAACCTGGAACCTGGAGCGTGTCGCCCTGTTGCGCGGCCCGGCCTCCTCGGTCTACGGCCAGACCCCGCCGGGCGGCATGCTCGACATGGTCAGCCTGCGTCCGCAGAACGTCGCCAGTCACGAGGTGAAGGCCGAGGTCGGCAACTACAACCACAAGCAGGTCAGCTTCGACAGCACCGGCCCGCTCGACGACGAGGGACGCTTTCTCTACCGCGTCTCCGGCGTGGTGCGCGACAGCAACACCCAGGTCGACCATATCGACGACAAGCGCTACAACATCGCCCCGAGCCTGACCTGGAACATCGACGACGACACCAGGCTGACCTTCCTCGGCCAGTTCAACCGCGACGATACCGGCATCACCAGCCAGTTCCTGCCGCTACGCGGAACCAAGTACGACACGCCGTTCGGCAAGGTTTCCCATCACAAGAACCTCGGCGATCCGGACTGGGAATACTACGACCGCACCTACTACTGGCTGGGCTACGCCTTCGAGCGGCGGATCAACGATGTCTGGCAGTTCCGCCAGAACCTGCGCTACCTGCGCAACGACCTGTCGTTCCAGGCGCTGACCCCAGCCAGCTATTACGCTGCCGCCAGCGACGACGGTACCCTGCAGCGCACCAGCACATCAGTGGACGAAGACGTCAGCCAGTTCGTGGTGGACAACAACTTCCAGGCCGACTTCGACACCGGCGCGCTGCGCCACACCCTGCTGCTGGGCCTGGACCACAACCGGACCACCAACGAATACACCTCGATCTTCGGCTTCAATGTACCGCCGACCAACATCAACAACCCGATCTACGGCCAGCCGATTCCCAAGCCGCCGCGTTCCGACGCGTACTACGACTACAAGCAGAAGACCTACCAGACCGGCCTCTACGTCCAGGACCAGATCGCCCTCGACAACTGGCGCCTGACCCTCGGCGGTCGCGAGGACTGGGTGCACACAGGCGCCACCTTCTACAACAAGGGCGACGCCACCAATACCAGCCGCGACAAGAAGTTCAGCGGCAACGCAGCGCTCAGCTACATCTTCGACAATGGCGTGGCGCCCTATATCTCCTATGCGGAGTCGTTCCAGCCCACCACTGGCGCCGATATGAACAGCACCAGTTCGCTGAAGCCGACCGAAGGCAAGCAATGGGAAATCGGCGTGAAGTACCAGCCGGTAGGCTCCGACTCGCTGTTCACCGCCGCGGTCTATGACCTGCGCCAGGAGAACGTCAGCGTGTCGCAGAACATAGGCGGCACGCCGGTCACTTCGCAGACGGGCGAAGTGAAGGTCTCCGGGATAGAACTGGAAGCCACCAGCAACGTCACCGACAACCTGAAGATGATCGGCGCCTATAGCTACACCGACACCGAAGTGAAAAAAGGCCAGTACGCAGGCAACCGCCTGCAACAGGCGCCGCGCAACCAGGCCTCGCTATGGGCCGACTACACCTGGCACGAGGGTGCGCTGAACGGTTTCAGCGTGGGTGCCGGCGCCCGCTACGTAGGCTCGACCTACGGCGACCAGGCCAACACCTACGACGGCTACGCCGGCTCGTACACCCTGTACGACTCCGCCGTGCGCTACGACCTGGGCCAATTGAACGGCAGCCTGAAAGGCGTCAGCGTGGCGGTCAATGCCAACAATCTGTTCAACAAGGACTACCTGGCGTCCTGCGACGGCTACTACTGCTACTACGGCGACCAGCGCAGCGTGGTGGGCAGCGTCAGCTACAAGTGGTGAGCGACGCGTCACAGGTGCGTAACGGCGGATAACCGCTTCGCGGTTATCCGCCCTACCGCAGAACGTACCTTCCGGGCACCGGATGCCCTCCTCCCGCCTGAGGGAGAGGGCCGGGATATTGGCAGCCGGCGCAATGGGGAGGACCTGCATTCCGGGCGCCGGAGATCATCGTTCACCCCGCGATCCGACCCCACAGCGCGCTGGCGTCGTCGTGGATCTTGAAACGCGGGAAAGCCAGGGCCTGGTCGTCGCCCTGTTCGATCTCGCGCAACTCGTCGAGCATGGCGCTCACTCCGACGTCCTCGAGGCGCCGCAGCAACTGTTCGTCGGTATAGCGGCGGAAAGGCTCGACCAGCCGGTCGAAGCCGTCGGTCATCAGCACGAAGGAACGCAACGCGGCGAGCGGCAAGGTCTCGCGCTGCACCTGGCCGAGCCAGCGGTCGCTGATGTCCAGCGCCCAGTAGCCCTCGGGCTTGTTCATCAGCAGGCGGTTCTGCCGCACGCGCGGGCGGCTGGCCTTGAACAGTTCGGCGTGATCCCACTGCGGATGTTCCTCGCGCATCCGGCAGAAATGCGCCAGGGATTGCCGATCCAGTTCGTGTAGGGCCGAATCGCCGAAGCTGCGTACCTGGCCGTCGGCGCCTTCGACGAGGATCCGGCTGTCGCCGATGTTGAGCAGTTCGATTTCTCCGCCGCGAATCCGCAGCAGGCTCAGGCAGGCCGCCGGCATGTCTTCGAGGTCGTGCCAGTCGCGGCCGCTCTGGGCGCGGAAGTCGCCCTGGATATCGTTGAGCAGGCGCCGCAGCAGGGTCTCGCTGGATTGCTCGGGCTCGACTTCCAGCAGCAACCGCAGGTGCCGGTCCACCGCCTGGGCCAGCCAGCGCGCGTCGCTTTCCACGCCCAGCACGCTGCGACCGATGCTGGTGGCACCGTCGATCACCCAGGCGGCCTGCGCCGTGCAGCCCAGCGCATCGTCGTTCACCGCGCCCCCCGCGCGGCATTCCGCCCCGAGTATTTCCACTGTGGCCATTCGCAGTTCCTCCTATGCTCAATGCGCTGCCAGAATAGCAAGACAGAGCCTTTCCACGTTCCGCTCGTCGTTCCGGGAGAACCGTATGCGTCACCTGCCCTACCCGCTGCTGGGCCTGCTCCTGGCCCTGTCGTCGACCGGCGCCGCCCTGGCCGGCGAACAGTACTACCCGCTGGACAAGGGCTCCGCGCCCTACGCGGTCGCGCCCAGTGCACAGGGTGCGGTCTGGTACGGCGCGGACGGCGGGCATTCGCTGGGGCGCCTCGACCCGACCAGTGGCGAGAGCGTGCAGGTGCCGCTCGGCGAAGGCGCGCGGCCGCGAGCCATCGTCAGCGACGAGAGCGGCAACGCCTGGGTGCTCGACAGTGGCCTCAACGCCATCCTTCGCATCGGCGGCGAGCGCCTGGGCAGCGAACGTTTCCCGCTACCGGCCAAGGCCGCGCCGGCCGGGCTCGAGTCCGCGGTATTCGACGACGACGGGCGCCTCTGGTTCACCGGCAGCCGCGGCTTCCACGGTCGCCTCGACCCAGCCAGGCGCCTGGTGGAGGTCTGGCCCTCGCCCCAGGGCAAGGCGGCGAACGGCATCTGCGTCACCCCGGACGGCGAGGTCTGGTACGCGCAGGACGACGCGCTGGTGCATGTCGATCCGCTCGACGGCAGCGCCGAGCGGTTGCCCGCGCCTGAAGGCACGAAGGCCTTGCGCGGGATCGGCGCCGACTCCATCGGCAGGCTCTGGGCCAGCGACAGCGGTGGCGCCCGGCTGTACCGCTACGATCCCAGCGATGCCTCGTGGCAGAGCTGGCCGCTGCCGGACAGCCAGGCCCGCCCGGACAGCCTGCGGGTCGACGCCATGGACCGTGTCTGGCTGCACGACGCCGCCAGCGGGGCGCTCTTGCGTTTCGACAGTGAGCAGGCGACATTCCGCGTCCTGCCCAGCGACCGGCCGGCGCCCGGCAACGCCCTGCTCGGCGGTCGCCCCGGAGAAACCTGGAGCGCCGAGCCTGCCGCCGATCGTCTGCGCGTCGTCCGCGACTGATCCTTCCAAGGAGCCCGCATGAGCGCTACCCATACGCTGTTCTACGCCGCCGCCTCGCCCTTCGTGCGCAAGGTCCTGGTCCTGCTCCACGAAACCGGCCAACGCGAGCGCGTGGCGCTCGAGGAAGTCACGCCGACGCCGGTCGCGCCCATCCGGCAGCTCAACGCCAGCAACCCGGCCGGCAAGATTCCCGCCCTGCGCCTGCCGGACGGCCAGGTGCTGCACGACAGCCGGGTGATCTGCGACTACTTCGACCAGCAGCACGTCGGCGAACCGCTGATCCCCCGCGAAGGCAGCGCCCGCTGGCGACGCCTGACCATCGCCTCGCTGGCGGACGCCGTCCTCGACGCCGCGGTGCTGTCCCGCTACGAAACCTTCGTCCGCCCCGAGGAGAAGCGCTGGGACACCTGGCTCGAAGCACAGCGGGAAAAGATCGGGCGGTCCCTGGCGTGGCTGGAGGGCGACTGCATCGCCGAACTGCAGGCGCGCTTCGACATCGCCGCCATCGGCGTCGCCTGCGCCCTGGGCTATCTCGACCTGCGCCAGCCGGAGTGGGACTGGCGCGGCCGCTACCCGCGACTCGCCGCCTGGTTCGCCGAAGTCAGCCAGCGCCCGTCGATGCAGGCCACCCGCGCCTGACCCCGAGGCCCGCCGACGCCTGCTGCCGCCGCAGGCGCTCGGCGCGTTGCAGCCAGGCCGCCGAGGGGCCGGGGAACAGCAGGCCGATCCGCGCCGCCAGGCGCTCGCCGTCGCGACGGTCGTCGCGCAGGCCGACATAGCCGTTCATTTCCAGCACACCAGGCGGAACAGCAGCAGGCCCAGCAACAGCGCGCTCTGTCCGAGCCCCATGCAAAGCTCCAGGAAGGAGCGCACGTGCGGATTGCCGGCGGCGCCCTCGATGCCGCTGAGGCCTTCCCAGAATCCGTCCGGCATCAGCACCAGCATGGCGTGGGCCAGGGGCTTGCCGCTGGCGATCCAGTACTCGATCAGGCCGAACTTGCCGAAGAACAGCAGAAAGATCAGGATCACGCCGCTGACCAGCAGGCCGAGGGCGGCACAGAGGGTGAACTCGAAGAACAGGCGCATGCTTTTCCTCCTTGGAAATCGGCGGCGGCCGGCGCCGCCGCCTTCGTCGTCAGGCCCTGGCGGGTACCGCCGGGAAGTCCTTGCGGCCGACCCCGTACCAGTCCAGGCGGCGGGTCAGCACCATCACCGCGGCAAGCACCGCGAACAGCAGCAGCGAACCCATCAGCAAGGCGTAGTCCTCCGCGCTCAGCAAGCCGTAGAGCAGGCCGTACAGCCCTGCCAGGCCGGCGCTGAAGCCCAGCCCTCGGGCCACGCTGCGCAGGACGAAGCACAGGTAGAAGCCGATCAGGCCGACGCAGGCTCCGGCGGAGACCAGGTAGGCCAGCTCGAAGCCGACGTGCTCGGCCAGCGACAGCAGCAGCAGGTAGAAGAACGCCAGCGCCAGGCCGACCAGCGCGTACTGGACCGGGTGTACCGCCAGGCGCTTGAGCACCTCGAAGAGGAAGAAGCCGGCGAAGGTCAGGGTGATGAACAGCAGCGCGTACTTGATCGCGCGGTCGGCCTTCAGGTACTGGTCCACCGGATCGACCAGGCCGACGCCGAAGGCGCGCGCCTGGAAGCCGTCGCAACGCTGCTCCTCCACGCAACTGCGCAGCGCCTCTTCCATGTTGGTGGCGAAGAAGCTGGTCTGCCAGCGCGCGGTGAAGCCCTGGGCGGTGATCTCCCGCTCGCTGGGCAGGAACTCGCCGCCGAAGCTCGGGTGCGGCCAGTCGGCCTTCAGGATGACCTGGCTGTCGCGGCCCACCGGCACGATGTCCAGCCGCTCGCTGCCGAGCAACGACAGGTCGAAGGCGTACTCCAGGCGCTGCGCCTGGCGCCCGTCGACGCCTTGCAGCGGTGCGTGCACACCGCTGCCGAGCAGGCCGACCCGGCTACCCGGCTCGAAGTCAACGCTGGCACCGTTGAGGGACAGGCGCAGGGCATTCTCGATGCCGCGGATGTCGCTGATGCCCATCGCCAGGAACGGCGTTTCGAACTGGTAGTCCTCCAGGTCTTCTTCGATGCCATAGTGCGCAGGCACCTGGAAGTAGCCGGCAACCTTGTTGTCGACGTGGTACAGGCGCGCCTGGTAGATGCCACGGTAGCGCAGCTCGGTGCGCATCTGCCCGTCGAGGGCGAAGCGGTCGGGCAGGAAGTACAGCTCGCCGCGCTGCTCGCGCTCCTGCAACACGCGCTTCTCGGTCTTCTCCTCGGTGACCCACTCGCGCACCGTCCTGCGGTACGGCACCACCAGCAGCGGGCCGGTGAGGCGCTGGCTGTAGCTGGAGCTGCGGGCGATATCCTGCAGCACGCCGTCACGAACCTCCTGGCGATCGCGGATCAGGCCGTCGATCATCAACAGGGGAATCAGCAATAGCAGGATGAGTAGGGCGATGGCGCCGAGCTTGTAGGCCAGCGTGCGGTTCATGGGGGGACTCTCCGTCGGGGTGATGGCGGAAAGTCTGCGGCGCCGCGATGGCGGGCTTCGGGTCGCCGTGTGGAGAGTCGATGGAGTTTCCGTGGAGGCGCCTCAGCCGCGCGACAGCCAGAGCAGCGCCTCGACGCCGTCGTCGCGGTTGCCGACCTGCAACCGGCCGCCATGCAGTTGCGCCACCTCGGCGACGAAGTTCAGTCCCAGCCCGGTGCTCTTGCGCCCGCTGGCCGGGCGCGGCAGCGAGTAGAAGCGTTCGGTGAGGCGCGCCAGGGCGTAGTCGGGAATCGCCGGCCCCTGGTTGAACAGGCGCAAGGCGATACCCTCGCCGTCGACCTCGGCGAGCAGGCGAAGGATGCCGCCGGGCGGGGTGAAGTCGAGGGCGTTGTCGAGCAGGTTGGCCAGCGCCTGGCGCAGCAGGAACTGCTCGCCGCGAACCTCGCAGGGACCTTCCAGGCGGTTCTCCACCCGCAATCGCTGGCGCTGGATACGCGCCGCCTGGCCTTCCAGCAGGGACGCGGCGATCTCCCGCAGGTCGACCTTGCCGACCTCCTCCAGGCCTTGCCGCTGCTCCACCTGGGCCAGGCTCAGCAGGCGCTCGATCAGTTGTTGCAGGCGCTCGCTCTCGCCGGCGATGTTGCCGACGAAGCGCGCCCGCTGCTCGGCCGGCATCTCGCCGTCGAGCAACTCGGCGGCGCCACGGATCGCCGCCAATGGGCTCTTCAGTTCGTGGGTCAGGGTATGCACGTAGCGCTCGACGTAGTCCTTGCCTTCCAGTTGCGTGCGCATGCGTTCCACCGCGTCGGCCAGTTGCGCCATCTCGCCGCCGCGATAGCGCGGCAGCTCGGCGCGGCGCCCCTCGCTGACCGCCTGTGCGTACTGGGTGAGGCGCCGCAGCGCGCCGCTGAGCCACCAGGAGAGCAGGCCGCCGACCAGCAGCCCGAGGGCGATCAGCCCGGCACCGAGCCAGGCCAGGCGCCGCTGCGAGCGGTCGATGTAGGGTTGCAGGCTGCTGTTCGGCTTGGCCACCGAAACCACCCCGATGATCTTCCCGCCATCCTTGATCGGCGCCGCCACGTACATCACCGAGGAATCCGGGTCGTCCGGGTCTTCGCGGCTGGAGCGCGCGCCGTACTGGCCCCGGAGAGTCAGGTAGACGTCGTTCCAGCGCGAATAGTCCTGGCCGACGGCCACCCCGGCGGAGTCCAGCAGCACCTTGCCGCTGGCGTCGGTGACGTAGATGCGGTGGTTCACCGCCTCCTTGCGCAAGCCCCAGATATCCGCCTGCGGCACCCGCTTGCCGTAGTCCTCGAGCATCTCCGGCAGGTCGCTCTGTGCCAGGGTGCCGTTCTTCACGTCCTGGCGGAGGATCTCGGCGAGCAGGTTGGCGGTGTCCACCAGGGTTTCCTCGGTGGACTGGCGCACGCCGGGGCGCACTTCGTCCATCACCGTGCTCAGCACGAAGTAGCCGGTGAGACCGACGAACAGGAAGTAGACCAGGAAGATCCGAACGCCGAGCGGCATCAGGCGTGGTCCGGGCTGTAGCTGTAGCCCAGGCCGCGATGGGTCTGGATCGCTTCGCCGCGTTCGTTCACCTGGCGCAGCTTGGCGCGCAGGCTCTTGATGTGGCTGTCGATGTTGCGCTCGTAGCCGGCCTCGCTGGCGACGCCGAGGGCGTCGAGCAACTGCTCGCGGCTGAATACCCGCTCGGGCTGCCCGAGCAGCGTCTGCAGCAGGCGGAACTCGTGGCGGGTGAGGTTGAGCGGGGTGTCGCGGTAGTGGATCCGCACGCGCTCCTCGTCGACCTGGAACGGCCCGCTCGGCGCGGCCTCTTCCAGCGCCGCCGGGCGCGGCGCCATGCGCTTGAGGATGGCCTTGACCCGAGCCGCCACCTCGCGCGGGCTGAACGGCTTGACCACGTAGTCGTCGGCGCCGATCTCCAGGCCGACCACGCGGTCGATCTCGGCATCGCGCGCGGTGAGGAAGATCACCGGCACCTCGGAGAACCGCCGCAGGCGCTTGCAGGCCTCGAAACCGCTGATGTCCGGCAGACCGACGTCGAGGATCAGCAGATCCGCCGGCTGGCGCTCCTGCAACGCCAGCGCCTCGCCGGCGAGGGTCACCCAGGTGGTGGCGAAGCCTTCGGCCTGCAGGGCGTAGAGCAGGGTGTCGGCAATCGCGGCTTCATCTTCGACGATCAGGATATGCGGCATGGCGTGACGGCGGCTGACGGGAATGCCGGAACGGTGCCGCAAGCCGGCGCGCGCGTCAATCGCGCCGCCGGTGGCGTAGGACGCTTACTTGCAGGTGGGCTTGTCGGCGACGAAGCGCTCGGAGGGATCGACCGCGACGTGGAATTTGCGCAAGCCCTTGGTGCCCATCAGGAACGGATAGTTGAAGGCGCTGCGGTCGGTGAGGTTGACCTCGATGGTCTTCATCGCTCCGCCCAGGCAGACCTGCAGGTCGATCACCGGGCGTTCGCTCAGGCGGTCCTCATCCTCGTCCTCGCCGTTGCGGTTGTCGGCGCGGTTCTTGATCTTGCCGATGCGCGCCAGCTTGTGCTCGAACACCGAGCCGTCGGCCTCCTTGGTGGCCAGCCGGAAGCGCACCCACTCCTCGCCGTCGCGCTGGAACAACTCGATGTCCTTGGCCGACAGCGAGGAGGTGTAGGCGCCGGTGTCCATCTTCGCCTGCAGGGTGCGGTCCAGCTCCGGCAGGGAGACCCATTCGTAGCGGCCGTAGAGGTTGGGTTCGGCGGCGAGGACCGGCAGGGCGAACAGCGAGAGCAAGGCAAGGGCACGCTTCACGCGGGCATCTCCTGAAGTGATACGAGGTCCACATAGGACTAGCACGGCGCGGTTTCGTTCGCCACGCCGGCGGCTTGGGCGGCGCGGCGCGGATGCGTATGATGGGCCGCGTCGACCCACACCCAGGACAGGGAAACCAACCATGCGGGAACTGTTGACCGGCCTGACCAGCAGCCTTCTGCTGCTTCTCAACACGCTGATCCTGATCGGCCCGATGATGCTGATCGCACTGCTCAAGCTGGTGCTCCCCGGCCAGCGCCTGAAGGACCTCTGCTCCAGGGGCGTGATGTGGATCGCCGAGACCTGGGCGGAGATCGACAAGTGGATCTTCGCCACCTGCACGCCGACGGTCTGGGACGTGCGCGGCGCCGGCGACCTGCGCCAGGACACCTCGTACCTGGTGGTGAGCAACCACCAGTCCTGGGTCGACATCCCCGCCTTGATCCAGGTGTTCAACCGGCGCACCCCGTACTTCAAGTTCTTCCTCAAGAAGGAGCTGATCTGGGTGCCCTTCCTCGGCCTGGCCTGGTGGGCGCTGGAGTATCCGTTCATGAAGCGCTATTCCAAGGCCTTCCTGGAGAAGCACCCGGAACTCAAGGGCAAGGACCTGGAGATCACCAAGGCCGCCTGCGAGAAGTTCAAGCGCATCCCGGTGACCGTGGTGAACTACCTGGAAGGCACGCGTTTCAGCGAGCAGAAGAAGGCCCGGCAACAGTCGCCCTATCGCCACCTGCTCAAGCCCAAGGCCGGCGGGGTGGCCTTCGTCCTCGCCGCGCTGGGCGAGCAACTGGACGCCCTGCTCGACGTCACCGTGGTCTACCCGAGCGACAAGGTGCCGGGATTCTGGGACCTGCTCTGCGGACGGGTGCCGAAGGTGATCGTCGACATCCAGACCCGCCCGATCGATCCCGCCCTGTGGCAGGGCGACTACGAGAACGACCCGGTGTTCCGCCAGTACGTGCAGGAATGGGTCTCGCGCATGTGGGAAGAAAAGGACGAACGCATCGCCCGCTTGCGGCAACTGCGCTGAAGTACCGGCCGAAGCACACCCATCTCGTAGTGCGAATAACCGCAACGCGGTTATCCGCCGTTTCCACGGCGCAGCGGCGGATAACGCCGGGGGCGTTATTCGCCCTACCGGTGCGGGCAACGAATATCCGGGCGCCGCACCCACTTCGTAGGGCGAATAACCGCAACACGGTTATCCGCCGATCCGCTGGCGGCAGATCAGAGCAGCGACGAGCCGCCCGCCTTGCTCACTCCCCAGAGATTGCTCAGGCTGCCCAGCAGCTCGCTGTTGGCGCCCTGCTTGCCGAAGTAGTCGACCAGCACCTGGGCGAACTTCTCGGTCATCCCGCTATCCATGCCCAGGGTGCCGAAGGCCTTGTTCACGTCGCCCATGCTGTCCGCATTGCCGAGCAGCGAACCGAGGCCCTTGCTGTCGCCGCCGCTCTTGCCGAGCACGTTGCCGAGCCCGCCGAGACCGGCCAGGGCGTTGTTGCCGGCCAGCTTGTCGAGGCCGGGGATAGTCTTAACCAGTTGCGAATAATCGTTGCCGGCCAACTGGTTCTTGGCCAGGCCGAGCAGGGCGCCGGTACCGCCGACCGCCTGCTCCTGGCTGACCCCGAGCTGGCCGGTGAGTGCGCCGAGCAGACCGCTGGTCTGCGGGGTGGTGGCTACCTGGGCGGAGTCGCCCTGGGATGCCCCGGCGACCGCCTTGGCGGCATCCCCGAGATTGAAGGCGAACGCGGAGGCGGCGCTGAGCAGCAGGGCCGCGGCCAGGGTAGCGTGGGTGGTGACGCGCATCGGCAATTCCTCATGAGATATCGAACGCCCCGGCCGCATTCGCAGGCCGGGGTGAGATTTCGACCGGCCGGCCGGTGCCTTGTTCCCCAACCTTGGTCGGGTCACTTGGCCTTCGGCTTGTCGGCCTTGCCCTTGGCGGCGGCGCCTTTCTTCGCCGCCGGCTTCCTCGCCGCCGTCGCGCGGCCCTTGGGCGTCTCGCCGGCGCCGGATTTCTTGCGTGCCGCCGGCTTCGGCGCGGCGCCCTTGCGGTAGCCGACGCCGTCCTTGGCGTCGTAGAAGAAGGTGACCGTCTCGCCCTCTTTCACCTCGCCCTTGAGCATCGCCGTGGCCAGGCGCGTCTCCAGTTGCTGGCGGATCTGCCGCTTCAGCTCGCGGGCGCCGAACTCCGGCTGGTAGGCCTCTTCGGCGAGGTGGCCGACCAGGCTGTCGTCGATGTGCAGGTAGATGTCCTGAGCGTGCGCGGCGCGCTTCACCCGCTCCAGTTGCAGGCGCACGATGTCCTCGATCTGCGCCTTGCTCAGCGACTCGAAGACGATCACCTCGTCGAGGCGGTTGAGGAATTCCGGGCGGAAATGTCCGCGCAAGGTAGTCATCAGTTCGCGCTTGAGCTTCTCCGGCGGCTGGGCGAACTCGCCGGCCTGGGCGTTCTTCATGATCAGCTCGGAGCCGAGGTTGCTGGTGGCGATGATGATGGTGTTGGTGAAGTCCACCACGCGCCCCTTGCCGTCGGTCAGGCGGCCGTCGTCGAACACCTGCAGGAGGATGTTGTTGACGTCGGCGTGGGCCTTCTCGATCTCATCGAGCAGGATCACGCTGTACGGCCGCCGGCGCACCCGCTCGGTGAGCTGGCCGCCCTCGTCGTAGCCGACGTAGCCCGGCGGCGCACCGATCAGCCGGGACACCGCGTGGCGCTCCATGTATTCGCTCATGTCGATGCGGATCATCGCGTCTTCGTCGCCGAACACCACCTCGGCCAAGGCCTTGGCCAGCTCGGTCTTGCCCACCCCGGTCGGGCCGAGGAACAGGAAGGTGGCGATCGGCCGGCTGCCCTGGCGCAGCCCGGCGCGGGCCAGGCGCACGGCGTCGCTGACCGCGGTGATCGCTTCCTGCTGGCCGATCACCCGCTGGTGCAGGCGCTCTTCCATCTGCAGGAGCTTCTCGCGCTCCTCGGCGGTCAGTTCGGTGACCGGGATGCCGGTGAGCCTGGAGATGATCTCGGCGATGTCCTCGACCCGCACCTCCTCGGTCTTCGACCCCTGGGTCTGCTGCCAGCGCTCGGTGATCTGCTCGAGGTGTTCCTTGCGTTCCTGGATGCGTTTCTCGAAGACCTTCGCCTCGTCGTACCACTTGCGGCTGGCGGCGTAGTCCTGCTCGCGCTTGAGCTGCGCCAGCTCGGCCTCCAGTTCCTGGATCTCGGCCGGCCGCGAGGTGCTGGCGATGCGCACGCGGGCGGCGGCCTGGTCGATCAGGTCGATGGCCTTGTCCGGCAGGAAGCGGTTGCCGATGTAGCGGTCGGACAGCTCGGCGGCGGCGACGAAGGCCTCGTCGCGGATGGTCACCTTGTGGTGGCCTTCGAGCTTGTCGCGCAGGCCACGGAGGATGGAGATGGTCTGCTCCACCGTCGGCTCGGGGACGAACACCGGCTGGAAGCGCCGCTCCAGCGCGGCGTCCTTCTCGATGTACTTCTGGTACTCGTTGAGGGTGGTGGCGCCGATCAGGTTCATCTCGCCGCGCGCCATCGCCGGCTTCAGCACGTTGGCCACGTCCAGCCCGCCTTCGCCGCCGCCCTGGCCGGCACCGACGATGGTGTGCACCTCGTCGATGAACAGGATGATCTCGCTCTGCGCCGCCTGCAGTTCGTCCATCACCTGCTTGAGGCGTTCCTCGAACTCGCCGCGGTACTTGGCGCCGGCGACCATGGCGTTGATGTTCAGTTCGACCAGGCGCTTGTCGCGCAGCACCTCCGGCACCTCGCCCTGGACCATGCGCTGGGCCAGGCCTTCGACGATGGCGGTCTTGCCGACGCCGGGCTCGCCGATCAGCACCGGGTTGTTCTTCTTGCGCCGGGCGAGCACCTCGATGGTGGTCTCGACTTCCTTCGAGCGGCCGATCACCGGATCGAGCTTGCCTTCGCGGGCCAGCCGGGTCAGGTCGCGGCTGAACTTGTCCAGTTGCGGAGTGTTGCTCGGGCCGTCCACGCGGCCGTCCTCGGCGCCCTTGCCGACCACCTTGACCGCTTTCTGCCGTAGCGCCTGCTCGGTCAGGCCGTACTTCTTCAGGAGCGTCCCGGCGAAGCTGTCCGGCACCGCCGCCAGGCCGAGCAACAGGTGCTCGGGGCCGACATAGCTGTGGCCGAGTTCGCGGGACAGGGCGAAGGCATGCTGCAAGGCGCTCTTCACCCGCGGCGAGATGGTCATGTCCTCGCTCGCCTCGCCCTTGCTGGCGCCGCGCACGGCGTTGGCCTCGATGTACTGCTTGAGGTCGGCCGGCGACAGGCCGAACTGCTTGAGCACCGCCTGCACCACGTCGGCGTCGGCCAGGGCGTAGAGCAGGTGCTCGGTGTCCACTTCGCGCTTGCCGAATTCGGCGGCGACCTGCGCGGCGCGTTGCAGGTACTCGGTGGTCTGCTTGCTGAAGTACTCGGCGATGTCCACCGCCTCCGGCTCGCGGGCGCGCACCGGGGTGACCGGGCTCTGCTCGCCGAAGCCGGAGAAGATCTCGTCGAACGGGCTGCCGCCGCCGAACAGCGACTCCAGCGGCGAGCGCATGCGCTGCTGGCGCATCAACTGGCGGTAGTGCAGTTCGCAGAGGGCGAGTTCGCGGCGCTGGCCGTTCTGTACCAGGCTGACGCGGGCGACGGCGGGACGTTCGTGGCAGATAGCGCAAAGTTCCTGGGCCATGGGAGGACTCCTGTTTCCACGGAAGGTGGGCTTCGGCGACGGCAGCGGCGACCGGGGTCGCCGAGCGCTGCGTGGAGAACATCGCGACAAGGCGGTGAAGCACGCGCCGTCGAGCATGCAACGCGGGACATGTCCGTGCGATGACGAAGCGCCGACGTCGCATCCGCAGCCACTGACGGGGTGACTCTTGAGTACTAGCACAGCAGCCGGCGAGCGCCAGCGCTTCGGCTTGACCCAGGACAATGAAAGGCGACCTCTCTGGCCGCGACTTCCGCCGCAATGCCCGCTGTTCGCCCCGATCCGGTCGCCGGCCGTCCCATCGCGGCGAGAACTTCTCTATGCTTGGGCCCTGTCCGCCCGAGGGAGCCCGTCCATGAGCGAGCCGTTCCAGCTCACCCCCCGCATCGCCCGCCAACTGCCCTGGCTGGTTGCCGTCGCCTTCTTCATGCAAGCCCTCGACGGCACCATCCTCAACACCGCGCTGCCGAGCATGGCCAGTTCGCTGAACGAAAACCCGCTGCGCATGCAGGCGGTGGTGATCGCCTACCTGCTCACGGTGGCCCTGCTGATACCGGCCTCGGGGTGGATCGCCGACCGTTTCGGCACGCGCCGGGTGTTCCTCGGCGCGGTACTGCTGTTCAGCCTCGGCTCGTTGCTTTGCGCGCTGTCGCCGAGCCTCGAACTGCTGGTCGGGGCGCGCATCGTACAGGGCGTCGGCGGCGCGCTGATGATGCCGGTGGGACGGCTGGTGATCCTGCGCGTCTACCCGCGCCAGGACCTGGTGCGGGTGCTCAGCTTCGTCACCATTCCCGGCCTGCTCGGCCCGCTGGCGGGACCGACGCTGGGCGGCTGGCTGGTGGAGTACGCCTCCTGGCACTGGATCTTCCTGATCAACCTGCCGGTCGGCCTGCTCGGCTGCCTGGTGGCGATGAAGCTGATGCCGGACCTGCGCAGCCCGGTGCCGAGCCGTTTCGACAGCATCGGCTTCCTGCTCTTCGGCGGCTCCATGGTGCTGATCTCCATCGCCCTGGAAGGACTCGGCGAGCTGCACCTGTCGCACCTGCGCGTGGTCCTGCTGCTGATCGGCGGACTGGTCCTGCTCACCGCCTACTGGCTGCGCGCGCTACGCATCGACAAGCCGCTGTTCCCGCCGAGCCTGTTCAAGGCGCGGACCTTCGCCGTCGGCATCCTCGGCAACCTGTTCGCCCGCCTGGGCAGCGGCGCCCTGCCCTTCCTCACCCCGCTGCTGCTGCAGGTGGGACTGGGCTACCCGCCTTCCACCGCGGGCATGACCATGATCCCGCTGGCGCTGTTCGCGATGGTCGCCAAGCCGATGGCCAAGCCACTGCTGGACTTCTTCGGCTATCGCAAGCTGCTGGTCGGCAACACCCTGATCCTCGGCTGCCTGATCGCCGGCTTCGGCCTGGTCGACCAGGACACCCCCTACGTCTGGCTGCTGCTGCACCTGAGCCTGCTCGGCGCGGTGAACTCCCTGCAATTCACGGCGATGAACACCCTCACCCTGATCGACCTGCAGGACAGCAACGCCAGCAGCGGCAACAGCCTGATGTCGGTGGTCGTGCAATTGTCGATCAGCCTTGGCGTGGCTTGCGCGGCGGCGTTGCTGGGCGGTTTCCAGACCGACCTGGATACGGGGCAGGACACCGTACTCGGCGCCTTCCACGCCACCTATGTCAGCGTCGGCCTGATGTCGATGCTGGCCGCAGCGATCTTCTTCCAGCTCGGCAGCGAGGACGGCCGCACCAGCCCGCGCCGGGTCGATCCGGAAAAGGACCCGGACCTCTAGCCGGGCTCGCGAGGACGAGGCGCGCCCGCGCAACCTGTGGATGACGGCGCTGATCGTGCTGCCCCGGCTGGCGCTGGCCGCCGGACTGCCGCGCGGGTTCTTCTACTGAGCGGCAAGCGCGCCGCAGGTGGGTTTGCGGGTGAAGGTTCGGGACACGTCGACCGCGCCGAGGTGTTCGAGCGTGCGGCGACCGAGCAGCACCGGATAGTTCATGTTGCCGCGGTCGCGCAGGGAGAACTGCTCGCGCAGCAGCTTGGCGCCCAGGCAGATGTCCATCGCCACCACCGGACGGCTGTCGCTGCCGCCGGCGCCGCGTACCTTGATCAGCCGCAGCACCTTGCGCTCGAAGGTCACGCTGACCGGCGCCTTGCTGTCGGCGGTGGGCAGCACGACATCGAAGCGCACCCAGCGCTCGCCGTCCTTCCTGTAGCGATGGATATTCCTCGCGTCCAGCGACGAGGTCAGCGCGCCGGTATCCAGCTTGGCCTTGGCCTGCATGCGCTCGGGCATCAGCCAGGACTGCTCGATCCAGCCCCAGTGCTCGGTGGCGGCATGGCAGGACGCGGAAGAGAACGACAGCGACAACAGCGCGGCGAAGGCCAGACGACGGGATTGCACAGGCTTCATCGAAACGACTCCGAACGGGACCGGGCCACTCTGGGCGGGAACTCGTCAAGACAGGGTGAACGGCAGGCGAAGACAGTGTGACGGTTTTCTCCGGGCAATAAAAAACCCGGATGCTTCCATCCGGGTTCTTCGGGCTGGGGCCCAGGGATCTTAGTTGATCACCTGAACGCGCTCGGCCTGCATGCCTTTCTGGCCTTGTACGACTTCGAAGCTGACCTTCTGGCCTTCGGCCAGGGTCTTGAAGCCGTTACCTTCGATGGCACGGAAGTGAACGAAAACGTCCGGGCCGCTTTCCGGGGTAATGAAGCCGTAGCCTTTGGTTTCGTTGAACCACTTAACGGTGCCGTTCTGACGGGACATTGCAAGTTCTCCTTGGAACTATGGGTATTGATTTAGCCACGAAATCGTAGCCGGTAACTGAGTTGCAAGGAGTTACAAGGAGTCGAGCAGGACGGGCTGGAATTTCCGACCGCATCAGGTCACGATCGACGGCGACCCATGCAAACACAGTGTCAGCACTCTACGACAAAAAACTGAGGAAAGCGAACCTGTATAAAAATACAGAAACGCGCTTTTTTCGTTTTTCGGACGAACGGTACTGGCCAAAGATACATTGCCTGTCGCTGCTGCTCCGGCGGCGATCGCACGCGGCAAGCCGCCGCAGGCTGCTAGACTAGCCGCTCGTATCGCCTGCCGAGCCCTGCCCCGTGACCTCCACCGCTTTCTCCTCGCTGCCGCTTTCCGCGGACCTCCTGGCCAATCTCGACTCCCTCGGTTACCGGGAGATGACGCCGATCCAGGCGCAGAGCCTGCCGCTGATCCTCCAGGGCCACGACCTGATCGCCCAGGCCAAGACCGGCAGCGGCAAGACCGCGGCCTTCGGCCTCGCCCTGCTCAGCCCGCTGAACCCGCGCTACTTCGGCTGCCAGGCGCTGGTGCTGTGCCCGACCCGCGAACTGGCCGACCAGGTCGCCAAGGAGATCCGCCGGCTGGCCCGCGCCGCCGACAACATCAAGGTCCTGACCCTCTGCGGCGGCGTCCCCTACGGCCCGCAGGTGGCTTCGCTGGAGCACGGCGCGCACGTGGTGGTCGGCACCCCGGGGCGCATCCAGGAGCACCTGCGCAAGGGCACCCTGGTCCTCGACGGGCTCAATACCCTGGTCCTCGACGAAGCCGACCGGATGCTCGACATGGGCTTCTACGACAGCATCGCCGAGATCATCGGCCAGCTCCCCGAGCGCCGGCAGACCCTGCTGTTCTCCGCCACCTACCCGGACGGCATCGAGAAGCTGGCGAAGACCTTCATGCGCGATCCGCGACAGGTGAGGGTCGAGTCGCTGCACGCCGACAGCCAGATCGAGCAGCGCTTCTTCGAGATCGATCCGAAACAGCGCATGGACGCCGTGGTACGCCTGCTCCAGCATTTCCGGCCACAGTCCTGCGTGGCCTTCTGCCAGACCCGCCAGCAGTGCCAGGAGCTGGCCGACGCACTGAAGGCGCAGCGGATTTCCGCCCTGGCCCTGCACGGCGACCTGGAGCAGCGCGAGCGCGACCAGGTCCTGACGGTGTTCGCCAACCGCAGTTGCAACGTACTGGTGGCCACCGACGTGGCCGCCCGCGGGCTGGACATCGCCGCCCTGGAAACGGTGATCAACGTCGAGCTGGCGCGTGACCCGGAGGTCCACATCCATCGCATCGGACGCAGCGGTCGCGCCGGCGAGAAAGGCCTGGCCCTGTCGCTGGTGGCGCCGGCCGAGGCCAGCCGCGCGCAGGCCATCGAGGACCTGCAGAAGCAGCCGCTGGCCTGGTACGCCCTCGGCCAGTTGAAGGCCAGCCCGGAGCCATTGCTGCCGCCGATGAGCACCCTGTGCATCGCCGGCGGACGCAAGGACAAGGTGCGCCCCGGCGACCTGCTGGGTGCCCTCACCGGCGACGCCGGGCTGCCCGGCAGCGCGGTGGGCAAGATCGCCATCTTCGACTTCCAGGCCTTCGTCGCCATCGAGCGCGGCCTCGCCCACCAGGCCCTCAAGCGCCTGAGCGAAGGCAAGATCAAGGGTCGCTCGTTCAAGGTCCGCCTGCTTTAGCGCGCCGCCGCTTCGCTCGCCGGGCCCGCTCCGGCGCGCGATATCGCCGCCGGGTAACGTTCGGCGCGGCGACGACGTCTTAGCGTTCGCAGGCACGAAGCCTGCATCCGCCAGATGCCCGGCTCGACCGAGTTGCCCACGGCAGCGCTTCCTGCGACTGCGGCGGGCAGCGGACTTCCAGTCGCGCGAAATCGGCCGATTGAATTAGCCGGACAGGCCACATAGGCTGAACCACGGACCATCGGATAGCACTCCGCCCCCATGCCGCCCTCTTCGTTGACACACACGCTCCGCCGCCTCTGGGCCCTCGACAAGTTCGCCTATAGCCTGCGGGTATTCATCGCCCTGGCCGGCGCCCTGCTGCTGTGCTGGTGGCAGGACCGCATCGAGCTGCTGATCCCGCTGTTCCTCGGGATCATCGCCAGCGCCCTGGCGGAGACCGACGACAACTGGCTCGGCCGCCTGCAAGCGCTGCTGGTGACCCTGCTGTGCTTCAGCGTCGCCGCCTTCGCCGTCGAGTTGCTGTTCCCCTATCCCTGGCTGTTCGTTTCCGGGATGGCGCTGTCGGCGTTCGGCATGATCCTCCTCGGCGCCCTCGGCGAGCGCTATGCGGCGATCGCCTCGGCGACCCTGATCCTCTCGATCTACACCATGATCGGCGTGGACCAGCGCGGCGGCGAGGTCGCCGATGTCTGGCACGAACCGCTGCTGCTGGTGGCCGGGGCGGCCTGGTACGGGCTGCTCTCGGTACTGTGGAACGCGCTGTTCTCCAACCAGCCGGTGCAGCAGAGTCTTTCCCGCCTGTATTTCGAGCTGGGCGAATACCTGAGGATCAAGTCGAGCCTGTTCGAACCGTTGCGCCAGCTCGACGTGGAGGGCCAGCGCCTCGCCCTGGCACGGCAGAACGGCAAGGTGGTGGTGGCGCTGAACCAGGCCAAGGAGACCATTCTCAACCGTCTCGGCCATGGCCGGCCGGGCCCCAAGGTGAGCCGCTACCTGAAGCTCTATTTCATCGCCCAGGACGTCCACGAGCGCGCCAGTTCCTCGCACTACCCGTACAACCGGCTGGCCGAGGCGTTCTTCCACAGCGACGTGCTGTTCCGCTGCCAGCGCCTGCTCAACCAGCAGGGCAAGGCCTGCCAGGCCCTGGCGCGGGCTATCCGCCTGCGCCAGCCGTTCGACTACGCCGACCGCGAGCTGGCCCTGGAAGACCTCCAGGCCTCGCTCGAACACCTGCGCCAGCAGAGCAACCCGGCCTGGAAGGGCCTGCTGCGCTCGCTCGGCGCCCTGGCCGCCAACCTCACCACGCTGGACCGCAAGCTGGCCGGGGCGAGCAACCCGGACGCCATCGCCGACGAACAGGACAGCGCCCTGCTCGACCGCTCGCCGCGCAGCCTGAAGGACGCCTTCGAGCGCCTGCGCCAGCAGCTCACCCCGACCTCGCTGCTGTTCCGCCACGGCCTGCGCATGGCCCTGGCGCTGACCGCCGGCTACGGCGTGCTGCACTGGATCCATCCGACCCAGGGCTACTGGATACTGCTCACCACGGTGTTCGTCTGCCAGCCCAACTATGGCGCGACCCGCCTGCGCCTGGTGCAGCGGATCCTAGGTACGGTGGTCGGCCTGGTGGTCGGCTGGGCGCTGATCGACCTGTTCCCCAGCCCGCTGGTGCAGTCGCTGTTCGCGGTCGCCGCCGGGGTCGCCTTCTTCGCCACCCGCAGCAGTCGCTATACCCTGGCGACGGCGGCGATCACCCTGCTGGTGCTGTTCTGCTTCAACCAGGTCGGCGATGGCTACGGGCTGATCCTGCCCCGCCTGTTCGATACCTTGCTAGGCAGCCTGATCGCCGGCCTCGCGGTGTTCCTGGTGCTGCCCGACTGGCAGGGCCGCCGGCTCAACCGCATGCTCGCCAACACCCTCGCCTGCAACAGCCGCTACCTGCGGCAGATCATGCAGCAGTACGCCACCGGCAAGCGCGACGACCTCGACTACCGCACCGCCCGGCGCAACGCGCACAACGCCGACGCGGCGCTCTCGACCACCCTGTCGAACATGCTCCTGGAGCCCGGCCACTTCAGGAAGGACGCCGAGATCGGCTTCCGCTTCCTGGTCCTCTCGCACACCCTGCTCAGCTATCTATCCGGCCTCGGCGCGCACCGCGAAAGCCTGCCCGAGGACGCCAGCGACGGCCTCCTGGAGCGCGCCGCCGAGCGGCTCTCCGCCAGCCTCGAGGAAATCGCCGCGAGCCTGGAACAGAAACGCCCGGTCGCCATCTACAGCGAAGAGGAGGAAGCGCTGGCCAAGGAACTGGAGCAGATGCCCGAGGACATGGACGACAGCCATCGCCTGGTACAGACCCAACTGGCGCACATCTGTCGCCAGCTCGCCCCGCTGCGCACCCTGGCCGCGCACTTGCTGAAGAAGGAACTGGCCGGCGCGCAGCCGCTGCCAGGCCAGCCCTAGCGCGCGCCGTAGCGCTCCAGCAGGCGCTGGTAGCTGCCGTCGTCGCGCATGCCGCGGATGGCCAGGTCGAAGCCGTCGACGATCTCGTCATGCCGGGGATTCCTCAGGCTCACCAGCAGGTGCAGGCCGTTCTCGCCAAGCGGGGTGGGCAGTACCTCCAGCTTGTCGCGCAAATCGGCCAGCTCGCCCTTGAAGGCGACCCCCAGCGCCAGCTCGTCCTCCACCGCCAGGTCGACCCGCCCCGCCTCGAGCATCCGCGCGGCGTTGGCGAAGCTGGTCACGTTGACCTTCTGCAAACGGCTGTCACGGTCGAATTCGGGCGCGTAGGCATAGTCGCGCACGACCGCGATGCGGTAGGGACGCAGGTCGCTCAGGCGGGAAAACTCGATACCCCGCCCCTTGCGTTGCAGCAGGCGAATGCGGTTGCTCAGGTAGGCGCGGGAAAACTGCCCGTAGAGGCTGCGGGCGGGCTCGTACCAGGCGCTCAGGGCGATGTCGTAGTCGCCGCTGCGCACGCCGTACAGGGCACGCGACCAGGGTACCTGCTGGAAACTCGAGTCGAAGCCGGCGCGCTTGAGCGCGGTGGTCACCAGTTCCACCGCCAGGCCGTTGCCAGGCAGGCGCGAATCGACGAAAGGCGGCCAGGAGTCGCCGACCAGGCGCAGGTTGGCGGCAGGCAGCGCGCAAGGGAGGAGCAATGTCAGCAGCAGGAGTGCGCATCGCAGCATGAAGGAGCGTCCCGGGAGTGGATCGCCACAGCATAGCCATCCCGACCCCGGGCACGCATGTCCCCGTGTCGCGGCTCGATGATATTTCCATCACAAACCGCGCGCGTTCACCTCTCCTCATCCTCTCCGGCGGCCTTTTCGTTCCGCGGCGCGGCACCTGCGTACTTGCCGCCGAAGAGTTCGATCGGCATCGGGAAGACGATGGTCGAACTCTTGTCGCCGGCGATCGCGCCGAGGGTCTGCATGTAGCGCAACTGCATGGCGCCACTCTGCCGGCCGAGCATCTGCGCCGCCTGCATGAGTTTCTCCGAGGCTTGCAGCTCGCCCTCGGCATGGATCACCTTGGCCCTGCGCTCACGCTCCGCCTCGGCCTGCCGGGCGATGGCGCGGACCATCGATTCGTTGAGATCGACGTGCTTGATTTCCACATTCGCCACCTTGATGCCCCAGGCGTCGGTCTGCGCATCGAGCACTTGCTGGATATCCAGGTTCAGGCGCTCGCGCTCGGCGAGCATCTCGTCCAGTTCGTGCTTGCCCAGCACCGCGCGCAGGGTGGTCTGCGCCAACTGGCTGGTGGCGGCCAGGTAGTTCTCCACCTGGATGATCGCCTTCTGCGGATCGAGCACGCGGAAGTACACCACCGCGTTGACCTTCACCGAAACGTTGTCGCGGGAAATCACATCCTGCGGCGGCACGTCGAGAACGATGGTGCGCAGGTCGATGCGCACCATCTGCTGGATCGCCGGGATCACCAGCACCAGCCCCGGCCCCTTGACCTTCCAGAACCGCCCGAGCTGGAACACCACGCCACGCTCGTACTCGCGGAGGATGCGCAGCGCGCTGAACAGCAGCAGCGCGAGGAACACCAGCAACATCGCCAAACCATAGGAAATACCCATCATCCACCTCCTTCATCGGCCAGCGCGACTTCCAGGAGCAGGCCCTTGCGCGCCAGCACCCAGACCGGCTGGCCCACCGCCAGCGGCCGCGCGGCGAGCACCCGCCAGCGCTCGCCCTGGAGCAGCACCCAGCCTGCGCAGGGTTGTTCGGAATCCACCGCCGCCACCGTCGCCAGGCTGCCGACCAATCCGGCGGTGCCACTTACCACCGCTTGCCGGCGAGTACGCAGGGCCATGCCCAGCAGACCGACGATCAGCGCGGCGCTGAGCAACGCCAGGGCCACCACCAGGCCGGGCGGAATGCCGTAGCCGGGCACCTCGGTATCGATCAGGATCAGCGCGCCGACCACGAACGAGACGATTCCGCCGATGCCGAGCACGCCGAAGCTGGCGACGAACGCCTCGCCCACCATGAACGCCAGGCCCAGCGCGATCAGCGCCAGCCCGGCGTAGTTGACCGGCAGCATCTGCAGGGCGTACAGGCCGAGCAGCAGGCAGATGCCGCCGAGTACGCCGGGCAGCGCCATGCCGGGATTGGCCAGTTCGAAGATCAGACCGTAGATGCCGATCATCATCAGGATCAGCGCCACGCTGGGATCGGTGAGCACCGCCAGCAACCGCGCGCGCCAGTCCGGTGCCTGGCGCTCGACCGTGGCGCCGGCGGTAGCCAGGGTCAGCGCGCGCTCGCCGACGCGCAGGCTGCGGCCGTCGAGCTGGCGCAGCAGGTCGGGCAGGTCGCGGGCCTGCAGGTCGATCACCTTCTGCGCCGCGGCCTCGTGCGCCGCCAGGCTGACCGCCTCGCGCACCGCGCGCTCGGCCCATTCGACGTTGCGCCCGCGCAACTGCGCGAGGCCACGGATATAGGCGGCGGCGTCGTTGACCTGCTTGCGCGCCATGGGTTCGGCGTCCCGCGCCGGGGGCTTCTCTGCGGGCTTGTCCGGCGTCCCCAGGCGCACCGGGGTGGCGGCGCCGAGGTTGGTCCCCGGCGCCATCGCTGCGATATGGCAGGCATACAGGATGTAGGTGCCGGCGCTCGCCGCCCGCGCCCCGCTGGGCGCGACGAAACCGGCGACCGGCACCTGGCTGGCGAGGATCGCCTTGACGATGCGCCGCATCGATGCGTCCAGGCCGCCGGGCGTGTCCAGTTCCAGCACCACCAGTTGCGCGCCGTCCTCGGCGGCACGCTCGATGCCGCGCACCAGGTAATCGGCGCTGGCCGGGCCGATCGCACCATCCACCGAGAGCACCCGAACCGGGCCGGAGGCCGCGAGACAGGCCGGGCCGGCGAAGCACAACAACAGCGCCAGCGCGAGCCGGCACGGCATCCGCATATCGACCTCCCCGACCGCCCGGCCGGGCCACCCCGGGACGAAGGCGCTCGTCCCGCGCACCGGGCCGGCAAGCGACCGGCCCCGCCGCGCACTTCTCAGTCTAGTCCAGTGGCTCTCGCCTTCCCCGCGCGTGTCCGGATCGGCAAATCCCTCAACATGCCAACTTTTTAGCGACGAAATGATGGCACTCGCCACAGGAATTCATTAATCTTCGCGGCCGCAGCGGGCAGGCCGCCTGGCGCCCGACCCCATCCGGCTTCCGGCGGCCTCCCGCGGCCCTTGTCCTTTCTTCGCCAGACGAAGCCGGTATGCGCAAGACATAACTTGTCACAATCGCCTGCCCATCATGTGCCGGTCATCCCCAGCGCGGACCCGCACCATGACCTCCGATGTCCTTCCCGCCGACGCCGTCGCCAGTGCCGCCGGCAACGCGCACAAGCCCCATCTCGAGCAGCGTCCCGGCCGCCTCACCGCCCTCGTATTCTTCGCCGTGCTCGCCACCGGACTGCTGTTCAGCGCCTACAGCCTGATGCAGGACGTCGATGACGTCGGTTCCACGATCACCACCTGGACGCCCTTCCTGCTGCTCGGCGTGGCCCTGCTGATCGCCCTCGGCTTCGAGTTCGTCAACGGCTTCCACGACACCGCCAACGCGGTGGCCACGGTGATCTACACCCACTCGCTGCCGCCGCACTTCGCGGTGGTCTGGTCGGGTTGCTTCAACTTTCTCGGCGTATTGCTCTCCAGCGGCGCGGTGGCCTTCGGCATCATCGCCCTGCTGCCGGTGGAACTGATCCTGCAGGTCGGTTCCTCGGCCGGCTTCGCCATGGTCTTCGCCCTGCTGATCGCCGCCATCCTGTGGAACCTCGGGACCTGGTGGCTGGGCCTGCCGGCGTCGTCCTCGCACACCCTGATCGGCTCGATCATCGGCGTCGGCGTGGCCAACGCGCTGATGCATGGGCGCGATGGCACCAGCGGGGTGGACTGGGGCCAGGCGACCAAGGTCGGCTACTCCCTGCTGCTCTCGCCGCTGATCGGCTTCGCCTGCGCCGCCCTGTTGCTCCTGGCGCTGCGCCTGCTGGTGAAGAACCGCGCGCTGTACAAGGCGCCGAAGGGCAAGGCGCCGCCGCCCTGGTGGATCCGCGGCCTGCTGATCCTGACCTGTACCGGGGTGTCCTTCGCCCACGGCTCCAACGACGGACAGAAAGGCATGGGCCTGATCATGCTGATCCTGGTCGGCACCCTGCCGATGGCCTACGCCCTGAACCGCACCATGCCGGCGGACCAGGCGGTGCAGTTCGCCGCCGTCGCCGAGGTCACCCAGCAAGCGCTGGTGAAGAGTGCGCCGCAACCGGCGCCGGCCGATCCGCGCCAGGTACTCTCCGACTACGTGCGCAGCAAGCAGGCATCGCCTGAGCTGATCCCGGCGCTGGCCGCCCTGACCGGCTCGATCGGCCAGGAAGTGAAAGGCTATGGCGCGTTCTCGCGGGTACCGGCGGAAGCCATGGGCAACGTGCGCAACGACATGTACCTGACCTCCGAGGCGATCCGCCTGATGGACAAGGACGGCGTCGGCCGCTTCGACGCCGACACCCGCGGCAAGTTGCAGGCGTTCAAGCAGAAGATCGACGACGCCACCAAGTTCATCCCGCTATGGGTGAAGATCGCCGTGGCCATCGCCCTCGGCCTGGGCACCATGGTCGGCTGGAAACGCATCGTGGTGACGGTCGGCGAGAAGATCGGCAAGACCCACCTGACCTACGCCCAGGGCGCCTCGGCGGAAACCGTGGCGATGCTGACCATTGGCGCGGCGGACCTGTATGGCTTGCCGGTATCCACCACCCATGTACTGTCTTCCGGGGTGGCCGGGACCATGGCGGCGAACGGTTCGGGACTACAGTGGAAGACCATCCGCAACCTGCTGATGGCCTGGGTGCTGACGCTGCCGGCGGCGATCCTGCTCTCGGCCTCGCTCTACTGGCTGCTCACCCGGCTGTTCTGAAACACGGCGGCCGGCACGGGTGCCGGCCGCTCGTCGCGCCGATCAGGGCAGGACTTCGTCTTCCTTGAACTGGTCCTTGATGTAGGTGATCTCGGTCTTGCCGTGGGGCGCCGGCAGGCCGTCCGGGCCGAGGTTGACGAAGACCATCTTGTCGATGGTGAGGATGCTCTTGCGGGTGATCTTGTTGCGCACGTGGCAGGTCATGGTCAGCGAGGTACGACCGAAGTCGGTGGCGGTGATGCCCAGCTCGATGATGTCGCCCTGGCGCGCCGAGCTGACGAAGTTGATCTCGGAAATGTACTTGGTGACCACGCGCTGGTTGCCCAGCTGGATGATCGCGTAGATCGCCGCTTCTTCGTCGATCCAGCGCAGCAGGCTGCCGCCGAACAGGGTGCCGTTGGGGTTGAGATCTTCTGGCTTGACCCACTTGCGGGTGTGGAAATTCATGTGAACTCCTGGTGTGGTGCCCCACGGCCGCCATCCTGGCCGTCGTGGAGGATGCCCGGCGGTATCGCCGCCGCGGCTCCGCGGGACCCGGCGGATCGGCCCGGTCCCGGGGCGGCGCGTCCTGCCTGCGCCACCCGATGTTCCTGCGCGTTCAGCCCAGCCCGTTGGCCTCGCGGTACTGCCTGGCCTCTTCCACCAGCCAGTCGCGGAAGGCATTGAGCATCGCCGATTCGACCCTGCGCTCGGGAATGATCAGGTAATACGCATTCTCGCTCAAATAGGCATGTTGCATGGGCACGATAAGCCTTCCGTCGGCCAGCTCGTCCTGGATCAGGAAGGGCGGTATGAGGGCCACGCCCATGCCGTGCATGGCCGCCTGGGCAAGCATGGAGAACAGCTCGTAGCGCGGCCCGCTCATGTCGTGGGCGACGTTCAGTCCCTGGGAGTGAAACCACTGGCGCCAAGCGTAGGGCCGGGTGCTCTGCTGCATCAGCGGCAGCCCGGCGACCTGCTCGGCGCTCAGCGTTCGACGCCCGCCCAGCAGCTCCGGGCTGCACACCGGCACCGGATTCTCGCGCATCAGGAAATGCGAGACGGTACCCGACCAGTCGGCGTCGCCGAAGTACAGCGCGGCGTCGAACTCGGTGTCGGCGAAGAGGAACGGGCGGGTGCGGTTGGTCAGGTTGACCGTGACCTCCGGGTGCAGCCGCTGGAAACGCTTGAGCCGCGGCAACAGCCATTGGGTGCCGAAGGTCGGCACCACCGCCAGTTCGATCGCGCCGCCGCCCTGGTGCCCCATCACCGCCAGGGTGTCGCGCTCCACCGCGTCGAGGCGTACCGCCACCCGCCGGCTATAGGACAGCCCGGCCTCGGTGAGCTTGACCCCGCGCCGCGAGCGACGGAACAGCTCGACACCGAGGAACTCCTCGAGCGTGGCGATCTGCCGGCAGATCGCGCTCTGGGTCAGGGACAACTCCTCCGCCGCCTTGGTGAAGCTCTCGTGGCGCGCGGCGGATTCGAAGCTGACCAGCGCGGCGGTGGAAGGGATCTTGCGTCGCATGGAGGACTCCGGAGTGCCGGTTTCGCATCTATGACGCCCAGGTCACGATTCCTCGCGCCTCTTCAAGGGCATGAAATACGAGACTCATTTTCTCGGAGTGAGAAAATAGCACAAGTGCGTGCGAATTCCTCGTTTGCCGCCCCATTCGCTAGGCTCTTAGGATGCTTCCATTCCGGCTGGCCCACGCCAGCCTCCGCTACCGCTTGACGAGGATGTACGCATGGCCACCAAAGCTAGCTTCAACTGGGAAGATCCCCTGCTGCTGGACCAGCAGCTCACCGAAGAAGAGCGCATGGTTCGCGACAGCGCCCAGCAGTTCGCCCAGGACAAGCTGGCCCCGCGCGTGCTCGAAGCCTTCCGCCACGAACAGACCGACCCGAAGATCTTCCGCGAGATGGGCGAGACCGGCCTGCTCGGCGCGACCATTCCCGAAGCCTACGGCGGCAGCGGCCTCAACTACGTCTGCTATGGCCTGATCGCTCGCGAAGTCGAGCGCGTCGACTCCGGCTATCGCTCGATGATGAGCGTGCAGTCCTCGCTGGTGATGGTGCCGATCCATGAATTCGGCAACGAAGCCACCCGGCAGAAGTACCTGCCCAAGCTGGCCAGCGGCGAATACATCGGCTGCTTCGGCCTGACCGAGCCGAACCACGGTTCCGACCCGGGCTCGATGGTCACCCGGGCGAAGAAGGTCGACGGCGGCTATCGCCTGAGCGGCAGCAAGATGTGGATCACCAACAGCCCGATCGCCGACGTCTTCGTGGTCTGGGCCAAGGATGACGAAGGGCAGATCCGCGGCTTCGTCCTCGAGAAGGGCTGGGAAGGCCTGAGCGCCCCGGCGATCCATGGCAAGGTCGGCCTGCGTGCCTCGATCACCGGCGAGATCGTGATGGACAACGTGTTCGTTCCGGAAGAGAACGCCTTCCCCGAAGTGCGCGGCCTGCGCGGTCCGTTCACCTGCCTGAACTCGGCGCGCTACGGGATCTCCTGGGGCGCCCTGGGCGCCGCCGAATTCTGCTGGCACACCGCCCGCCAGTACGTGCTCGACCGCCAGCAGTTCGGCCGCCCGCTGGCCGCCAACCAACTGATCCAGAAGAAGCTGGCCGACATGCAGACCGAGATCACCCTGGCCCTGCAAGGCTGCCTGCGCCTGGGGCGGATGAAGGACGAAGGCACCGCGGCGGTGGAAATCACCTCGATCATGAAGCGCAACAGCTGCGGCAAGGCCCTCGACATCGCCCGCCTGGCCCGCGACATGCTGGGCGGCAACGGCATCTCCGACGAATTCGGCATCGCCCGCCACCTGGTCAACCTGGAAGTGGTGAACACCTACGAGGGCACCCACGATGTCCACGCGCTGATCCTCGGCCGCGCGCAGACCGGCATCCAGGCATTCTTCTGAGCCACCGAGCAACACCCCGGCGCGCTTTTTCACGGTAGCGCGCCGGCCGCCGGGGAGACGGGCAAGGAACCCGTCTTCCCGGCCATTTCCGTTTCCAGCCCCCAGCAGCGAGAACCGTCATGCCCGGCGCCCTTTCCCATATCCGCGTACTCGACCTGTCCCGTGTCCTGGCCGGCCCCTGGGCCGGGCAGATCCTCGCCGACCTCGGCGCCGAGGTGATCAAGATCGAGCGCCCCGGCAGCGGCGACGACACCCGCGCCTGGGGCCCGCCGTTCCTCAAGGATGCCGAAGGCAACGACACCAGCGAGGCGGCCTACTACCTGTCGGCCAACCGCAACAAGAAGTCGGTGACGGTGGACTTCACCCAGCCGGAAGGCCAGCGCATCGTTCGCGAACTGGCGGCCAAGGCCGACATCCTGCTGGAGAACTTCAAGGTCGGCGGGCTCAAGGCCTATGGCCTCGACTATGAATCGCTGAAGCAGGTCAACCCGAAGCTGATCTACTGTTCGATCACCGGCTTCGGCCAGTCCGGCCCCTATGCCAAGCGCGCCGGCTATGACTTCATGATCCAGGGCCTGGGCGGCCTGATGAGCCTCACCGGGCGCGCCGACAACGAGGAAGGCGCCGGTCCGGTGAAGGTCGGCGTGGCGCTGACCGATATCCTCACCGGGCTGTACTCCTCCACCGCGGTGCTCGCCGCCCTCGCCCACCGCGACGTCAGCGGCATCGGCCAGCACATCGACATGGCCCTGCTCGACGTGCAGGTCGCCTGCCTGGCCAACCAGACCCTCAACTACCTGACCACCGGCGTGCCGCCGCGGCGCCTGGGCAACGCACACCCGAACATCGTGCCGTACCAGGACTTCCCCACCGCCGACGGCGACATGATCCTCACGGTCGGCAACGACAGCCAGTTCCGCAAGTTCGCCGAGCTGGCAGACCACCCGGAATGGGCCGACGACCCGCGCTTCGCCACCAACAAGGCGCGGGTGGCCAACCGCGAGGTGCTGATCCCGCTGATCCGCCAGGCCACGGTGCTGCACACCACCGCCGAGTGGATTCTTTCCCTGGAGCGCGCCGGCGTGCCCTGCGGGCCGATCAACGACCTGGCGCAGGTGTTCGCCGACCCGCAGGTGCAGGCCCGCGGCCTGCGCGTGGAGCTACCGCACCCGCTGGCCGGGACGGTGCCGCAGGTAGCCAGCCCGATCCGCCTGTCCGAGACGCCGGTGGAATACCGCAACCCGCCGCCCACCCTCGGCCAGCACACCGACGAGGTCCTCGAGACGCTCCTCGGCCTGGACGCGGCCGCGCTGGAAAGGCTGCGCGACGGCAAGGTGATCTGAGCCCCGCGCCCCGCCCCAGCGACGCATCGGCGGACAACGCCCCACCGTACCCCGCGCAACACCGCGACGTAGGGCGCATAACCGCAACGCGGTTATCCGCCGGCCAGCCGAGCATCGGCGGATAACGCCCCTGGCGTTATTCGCCCTACCGACCCCGTGTAGAAGGCGGTCGATGCCGGCGCCTCGATGGAAGCGCCACTCAGGCCGCCAGGCGGCCGCCGGCGATCGCCTCGGAGGCCTTGAGCATGGCCCGCAACAGCACCGCGCAGCCGGCGGCCAGGTCGTCGGGGCTGGCGTTCTCGATCTCGTTGTGGCTGATGCCGTTCTCGCAGGGCACGAAGATCATCCCCGCCGGACCGAGTTCGGCGAGGAAGATCGCGTCGTGGCCGGCGCCGCTGACGATGTCCATCTGCGGCATGCCCAGCGCCTGCGCCGCCTCGCGCACCGCGCCGACGCATCCCTGGTCGAAGTACAGCGGCGGGAAATCGGCGGTCGGCACCAGCTCGTATTGCAAGCCATGCTTCTCGCAGGTAGCGGCGATCACCTGGCGGACCTCGGCGATCATCGAGTCCAGGCGCTCCGGTTGCAGATGGCGGAAGTCCAGGGTCATCTTCACTTCGCCGGGTATCACGTTGCGCGAACCGGGATAGGCGTGCAGGCAGCCGACCGTGCCGCAAGCATGCGGCTGATGGCCGAGGGCCGCGCGATTGACCGCCTCGACCACCGCCGCGGCACCGACCAGGGCATCCTTGCGCAGGTGCATCGGCGTTGGCCCGGCGTGTGCCTCGACGCCGCGCAGGGACAGGTCGAACCATTTCTGCCCGAGCGCGCCGAGTACCACGCCGATGGTCTTCTCCTCGTCCTCGAGGATCGGCCCCTGTTCGATGTGCGCCTCGAAATAGGCGCCCACCGGATGTCCGAGACAATCGCGCGCTCCCGCGTAGCCGATGGCGTCCAGCGCCTCGCCTACGCTGACACCGTCGGCATCGCGCTTGGCCAGGGTCTCCTCCAGGGTGAACTTCCCGGCGAATACGCCCGAGCCCATCATGCAGGGCGCGAAGCGCGAGCCTTCCTCGTTGGTCCACACCACCACCTCCAGCGGCGCCTCGGTTTCCACCCCGAGGTCGTTGAGGGTGCGGATCACCTCGAGGCCGGCCATCACCCCGAAGCAGCCGTCGAACTTGCCACCGGTGGGCTGGGTGTCGATGTGGCTACCGGTCATCACCGGGGGCAAGTCCGGGTTACGCCCGGGACGACGGGCGAAGATGTTGCCGACCCGATCGACGCTGACCGTGCAGCCGGCCGCTTCGCACCATTGCACGAAGAGATCGCGGGCCTGGCGGTCGAGATCGCTCAGGGCCAGGCGGCAGACCCCACCCTTGGCGGTGGCGCCGAGGCGGGCGAGATCCATCAGCGATTGCCAGAGGCGCTGGCCATCGATGTGTCGCTGGGTGGATTGCAGGACGTTCCGGGCAGTGCTCATTGTCGTCTCCTCAGGCTTGGAGTGGGTGTCGGCGGCTCGCTGGCCGCCTGTATGCCCATCAGGGCAGCGGTTTGGCCAATGCCGCCGGGCTCCGCGCGCGGCGGCCGCAGAGGCCGTAGTAGAGCGCGCCGCCGAGCAGCGAGCCGGTGAACCAGCCGTAGTCGTAGAACCAGTGGAACTGGCGGTTGCCGAGGGCCATGACGGTCAGCGCCACCGGCACCGCGAAGGCGGCGAAGCCGGGCCAGTTCCAGGCCGGGTAGACGTCGTCGCGGTAGAGTCCGGCGAGGTCGAGGCGTTGCCTGCGCACCAGGAAGTAGTCCACCACCATGATCCCCGCGATCGGCCCGAGCAGGCTGGAGTAGCCGAGCAGCCAGTTGGAGTAGACGCTTTCCAGGCTGAGGTCGGAAACGATCCAGCCGAGCTTCTTCAGCAACTCGTGGGCCATCAGCGCCAGGCCGATGAAGCCGGTGAGCCAGACGGCGCGGGTGCGGCCGATGAGTTTCGGTGCGATGTTCTGGAAGTCGTTGGTCGGCGAGACGATGTTCGCCGCGGTGTTGGTCGAGAGGGTGGCGACGATGATCAGCGCCATCGCCACCGCCACCCAGCCGGGGCTGGGGATGTGGCCGATCAGGCTGACCGGGTCGGAAACCGTCTCGCCCACCAGCGAGGCCGAGGCGGCGGTCATCACCACGCCGAGGGCGGCGAACAGGAACATGGTCAGCGGCAGGCCGAAGATCTGCCCGAGTATCTGGTCCTTCTGGCTACGCGCATAGCGGCTGAAGTCGGGGATGTTCAGCGACAGCGTGGCCCAGAAGCCGACCATCGCCGTCAGCCCGGCCATGAAGTAGCCGGTGACGCTGGCGCCTTCCGGCCGCTTCGGCGGCTGCGCCAGCAGTTCACTGACCGATATGTGCGGCAGCGCCCACACCAGCAAGCCGAGGCCGACCAGCACCAGCAGCGGTGCCGAGAGTGTCTCCAGCCATTTGATCGACTCCGCGCCGCGCAGCACCACCCACAGGTTCAGCCCCCAGAACAGGAGGAAACCGATCACCTCGCCGGTGCCGCCGAGGGCCTTCCAGGCGGGAAAGATCGAACCGAGGAAGAGATGGATCGCCAGCCCGCCGAACAGCGTCTGGATGCCGAACCAGCCGCACGCGACCACGGCGCGGATCAGGCATGGCACGTTGGAGCCGATGATGCCGAACGAAGCGCGCAGCAGCACCGGGAAGGGAATGCCGTAGCGGGTGCCGGCGAAGGCATTGAGGGTCAGCGGGATCAGCACCACCAGGTTGGCTAGCAGGATCGCCAGCAGCGCTTCGCCGACGCTGAGGCCGAAGTAGGCGGTGAGGACGCCGCCGAGGGTGTAGGTGGGCACGCAGATGGACATGCCGATCCACAGCGCGGTGATGTGCCACCTGTTCCAGGTACGCTGTTCCACCCGGGTCGGGGCGATGTCGTGGTTGTAGCGGGGACTGTCGAGTACGTCGCTGCCGGCGGACAGCTCGACCAAGCCGTCGCGCTCGGTCACTTCCGATCTGCTCTGTTGCATGGGCCTCTCCAGAATTCTTTTAGTTATTCGCTCATCGGGCTAATGCGATGGCCGGAGTACCGCACCACCAGTACTGCACCTCCGGTCCGGACAATGCCGTGGCGGGCGGCACTCAATAAGCGTGCCGAAAACCCCGCGACGTCACTGGGCAGGCCGGTCTACTGGAGGTAACCGACTGATCTGAAACACTTCATCGACAACGTCGGTGACACGCCGACGGGCAGTCCGGCGTGTCACCGGGGGAAATGCGCGAGCCTGTCGCCCCGGTCAGGAACCAAAGGAGTGCAGGCGAACTTTTTTCATCTCCCCACAACCGTTCGAACACGGCTTTCAAGCGGCTGATTTTGCATGGGAAATCTCGACCTTTTTGAATTCTTGTCAAGCGCGTCAAAATGGTGAGAACCCTCACCATTTTGGTGATATTTATTTTTAATTATTTAAAATCAATAAGTTACAAACTCAAACAACCATTTGAAAATAATCTTGCTCAATCGATGATCAGCATCTAGATTCGAATCCTGTCAGCGCTGACAGGATTACAAAAGTCCTCGGCGCATGGCGAAAAAACAATTTCAAGAACCGGCAACGACCGGTCAGCCTGCGAGGAAAGACGGCATGTCCCTGTTGATCCGTGGCGCCACCGTGGTTACTCACGAAGAGAGTTATCGAGCCGACGTGCTCTGTGCCAACGGCCTCATCCAGGCCATCGGCGAGAACCTCGAAACCCCCTCCGGCTGCGACGTCCTCGACGGCGGTGGCCAGTACCTGATGCCGGGCGGCATCGACCCCCATACCCACATGCAGTTGCCCTTCATGGGCACGGTGGCCAGCGAGGACTTCTTCAGCGGCACCGCGGCCGGGCTGGCCGGAGGGACCACCTCGATCATCGACTTCGTCATCCCCAACCCGCGACAGTCGCTGCTGGAGGCCTTCCACACCTGGCGCGGCTGGGCGCAGAAATCCGCTGCGGACTACGGCTTCCACGTCGCCATCACCTGGTGGAGCGACGAGGTCGCCCGGGAAATGGGCGAGCTGGTGGCACAGCACGGGGTGAACAGCTTCAAGCACTTCATGGCCTACAAGAACGCCATCATGGCCGCCGACGATACCCTGGTGGCCAGCTTCGAGCGCTGCCTGGAGCTGGGCGCGGTGCCGACGGTGCACGCGGAGAACGGCGAACTGGTCTTCCACCTGCAGCAGAAACTCCTCGCCCAGGGCCTCACCGGCCCCGAGGCGCATCCGCTGTCGCGTCCGCCGCAAGTCGAGGGCGAGGCCGCCAGCCGCGCCATCCGCATCGCCGAGACGCTGGGTACGCCGCTGTACCTGGTGCATATTTCCAGCCGCGAGGCGCTGGACGAGATCGCCTATGCCCGCGCCAAGGGCCAGCCGGTCTACGGCGAGGTGCTGGCCGGGCACCTGCTGCTCGACGACAGCGTCTACCGCCACCCGGACTGGGCCACCGCGGCCGGCTACGTGATGAGCCCGCCGTTCCGTCCCGTCGAACACCAGGAAGCGCTGTGGCGCGGCCTGCAGTCCGGCAACCTGCATACCACCGCCACCGACCACTGCTGCTTCTGCGCCGAGCAGAAGGCCATGGGCCGCGACGACTTCAGCAAGATTCCCAATGGCACGGCCGGCATCGAGGACCGCATGGCGCTGCTGTGGGACGCCGGGGTCAACAGCGGGCGCCTGTCGATGCACGAGTTCGTCGCGCTGACCTCCACCAACACCGCGAAGATCTTCAACCTGTTCCCGCGCAAGGGCGCGATCCGCGTCGGCGCGGATGCCGACCTGGTGCTCTGGGACCCGCAGGGCAGCCGCACCCTCTCGGCCGCCACCCATCACCAGCGGGTCGATTTCAACATCTTCGAAGGTCGCACCGTGCGCGGCATACCCAGCCACACCATCAGCCAGGGCAAGCTGCTCTGGGCCGCAGGCGACCTGCGCGCCGAACCCGGCGCCGGACGCTACGTGGAGCGCCCGGCCTACCCGTCGGTGTACGAAGTGCTCGGCCGCCGCGCCGAACGCCAGCGCCCGGTCGCCGTCGAGCGCTGATCCTTCCCGCAATACCGGACCGGCCCGTAGAGGCCGGACGGTGCCGTATTGCCGTTGACTGCCCCGAGAAGAAACCAGAAGAGAGGCTACAACCGTGATCGATTCCCTGAACCACCTCCCCCGTCCGGACGCCGGCGCGGACACGCTCGCCGAGCGCTTCGCCGACCTCGCGCCGCCGCTCAACGCCCGCCAGGCCGCCCTGGAAAGCGCCCGCTGCCTGTACTGCTACGACGCGCCCTGCGTCAACGCCTGCCCGACCGAGATCGACATCCCGGGGTTCATCCGCAGCATCGCCCAGGAGAATGTCCAGGGCGCGGCGCAGAAGATCCTCTCGGCGAACATCCTCGGCGGCAGCTGCGCCCGCGTCTGCCCCACGGAAATCCTCTGCCAGCGGGCCTGCGTACGCAACAACGCCCAGGAATGCGCACCGGTGCTGATCGGCCAGTTGCAACGCTACGCCCTCGACCACGCCGGCTTCGGCGAACATCCGTTCAAGCGCTCGCCGGCCACCGGCAAGCGCATCGCCGTGGTCGGCGCCGGGCCGGCCGGGCTGTCCTGCGCCCACCGCCTGGCCATGCACGGCCACGACGTGGTGCTCTTCGAGGCCCGCGCCAAGGCCGGCGGCCTCAACGAGTACGGCATCGCCCGCTACAAGCTGGTGGACGACTTCGCCCGGCGCGAAGTGGAATTCCTCCTGCAGATCGGCGGTATCGAACTGCGCCACGGCCAGCGTCTCGGCGACAACCTGGCGCTCGGCGCCCTGCACGACGAGTACGACGCGGTGTTCCTCGGCATCGGCCTGGCCGCCAGCAAGCGCCTCGGCCTGGAAGACGAGGACGCCCCCGGCCTGCTCGCCGCCACCGACTACATCCGCGAGCTGCGGCAGAGCGACGACCTGCTCGACCTGCCCGTCGCCGACCGTTGCATCGTCATCGGCGCCGGCAACACCGCCATCGACATGGCGGTGCAGATGAGCCGGCTCGGCGCCCGCGACGTCAACCTGGTCTACCGCCGTGGCTTCGAGGAAATGGGCGCCACCGGCCACGAGCAGGAGATCGCCAAGGCCAGCCAGGTGCGCCTGCTGACCTGGGCCCGACCGGAACGGGTACTGCTTGACGAGCACGGCCGGGTGCGCGGCATGCGCTTCGCCCGCACGCGCCTGGAGAACGGTCGCCTGGGCGACACCGGCGAGCACTTCGAACTGGCCGCCGACGCCATCTTCAAGGCCATCGGCCAGGCCTTCGAAGGCGCCAGCCTGGGCGATCCGCTGGCAGCGCAACTGCGGCGCGACGGCGAGCGCATCCAGGTCGACGGACAGATGCGCACCAGCATCCCCGGCATCTACGCCGGCGGCGACTGCGTGGCGCTCGGCGAGGACCTCACCGTGCAGGCGGTGCAGCACGGCAAACTGGCGGCGGAAGCGATCCACGCCCAACTCATGCTCAACGTGGAGGCTGCGTGATGGCCGACCTGTCTATCGAATTCGCCGGCATCAAGTCGCCCAACCCCTTCTGGCTGGCCTCCGCGCCGCCCACCGACAAGGCCTACAACGTGGTCCGCGCCTACCAGGCGGGCTGGGGCGGGGTGGTCTGGAAGACCCTCGGCGAAGACCCCGCGGCGGTCAACGTGTCGTCGCGTTATTCCGCGCACTTCGGACCGAACCGCCAGGTGCAGGGGATCAACAACATCGAGCTGATCACCGACCGCTCGCTGGAGATCAACCTGCGCGAGATCGCCCAGGTGAAGAAGGACTGGCCAGACCGCGCGCTGATCGTGTCGCTGATGGTGCCCTGCGTCGAGGAGTCGTGGAAATACATCCTGCCGCTGGTGGAAGCCACCGGCGCCGACGGTATCGAGCTGAACTTCGGTTGCCCCCACGGCATGCCCGAGCGCGGCATGGGCGCGGCGGTGGGCCAGGTACCGGAGTACGTGGAGATGGTCACCCGCTGGTGCAAGACCCACTGCTCGCTGCCGGTGATCGTCAAGCTCACCCCCAACATCACCGACATCCGCCAGTCGGCGCGCGCCGCCCATCGCGGCGGCGCCGACGCGGTGTCGCTGATCAACACCATCAACTCGATCACCAGCGTCGACCTGGAGCGCATGGTCGCCCTGCCCGTGGTCGGCACCCAGAGCACCCACGGCGGCTACTGCGGCTCGGCGGTGAAGCCGATCGCCCTGAACATGGTCGCCGAGATCGCCCGCGACCCGCAGACCCGCGGCCTGCCGATCTGTGGCATCGGCGGTATCGGCAGTTGGCGCGACGCAGCGGAATTCGTCGCGCTCGGCTGCGGCGCGGTGCAGGTATGCACGGCGGCGATGCTGCACGGCTTCCGTATCGTCGAGGACATGCAGGACGGTCTCGCGCGCTGGATGGACAGCCATGGCTACCAGCGGCTGTCCGATTTCAGCGGCGGCGCGGTGGGCAATACCACCGACTGGAAGTACCTGGACATCAACTACCAGGTGATCGCCCGCATCGACCAGGACGCCTGCATCGGTTGCGGCCGCTGCCATATCGCCTGCGAGGACACCTCGCACCAGGCCATCGCCAGCCTGCCCCGGGCCGACGGTACGCACCGCTACGAAGTGATCGACGCCGAGTGCGTGGGCTGCAACCTGTGCCAGATCACCTGTCCGGTGGAGAACTGCATCGAAATGGTGCCGCAGGACACCGGCAAGCCCTATCTCAACTGGACCCAGGATCCGCGCAACCCCTACCGCGAAGCCTCCTGAACGCAGGGCGGCGCCCACATCCCCGGCGGACGCCGCCCTGCCGCGCGCCGGCACGCTTCCTGCGTGCCGCTGCGGTCCGACGACGCGCAACGGCGTCTGTCGGATCGACCCGCCTTCGACTACCATTCGCCGCGGCCCGGCCGACGCTCCCGGACGGCCGGCGCCCCACGGAGACTCGCGCATGTCCGCAGACAGCAACTACAGCCAGCAACCGGTCCCGCTGGCGGCGCGCAAGAGCGCGCTGGCCCTGAGCGTGGTGATGCTCGGCCTGACCTTCTTTTCCGCCAGCATGTGGACCGGCGGCACCCTCGGCACCGGCCTGAGCTACGACGACTTCTTCCTCGCCGTGCTGCTGGGCAACCTGATGCTCGGCCTGTACACCGCGATCCTCGGCTTCATCGGCGCGCGCACCGGCCTTTCCACCCACCTGCTGGCGCATTACTCGTTCGGCAGCAAGGGCTCCTGGCTGCCCTCGGCGTTGCTCGGCGGCACCCAGGTCGGCTGGTTCGGCGTCGGCGTAGCGATGTTCGCCATCCCGGTGGCCAAGGCCACCGGCCTCGACGTCAACCTGCTGATCCTGGTTTCCGGAGCGCTGATGACCCTCACGGTGTTCTTCGGCATCGCCGGTCTGACCCTGCTGTCGGCCATCGCGGTCCCGGCGATCGTCGTTCTCGGCAGCTACTCGGTATGGCTCGCGGTGCGCGACGCCGGCGGCCTGGCGGCGCTGCAGCAGGTGACGCCGAGCGCGCCGCTGAGCCTCTCAACCGCGATCGCCCTGGTGGTCGGCTCGTTCGTCAGCGCCGGCACCCTCACCGCCGACTTCGTCCGCTTCGGCCGCAGCGCGCGTACCGCCGTGGTGGTGTGCCTGGTGGCGTTCTTCCTCGGCAACTCGCTGATGTTCATCTTCGGCGCGGCCGGCGCGGCGGCGGTGGGCAAGTCGGACATCTCCGACGTGATGATCGCCCAGGGCCTGCTGATCCCGGCGATCCTGGTCCTCGGCCTGAACATCTGGACCACCAACGACAACGCGCTGTATGCCTCCGGCCTCGGCTTCGCCAACATCACCGGCCTCTCCAGCCGCTTCCTGGCGATGCTCAACGGCGCCCTCGGCACCCTCGCCGCGCTCTGGCTGTACAACCACTTCGTCGGCTGGCTGATCTTCCTCTCCGCCGCCATCCCGCCCATCGGCGGGGTGATCATCGCCGACTACCTGAGTCGCCGCCGGCGCTACCGCCAGCACCCCTGCGCGGACATCCAGGCGATCAACTGGGCGGCGATCCTCGCCGTCGCTTGCGGCACCGCCGCCGGCCACTGGCTGCCGGGGATAGTGCCGGTCAACGCGGTGCTCGGCGCCGCCATCGCCTACCTGTTGCTCAATCCCCTGCTGAGCCGCAGCCCGAACAAACCAGAAGAGGTCCTCCATGCTGATTGACAACCTGCGCCTGCGCGGCCGCGAAGGTCTCTGGCAACTGCGTGTCGCCGATGGCCGTATCGCCGCCCTGGTGCCGATGGAACAGGCCGTCGACGACGCCGGCGAGCGCCTGGACGGCGCCGGCGGTCTTGCCGTGCCGCCGTTCATCGAGCCGCACATCCATCTCGACACCACCCAGACCGCCGGCCAGCCGGAGTGGAACCGCTCCGGCACGCTGTTCGAAGGCATCGAGCGCTGGGCCCAGCGCAAGGCCCTGCTCAGCCACGAGGACGTCAAGCAGCGCGCCTGGCAGACCCTGAAATGGCAGATCGCCAACGGCGTGCAGCACGTGCGCAGCCACGTCGACGTCTCCGACCCGACCCTCACCGCGCTCAAGGCCATGCTCGAGGTGCGCGGCGAAGTGGCGCCCTGGGTCGACCTGCAGATCGTCGCCTTCCCCCAGGAGGGCATTCTCTCCTACCCCAACGGCCTGGAACTGCTGGAGGAGTCGCTGCGCCTGGGCGCCGACGTGGTGGGGGCGATCCCGCATTTTGAATTCACCCGCGAGCTGGGCGTCGAGTCGCTGCACAAGGCCATCGACCTGGCCAAGCGCTACGACCTGCCGGTGGACGTGCATTGCGACGAGATCGACGACGAGCAGTCGCGCTTCCTCGAGACCCTGGCCATGCTCGCCCATCGCGACGGCCTCGGCGCACGGGTCACCGCCAGCCACACCACGGCGATGCACTCCTACAACGGCGCCTACACCTCGCGGCTGTTCCGCCTGCTGAAACTGTCGGGAATCAACTTCGTCGCCAACCCGCTGGTGAACATCCACCTGCAGGGTCGCTTCGACGACTACCCGAAGCGCCGCGGCATCACCCGGGTCAAGGAACTGCTCGGTGCCGGGATCAACACCTGCTTCGGCCACGACGACGTGTTCGACCCCTGGTACCCGCTGGGCACCGCGAACATGCTGCAGGTGCTGCACATGGGCCTGCACGTGACGCAGATGATGGGCTACGACGAGATCGACGGCGGCCTCGACCTGATCACCCGCAACAGCGCCCGCACCCTCGGCCTGCGGGAATACGGCATCGAGGTCGGCCATCCGGCCAACCTGCTGGTGCTGCCGGCCCGCGACGGCTTCGACGCGGTGCGCCGGCAGGTCCCGGTGCGCTACTCGATCCGCGGCGGACGGCTGCTCGCCGAGACGGTCCCGGCGCAGACCACGGTGTTCCTCGAACAGGCTGAAGCGGTGGACTTCACCCGCGCCAGCTGAGCCTTCGCCAGAGCCTTCTAGCGAAGGCTCCGCTGCTCAGGGCTCCAATCCGATTCCGCGCAGGACCACGCTGGTCACCGTCTGCACCGCCCTTTCGAACTGCATGTCGCTGAGCGGCTGGTGGCCGTTGAGCACCTCGACCTGGTAGCCGAAGTCGGCGTAGTGCTGGGTGGAGGCCCAGATCATGTAGAGCAGGCTGCTCGGTTCGATCGACAGGATGCGCTTTTCCTCGACCCACTGGCGGATCTTCGCCTCCTTCATCTTGGCCCATTCGTAGAGGCTGTCGTCGAGGGTGGCGCCGAGCAGCGGCGCGCCATGCATGATTTCGTTGGCCCAGACCTTGGAGCCATGCGGGCGGGTGCGCGAATGGTTCATCTTCGCGCGGATATAGCTGGTCAATACCACCCTTGGGTCATCGAACATCTCGAAGCAGAGGGCGTCCTGCTTCCAGACCTCGAGCAGGCCGAGGAGGACGTCGCGGTACAGCTCGTCCTTGGTGCTGAAGTAGTAGTGCAGGTTGGAGCGCGGCAGTTCGGCTTCTTCGGCGATGTTGCCCATGGAGGTGCCGGCGTAGCCTTTTTCGGCGAAGACTTTTTCGGCGGCCAGGAGAATCTTCTCGACGTTGCGGCGGCGGATCTCGATCTTGTGTGTGCCCATGTGCGATCCATTACTGCGAATTCAACCAAGGCTACCAGCAAATCCGGGCGTGCGGCGACGCCCAGTCTTGCCAGGTAGCCCCTCTCAGCGACGCTTCGGACGGCGGCCGCGCAGGCGACGCCAGCCGATCCAGCAGCCGCTGGCGCAGACCACCAGGCCGCCGAGGCTGAAACCGAGCATCCACAGGTCCCACAGCGGACGCCGGGTCAGCAGCGGCAGCCAGTCCCAGCTATGCAACAGGGAAAACAGCCAGCGGCTGCCGCGCCGACCGTCGTCGAGCACGCCAACCACCGCGCCGCTGTAGGGATCCAGGTGCACCCAGGTATGCCGGGGATCGTCGAAACGCAGGCGCCAGACCGGCAGGCGCCGCTCCAGGTAGCCCATCATGCTGTGTTCTTCGCGCGGGTAGTAATAGAAGTCGTAGCGTTCCAACCGTTCGGCCTGCATCGGCACGCCCGGCAGCAGCGCGCGAGCCGCCGCCAGCAGGCGATCCACGGGTAGCTCGCGGAGGATTTCGCCATCCGCCGTCAGCAGCAGGCTGTTGCCGCTGGCGCTGCGCCCGAGCGCATAGGGCTCGCCGTCGAGCGCCCGCCACTCCAGCTCGCGCACCCGCAACCCGGCGGCACGCAAGCGCCGCAGGACAGCGTCCGCCTCCAGTCCGGCGGGCAGCGCCCGGTCCCAGCTACCGCCCTGGTAGGCCGCGAGGTCGAGCGGCGTACCGCGGCCGAACAGGTTCCACGGATTCATCGACATCAGCCCGCTGAAGATCCAGCTCAGCACCAGCGCGCCGAAGAGCAGGCCGGCGAGGTGGTGCCAGCGCTGGAAACCGCCCGCATAGGGCGAGCGCGAGCCGCTGCGGTAGGGCTTGCGGAAGCGCCAGCGGAGCAGGCCGACGAGGATGCCGAGGACGGTCGCCAGGGTCGCCAGCAGCGACAGGCCGATCACCAGGTTCGCCCACTGCCCGTCGAACCAGCCGCCGCGCAGCGGATAGAGCCAGTGCAGCCAGGCGCCGAGCCAGTTCCAGGCGCGCTCCCGGCGGCTGGCGTCGCGTACCACCTCGCCGGTCTGCGAGGACAGGTAGAGCAGCCGGCCCTGCTCGTCCGCGGTCTGCACCCGCCATAGCGGCCGGTGCGGATCGAGGTTGCGGGTATGGGTCCAGGCGTCTTCCTCGATCCGCCCTTGCAACTGCATCGGTACTTCGCCGCTGAAAGCACGGGCCGAAGCCAGCACCCTGTCCGCGTCCACCGCCAGCGGTCGGCCGTCGCGCGCCGCCAGCGCACGCGTGCGTCCGTCGGCGTCATCCAGCAGGTAGGTCGGCAGGCCTCCTACGCTGGCCAGCCGGATGCTCCGCGGGGTCTTTCCATCGCCGCCGGCGAGGGCCGTCCGCAGCGGTACGCAGGCCTCGCAGCCGTCCAGCTCGGGCAGGTGGGCCAGGCGTTCCAGCGGAGTCAGCTTGGGATAGCCGACATACAGCATGACCATGCCGGAGACGAACCAGAGCACCATCAGCAGGCAGCAGCCGATGCCCAGCCAGCGGTGCCACAGGTACAGGTAGCGTTTCATCGACGACTCCTCAGAAGCGCGTCTGCACGCTCAGCTCGAAGGTGCGCGGGTCGCCGACGTAGTACAGCGGCGTGCTCTGCACGAAGCGCGCGTAGACCTCGTCGGTGAGGTTGCGCACGCGCCCGGTGATCCGCGTGCGCTCGTCCAGCCGGTAGCTGAGGAAAGTCCCGTAGACCGTATAGGACGGCGCGTGCCAGGTGTTGGCGTTGTTGGCGTACACCGAGGATACGTAGCGCGCGTCCACCCCGCCCTGCCAGGCCGGGTCGAAGTCGTAGGTCAGCCACAGGTTGCCGACCCGCTCCGGCACGTTCGGCGGCGTCTTGCCCTTGCGCGAGACGGCGACGCCGCCGACGTTCTCGGTGAACTCGTCGTACTGCGCGTCGACCCAGGCGAAATTGCCCTCGGCCAGCAGCTTCGGGGTGATCCGCAGGGAGGCTGCGGCCTCGATGCCCCTGGAGGTCTGCTGGCCCACCGGCACGCTGAGGTTGGGGTTGTTCGGGTCGGCCACCGAGAAGTCCCGGCGGACGATGCGGTAGGCGGCCAGGGTGGCGCTGCCGCGACCGTCGAGGAAATCGAACTTGCTGCCCAGCTCCCACTGGTCGCCGGTGGACAGGTCGTAGTCGCGGACCTGGCCGAAGCTGGCGCTGGTCAGCACCCCGCCCGGCGGGTCGGCGGCGGTACTGTATTGCAGGTAGACGTTGGCGTGCGGGGTGAACTGGTAGACCAGCCCGGCGCGCCCGGTGAGCACGTCCCAGCGCCGTTCGAAGTGTGCAGGATCGCTGGCGGTCACCGTCCGATGGTTGCGCACGTCGAGGTCGAGGTGGTCGTAGCGCAGCCCGGTGACCAGCGACAGCTCGTCGGTCAGGCCCAGGCGGTTCTCGGCGAACAACGCGCTGGTGCGCACCTCGTTGCTGCGGTCCTTCCGGTGGCCGGGACGCATGCCCGGCAGGTCGTAGAAGTGGCCCGGCTCGAAACTGGCCGGATCGACCGTACCGAACGGCCCGGAGGCGGTACTCGGGAAGCGCGTCTGCTTGTTGATGCTGTAGTCGAAGCCCAGCGCCCAGTCGCTGGCCAGTCCGAACAGCGGCTGGCTGTGCTGTAGCTCGAAGCGGTTGCCGTTGAGCTGCTGGTCGTGGCGCTGGAGGAATGCGTTGGAGCGCACCACCCCGCTGTTGTCGGCGTTGTAGCGGTAGGTCTCGAGGTTGCGGTAATCGCGCTCGGCGTCGTAGTGGTAGAAGGTGTTGCGCCAGCGCGTGCTGTCGCTGACCCGGTATTCGAGGATCGAGCGCAGCCAGCGCACGCGCTGTTCGTAGCGGCCATCGGCGACGTTGTAGTTCTCGCGGCGACGGCTCTTGTCGATCTTCAGCTCGCCGGCGTAGGGATTGAGCACCGGTGTGCCCCAGTAGGGGCTGTCTTCCTGCTCGTCCTGGTACTCCAGGGCCAGGGTGTGGGAAAGGTCCGGGGTCAGGTCGCTGAGCAGGGAGAAAGCGACGTTCCACGATTCGCGCGAATTGCGGTCGACGTAGCCGTTGCCGCCGCTGCGGCTGACGTCCAGGCGCACGAAGTGCTTCGGCTCGGGGCCGATGCCCAGGGCCTGGTTGAAGCCGAAGGCGACTTCCGAATCGTCGTAGCTGCCGTAGCGCACCCGGCCTTCCATGAAATCGCCGTAGCGGTCGGCGAGCTTGCTGATGTAGTCCAGCGAGCCGCCGACGGCACCGGCGCCGTTGAGGAAGGAGGACGGACCGCCGACCAGCTCGACGCGGTCGACGATCCAGTCGTCCAGCGGACGCATGGCGCTGCTGTATTGCACCGGAATGCCGTTGAACAACTGGTTGACCTGGTTCGAGCTGAAGCCGCGGTAGGTGACGAAGCCGCCGAAGCCGGGCGGCGCCGAGGCGTTCACGCCGGGCAGGCTGTTGGCGATGTCCTGGGTGCTGCGCAGGCCGCGCCGCTCGAAGCTGGCACGGTTGGCCACGCTTACCGAGCCGGGAGTCTCGCGCAGGCTCAGGCCCAGGCGCGAGCCGCCACCGGCGCTGTCGTCGAGATCGAGGGCCGGCGGGGTTTCCCCGGCGGCGCCGGCGCTGACGGTGAGGGCGGGCAGTTCGGTGGGTTCCTCATCGGCCCAGAGCAAGGCCGGAACGCCGGCCAGGGTGAGGTTGAGACCCAGCGCGAGGACGCGGCGGGCCGTGGAGTGCTTTTTCATCGAGCGATCCTGAAGCAAGGCATGGTGGGCACGCCCGCCTCGCCCGGATGGACAGCGGCGAGCGCTGCGCGGACGAGGCAGGACGGGCGACGGATGCAAATGCCCGGCGCGGCGGGCGTTCAGGATCAGGCGGGGGAAGCGCGCGGGTTGGCCGGCGGCCAGACGTACCGGGGCGGCACCGGCTCGCGCGTGGCGGGCGGGCGGAAACGCGCCTGGCGTCGCCGTTGCAAGCGCCAGGACCAGATCACCCCGAGCGCGACGAACAGCACCAGGGCGCTGCACATCGGGCAGCTCACCGGCAACTGGGGATTGACCGGTACCGGATCGCCGGCGGACCCGTCGTCGGGATCCAGGGATAGCCATTGGCTGGCACCGGCGACGCAGAACAGCCCGACGCTGGCCTTCTGCCCTTTGTCGCTGCCCACTCCCAGCGCCTGCAGGTGCAGGACGCCGCAAGCCAGCGCGTTGACCAGCACGCAGGCACAGAGGGCGAAGCTCAGCCACTGCAGCAGCGGTGAGCGGGAGATGGGAGCGATTCTCATGACCGCGCACTCTAGCATCCTGACACGCAAATTCCCCGCGCTTCTGCGCTGCGGTGCATCGCCGCAGCCCGAGGGCGCGACGCACGGCGACGAGCGGCGTATCAGGGGTGACTTGGGAGTTTCATGTGGCGCCGCTATAATCGCCCGCTCAGGCGGCCCTTTCGGGTCGCTCCCGCCTTCCGTTCGAGGGGCGCTGCAGCAGGCCTAGGCCTGTCAGGCTCGAACGGAGCGCGCTCTCAGGCCGGCCTCGCCGGTCTGTCAACGCACCAACGGCGCCCATTCGCAGACAACGAATGGAGAGTTACGCATGAGCGCTGTCATGACGCCCGCCGGTTTCACCGACTACAAGGTCGCCGACATCACCCTGGCCGCCTGGGGCCGCCGCGAGCTGATCATCGCCGAATCGGAAATGCCCGCACTGATGGGCCTGCGCCGCAAGTATGCCGGCCAGCAGCCGCTGAAAGGCGCAAAGATCCTCGGTTGCATCCACATGACCATCCAGACCGGCGTGCTGATCGAGACCCTGGTCGCGCTGGGCGCCGAAGTCCGCTGGTCGAGCTGCAACATCTTCTCCACCCAGGACCAGGCCGCCGCCGCCATCGCCGCCGCCGGCATCCCGGTGTTCGCCTGGAAGGGCGAGACCGAGGAAGAGTACGAATGGTGCATCGAGCAGACCATCCTCAAGGATGGCCAGCCGTGGGACGCCAACATGGTGCTGGACGACGGCGGTGACCTGACCGAGATCCTGCACAAGAAATACCCGCAGATGCTCGAGCGCATCCACGGCATCACCGAAGAGACCACCACCGGGGTCCACCGCCTGCTCGACATGCTCAAGAACGGCACCCTGAAAGTCCCGGCGATCAACGTCAACGACTCGGTGACCAAGAGCAAGAACGACAACAAGTACGGCTGCCGCCATAGCCTCAACGACGCCATCAAGCGCGGCACCGACCACCTGCTGTCGGGCAAGCAGGCCCTGGTGATCGGCTACGGCGACGTGGGCAAGGGCTCCTCGCAGTCGCTGCGCCAGGAAGGCATGATCGTCAAGGTCGCGGAAGTCGACCCGATCTGCGCCATGCAGGCCTGCATGGACGGCTTCGAAGTCGTATCGCCGTACAAGAACGGCATCAACGACGGCACCGAGGCCAGCATCGACGCCGCGCTGCTGGGCAAGATCGACCTGATCGTCACCACCACCGGCAACGTCAACGTCTGCGACGCCAACATGCTCAAGGCGCTGAAGAAACGCGCGGTGGTCTGCAACATCGGCCACTTCGACAACGAGATCGACACCGCCTTCATGCGCAAGAACTGGGCCTGGGAAGAGGTCAAGCCGCAGGTGCACAAGATCCACCGCACCGGCAAGGACGGTTTCGACGCGCACAACGACGACTACCTGATCCTTCTCGCTGAGGGCCGCCTGGTCAACCTGGGCAACGCCACCGGCCATCCGAGCCGGATCATGGACGGTTCCTTCGCCAACCAGGTGCTGGCGCAGATCCACCTGTTCGAGCAGAAGTACGCCGACCTGCCGGCCGCCGAGAAGGCCAAGCGCCTGAGCGTCGAAGTGCTGCCGAAGAAGCTCGACGAGGAAGTGGCCCTGGAGATGGTCAAGGGCTTCGGCGGCGTGGTCACCCAGCTGACCCCGAAACAGGCCGAGTACATCGGCGTGAGCGTGGAAGGCCCGTTCAAGCCGGACACCTATCGCTACTAAGCGGACCACGGGGCAGGCGCCATGCGCCTGCCCCGTTCGCATGAGCGCTCCCATGATGTCCACGCACCTCGCCGATCGCTACAACCAGGCCTGGCTGTTCGCCGCCCGCGCCCACCGCAACCAGACCCTCAGCGGCTCGCCGCTGCCTTATCTGGTGCACCTGGGCATGGTCGCCAACGAGCTGCTGGCCGCCGATCGCGACGGTGCCATCGAACGGCTCGGGGAAACCCTGCAGATCGCGGTCCTGCACGACACCCTGGAAGACACGGCGACCTCACCCGAGGAGCTGCGGCAACAGTTCGGCGAGTTCGTCTGTGCCGGCGTGCAGGCCCTGAGCAAGCGCGTGGGCGACGGCCCCAAGCGTTCCCTCGACGACTATCTCCAGGCGCTTGCCGAGGGCCCGGCGCAGTACGCCCTGGTCAAGCTGTGCGACCGCATCACCAACCTGCAGCCACCGCCGCAGACCTGGAACCAGGACAAGATCGCGAACTACCACCAGGAGTCGCAGCTGATCCTCGCTCGCCTCGGCCATGCCCACGCCGCGACGGCCCGACGCCTGCGGGAAAAAATCGAGCACTACCGCCAGTACTACTGAAGTACCCGGCGCTAGTCGGAATCAACAAGAAGAGGCGCGGCCGTGGTCGCGTCCAAGGAACCGATCATGAGTCAGAGCGAACGCCGTTTCAGCTTCGAGTTCTTCCCGGCGAAGACCGAGGCCGGCCATGAAAAGCTGTTGGCCACCGCCCGCAACCTGGCGGGCTACAAGCCCGACTTCTTCTCCTGCACCTACGGCGCCGGCGGATCCACCCGCGACCGCACGTTGAGTACCGTGCTGCAACTGGACGGCGAGGTGAAGGTGCCGACCGCGCCCCACCTGTCCTGTGTCGGCGACTCGAAAGCCGAGTTGCGCGAACTGCTCGGCCGCTACCGCGAGGCCGGCATCCGCCGCATCGTCGCCCTGCGCGGCGACCTGCCGTCGGGCATGGGCATGGCCAGCGGCGAACTGCGCTACGCCAACGAACTGGTGGACTTCATCCGCACCGAGACCGGCGACCACTTCCACATCGAGGTCGCCGCCTATCCGGAAGTCCACCCCCAGGCGCGCAGCTTCGAGGATGACCTGGCGAACTTCGTGCGCAAGGTGAAGGCCGGCGCCAGCAGCGCCATCACCCAGTACTTCTTCAACGCCGATGCCTATTTCTACTTCGTCGAGCGGGTCGCCAAGCTCGGCGTGGACATCCCGGTGGTCCCCGGCATCATGCCGATCACCAACTACTCCAAGCTGGCGCGCTTCTCCGACGCCTGCGGCGCCGAACTGCCGCGCTGGATCCGCAAGCAACTGGAAGCCTACGGCGACGACAGCCGCAGCATCCAGGCCTTCGGCGAGCAGGTCATCAGCGAGATGTGCGAACGCCTGCTGGAGGGCGGCGCACCGGGACTGCATTTCTATACTTTGAACCAGGCCGATCCGAGCCTGGCGATCTGGAAGAATCTCCAGCTGCCACGCTGATACCGCCCACGCGGTTCGGCCCGGCAGCGTATACCGGCAGGGATGCCTCTCACGCGATCCACGACAGACATGGCCAACTCACGCAAGCATCTGATCTACCTGGTCTACGGGCGACAGACCTACCACCAGGAAGCCCTGTTCAGCATCGCCAGCGCCTTCGCCCACCTCCGCGACGGGGCGGCGCATGGCCTGACGGTCAGGGTCTATACCGACGACCCCAGTCCCTACGCCGGCCTGCCGGTGCAGGTCCGCGAAGTGACGGCCGAGGAGTTGGTCGCCTGGTGCCAACCGCACGGCTATCACTTCCGCGCCAAGCACGTGGCCCTGCGCGACGCCCTGGAAGACGCCGACCAGGCATTGCTGATCGACACCGATACCTTCTTCCACAGTTCGCCCCTGCGCCTGTTCGACCGCATCCAGCCCGGCAGCCTGCTGTGCAACGCGATCGGCGCGCGCTATGGCGAACACCGTAACTTCCCGCTCTACCGCGACCTCTCGCCCTACCTGTTCGAGCGCGGCTGGGCCGACGACGAGATGCACCAGCTCAACTCCGGCGTCATCGGCCTGCCTCGGGAAGAGGCGAAAATACTCGACCGTTCGTTGGAATTAATGGATGAACTCTATCCAATTGCCAACGGTGCCTATACTCTTGAGGAATTCGTCCTGGCCGTCGCCGCCCACAAGCGGCTGGAGCTGGTGGGTTGTACCGACCTGATCCACCATTACTGGAGCCGGAAACAGCTGTTCCGCGCGAAGATCCAGGCCTGGTTGTGCAAGCACGGTTCCTCCCTTCTCAGCGCTGCAGCCCTCGACGACACCCTCAAGGTGACCGATCGACTGCCACGCCCACCGCGTGCCAAGCGTCTGCTGTACAAGCTGGGAACCCTGCCGTTGCCGGCTCCGATGCGCCAGTTCAGTATCGAACTGCTCTACGGTTGCCACGAATACAGTAACGAGTTCGACCGGGCCTGCGGCCCCGTCTGGTGGGAGAAAGCCGCGACCAATGCCATCGAACGCTATCCGCAGGAACCGATTGCGGAACAAATCGAGGATTGGCTGAATCACAGCTTGCTGCGCAACCTCCTTGGCTCCCGGGCCAACGAGATCCGCCAGCATTTGCGCCAGCGTGACCTGCTCTGACCGCAGCCCTCCGTTGACGCTGCCCCCGGCCCCCCCACCCAGGGCCGGGAGCGAACCGGCCAGCGCCCCCGACCAGGTGCGCGGCCATGCCCGCGAGGGCACCCGTTCGACACCGGCCACCGAGCGCATACGCAGCGCCGCGGCCAGACCTTCCGCCCTGGCCGACAGGGCCCGAAGGTAGACAGGAGTTCGCAGAACTTGGTGATTTCACAGCAGCCGGCCTCGCCCCGGCCCATATAGGAAAACCCGCATGTCCTTTTCTTCCCTCGGACTCTCCGAGGCGCTTGCCCGCGCTGTGGAGGCTGCGGGCTACAGCCAGCCCACTCCCGTGCAACAGCGGGCGATTCCCGCCGTGTTGCAAGGTCGCGACCTGATGGTTGCGGCACAGACCGGCACCGGCAAGACCGGTGGTTTCGCCCTGCCGGTACTGGAGCGCCTGTTCCCCGCCGGTCATCCCGACCGCGAACACCGCCACGGCCCGCGCCAGGCGCGCGTGCTGGTACTGACCCCGACCCGTGAGCTGGCCGCCCAGGTGCATGACAGCTTCAAGGTCTACGCCCGCGACCTGCCGCTGAACAGCACCTGCATCTTCGGCGGGGTTGGCATGAACCCGCAGATCCAGGCCCTGGCCAAGGGCGTCGACGTACTCGTCGCCTGCCCCGGCCGCCTGCTCGACCTGGCCGGGCAGAACAAGGTCGACCTGTCCCACGTGGAAATCCTCGTCCTCGACGAAGCCGACCGCATGCTCGACATGGGCTTCATCCACGATGTGAAGAAGGTTCTCGCCAAGCTGCCGCCCAAGCGCCAGAACCTGCTGTTCTCGGCAACCTTCTCGAAAGACATCGTCGACCTCGCCAACAAGCTCCTGCACAACCCGGAACGCATCGAGGTAACGCCGCCGAACACCACGGTCGAGCGCATCGAGCAACGCGTGTTCCGCCTGCCGGCGCCGCAGAAGCGCGCCCTGCTGGCGCACCTGGTAACCGTCGGCGCCTGGGAACAGGTGCTGGTCTTCACCCGTACCAAGCACGGCGCCAACCGTCTCGCCGAGTACCTGACCAAGCACGGCCTGCCGGCCGCCGCGATCCATGGCAACAAGAGCCAGAACGCGCGGACCAAGGCGCTGGCCGACTTCAAGGCCAACGACGTGCGCATCCTGGTGGCGACCGACATCGCCGCCCGCGGCCTGGATATCGACCAGTTGCCCCATGTGGTCAACTACGAGCTGCCCAACGTCGAGGAAGACTATGTCCACCGCATCGGCCGTACCGGCCGAGCCGGACGCAGCGGCGAGGCGATCTCGCTGGTGGCGCCGGACGAAGAGAAGCTGCTCAAGGCCATCGAGAAGATGACCAGACAGCGTATTCCCGATGGCGATGCCCAGGGTTTCGACCCCGAGGCCGTGCTGCCCGAGGTGGCCCAGCCGGAGCCCCGCGAAGCGCCGCAGAAGCAGCCGCGCCGCGACAAGGAACGGCGCAGCAGCCGCGAGCGCAAGCCGAAAGACGCCCAGGCGAGCAACCCCGACAGCAATGTCGCTGCGGCCCAGGACGGTACCGAGAAGCCGGCTGGAAAGCGCCGCCGTCGCGGTGGCAAGAACAAGGAAAACCGCGAGGCCGGCCAAGCGCAGCAGCCGCGGCAGAGCCGCGAAGCGCGTCCGGCCAAGCCCAATCGGCCGCCGGAAGTCGACGGTAATCGCGATCCGGAAGAGTTCCTCGACGACGACTTCGACAATTTCGGCAACCGCGCCGACTACGTCAGCCCCTACCAGGGCCAGGAAAACAAGGGACGCGGACGCCGCGGTGGCCAGCAGAAACCCCAGGGCGGCACCGGCCAGCAGGGTCGTGGCCAAGGCCAGGGCCAAGCTCGCGGCAAGAGCCAGGGCGCCGCTCAAGGCGGCGCTCGCGGTCAGGGTGCCGGCCAGGGCAAGGCGAAGAAACCGCGCGCCGGCAAGCCGCGCGGCCAGGGTCGCGAGAATGCCTCGCGGATGAGCGACGCGCCGCTGCGCGAGCCGTCCGAGTACGGCACCGGCAAGCAGCCGAGCCGCCAGCCGGTGGTGATCAACAAGCGCGACCTGGTGCGCATGGATCGCTTCCCCACCGCCGAGCAGCTCGACGAGCTGGAACCGCGGCGCAAGGGCGAGCGCCCCGCACTGCTGACCCGCAACCGCTAAGGCCGAGCGGGTCCGTGACGCGGACCCGCCGACTTCCGCGAGGATAAAAAAACGCCGACCCTAGGGTCGGCGTTCTTGCATGGCGCGGAAGGCGATCAGGCCTGGGGATCTTCCTTCTTCGCGGTCTGCTGCTGGGTCACGGTCTGCTGGTTCCAGCCGCCGCCGAGGGCCTTGTACAGGTTGACCTCGCTGGTCAGCTGATTGAGGCGGTCGGTGATCAGTTGCTGCTGCGCGGTGAACAGCGAGCGTTGCGCGTCGAGCAGGGTCAGGTAGTTGTCCACCCCCGTGCGATAGCGCTTGTCGGCGAGCTGGTAGTACTCGTCGCTGGCCTTGACCAGATCGCGCTGCGCCTGCAACTGCTCGGTGAAGGTACCGCGCGCGGCCAGGCCGTCGGCGACTTCCTGGAACGCCGTCTGGATCGCCTTCTCGTACTGCGCGACGTTGATGTCCTTCTGGATCTTCGCGTAGTCCAGGCTGGCACGCAGGCTGCCGGCGGTGAAGATCGGCAGGTTGATCGACGGCTGGAACAACCAGGAACCCGAACCGGCGTCGAACAGGCCGGACAGTTGGCGGCTCATGGTGCCGGCGTTGGCGGTCAGGCTGATGCTCGGGAAGAACGCCGCGCGCGCGGCGCCGATGCTGGCGTTGGCAGCCATGAGCTGGTGCTCGGCCTCGAGGATGTCCGGGCGCCGTTGCAGCAGGTCCGACGGCAGACCCGCCGGCACTTCGGTCAGCAGGGTCTGGTCCAGGCCCAGGCCTTGCGGCAGGTTCGCCGGGATCCCGGAGCCCAGCAGCAGGACCAGCGCATTCTGGTCCTGGGCTACCAGGCGGGTGTACTGCGCCAGGGTCGCGCGGGCGCCTTCCACGGCGGTCTGCGCCTGGCGCAGGTCGAGCGCGGAGGCGACGCCGACGTCGTAGCTGCGCTGGGTCAGGTCGAAACTCTTCTGGTAGGTGCCCAGGGTGTCCTTGGTCAGCTGCAACTGCGCCTGGTCGGCCTTCAGCGTCAGGTAGGCGGTCGCCACGCTGGCCACCAGGGTGGTCTGCGCGCTGCGCTGCGCCTGTTCGGTCGCCAGGTACTGCTCCAGGGCCTGGTCGCGCAGGCTGCGCAGGCGGCCGAAGAGATCGAGTTCCCAGGCGGTAGTGCCCAGGGTCACCCCGTACTGGCTGGAAATCGCCGGACTGCCGGTGGTCGACAGGTCGCCCGGCAAACGCTGGCGGGTGCCGCTACCGTCCACGCCGATCCGCGGGAACAGGTCGGCCCGCTGGATGCGGTACTGCGCCCGGAAGGCCTCGACGTTCAGCGCGGCGACCCGCAGGTCGCGGTTGTTTTCCAGCGCCACGCCGATCAGTTGCTGCAACTGCGGGTCGCGGAAGAACTCGCGCCAGCCGATGTCGGCGGCCGGAACGGCCGCCGCGCCGGTGTTCTGCCCGTAGGCCTGCCCTTGCGGGTAGGCCGCGGCTACCGGCGCCTCGGGGCGCTGGTAGTCGGGGATCAGCGAGCAGCCGGACAGAACGACAGCGGCTACCGCCAGGGAAAGGAAGGACCGTTTCATATCATTGCCCCTTTTCGACGGACGCTTGCTGCTTGGACGCCTCGTCCTTGAACAGCGTGCTGACCGCCACGTAGAACAGCGGTACCCAGAAGATCGCCAGGACGGTCGCAGTGACCATGCCGCCGATCACGCCGGTACCGATCGCATGCTGGCTGCCCGAGCCGGCGCCGGTGGAGATCGCCAGCGGGACCACGCCGAGGATGAACGCCAGGGAGGTCATCACGATCGGCCGCAGACGCATGCGGCAGGCTTCGATGGCCGCCTCGACGATGCCCTTGCCCTGCTCGTGCAGCTCCTTGGCGAACTCCACGATGAGAATGGCGTTCTTCGCCGACAGGCCGATGGTCGTCAACAGGCCCACCTGGAAGAACACGTCGTTGGACAGGCCGCGCATGGACGTCGCCAGCAGCGCGCCGATCACGCCCAACGGCACCACCAGCATCACCGAGAACGGAATCGACCAGCTTTCGTACAGGGCCGCCAGGCAGAGGAACACCACCAGCAGCGACAGCGCATACAGCGCCGGCGCCTGCGAGCCGGACAAGCGCTCCTCGTAGGACAGGCCGGTCCAGGAGTAGCCAACGCCTTTCGGCAATTGCTTGACGATCTCCTCGACCGCCGCCATGGCGTCACCGGAACTCAGGCCGGGCGCCGGCTCGCCGAGGATCTCCATCGCCGGCACGCCATTGTAGCGCTCCAGCTTCGGCGAACCGTATTCCCACTTGCCGGTGGCGAAGGCGTTGAACGGCACCATCTCGCCCTTGTCGTTGCGCACGTACCACTTGCTCAGGTCGTCCGGGTTCATCCGCGCGTCCGGCCTGCCCTGCAGGTAGACCCGCTTGACCCGGCCACGGTCGATGAAGTCGTTAACGTAGCTGGAACCCCAGGCGATGGACACGGTGCTGTTGATGTCGGCAAGGGACACGCCGAGGGCGCTGGCCTTCTCGTCGTCGATCTCCAGCTTGTACTGCGGTTCGTCGCTCATGCCGTTGGGGCGCACGCGTTGCAGCGCCGGGTTCTGCGCGGCGAGCATGAGGAACTTGTTGCGCGCCTGGAGCAGGACTTCGTGGCCGACGCCCGCCTGGTCCTGGAGGAACAGGTCGAAGCCGGTGGCGTTACCCAGTTCCAGTACCGACGGCGGCGCGAAGGCGAACACCATCGCGTCCTTGAAGCTGAAGAAGTGCATCTGCGCGCGCTTGGCCAGTTCGAACACGCTGTTCTCGCCACCGGGACGCTCTTCCCAGGGCTTGAGCATGATGAACGCCATGCCCGAACTCTGGCCGCGGCCGGCGAAGTTGAAGCCGGTCACGGTGAACACCGAGCTGACCGAAGAGCTTTCCTTCTCCAGCAGGTATTCGCGCATCGAGTCCACCACCACCTGGGTACGCTCGGCACTGGAGCCCGGCGGGGTCTGTACCTGGGCGAACAGTACGCCCTGGTCCTCGTCGGGAAGGAACGCGGTGGGAATGCGGGTGAACATCCAGATCATCCCGGCCACGATCACCACGTAGATCAGCAGGTACGGCGCGCGATGCTTGAGGATCGACGCCACGCCCCGCTCGTAGCCGTGGGTGGTGGAAAGGAACATCCGGTTGAACCAGCCGAAGAAGCCGCCCTTGTGCTCGCCATGGTCGCCTTTCTCGATCGGCTTGAGCATGGTCGCGCAGAGCGCCGGGGTGAGGATCAGCGCCACGATCACCGAGAGGGCCATGGCCGACACGATGGTGATGGAGAACTGCCGGTAGATCACCCCGGTGGAGCCGCCGAAGAACGCCATCGGCAGGAATACCGCCGAGAGCACCATGGCGATACCGACCAGCGCGCCCTGGATCTGACCCATGGACTTGCGCGCCGCCTCCCTTGGCGACAGGCCTTCCTCGGCCATCACCCGCTCGACGTTCTCCACCACCACGATGGCGTCGTCCACCAGCAAGCCGATGGCCAGCACCATGCCGAACATGGTCAGGGTGTTGATCGAGAAGCCGAACGCGGCGAGCACGCCGAAGGTCCCCAGCAGCACCACCGGTACGGCGATGGTCGGGATCAGCGTGGCGCGGAAGTTCTGCAGGAACAGGTACATCACCAGGAACACGAGGAGGATCGCCTCGCCGAGGGTCTTCACTACCTCATGGATCGAGGCCGAGACCACCGGGGTGGTGTCGTACGGGTAGACCACCTTCATGCCCTGCGGCATGAACGGTTCCAGGTTGGCGATGGTCTGGCGGATCGCCTTGGCGGTATCCAGCGCGTTGGCGCCGGTGGCCAGCTTGATCGCGATACCGGACGCCGGGCTGCCGTTGAACTGCGCGTTGATGCTGTAGTCCTGGCCGCCCAGGCCTACATCGGCGACGTCCTTCAGGCGCACCTGGGAACCGTCGGGATTGACCTTGAGCAGGATGTTCTCGAATTGCTCCGCGGTCTGCAGGCGGGTCTTGCCGATGATGGTGGCGTTGAGCTGCTGGCCCTTGACCGCCGGCAAGCCGCCGAGCTGGCCGGAGGAAATCTGCACGTTCTGCGCCTGGATCGCGCTGCTCACGTCGCCGGGGGTCAGCTGGTAGCTGTTCAGCTTGGCCGGGTCGAGCCAGATGCGCATCGAGTACTGCGAGCCGAACACCTGGAAGTCACCGACGCCCTTGGTCCGCGAGAGCGGGTCCTGGATGTTGGAAACGATGTAGTTCGACAGGTCTTCCTTGGTCATGCTGCCGTCGGTGGAAACCACACCGACCACCATGAGGAAGTTCTTCACCGCCTTGGTCACCCGGATCCCCTGGCGCTGCACTTCCTGCGGCAGTAGCGGGGTGGCCAGTTGCAGCTTGTTCTGCACCTGGACCTGGGCGATGTCGGGGTCGGTGCCCTGTTCGAAGGTCACGGTGATGGTCATGCTGCCGTCGGAGTTACTCTCCGAGGAGATGTAGCGCAGATTGTCGATCCCGTTCATCTGCTGCTCGATCACCTGGACCACGGTGTCCTGCACCGTCTCGGCCGAGGCGCCCGGGTAGCTCACCTGCACGGCGATGGCCGGCGGGGCGATGGCCGGGTACTGGTTGACCGGCAGACTGAGGATCGACAGGCCGCCCGCGAGCATGATCACCAAGGCGATCACCCACGCGAAAATGGGCCTATCAATGAAAAACTTCGACATTACGAATCCCCTTGATCAGCCCTTGCTGTCGGTTTTCGCCGGAGCGGCGTCGGCCTTCTGCGCGGACGCGACATTCTTCGCCGGCACGGTCTTCACCTCGACACCCGGCTGCACGAACTGCAGGCCTTCGGTAATGATCTTGTCGCCGGCGTTCAGGCCTTCGGTAACCAGCCATTTGTCGCCGATCACCCGGTCGGCCTTGATCACCCGCAGCTCGACCTTGTTCTGCGCGTTCACCACCAGCGCGGTAGCCTGGCCCTTGAGGTCGCGGGTCACGCCTTGCTGCGGAGCGAGGATGGCCTTCTGCTTGACGCCTTCCTGCAACTGCGCGTGAACGAACATGCCGGGCAGCAGCTCGTTGTTCGGGTTGGGGAACACGGCGCGGATGGTGACCGAGCCGGTGCCTTCGTCGACGGAAACCTCGGAGAATTCGAGGCGACCTTCCAGCGGGTATTGGCTACCGTCCTCCAGCTTCAGGGAGACCTTCGCCGCGTTGTCGCCGGCGCGCTCCAACTGGCCGCTGGCCAGTTCGCGGCGCAGGCGCAGCAGGGCGGTGGACGGCTGGGTGACGTCGACGTAGATCGGGTCGAGCTGTTGCACGGTGGCCATCGCGTTGGCCTGGCCGTTGGTCACCAGGGCGCCTTCGGTCACCGCGGAACGGCCGATGCGGCCGGAGATCGGCGACAGCACCTTGGTGTAGCGCAGGTTGATCCGCGCCTGCTCCACCGCCGCCTTGGACTGCAGGTAGGCGGCATTGGCGTCGGCGTACTGCTGCTTGCTCACGGCCTGGTCGGCGACCAGCAGCTTGTAGCGCTGGGCCTGTTCCTGGGTCGAAGCCAGGTTGGCCTGGGCGCTCTGGTAGTCGGCCTCGTAGGTGGCGGGGTCGATCTGGTAGAGCTGCTGCCCGGCCTTGACGTCGCTGCCTTCCTTGAACAGGCGCTTGAGGATGATGCCGTTCACCTGGGGACGCACCTCGGCGATGCGGAACGCATTGGTCCGGCCCGGCAGCTCGGTATTCAGGGTCACCGTCTGCGCTTCCAGGGTCACGATCCCGACCTCCGGCGTTTGCGCCGGCGGCGGCGCCTCGCTTTTTCCGCACCCGGAAAGGGCCGAAATCGCGACCAGCAGGGCCGGAACCAGTACACGCATGGCTGGCGTTCGTTGCATAGCGTTGTCCTCATGAGCGAAAGCGGCCGATGCAGCGTGAAGGCGCTGCACCGGCTCGAAGAAGGCAGGCAAAATACTTACATTCATAGGTGTTTGTAAACGTCCGAAAGCCTCGCGTGAAAACACCTGAAACGTTTTAGCTCGATGGCCGGTTATCCACCCGGCGCCATGGCCCATATTCAGAACCTGAAACAAGGTTGATAAGGTCAACTAAAATAAGCAAAATAGTTGACTGGATCAACCACATTTACATTAGGTTTACTCGGCCAAACCAATGAACTACCCCGTGAATCCCGACCTGATGCCCGCGCTGATGGCGGTCTTCCAGCATGTGCGGACGCGCATCCAGAGCGAGCTCGATTGCCAGCGACTCGACCTGACCCCGCCCGACGTCCATGTATTGAAGCTTATCGACGAACAACGCGGGCTGAACCTGCAGGACCTGGGACGCCAGATGTGCCGCGACAAGGCACTGATCACCCGGAAGATCCGCGAGCTGGAGGGAAGAAACCTGGTCCGCCGCGAGCGCAACCCCAGCGACCAGCGCAGCTTCCAGCTCTTCCTCACCGACGAGGGGCTGGCCATCCACCAGCATGCGGAGGCCATCATGTCACGCGTGCATGACGAGTTGTTTGCCCCGCTCACCCCGGTGGAACAGGCCACCCTGGTGCATCTCCTCGACCAGTGCCTGGCCGCGCAACCGCTTGAGGATATTTAAGAACATTCTTTTCGAAGCACAATGAAAAACGCCGGCGATCGCCGGCGTTTTTCGTTTCAGGTATCCGCTTACTGGCGAATGCCTTCGACGGAGAGCAGCAGCTCGACTTCCTGGGATGCCGGGCCGAGGTCCATCTTGATGCCGAAGTCTTTCAGCTTCAGGGTGGCGCTGCCTTCGAAGCCGGCACGGTAGCCGCCCCACGGGTCGTCGCCCTGGCCGATCAGCTTGGCCTTGATGGTGACCGGCTTGGTCACGCCGTTCAGGGTCAGGTTGCCGGTGATGTCGGCGCTGTCGCCGTTGGCCTTCACTTCGGTGGATTCGAAGGTAGCGGTCGGGTTCTTGCTGACGTTGAGGAAATCACCGCTGCGCAGGTGCTTGTCACGCTCGGCATGGTTGGTGTCCACGCTGTTGGTGTTGATGGTCACCTTGACCTTGTCGGCCGACGGGTTCTTCTCGTCGAAGGTGAAGCTGCCGTCGAAGTCGTTGAAGCGGCCGTACAGCCAGCTATAGCCCAGGTGCTTGATGCGGAACTCGATGAAGGCGTGCTGGCCTTCCTTGTCGATCTTGTAGTCCGCGGCCATTGCCTGGCCGGCGGTGAACAGTGCGGAGCCGAGCGCCAGCGCGGCAAGGGTCTTCTTCAGCATGGACATTCTCCTTAACGTGGTTGTTGATCATTCGACGAGCGACCGAGCATGCGCTTTAGGGTCGGGTCGCGGTCGACGAAGTGATGCTTGAGGGCGGCCAGGGCATGGAGGACGGCGAAGACCACCAGCGCCCAGGCCAGGTAGAGATGGATTTCACCCGCGACGTCTGCCTGGTCGGGCAGCCCGCTGAGGGTTGCCGGCACGGAGAACCAGCCGAACACGCTGATCGGTTCGCCGTCGGCGGTGGAAATCAGGTAGCCCGCGACGATCACCGCCAGCAGCAGCCCGTACAGCGCGAGGTGGCCAAGCTTGCTCGCTACCCGCGTGAGCGGACCGTGGTTGGCCGGCGCCGGCGGCGGCGGGCTGACGAAACGCCAGACGATCCGCACCAGCAGGGCAATGGCCAGCAGGATGCCGATGCTTTTATGCAGGGCCGGCGCGGGGTGGTACCAGGGGTCGTAATAGCTCAGTTCGCGCATCCACAGGCCCAGGCCGAACAGGCCGAAGACCACCAGCGCGCTGCCCCAGTGCAGGAACAGGCTGAATACGCCGTAACGGGATGAGGTATTGCGCCACTGCATGAAAAACTTCCTTGAAAAGCGAAGCCTCAAGACTAGCGGCAAATCCATCGAGTTAAAGCAGAAAATTCTGCTTTGAAACATCGATTCACAAGATAGGTTCGCAGGCTAAGAAAAAACCCCGGATTGCGCTGCGAACCGGGAAGCGCAAGGCGCCGGAGCTTCCGGCGCCGGCGAAGGGGATCAATCGAACAGGCGGGTGAACCAGGCAAACGGGTTCTTCTTCTCGCCGCCGGTCGTCGGTGCGGCCACCTTCTCGGCCTTCGCCACCATCGGCGCGCCCTCGATCACCGGCGTCTTGCCGGCATACAGGTCGCGCACCTGGCTGGCCGCGCGCTTGCCGCTACGCAGCGCGCCCTCGATGGTGCCGGGGTACAGCGCATCGGTGTGCTCGCCGGCGAAGGCGACCCGCGACAGCGGCTGTTCCCAGATCCGCCAGAAACGCGTCACCTGGCCCGGACCGTAGGCCAGGTAGGAACCACCGGTACCCGGATCGGCGCTGTAGCGACGAATTTCGTAGCCGGCAAAGGCACCGCGCATCTTCGGATAGAACTTGTTCATGCGGATCAGCACCTGATCGACCATCTGCCGGTCGCCGAAAGCCTGCAGCACGCGGGCGTTGTCGCCGGACAGGTTGATCAGCACGTTGGCGCCGCCTTTCAGCGCCGGCTCGACCCAGATCATGCCCAGGCCCTGGTCGCTGAAGATCTCGCCGGAGAGGCGCGACTTGTCGTCCCACACCGGACGCTTGAACTTCAGCAGGATCTGGTCGCGCCAGCCATAGTTGGTGCCCTTCAGCGCGGACATCTGGGTACCGCTCAGGGACGGGGTCATCTGGATCTGGCCGAGCGCCTTCAGCGGCACGGCGAGAACCACGTAGTCGGCCTTGTAGGTCTCGCTGCCGGCCTTGACGGCGACGCCGTCCTTGGCCTGGACGATGCTCGACACCTTGGATTTGGTCTTGATCGTCTTGATCTGCTTGACGAAGGCTTCCGCCAGCACCTGGCTGCCGCCGGGCAGGCGCGCCGCGCGCAGGTCGCGGTCATCGACGCCACGGTAGGCGCGGCCCTGCTGGGCGAGGTAGAGCAGCGACAGGCGCGACGGTTCGTCGTAGCGCGAGCGGATACGCTGGTTGACCAGCAGGCGCGCGGTCGGCGACAGGTTCAGCTTGTCCAGCCAGCGCGCGGCGTTCATCTGGTCGAGGGCGAACAGGGTATTGCTCGAGGCGGGGTTGAGCGGATCGGAGATCGATGCCGAGAGATCGTCCAGGGTCGACTCGAAGCGCTTGAGGTCGGCGGCGACGTTCGGCTGCTTGAGCGCGAGATCGCTGCTGCTGTAGTACAGGCCGTCGATCAGGTAGCTGGGGGTGCGGACGAAGTCCGGCGCCGGCACCGGCTTCAGCTTGAAGGTGTCCAGGTAGGCATTGAGCGTGGGCTGGACCTTCTGGTTGCCGACCCATTCGCTGGTGGCCAGGCCGGAACGCCCGCCCACCTGCGGCCGCGCTTCGAGCACCGTGACCTGCCAGCCGTCCTTCTGCAATTCGTAGGCCGCGCTCAGGCCTGCCAGGCCCGCGCCGACGACGATCGCCGTAGGCTGTTTATCCTTGCCCAGCGCCACCGCGCTGAACACCCCCAACATGAGAAACGCCGCGGCGCGCAGCCACCTTAACGACATACCGGACTCCCCAGGAAAAAAGCAAAGACGCAACGGCGCGCAGCATACGCCAGAGCCGTTTGGGCCACCATAGGAGTCCGTCGGCGGCTGCTGTCGGATGTGTCCCAACCCGCCGGGTTGTTCATCTCACCCCCATTGCATAGGCTTTGCCGATCGATCCGAGGAGACAGCCCATGGGCCTTAACGCCGACTGGATGCAGCGCGACCTGAACGTACTCTGGCATCCCTGTACCCAGATGAAAGACCACGAACGCCTGCCGGTGATCCCGATCCGCCGCGGCGAAGGCGTCTGGCTGGAGGATTTCGAAGGCAAGCGCTACATCGACGCAGTCAGTTCCTGGTGGGTCAATGTGTTCGGTCACGCCAACCCGCGCATCAACCAGCGCATCAAGGACCAGGTCGACCAGTTGGAGCACGTGATCCTCGCCGGATTCAGCCACCAGCCGGTGATCGAGCTGTCGGAGCGACTGGTGAAGATCACCCCGCCGGGGCTCGACCGGGTGTTCTACGCCGACAGCGGCTCGGCGGGCATCGAGGTCGCGCTGAAGATGAGCTACCACTTCTGGCTCAATAGCGGCAGGCCGCGCAAGAAGCGCTTCGTCACCCTGACCAACAGCTACCACGGCGAAACCATCGCGGCGATGTCGGTGGGCGACGTGGCGCTGTTCACCGAAACCTACAAGTCGCTGCTGCTCGACACCATCAAGGTGCCCAGCCCGGACTGCTTCCTGCGTCCGGACGGCATGTGCTGGGAAGAACATTCGCGGAACATGTTCGCCCACATGGAGCGCACCCTGGCCGAAGGGCACGACGAGATCGCCGCGGTCATCGTCGAACCGCTGATCCAGGGCGCCGGCGGCATGCGCATGTACCACCCGGTCTACCTCAAGCTGCTGCGCGAAGCCTGCGACCGCTATGGCGTGCACCTGATCCACGACGAGATCGCGGTGGGCTTCGGCCGCACCGGGACGATGTTCGCCTGCGAGCAGGCCGGCATCGCCCCGGATTTCCTCTGCCTGTCCAAGGCCCTCACCGGCGGCTACCTGCCGATGTCCGCGGTGCTGACCAGCGAGACCGTCTACCGGGGCTTCTACGACGACTACCAGACCCTGCGCGCCTTCCTCCACTCGCACACCTATACCGGCAACCCGCTGGCCTGCGCCGCCGCCCTGGCGACCCTGGACATCTTCGAGGAAGACAAGGTGATCGAGGCCAACCGCGCGCTGTCCACCCACATGGCCAGGGCCACCGCGCACCTGGCCGACCACCCGCATGTCGCCGAGGTGCGCCAGACCGGGATGGTCCTGGCCATCGAAATGGTCCAGGACAAGGCATCCAGGACGCCCTACCCCTGGCAGGAGCGCCGCGGCCTGAAGGTCTTCCAGCATGGCCTGGAGCGCGGCGCGCTGCTGCGCCCGCTGGGCAGCGTGGTGTATTTCCTGCCGCCCTACGTGATTACCCCGGAGCAGATCGACTTCCTCGCCGAGGTGGCCAGCGAAGGCATCGACATCGCCACCCGCGACGCGGTCAGCGTGGCGGTCAGCGACTTCCACCCGGACCACCGCGATCCGGGCTGACCGTCGCCGCCCCTTCGTTCCGAGGGGGCCGGTTCCAGCGCCCCGCGGCAGGCAGTAAACTGCGCGCCTGTCGCCACTACCCTCGAATCGCCATGCGCCTGTCCCGCTTCTTCGTCGACCAGCCTCTCTCCCTCGGCCAGCACGACCTGCCCGAGGCCCAGGCCCACTACATCGGCCGCGTGCTGCGGCACGCCACGGGCGACGCCGTGCAACTGTTCGACGGCAGCGGCCGGGAATACCTCGGCGAGCTGGTCGAGGTCGGCAAGAAGAATGTCCGCGTCGAACTCCGCGAGCAGTTCGCCGGCCAGCCCGACTCGCCCCTGCGTATCCACCTGGGGCAAGGCCTGTCGCGCGGCGAGCGGATGGACTGGGCGATCCAGAAGGCCACCGAGCTGGGGGTGGCGGAAATCACCCCGATCGTCAGCGAGCGTTGCGAAGTGCGCCTGAAGGACGAGCGCGCCGACAAGCGCCTGCAGCACTGGCGCCAGGTGGCGATCAGCGCCTGCGAGCAGTGCGGCCGTTCGAGCCTGCCGCTGATCCATCCGCCTCTGGCCCTGGAGGACTGGCTGCGCGGGCGGGACGATGACCTCAGGCTGGTCCTGCACCCTGTGGCCGCCCCCCTGGCCAGCCATGCGCCGCCGTCGCGCCTGGCCTTCCTGGTGGGTCCCGAAGGCGGCCTGAGCGATGCCGAGGTGGAGCAGGCTCAGGCGGCCGGTTTCCACTCCGCGCGCCTCGGCCCGCGAGTGCTGCGCACCGAGACCGCTCCGGTGGTAGCGTTGGCGGTGGCCCAGCAACTCTGGGGCGACTTCGCCTGATATCCCTCCCGCCGCTTTACAACGGCGACAGCCAGTGAATACCGTTGCGCAACCCACTTCGCAACGGATCGCACGCATGGACACGCCCGTTACCTTCGATTGGAAGATCCGCCTGCCCGACGTGCTCGGCGTACTCCGCCGAGACTATGCCGGACGCTTCCCGCAGTTGGCCTCCGCCGCACTGGAGACGCTGCTGGAGCGCCTGCGCGACGACCTTCCCGAGGATTTCCTGCCAGCCCTCGGCCAGGAGCTGGAATCCCTCGGACTGGCGTTGGTGGAACGCCTGGACGAAGACGACAGCCTGAACCTGTACGTGGTCGGCGCCCCCCACAGCCAGCGCCTCCTCGATGCGCTCGCAGCGCAGGGCCACAACGCCCGCACGCTGCGCCAGGAAAACGCCCCCGAGGGCGCCCGGGCGGCCCTCCCCGCCGCCGCGCCGGCCGGCCTGGCGCCGGCTTCGGCCTACATCTGCCTCGAACACGCCGAGCACCTGGCGCCCGGCCTGGCCATCGCCCGCCTGCCGGGCGAGGACAGCCGCGACCTGCTGGACCTGCGCCAATGGCCCAGGCTGCAACGCCTGCCCGATGGCGCGGAGGAAACCCAGGGCGCCTTGCTCTGCCGGGCCAGTTCGTCGGACGGCCTGCACGCCTGGGTCAGGATGACCCGTTCGGGAAGCCCCTACGCCTGGCTGCATCGCTCCCGCGACCTCGCCTCGTTGACGCCCGAACTACCGCCCTTGCCGCTGCCGCCAGCGCAGTCGTTGCGCCAACGCCGCACCCCGGAACTTGCCATCGGCCTGGCCGGGGACGACCTGCTCCTGGCCGACCGCGGCCTGTTCTTCCTCTATCCGGGCTTCGCCCAGGGCAACGACGAACCGCGGTTGCTCTTCGACGTGCCGCAAGCGCGGCGCTCCATCGAGAATCCGCCGGCGGTCTTCACCACTCCGGACCAGCGCGTCTGCCTGCTCTCCCGCGGGCAGTTCTTCGAATGGCGCGAGGCACGCATCCAGCCCCTGCCGTTCCCCGTCGGCAAGGATCTGCCCGCCGATCCGGCGCAACCGACCTCGGCGGCGCCCGGGACCATCGTCTGGCTGGAGCGTGAAACGCTCTGCGAAGGCCGGCTCGACAGCGGCGAGATCCGCAGCCACTCGCTGGACGGCCTGGCCGAAGGCCCCTACCTGAAGCTCCAGGCCCTGGACGGAGGCTGGCTGCTCCTGGCGCCGTGGCTGGAACCGCATCGCTCGCGGGACCTCGCCCAGCTCTGGCACCTCGAATCCGGCCGGGCGCTGCGCATCCGCTACGGCGAACTGGACCTGGAGGGCGGACTACAGCACTGGGCGGAGCTGCCCGACGGCCGGATCGTCGTCGGCGACCATGCCCGGCATGTCGACCTCGGCAGGTTCGAAAGCCTGCGCCAACGCCTGCTGCGGCGGCGCCTGGCGCCGGCCTGAGGCGCGTCTACAGCCCGCGCAGCGCCAGTCCCGCCAGGCCGAGCAGGAGCACGCCGCAACCGGCGTAGCTGACGCGGTGCCAGAACAGCGAGGTGTTGCGCCGCAGCCAGTCCACCAGCGCCGCGCAGCAAAAGCACCAGATCAGCGACGAGAGCATGAAACCGGCGAAGAACACCAGCGACTGCGCCTGGTTCGGCGTGCCGTCGACGATCCCCGCCAGGGCGCTGCCGAGGGCACCCCAGTAGACCACGTTCTTCGGATTGGACAGGGAGATCGCCGCGCCGGCGCCGAAGGCGTTGCGCCCCTGCTCGCCGGCATCCTCCGCCGCCAGCGGCGGACTCCAGGCGTCGCGCAAGCCTTGCACGCCGAGCCAGGCCAGGTAGGCGGCACAGGCCAGGGTCAGGGGAATCCGCACCTGCTCGTAGCCCAGCAGCAGCGCCAGTCCGGTAAGCCCGAGCAGGGCCCAGACGGCATCGCCGATCAGCGACCCCAGTTGCACCAGCAACGCCGGGCGGAAGCCGCCGGTCAAACCGCGGCGCAGCGTTTCGCTGAACACCGCGCCAGGGGAAACATTGAAGGCGAAACCGAACAGCAAGGCGGCGAGGAAGATGGCGAGCATGGAACGACGACTCCGTGGTGGGACGTCGGATTATCCCGGCCGGCGGCTCCGCCGACTTGAACCGGATTGCGCAGTTCAGCCGCGCACGGCGCGCTGGTAGCGGCCCGGCGAAATGCCGTAGGCGCTGGTGAAGTAACGGGTCAGGTGGCTCTGATCGGCGAAGCCCAGGGCGTGGGCCACCTCGCCCACCGCCAGGCCACGGCGCAACAGGCCGAGGGCGCGGCGGGTGCGCAGTTGCATGCTCCACTGGCGCGGGCTGAGCCCGGTGGCCTTCTTGAACGCCCGCAGCAGGTGGTATTTCGACAGGCCCACCTGCTCCGCCATCTCATCCAGGTCCGGCGGTTCGGCCAGGCGCTCGGCGAGCAGCGCCTGCAGGCGGGCGACAGCCGGGCGCCCAGGATCGGCCCTCTGCGGCAGGCGGGTGCCGCTCGCCGCCAGCAGGCGGCCAAGGAAATCCAGCAGGCGCTCCTCGCCCCGTTCGCGGGCGAAACGGTCGCTGGCCAGCAAGGCTTCGATGCTGGCGGCCAACTCGCGGCCCAGCGCCGGACTGCGCAGCAGCGGGCGGTCGAACTCGACGGAGGAAAGATCCAGGCTGCTCGCCAGTTCGGCGGCAGGCAGATAGAGGCTGGCGAAGCGCCAGGGCTGGCCGTCGCGGACGCCGCCGCCCTGGATCTGCCCCGGGTTGTAGAGGGTCAGGTCGCCGCTGTCGGCCTGGAAGGTACGGCCATCCAGCCAGACATCTTCCAATCCGCAGAGGTTGGCGCTGATGACGAACTCGTCGTGGCTGTGCTTCTCGAAGCGGTGCCCGGCCAGGCTGGCGCTGGCGACCTCGAGGGAGGCGCCGATCCGCGCGTGCTGCAGGCCGGCCATGGACGGCTCAGATCAGGCCGGCGTCGGCGAGCTTCTCTTCGAGCCCGGCCAGGTCCGGAATCCGTGCGGTTTCGCCGCCGATGTCCACCGCCGCCAGTTCCAGCGCCGCCAGCGGCGCGGCGGTGCTCGCGAGATTGGCGTCCAGCCGCACCGAGCGCGGAATGCCCTGCACCAGCAGGGCGAGGAATTTCACATGGGGTCGTCCGCCGAGGGCGTTGATGACCACCACCCGCGCGCTGCTGCCGAGTACCGGCTGCTGTTCGCCGCTGGAGGCCGCCTCGAAGGACAGCAGCGGCAGGCGCAGGTCGCGCCAGGCCACCTGGCCCAGGTACCACTGCGGCAGGCCGGCGGCGACCTGCGGGTTGCGATAGGCGATCAGTTCGGCCACGGCGACGTTGGGCAACAGCAGGGTGCGGTCGCTCAGCGGCAGGAGCAGCCCGGTGAGGCTGTCCGGGGTCGGGTTGGCTGGGGTGTTCCGGCTCATGCCATCCTGCTCGATCACGGCCTGGTTCATGTTTCGACTCCTGTCGGCGCGCAGCGTGCGGCCAGATGCTTGACCAATGCCTCGGCCAGTTCGCGGGGGCTGGCATTGAAACTGCTGTAACCGGCTTCGCGCAAGCTGTCCGGCATGCTCGAACAGACGCAACTGTCGGCGCGCTGGGTCCATACCTCGCCACCCTGGCGCCGCACGTAGGCGGCAGCGGCGCTGCCGTCGCTACCCATGCCGCTGAAAACGATCACCCCGCAGTCGGGGCCGAACTGCTGGGCCAGGTTGAGCATCATCTGGTCGATGGACGGGGTGTAGGGTTCCGGCCAGGAACGCTGGCTGCATTTCAGTCGCCCGTCGTGGTGGAAACCGAGCTCGTGCAGCACCGGCACCACCATGACCTCGCCGCAACGCAGCGCTTCACCGTCGCGGACGTTCTTCACATGCCACTGGCTGTGCCGGCCGACTGCCTGCGGCAGGTTCTGCTCGAAGCTGGCATCGATGTGCTGGGCATAGAGGAAGCCGATCGGCAGGCCGCCGGGCAAGGCGTCGAGAAATGCCTTCACCGCCGCCGGGCCGCCGAGCGAGGCCGCCAGCAGCCACACCTCGCGGGCCGCTTCGCCGGCCTGCAGCGGCATCGCCGCGAGGTCGCCGGGAATCTCCAGGCGCGGCGGACGCTCCTCGTCGAGCAATGCACCGAGGCTGTCGCCAACGCCATCGCTGGGGTCGCCGATCAAGCGCTTCAGCTTGCCGATCAGCCGCCGCTCCCAGCGCGGGTAATGTTCGGTATGCCGCTCCGGCGCGTGGCCCTCGCCGAACAGCACCGGCGCACGGTCCTGCTCCAGCAGGCTGTCCAGCAGCGGCGAGTCGTCCTGCTGGGTCAGGTCCACCAGCCACAGGTCGGGCGCGCACTCCAGCGCGGCGTCGTCGACCCTGGCCGGGTCGGCGTTGAGCACCACCTCGTAACCATGGCCGAGCAGCGCCTGTTGCAACACGTGGCGCTGCAACGAGGTGTCGGCGATCACCGCGACCCGTGGCGTGCCGCGCTCACTCATGCTGGCCGACCAGGGACTGGATGGCTTCGAGCAGCTCGGTTTCCTGGTAAGGCTTGCCGAGGTACTGGTTGACGCCGATGCCCAGCGCGCGCTCGCGGTGTTTCTCGCCGGTCCGCGAGGTGATCATGATGATCGGCAGGTTGCCCAGGCGCTCGTCGTGGCGCACCAGGGTGGCGACCTCGAAACCGTCCATGCGCGGCATCTCGATGTCCAGCAGGAGGATGTCCGGACGGTGCTCCTGGAGCTGGGCGATGGCGTCCACGCCGTCCTTCGCGGTCAGCACGTTCATGCCGTTGCGCTCCAGCAGGCGGGTGGTGACCTTGCGCACGGTGACCGAGTCGTCCACCACCATGACCAGCGGCGGCCGCTGCTGCTCGCTTTCGCTCGCCGCCATTTCCTGGCGCAGCGCCAGGCGTTCGCGACGGCTTTCCTGGCCGAGCAGCGCGTGCCGGGAGCGGATGGTCGCCAGCAGGTCGAGGATCACCACCACCCGGCCATCGCCGAGCAGGGTCGCCCCGGAAATCCCGGCGACCCCGGCGAACTGCGGACCGAGGCTCTTCACCACGATCTCGCGGGAACCGGCCAGCGAGTCGACCTGCACCGCCACCGCATGCTCCGAGGAGCGCACCAGGATCACCGGCAAGGGCAGCGACTGGCCGACCAGCTTGGGTTCCTGGCCGTTGTTCAGCAGCTCGCCGAGGTACTTCAGTTCGTAGGACTGCCCGGCGTATTCGAAGCTGGGCGTATCCAGTCCCGCCTCGCCGCGCTGGTCGTAGAGCGCCTCCAGTTCGTAGGGCGAAACCCGCACGATGCCCTCGATGGTGTTCAGCGGCACCGCGTAGAGATCCTCGCCGGATAGCACCATCAGCGCCCGGTTCACCGACACGGTGAACGGCAGCCGCACGTTGAAGCGGGTGCCCTGGCCCGGCTCGGTCTGGATGCTCACCGAGCCGCCGAGCTGCTTGACCTCGGAGTTGGCCACGTCGAGGCCGACGCCGCGCCCGGAGATCTGGGTGACCTTTTCGGCGGTGGAGAAACCGGACTCGAGCACGAACTGCAGCACTTCATGATCGCTGAGGTCGCTGTCGGCGCTCATCAGGCCACGCTCGATGGCCTTGCGCCGTACCGCGTCGAGGCGGATGCCGGCGCCGTCGTCGGAGAGGGTGAGGAGAATGTCGCCGCCCTCGCGGCCGATGTTCAGGCGGATCGTACCGTGCTCCGGCTTGCCCGCCGCGCGGCGCGTCTCGCCGGACTCGATGCCGTGGTCCACGGCGTTGCGCAGCATGTGCTCCAGCGGCGCGACGATGCGTTCGAGGACGGTACGATCCATCTCGCCGTCGGCGTTGCCGACCACGAATTCGACCTGCTTGCCAAGCTCGCCGGCCACCTGCCGGACGATCCGCCGCAAACGCGGTACCAGCCGATCGAACGGCACCATGCGGGTGCGCATCAGGCCTTCCTGGAGTTCGGTGTTGACCCGCGCCTGTTGCAGCAGCAGGGTCTCCGCGTCACGGTTCTTCGCCGCCAGGGTTTCCTTCAGGTCGAGAAGGTCGGAGGCCGATTCGAAGAGTGCGCGCGAGAGCTGCTGCAACTGCGAATAGCGGTCCATTTCCAGCGGGTCGAACTCTTCGTAGCCGGCGCGTTCGGCATCGGCCTGGTGACGCGAGAGGATCTGCGCCTGGGTCTCGGTGTCGAGGCGGCGCAACTGGTCGCGCACCCGCTCGATGGTGGACTCCATCTCGCCGAGGGTGAAGCCGACGTCGCTCACCTGCTGCTCGACCCGGCCGCGGAAGATCGAGGTCTCGCCCGCCAGGTTGACCAGGTTCTCCAGCAGTTCCGCCGGCACCTTCACCAGCTCCTGCGGGGCACGTCGGGAAGCGGCCTCCTGGGCCGCCTCCTGGGCCTTGCGCACGAACGGCAGGGTGGTGGCCGGGGCGGCCGGAGGCGCCGCCTCGGCCGCCATGATCGCGCCAGCCGCCGGGGCCAGGCGGGTCAGCTCGGCCAGCGCGGAGGCCACCGCGCGGTCGGTATCGTCGGCCTGGACCAGCGCCTGGGCGGGCTCGGGCCGCTCACCGGCCTCGTCGTCCTCGGCCAGCCGCTCGCGCAACAGGTCGACCTGCCGCTGCAGGCCTTCCAGCCCCGACTGCGCATCCAGCAGCAGGCTGTCCGGCCACGGCGCGCCCTGTTGCTGCGCATCGGTGAGATACTGCTCGAGGTCGTGGGCCAGGTTGCCCAGCTCGGTCTGTCCGGCCAGGCGCGCACCGCCCTTGAGGGTGTGCAGGATCCGCAGCAGGTCGTCCAGCGGCTGGGCGTCGCCGTTGCCGCCGTCCCAGCGGCCGAGCGCCAGTTCGAGGTTCTCCAGCAGGTCGTCGGCTTCCTCAAGGAAGATGTCGAGGATCTCGCTCTCGTCGGCTGCCGCGCCCTTCGCCGCCAGCGGCTTGAGGCTGACGCTGGTGGGTACGCTCAGTTGCTCGTCGGGATCGCTGCGCAGGCGCCTGATCTCCGCGATCAGCGCCTGCCCGTCGGGCAGCGTGCGGTGGCCACGCACCGCCTCGAGCATCTCGGCCAGCTCGTCGTGGCAGCGCTGCAGCAGGCCGAACAAGGCCGGGCTGGCGCGCAGGCGTCCACCGCAGAGGCCTTCGTAGAGGAATTCAAGCTCATGGGCGAGGTCGCCGATCTCGCCGATCTCGGCCATCCGCGCACCGCCCTTGAGGGTATGCAGGTCGCGCTGCAAGGCTTCCAGTTCGATGGTGTTGTCGACGTCGTCCATCCAGCGCTGCAACGCGGCGGCAGCGCTGTCGAGGATATCGAAGCCTTCCTCAAGGAAGATCTCCACCAGTTCGGGATCGCGCTCTTCGAACGCCTCCGCAGCAGGCGCGGCGGGCTCCTCGACGGCAGGTGCAACGAGTTCCTCGACAGGGCTTTCCGCCTCGCCCGGTGTCGCGGCCTCGGCCAGCGGGCCCTGGCGGAACCGGCGGATCGACTGGATAAGGTCGTGCGGGTCGGCCAGGGGCTGGCCGGCGCTCAACTGGTCGAGCTGTTCGGCCAGGCGGTCGTGACAGGCTTGCAGCAATCCGGCCAGTTGCGGGGAGTGCTGGTAACGGCGGTCGACCAGTCCTTCGTAGAGGGCCTCCAGCTCGTGGGCCAGGTCGCCGATCTCGGCGATCTCGGCCATCCGTGCGCCGCCCTTGAGGGTATGCAGGTCGCGCTGCAGGGCGCTGAGCGAAGACAGCGCGCCCGGCTCGGCCTGCCATTGGGCCAGTGCCTGGCCGGCGCTTTCGAGGATGTCCACCGCCTCTTCGAGGAAGATCGACACCATTTCCTCGTCCAGCTCGCGGCCGGGAGCCGGTGCAGGCGCTGCCGGTACGGTCTCCTCGGCAGGCGTCCCGGCCTCTTCGAAGACCGCCTCGGGGAGGGCCGGTTCTTCGTCTTCCGGGGGGAAATCGTCGGCGCCGAGGCTCTCCGGGTCGATGAACGGAACGGCCTCGGCGGCGGGCGCTTCCAACAGCTCCTGCAGGGCCGCGACCCGCTCCGGACGCGGCGTGACCTGCAGGCCGGCGGCGACCTGGTCCATCATCCCGATCAGCGCCTCGTGGGCCTGGCGGGCTTCCTCGAAGAACGCCGGGCTGACCGCCAGGCGGCCTTCCTCGACGGCATCGTAGAGCGCCAGCAAGGCCTGGCAGAGTTCTTCCACCTGTGGCAGCTCGGCATGCCGGGCGCCCCGGTCCAGAGTGCTGAGCTCCTCGCGCAGCGCACTCAGTTCCTGGCGCTCCTGCGGATGCTCGTGCCAGCGCTCGAGCAGGTCCTCGGCGTCCAGCAGGATGTCCATGCCTTCGACGAGGAACGCCTCGATCAGCAACGGATCGCGGCGCTCGCCGGCATCGCTGTAGCGCTCGGCCTCGAGCGAGGCGATGCGTTCCTGATGCAGTGCCTCGATACGCTCCAGCAACGCGTCGCTGCCGGGGATCGGGTTCAATGGCCGTTGCGCGCCGACCTGCTCCAGGCCGATGCGGAACAGTTGCTCGGCGTCGTGCAGCAACTCCGCTTCGCGCAGGTCGAAGGCGAGCAGGTTGGACTTGTATTCCTTGACCAGTTTTTCCAGCGGCGTGGCGATCTCCGCGATCGGCAGGATGCCGGCCATGTGTGCGCTGCCCTTGAGGGTATGCAGGGCACGCTGCAAGGCATCGGTGACCGGCTGCGGCAGTTCGCGGGCGCAGTCGGCGAGGAAGCCGACCAGGGCCTCGAGATGGGTTTCCGCCTCGTTGGTGAAGATCTCCAGCAGTTGCGGATCGAGCAGTTCGACGTCGCTCTGCGCCTCGGCAGCGGCCTGCGGCGCGTCGGCCAATGGCGGCGCCTGGACGCCGTTGTCCAGGCTCGACGGCTGCTCCGCCCCGGCTTCCGGCGGTACTCCGCCGTCGTCCGGCGCCGGCGGTTCCGGCAGCGGCTCGCCCTTGGCCAGGGCATGCGCGGTGGCCGCCAGCAGGTCGACATCGTCGCGCTGGCGCTGGGCATTGGCGGCGAACTCCTCGACCAGCTCCGGCAACAGGGCCACGACCTGGTCCACCACTCGCTGCACCGGCTCGCTGGCGGCGATGCTGCGATCGAGCACGCGGTTGAACAGGTTCTCTATCGACCAGGCCAGTTCGCCGATCACCAGGGCACGGACCATCCGTCCGCTACCCTTGAGGGTATGGAAGACACGGCGTACCTCGGTCAGCGCTTCGCGGTCGTCGTGGTCGGCTTTCCAGGCCGGCAGGTAGCGGCCGATGGTCTCCAGGACCTCGCCGGCCTCCTCGATGAAGACCTCGCGCAGTTCCTCGTCCACCGGTTCCTCGTCGGCCGGCGGTGGCAGCAGGCTGACCGGAACGTTCTGCGCCGGCGGGTTGATCGGCTGCACCGGCGCAGCCATCACCTCGGCCAGAGACAGGGCCGGCGCTTCGCTGGCGAGCGCCTCGGCGGCAGGCGGCGCCTCGGCCTCAGCCTCGGGCAATTGCACCTCGGGGAGATCGAGGTCGGAAAGATCCAGTTCCTCCAGGCTCGAGCCCTCCCAGGCGGACACCTCGCCCTCCGCCTCCGGCAAGGCTACATCCAGCGGCAGCGGATCGAGCGCATCGAGAACCAGCTCCTGTTCAGCGGAGCCGTCGAAAGGCTCCAGCGCCGGCAACGGCTCGAGGCTTTCCAGCGGCGCGTCGAAGGACAGCGCCGGCTCCTCCAGGCTCAGATCCAACGTCTCGCCGGCCTGCGCCGGCTGCGCCAGGTCATCGCCGAGCCCCCACTGCTCCGGCAGCGACCAGTCCGCCAGGGCCGCCGGCCCGGAGGCCGGGGCCGCATCGGCGGGCAGGTCGAGGCCGGAGAGATCGATCTCGTCGAGGCTGAAATCGTCCAGGCTGCGGGCAGGCGCCGGGGTCGACTGCGGCTGGCCGCTCTCCTCGACCACCTCCGGCAACGCCGGCGGCACTTCGGCGGAATCGTCCAGCGGCAGGTCCAGGGCCAGGTCGAGGGACGGCTCGCCGGCGTCGGGCGCGACTTCGCCAAGGGTCCAGTTGTCGTCGCTGGCCAACTGCGGGGCATCTTCCCTCGCGGCCTCGGCAGGAGCCGTGTCGGCGGGCGGTTGCTCCGCTGTCTCGGCGACCTCGACGACCGCCTCCGGCCTCTCCGGCTCGGCAGCCGGGGACTCGATGGCAGCGGGCCCGGACAGGCCAGGCTCGGCCGGGGCCGACGAATTCGGTTTCAGCGTATAGCCGAGGTTCGCCAGGCTGTCCTCGGCGACGTCGAGGATCAGGTCGCTCTGGCTGGCATGGTCCTCGCTCAGGCGCTCCAGGTAATACTCGACGCTGGTGATGGCATCGGCCAGGGTATCCAGGCTCTGCCAGTCCGGCACCGCCTTGCGCGCCAGCAGCTGTTCCTGGATATAGCGGTTGCAGGTTTCCAGCAGGGTCGCGGCGCGCTCCAGCGGGATCATCGCCAGGCCGCCGCGGACCTGGGTCAGCAGCTCCGGCACGCGGGCCAGGTGCTCGTGGTTCCACTGCGAGGCGATGAACTCGATGATCGCGTCCTTGGCCTGCTCCAGACCGTTGCGCGCTTCCTTGATCACCAACTGGTGGATCTGCGCCACATCGGTGGTGGGCAGGCGGCTTTCCTCGCTGTTGCGCTCGTCGCCGGGACCGGCCATGCCGGCCAGGGTGGCCTCGACGTAGAGCAACGCGCCGGCGACGTCCATCAGGATCGCGTCGCTCGGCTCGCGGCGGCCCTGGGCCAGGGCGTGGATGACGTCCAACTGGTCGAGGATGACCTTGCGCGGTTGGCCGAAGCCGAGTACCGCCAGGGTATCGGCGATCTGCTTGAGCGGCGCCAGGAGGGCGTCCAGTTCCGAGGGGTGGCCACGGTCGCTGCGCACGAACAGGTCGAGGCTGTCCTTGATCCGCACCAGTTCCTCGCACAAGGCACCGACCACCGAACGCATCGCGTCGCGGTCGGGTCCGGCGAGGCGGGCGCGCTCGGCGTCCACCGTCTCGTGGTCGGGCAGCGCCTCGTCGAGGCGGTACTGTTCCTTCAGAGCGCGGATCCGCGGCGACTGCGAAGGCGCCTTGGCCACGTAGAACAGCAGGTTCTTCACCAGCTCGTCCGGCGCGGCCTGGTTCAGGCCGTCGGCGCCCTGCTCGACCAGGCGCTTGAGTTCGCGGTCGAGCTGGCGCAGCAGGGTGCGCACCGAGGCGCTGTTGACCACGCTACCGTTGGCCAGGCCCTCGACCAGGCCGGAAGCGATGCTCCACAGCGGCCCCAGCGGTGCCTCGCGGCACAGGCCCTCCAGGCGCGCATAGACACGCGCCAGGTAGCCGAGGCTAGTGGCCACGTCCTGGTTGCGCAGCAGGCCGACCAGGGCCATCTGCTGGGTCTGGCGCAGCTTGCGCAGCAAGCCGCCGAGTTCGTCGGTGCGCAGTTGCGCGATGGCCTCGCCGTCCAGTTGCGGCTGGCGCTGCGACAGGTCGGGCGCGAACAGGCTGGTTTCCGAGAGCAGCTTCTCGCCGCGCGCGGCGCGCAGGTCGTTGAGCAGCGGCAGGACCACCATCGGCAGGTCGCGCCGGGCGGTCTGGATCCGGTCGAGGTAGACCGGCAGTTGCAGGATCGCCTGCATCAGCACTTCCAGGGCCTCGCCCTGGTTCGGCACGCGACCGTCCAGCAAGGCCTGGACCAACTGCTCCATTTCCTCGGCGAGCAGGGCCGCGCCGTAGAACTCGACCATCTGCAGGGTGCCCTGCACCTGGTGCACGTAGGTCAGGCAGAACCGCATGCGGGTCGGGTCCTGCGGGTTCTCGACGAACGCTTCCAACGCCTGGCGCGCCTGTTTCAGGGTTTCGGCGATCTCGCCTTTCACCCATTCCAGAGCGACGTAGTCGTGCCGGTCACCCATAGCCACTCCATTCATGTGCCTGAGTACCCCTTACGGGTAAAGGCCAGGACCCGCTCGTCGGCGACCGGCTCGAGCTCCGGATGGCTCCAGTCGACCACTTCGCCGACCCCGATCACCAGCAAGCCTCCCGGCGCCAGCCGTTCGGCCAACCGGTTGAGGATCTCGCGCCGTCGCCAGCGACGGAAGTAGATCAGCAGGTTCTGACAAAAAATCACGTCCATGCCGGACCAGGGCGCCTTCGCCAGGTCCAGCACATTCAGCCGGGCGCAGCAGACGCGCTCGGTCAGTATCGTTTTCACGCTGAAGCTGCCGTCGGCCTGGCGTTCGCAATAGCGTTCGACCAGCCCGGCCTCCAGTTGCTCCAACTTGCGGGCCGGATAGTTCGCCTGCCGCGCCCGCTGCAGGGCGTGAAGGCTGATATCCGTCCCGGTGACGCCGAAAAAATCTTCCCGTTCCTGCCCGCGCAACACCTGCGCGGCGCACATCGCCAGCGAGTAGGGTTCCTCGCCGCTGGAGCAGCCGACGCTCCACAGGGCCCAGGGCCGCGGCATGCCTTCGCGGCGCAGGCGCTCGCCCAGGTAGCGCTCGAGCAGCTCGAAAGACGGGGGATGACGGAAGAAACGGGTTTCCTGGACGGTCAGGCGGTCCAGCAGGGTCGCCCACTCCACTGCGCCACGCGGACCGTCGGTCACCTGGCGGTAGTAGCTGTGGTAGTCGCCGATGCCCAGTTCACGCATGCGCGCGGTCAGGCTGGCCTGCAGGAACGTCCGGCGTTGCTCGTTGAGCACCACGCCGGTGCGGTTCTCCAACAGGACCTGCCAGTCGCGGAACTCCGCTGCCGACATATCGGCCAGCGGCTGCAGTGACCAGACGCCGTTCGCCTGCATGCCGTGCCCCTCGTCCAAGGTGTCGACGCGGCGCCCGCCAGGCGGCCGCCGCGCCTATGCTCAGGCCTGCTCCACGCCCTCCGGCAGTTTGAAGCCGGATACCGAGTTGCGCATCTCGCTCGCCATCTTCGCCAGGTTGCCGATGCTCCGTGCGGTGGCGGTGGTACCGGCGGAGGTCTGCGAGGTGATCTCCTGAATGACGTTCATGGTGTTGGAAATGTGGCCGGCCGACGATGCCTGCTGACGGGCGGCGTTGGAGATGTTCTGGATCAGCGCCGCGAGGGTCTTGGATACCTTCTCGATCTCCTCCAGGGCCACACCGGCGTCCTGGGCCAGGCGCGCGCCGCGGACCACCTCGGAGGTGGTCTGCTCCATCGAGATCACCGCTTCGTTGGTGTCGGTCTGGATGGTCTTCACCAGCGCCTCGATCTGCTTGGTCGCCGCCGAGGAACGTTCCGCCAGTCGCTGTACCTCGTCCGCTACCACGGCGAAGCCGCGGCCCGCGTCCCCGGCCATCGACGCCTGGATCGCGGCGTTCAGGGCGAGGATGTTGGTCTGGTCGGCGATGTCGTTGATCAGGCTGACGATGTCGCCGATCTCCTGGGACGATTCGCCGAGGCGCTTGATTCGCTTCGAGGTGTCCTGGATCTGCTCGCGGATGTTGTCCATGCCGGTGATGGTGTTGTGCACCACCTCGTTGCCCTTGTTGGCGATGGCTACCGAACGTTCCGCTACCGCCGAGGATTCCGAGGCGTTCGCCGATACCTGGTCGATCGACACCGCCATTTCGTTGATCGCCGCCGAGGCGCCGGCGATTTCCTGCGCCTGGTGCTCGGAGGCTTCGGCCAGGTGCATCGCGGTGGACTGGGTTTCCTGGGCCGCTGCGGCCACCTGCACGGCGGTCTGGTTGATGGTCTCCACCAGTTCGCGGAGCTGGTCGATGGAGTAGTTGATCGAGTCGGCGATGGCGCCGGTGAAGTCCTCGGTCACGGTCGCGGCCACGGTCAGGTCGCCGTCCGCGAGGTCGGCGATCTCGTCGAGCAGACGCAGGATCGCGGCCTGGTTGCGGTCGTTCTTCTCGGCGGTCTCGGCCAGCCGGCGGTTGGTCTCGCGCACCATCACCAGGCCGATCAGGATGATCGAGGCCAGGGCCAGGGCGCCGAGGGCGTAACCGGCGAACAGGTTGATGCTGCGCCCGCCGGCCAGGTTCTCGAAGCCGTCGGCCAGTTGCGAGGCCTTGTCCAGCAGGGTCTGCGAAACGCTGAAGATGTTGTTCGCCGCTTCCCGGACCTGGAACAGGTCGGGCGAGGTCTCGAGGATCTCGTCCACCGAACCGGAGACGAACTCGAAGAGTTCGGCGATCTCGTTCAGGCGATCCACCGCCTCGGCGTTGGTCACCTTGGAGATGCTCATCGCCGCGTTGCCTTCCTGCATGCCCTTCAGTACGCGGCCGAACAGGCTGGCGTCGCGGCCGAAGCTGTCGGCGGCCTGCACCGAGTTCTCGTCGCCGGCCAGCACCTTGTTCACCGAGCCGAGGATACGTTCGGCGAGCAGCGACTGGCGCTGGGCGACCGCGACCTGGTCGGCCGGGGCACCGTTCTCCAGCAGGATGTCGACCACCTCTTCGTATTCCACCTGCAGCTGCGGGATGGTTTCGGCGAGGGTCGAGGCCACCTGGTGCAGGGACAGTACAGTCTGTTCGCTGGCGAGGATGGAGTCGGCGTTCTTGCGCAGGCCATCCCAGTCCTGCTGCACCACGTCCATCTGCGGCTTCACCGCTTCGGGGCTGGGCGGCAGGGATGTGCTCTCGTCGCCGTTGACCAGGATGTTCCAGCGTTTCTCGAAGTCGTTGCGCGCATCCTTCAGGAGCTTGAACGCCTCGCCCTTGCCCGCCGCCGCTTCGGTGGCGTTCTTCGCGATCCGCTGCGACAGGACGCGCAGTTCGCCGGCATGGCCGATGTACTGCTTGTCATGGTTCGACTGGGTGTTGAGGTAGGCAAAGTTGGCGAACAGCAACACGATCGAGACGATGAGGACGATGAACAGCCCCGCGATCACCGAGCTGCTGCGCATGCCCGCGAAAAGATTGCCTGCGTTGATTTTCTTCATATTTGGCCCCCGCCCGGACCGACCACGATTACGATTTCCATGTCACGACACGGGCCGGCAGACCGGCCCAACCGGTGAAGCTGTTTATACGGCGACGTCGAGGAAGCCCTGGTGTTGCGCCAGCGCATGCGGGCTGAACACCAGCCACGGCTGCTCTCGATGGAAGACGCCATGAATGAAGGGTTGCAGTGCCGCTTCTAGTGGCGGCAGCTGTTCGCTGAAGGTGTCCACCGGGAAGTGCTGCATGCCGAACACCTCATCGACGATGAGGCCGGCGAACACGTCCAGGTGCTCCACCACCAGCACCCGCCGCTGCTTGCGCAAGGGCGACAGTTCGGCGCCGAGGAAACCGCAGAGGTCCATGATCGGCAGCAGGCGGCCACGTACGTTGGCCACCCCCTTGACCCAGGTCTTCACGCCCGGCAGCTGGGTGTAGCGCGGTTCGTGCAGGACTTCGCCGACCTCCCCCATGGGGGCGACGAAGAACCGCCCGCCCATGCGGAAGCCGATCCCGCTCCAGCTCTGCACCGCCTCCTGCTGGGCCGGCAGGCCGGCGGCCAGGCGTCGGCAGCGCTGATCGATGTCGACGAGGAGCTGGAAGGGGGTCTGAACGTCCGACATGCGGGGCCTGGTCTTTCCGGGGTCAGGGTGAGCGATGCGCTGCGACGGGCTCAGCCCGCCAGCACCGCATTGATGGTTTTCAGCAGGGTCTCTTCGTCCACCGGCTTGGTCAGGTAGTCGCGAGCGCCCTGGCGCTTGCCCCAGACCTTGTCGGTCTCCTGGTCCTTGGTGGTGACGATGATCACCGGGATGGCGCTGGTCTCGGCGTCCTTGGTCAATTGACGGGTCGCCTGGAAGCCGTTGAGGCCGGGCATGACGATGTCCATCAGGACCACGTCGGGCTTTTCCTGGCGGGCCAGGGCGACGCCGTCGCCGCCGTTCTCGGCCTTGAGTACCTGGTGACCATGCTTTTCCAGCATGGCGGTCAGCTTGTACATCTCGGTCGGAGAGTCATCAACAATCAAAATACGAGCCATGGGATCCCCATCACGAAATAAGCATCAACGGCCATGCGGCCGGATATCAGGAAACGGCGTCCACCGGGGTGAAGCTGGGTACGTGTGCCTTGATCGCGCCCAGCAGCTCTTCCTTGCTGAACGGCTTGGTGAGGTACTGGTCGGAGCCGACGATGCGCCCCTTGGCCTTGTCGAACAGGCCGTCCTTGGAGGACAGCATGATCACCGGGGTGGACTTGAACGCGCTGTTGTTCTTGATCAGGGCGCAGGTCTGATAGCCATCCAGGCGCGGCATCATGATGTCGACGAAAATGATGTTCGGATGGGTATCGGCGATCTTCGCCAGGGCATCGAAGCCGTCGATTGCCGTGATCACGTCGCAACCGACCTTTTTCAGCAGTGTTTCGGCGGTGCGACGAATCGTTTTCGAATCGTCGATCACCATCACTTTCAAACCGTCGGATTGCTGTTCCATGTTCGCCCTATATCGACTCGGTGAATCATTCTTCTGTGTTTTCTTCAGTGCGCTAACGCCCTGTCACCGACGGGCTGCGACCCAATCGCGGGCCTTTTTAGCACACTCGACGCAACTCTATCCATAATGCCCGGAACAGGCCGGCTTTTTCCTTGACCAAGCGCAAACGGGGCGCCAACCTGAGCGTCAAACCCGCTTGCCACGCGGCCTCCCCGCCGCGACCGGACAACCCACCCCCTTTCGGAGGAATTCCCATGAGCGTACGCCTCGGGATCGTCATGGACCCCATCGCGCGCATCAACTTCAAGAAGGACAGCTCGCTCGCCATGCTGCTGGCTGCCCAGGCCCGCGGCTGGTCGCTGTTCTACATGGAACAGCAGGACCTCTACCAGAAGGCCGGCGTCGCGCGTGGACGCATGCGCCCGCTGAAGGTCTTCAACGATGCCTCCCGCTGGTTCGAACTGGAAGCGGAAAGCGACCAACCGCTGCACGAACTGGACGTGATCCTGATGCGCAAGGACCCGCCCTTCGATAACGAATTCGTCTATTCGACCTACCTGCTGGAACAGGCCGAGCGTGCCGGCGCCCTGGTGGTGAACCGGCCGCAGAGCCTGCGCGACTGCAACGAGAAGTTCTTCGCCACGCAGTTCACCCAGTGCACTCCGCCGACGATGGTCAGCCGGCGATCCGATATTCTGCGCGAGTTTGCCGCCGAGCATCGTGACATCATTCTCAAACCCCTGGACGGAATGGGCGGTTCGTCGATATTTCGTCACCGCGAAGGCGACCCGAACCTCTCGGTGATCCTCGAGACCCTCACCCAGCATGGCAGCCAGCAGATCATGGCACAGCGCTATCTGCCGGAAATCAAGGACGGCGACAAGCGCATCCTGATGATCGACGGCGAACCGGTGCCCTACTGCCTGGCGCGCATCCCCGCCCAGGGCGAGACTCGCGGCAACCTCGCCGCCGGCGGCCGCGGCGTGGCCCAGCCGCTGAGCGAGCGCGACCGCTGGATCGCCGCCGAGGTCGGCCCGCACCTGCGCGAGCGCGGCCTGCTGTTCGTCGGCCTCGACGTGATCGGCGATTATCTGACGGAAATCAACGTCACCAGCCCGACCTGCATCCGCGAGATCGACCAGGCCTTCGACACCCGCATCGGCGACAAGCTGATGGACGCCATCGCCGCCCAGCTGGCTGCCCGCTGAATCGCGCGGGCGGGCCTCGGTCCGCCCGCCTCGGCCCGCCCGATGCGCCACGGCGAGCGACCGCGTGTCCAAGGCGCGGAGTGCGTCATAGACTTTTCCGCCCCCCATCGGCAGACTTCGCCCCACGCCAGCCACCACGATCCGCAATGAACGCCGCCGTCCTCAAGTCCCCCTCCGCCGCTGCCGGCGTCCGCCCGGCGGACCGTTTGGGCTTCACCCTGTTCATCGCAGCCATCCTGCACGTCGCCCTCATCCTCGGGGTGGGCTTCTCCATGCCCGCGCCGAGCCAGATCAGCAAGACCCTGGAAATCACCCTGGCCACCTTCAAGAGCGACAAGGCGCCGGAGAAGGCCGACTACCTCGCGCAGATGAACCAGCAGGGCAGCGGAACCCTGGAGCACAAGGCCGCGCCGAAGACCACCGAGGTCGCGCCGTTCCAGGACAACCAGGTGAAGAAAGTCGCGCCGCCGGCTACGCCGAAGCAGGCCAGGAGCGAAGAGGCGCCCAAGGCCGCGGTGACCACCACCCGCCAGCGCCAGCAGAAGGCACCGAGCAAGACCCAGGCACAGAAGGCCGAGCAGGTCGCCAAGCCGGCGCCGCATTTCGACTCAACCCAGCTGTCGGCGGAAATCGCCAGCCTCGAGGCCGACCTGGCCAAGGAGCAGCAGGCCTACGCCAAGCGCCCGCGCATCCACCGCCTGAGCGCCGCCTCGACCATGCGCGACAAGGGCGCCTGGTACAAGGAAGACTGGCGCAAGAAGATCGAACGCATCGGCAACCTCAACTACCCCGACGAGGCCCGCCGGCAGAAGCTCTACGGCAGCCTGCGGCTGCTGGTGTCGATCAACCGCGACGGCACCATCTACGAGGTGCAGGTGCTGGAGTCTTCCGGCGAGCCGATCCTCGACCAGGCCGCCCAGCGCATCGTCCGCCTGGCCGCGCCCTATGCGCCGTTCAGCGGCGACCTGGCCGACATCGACCGGCTGGAGATCATCCGTACCTGGCGCTTCGAACGCGGCGACCGGCTGTCCAGCAAGTAGCGCCGGCAAGGCTGGCTTTCTCGCGTCCGAAGCAGGACACTAGCGGCCATGAAACAGAGCAGCCCAACCTACCTCAAGCATCATTTCCTGATCGCCATGCCGCACATGGCCGACCCCAATTTCGCCCAGACCGTGACCTACCTGGTCGAACACAACGAGCAGGGCGCCATGGGCCTGGTGATCAACCGTCCCAGCGGCCTCAACCTGGCGGAAGTCCTCGAACAGCTCAAGCCGGACGCCCTGCCGCCGGCGCGCTGCCAGCACATCGACATCTACAACGGCGGCCCGGTGCAGACCGACCGTGGCTTCGTCCTCCACCCCAGCGGCCTGAGCTACCAGTCGACCCTGGAACTGGGCGAGCTGGCGATGTCCACCTCGCAGGACGTGCTGTTCGCCATCGCCGCCGGCACCGGCCCGGAAAAGAGCCTGATCAGCCTTGGCTATGCCGGCTGGGAAGCCGGCCAGCTGGAGGCCGAACTGAGCGACAACGCCTGGCTGACCTGCCCGGCGGACCCGGCGATCCTCTTCGACCTGCCGCCCGAGGAGCGCCTCAGCGCCGCCGCCGCGCGCCTGGGCGTCAACCTCAGCCTGCTCACCGCCCAGGCCGGTCACGCCTGATGGCCAGCGACAAGCCGCTGCGCCTGCTGCTGGGCTTCGACTACGGCACCCGGCAGATCGGCGTCGCCGTCGGCCAGGCGGTGACCGGCCAGGCCCGCGAGCTGTGCGTATTGAAGGCGCAGAACGGCGTGCCGGACTGGAACCGGGTGGAAGCGCTGATCAAGGAATGGCAGCCGGACGCCATCGTCGTCGGCCTGCCGCTGAACATGGACGGCAGCCCAAGCGAGATGAGCGAGCGCGCGGAAAAGTTCGGCCGCCGCCTCAACGGCCGTTTCAACCTGCCGGTCTTTACCCACGACGAACGCCTCACGACCTACGCCGCCAAGGGCGAGCGCCTGGCCCAGGGCCAGCGCGACGGCTACCGCGAGCGACCGGTGGACGCCCTGGCCGCCGCCCTGCTGCTGGAAGGCTGGCTGGCCGAACACCCGGATTGACCCATGGCAGCCGGCACGCCGCCGTTTGCCATTATGCTTTCGCCACCGCGGGCGCCTCCCTACAGCGGGCTCTCCCGGCGGCCATCCCATCGATGTCAGCGAGGAGCCACCATGAGCCTACCCAATCCCGCCGAACTCCTGCCGCGCATGGCCAGCGACCTGCGCGCCCATCTCGCCGAGCGCGGCATCGAGCGGCCGCGCTTCGTCGGCATCCATACCGGCGGCATCTGGGTCGCCGAGGCGCTGCTGAGGGAACTGGGCAACCAAGAGCCGCTGGGCACCCTCGACGTCTCCTTCTACCGCGACGACTTCACCCAGAACGGCCTGCATCCGCAGGTCCGCCCGTCGGCGCTGCCGTTCGAGATCGACGGCCAGCACCTGGTGCTGGTGGACGACGTGCTGATGAGCGGCCGTACCATCCGCGCCGCACTCAACGAACTGTTCGACTACGGCCGTCCGGCCAGCGTGACCCTGGTCTGCCTGCTCGACCTGAACGCCCGGGAGTTGCCTATCCGCCCCGACGTGGTCGGCCAGACCCTGTCCCTGGGTCGCGATGAACGGGTAAAATTGGTCGGTCCCGCACCGCTCGCCCTCGAGCGCAAGGTCCTTTCCTCCGCTTCCTGATCCTCTTCACTAGGGCCTGCCCCATGCCGACAGACGCCAAGCGCCCGCTGCAGCTCAACGACCAGGGCCAGCTGCGCCACTTCATCTCGCTCGACGGATTGCCCCGCGAGCTGCTCACCGAAATCCTCGATACCGCCGATTCTTTCCTGGAGGTCGGCGCCCGCGCGGTGAAAAAGGTCCCGCTGCTGCGCGGCAAGACCGTCTGCAACGTGTTCTTCGAGAACTCCACGCGCACCCGCACCACCTTCGAGCTGGCCGCCCAGCGGCTGTCGGCCGACGTGATCAGCCTGAACGTATCCACCTCTTCCACCAGCAAGGGCGAGACGCTCACCGACACCCTGCGCAACCTGGAGGCGATGGCCGCCGACATGTTCGTGGTGCGCCACAGCGACTCGGGCGCGGCGCACTTCATCGCCGAGCACGTCAGCCCCAACGTGGCGGTGATCAACGGCGGCGACGGACGCCACGCGCACCCCACCCAGGGGATGCTCGACATGCTGACCATCCGCCGGCACAAAGGGAACTTCGAGCAGCTATCGGTGGCGATCGTCGGCGATATCCTGCATTCGCGAGTAGCCCGTTCGAACATGCTGGCGCTCAAGACCCTGGGTTGCCCGGACATCCGCGTGATCGCCCCGCGCACCCTCTTGCCGATCGGCCTGGAAGAGCAGTACGGCGTGCGCGTGTTCACCAACGCCGACGAAGGCCTGAAGGACGTCGACGTGGTGATCATGCTGCGCCTGCAACGCGAGCGCATGCAGGGTGGCCTGCTACCCAGCGAGGGCGAGTTCTTCAAGCTCTACGGCCTGACCGAGAAGCGCCTGAAGCTGGCCAAGCCGGATGCCATCGTCATGCACCCTGGCCCGATCAACCGTGGCGTGGAGATCGAGTCGGCGGTGGCCGACGGGGCCCAGTCGGTGATCCTCAACCAGGTCACCTACGGCATCGCCATCCGCATGGCGGTGCTGTCCATGGCCATGAGCGGCCAGAACACCCAACGCCAGCTGGAACAGGAGGACGCCGAATGACCATCAGTATCCGAGGCGCCCGTGTCATCGACCCGGCCAGTGGCCTGGACCAGGTCGGCGACCTCCACATCGAGGCTGGCAAGATCGTCGCCATCGGCGCCGCGCCGGCCGGCTTCAGCGCCCAGAAGACCCTCGACGGCGCCGGCCTGGTGGCCGCGCCGGGACTGGTCGATCTGAGCGTCGCCCTGCGCGAGCCGGGCTATGGACGCAAGGGCAACGTCGAAAGCGAGACCCGCGCCGCCGCGGCCGGCGGCACCACCAGCCTGTGCTGCCCGCCCTACACCCGGCCGGTGCTGGACACCCCGGCGGTGGCCGAGCTGATCCTCGACCGCGCCCGCGAGGCCGGCAACGCCAAGGTCTACCCCATCGGCGCGCTGACCCGCGGCTTCGGCGGCGAGCAACTGTCGGAACTGGTGGCCCTGCGCGACACCGGTTGCGTGGCCTTCACCAATGGCCTGCATGGCTTCGCCAGCAACCGCATCCTGCGGCGCGCCCTGGAGTACGCGGCGACCTTCGACCTGACGGTGATCTTCACCTCGCAGGACACCGATCTCGCCGAAGGCGGCCTCGCCCACGAAGGCCCGACCGCCAGCTTCCTCGGCCTCGCGGGGATCCCGGAAACCGCCGAGACCGTGGCCCTGGCCCGCAACCTGCTGCTGGTGGAACAGAGCGGCGTGCGCGCGCACTTCAGCCAGTTGACCAGCGCCCGCGGCATCGAACTCGTCGCCCAGGCCCAGGCCCGTGGCCTGCCGGTGACCTGCGACGTGGCGCTGTACCAGTTGATCCTCACCGACGAAGCGCTGGTGGGCTTCTCCAGCCTCTACCACGTGCAACCGCCGCTGCGCACCAGGGCCGACCGCGAAACCCTGCGCGAGGCGGTAAAGAGCGGCGTGGTACAAGCCATCGCCAGCCACCACCAACCCCACGAGGCGGACGCCAAGAACGCGCCGTTCGCCGCCACCGAGCCGGGCATCAGCGGCGCCGAGCTGCTGCTGCCGCTGGCGATGACGCTGGTGCAGGACGGCCTGCTCGACCTGCCGACCCTGCTCGCCCGCCTCTCCCACGGCCCGGCCCAGGCCCTGCGCCTGCCTGCCGGGCGCCTGGCGGTCGGCCAGGCCGCCGACCTAGTGTTGTTCGACCCGCAGGGTTCGACCCTGGCCGGTGAGAGCTGGTACTCGAAGGGGCAGAACAGCCCGTTCGTCGGTCACTGCCTGCCGGGACGAGTGCGTTACACCCTGGTGGACGGACACCTGACCCACGAGGGCTGATCCCTGCCACCACGAAAAAGCCCGCCATCCGGCGGGCTTTTTCATCTTCGCGTTCGCGATTCCGGGGGCGTATCCGTTGCCGGGGTGGGCGCCCTATCCCAGCCTCTGCCACCAACCCGCCTCAACGGCAGGGCGAATAACGCGGAGCGTTATCCGCCGAGGCATGCTCGCCGGGAACACCCGATGGCCGGCAGCCGCGCCGGTCGGCGCCGCTCCCTGCGGAGCCTCAGATCTTCGCCAGCGCCTGCGCCAGGTCGGCCTGCAGGTCCTCCAGCGCCTCGACGCCCACCGACAGGCGGATCAGCGAGTCACCGATGCCCAGGTCGGCGCGGGTTTCCGCCGGGATGCTGGCGTGGGTCATGATCGCCGGATGCTCGATCAGGCTTTCCACCCCGCCCAGGCTCTCCGCCAGGGAGAAGATCCGCACGTTCTCCAGGAAGCGCCGGGCGCCGGCCAGGTCGCAGCGCAGGTCGAGGGAGATCATCCCGCCGAAGCCACGCATCTGCCGTTTCGCCAGCTCATGCTGCGGGTGCGAAGCCAGGCCGGGGTAGTAGACCCGCGCCACCTGCGGCTGGCGCTCCAGCCACTGGGCCAGGGCCAGGGCGTTGCTGCAATGGCGCTCCATGCGCAGCGCCAGGGTCTTCACCCCACGCAGGGTGAGGAAGGCGTCGAACGGCCCGGAGATGGCGCCCACCGAGTTCTGCAGGAAGCCCAGGCGCTCGCGCAGGTCCGGGTTGTCGCCGACGATGGCGATGCCGCCGATCACGTCGGAATGGCCGTTCAGGTACTTGGTGGTGGAGTGCACCACCACGTCGAAGCCCAGTTCCAGGGGGCGCTGGATGTAGGGACTGGCGAAGGTGTTGTCGGCCACGCTGATGATGCCGCGGGCGCGGCAGAGCTGGGCGATGGCGCGCAGGTCGGTGAGGCGCAGCAGCGGGTTGCTCGGGGTTTCCACCCAGACCATGCGGGTTTCCGGGGTCAGCGCGGCCTCGAAGGCCTGCAGGTCGGTCGGGTCGACGAAGCTGAAGCGATGCCCGGCGCTGCGCCGGCGGACCCGCTCGAACAGGCGGAAGGTACCGCCGTAAAGGTCATTGCCGGAAACGATGTGGGAACCGGCGTCGAGCAATTCCAGCACCGAAGAGATCGCCGCCAGGCCGGAGGCGAAGGCGAAGGCCTGGGCGCCGCCCTCGAGGTCGGCCACGCAGCGCTCCAGGGCCCAGCGGGTCGGGTTGTGCGAGCGGCCGTAGTCGAGTCCCTTGTGTACCCCGGGGCTTTCCTGGATGTAGGTGGAGTTGGCATAGATCGGCGGCATGATCGCGCCGGTCGAGGGATCGGGGGCCTGCCCGGCGTGGATGACCCGGGTCGCGAAGGCCTGGGCCGGGGCGTCGGGATGCTGGTCGTGCTGGCTCATGCGAGCTTTCTCCGCAAATGGTTCAACAGGTCGAAACGGGTGATCAGGCCGTGGAAGCCGCTGGCATCGGCAACGATCGCCACCAGGCCGCGGTCCAGGACCGCCTGCAACTGGGCCAGGCTGGCGCCGGGCGCGAGGGTCTCCGGCGCGGCGTTCATCGCGCTGCTTACCGCATCGCGGAAGCGTGGCGCGTCGGCGTGGACACCGAGCAGGATATCCGACTCGTCGATCACACCGACCAGTTTTCCATCGTCCAGCACCGGCAATTGCGAAACATCGGCCAGGCGCATGCGCTGGAAGGCGGTGAGCAGGGTGTCGTCCGGACCGACGCTGATCACCCGGCCCTCCTCGAAGCGCCGCGCGATGATGTCGCGCAGGTCGCCGTAGTGCTTGCGTTGCAGCAGGCCCTGGTCGGTCATCCACTGGTCGTTGTAGATCTTCGACAGGTAGCGGGTGCCGGTGTCGCATACGAAGCTGACCACCCGCTTCGGCTCCTTCTGCTCGCGGCAGAAGCGCAGCGCCGCGGCCAGCAGGGTGCCGGTGGAGGAGCCGCCGGGAATGCCCTCGACGCGCAACAGCTCGCGGGCCATGGCGAAGCTTTCCTCGTCGCTGATGGAATAGGCATGGCGCACGCTGGAGAGATCGGCGATGGCCGGTACGAAGTCCTCGCCGATGCCCTCCACTGCCCAGGACCCCGGCGTACCCAGGGTGCCGGAGCGGGAGTACTCGGCCATGATCGAGCCTTCGGGGTCGGCGAGCACCATCTCCAGCTCCGGCTGGACCTTCTGGAAGAACCGGGTAAGGCCGGTCAGGGTACCGGAGGAGCCGACGCCGACGACGATGGCGTCGAGATCGTGGCCGGTCTGCGCCCAGAGCTCCGGGCCGGTGCCGCACTCGTGGGCCAGCGGGTTGGCCGGGTTGTTGAACTGGTCGGCGAAGAAGGCGCCGGGAATATCCTGCGCCAGGCGCGCGGCAACGTCCTGGTAGTACTCCGGATGGCCCTTGCCGACGTCCGAGCGGGTGATGTGCACCTCGGCGCCCATGGCGCGCAGGTGCAGGACCTTCTCGGTGGACATCTTGTCCGGCACCACCAGCACCACCCGGTAGCCCTTCGCGCGGCCGACCAGGGCCAGACCAAGACCGGTGTTGCCGGCGGTGGCCTCGACGATGGTGCCACCGGGCCGCAGGCGGCCGTCACGCTCGGCGGCCTCGATCATGGCGACACCGATGCGATCCTTAATGGAGCCGCCGGGGTTCTGCGATTCGAGCTTGAGGTACAGGGTGCAGGGGCCGGTATCGAAGCGCGTCACGCGAACCAGCGGGGTGTTGCCGATCAGGTCGAGCACGGCGGGACGTGAGTCGGAAGTCATCTTTTCTCCTTTCGGTGTTTCCGCACGGAGCGATACGGTGCGCGGCCTCGTGAGCCATTGCACCTATCCGTTCTGGGGCTTGCAGACCATAGGGGCTGGCGCGCGCGGGCGCCAATAACCTACAGGTAGAACGTTAGAACCTTTGGTTCCTTAAGTCCCGCCGGAGGAATTCCCTGCCGACCGTGGCGCCACCCATGAAAAAGCCCGCCGGATGGCGGGCTTCTCGCACCTGGCGACGAGCCTCAGATGCGCTGCGGCCCGTTGCGCTCGGACACCTGTCCGTTGAGGGTCCAGAAGTCGTAGAGCACGCCGAGGAAGAACAGGCCGCCGGTGAACAGGTAGATGATCCCGGTGATCCACTTGCCCATGTACATCCTGTGCACGCCGAGCACGCCGAGGAAGGTCAGCAGGATCCAGGCCACGTTGTAGTCCAGGTTGCCGCCCTGGAAGCGCCGGTCGGCCTCGCGGTCCATCGACGGGATGAGGAACAGGTCGATGATCCAGCCGATGAAGAACAGGCCGAAGGTGAAGAACCAGATCGTCCCGGTGATCGGCTTGCCGTAATAGAAGCGGTGCGAACCGGTGAAACCGAAGATCCACAGCAGGTAGCCGATGGCCTTGCTATGGGTGTCGTGCTGTTGAGTCATGCGTCCCCCTCGTTCCGTGCGCGGCTGCGGCCGCGCTTGAGCCGCAGGTTAGCGGAGCGGCGGACGCCGCGCCAGAGCGGCCCGGCGCATGACAGTTTTGCAATTGCCTATCCTGTAGGCTGGTGCTGCCGCCACCGCCCCACAGGAGCCGCCATGAGTGCCGGACACGAGCACAGCTTCGCCCAGACCAACTCGACCCGCCTGAAATGGGCGTTGCTGCTGACCGGAAGCTTCCTCGTCGCCGAGGTCGTCGGCGGCATCCTCACCGGCAGCCTGGCGCTGATCTCCGATGCCGCGCACATGCTCACCGACGCCGTGGCCCTGGCCATCGCCCTGGCCGCGATCAACATCGCCAGGCGCCCGACCAACGATCGCCTGACCTACGGCTACCACCGCTTCGAGATCCTCGCCGCGGCGTTCAACGCCTTCCTCCTGTTCGGCGTGGCCTTCTATATCCTCTACGCGGCCTACGAGCGGCTCAACCAGCCGGCGGAGATCCAGTCCGTGGGCATGCTGGTGATCGCCGTGCTCGGCCTGCTGGTGAACCTGGCCAGCATGCGCCTGCTGGCGCCGGCCCAGGGCAACAGCCTGAACGTCAAGGGCGCCTACCTGGAGGTCTGGAGCGACATGCTCGGCTCGCTGGGGGTGATCGTCGCCGCGATCGTGATCCGTTTCACCGGCTGGGCCTGGGTCGACTCGCTGGTGGCGGTGCTGATCGGTTTCTGGGTCCTGCCGCGCACCTGGATCCTGCTGCGCGAGAGCCTGCATGTGTTGCTCGAAGGGGTGCCGAAGGAAATCCAGTTGGCCGAGCTGCGCGAAGCGCTGCTGGGGATTCCCGGCGTGACCGGGCTGCACGACCTGCATGTGTGGTCGATCACCAGCGGCAAGATCAGCCTGACCAGCCATCTGGTCTACGACCCGGCCCTGGTCGACGCCGAGGCGCTGCTGGGAACGGTGAAGGCGCTGCTGCACGACCGCTACGAGATCGAACACAGCACCCTGCAACTGGAAACCTCGGCCTGCGCCCAGGCCGAGGAGCCGCTGGCCTACTGAAGACGGTTCAGCGGAAGCGCCGGCCGGCAGGGTCGTCGTCGGTGATTTCCAGGCTCAGGCCCTGGGTCAGGTTCGACAGGTGGTCGGCGTCGCTTTCCGAACCGAGCTTGATCATCAGGCGCAGGTCGTTGGCCGAGTCGGCGTGGGCCAGGGCGTCCTCGTAGGTGATCTCGCCCTGGGTGTAGAGCTGGTACAGCGCCTGGTCGAAGGTCTGCATGCCCTGCTCGGTGGAGCGCTTCATCAGCGGCTTCAGCTCGTGCACCTCGCCCTTGCGGATCAGGTCGGCGGCCAGCGGGGTGTTCAGCAGCACCTCGATCACCGCCCGCCGCCCCTTGCCGTCGGGGGTCGGCACCAGTTGCTGGGCGACGATGGCCTTGAGGTTCAGCGACAGGTCCATCCACACCTGGCCATGACGGTCGGCCGGGAAGAAGTGGATGATCCGCTCCAGCGCCTGGTTGGCGTTGTTCGCGTGCAGGGTCGCCAGGCACAGGTGGCCGGTCTCGGCGAAGGCCACGGCGTGGTCCATGGTCTCCCGCGAGCGCACCTCGCCGATCATGATCACGTCCGGCGCCTGGCGCAGGGTGTTCTTCAGCGCCACCTCGAAGGAGTCGGTGTCCAGCCCCACCTCGCGCTGGGTGACGATGCAGCCCTGGTGCTGGTGGATGTACTCGATCGGGTCCTCGATGGAGATGATGTGCCCGGTGGAGTTCTTGTTGCGGTAGCCGATCATCGCCGCCAGCGAGGTGGACTTGCCGGTGCCGGTGGCGCCGACGAAGATCACCAGGCCGCGCTTGGTCAGCGCCAGCTTCTTGAGGATTTCCGGGAGCTTCAGCTCTTCCAGGGTCGGGATGTTGGTCTCGATCCGGCGCAATACCATGCCCACCAGGTTGCGCTGGTAGAAGGCACTGACCCGGAAGCGGCCGATGCCGCGGGCGCTGATGGCGAAGTTGCACTCATGGTTCTCGGCGAAATCGCGGCGCTGCTGCTCGTTCATCACGCCTAGCACGGTCTCGCGGGTCTGCTCCGGCGACAGCGGCGTCTTGGTCACCGGCATCACCCGGCCGTTGACCTTCATCGACGGCGGTACGCCGGCGGTGATGAACAGGTCGGAGCCGCCCTTTTCCACCATCAGGCGCAGCAGCTTTTCGAATTCCATGATGTTCTCGCTCACTCAGGGGCGCGCCGCGACGGCGAGCCGGATGCGGACGAGCGGGCGCTGGACGCGCTCGCCGGCAAGGATAGGTAGGAATGCGCCTACGGTACCGCTCTCCCGCTCTTGAATCCTAGACGCAGTTCCGGGATTCGGGCGAAGCGCGGCGGATCGGCGCCAGGATCAGAAGTTTTCCGGGATCTTCGCCTTCTCGCGGGCGTTCTCGCGGCTGATCAGGCCCTTGGCGACCAGGCCCTTGAGGCACATGTCGAGGGTCTGCATGCCCAGCGAGCCGCCGGTCTGGATCGCCGAATACATCTGCGCGACCTTGTCCTCGCGGATCAGGTTGCGGATCGCCGGGGTGCCGATCATGATCTCGTGGGCCGCCACCCGGCCGCCGCCGATCTTCTTGATCAGGGTCTGCGAGATCACCGATTGCAGCGACTCGGAGAGCATCGAGCGAACCATGGCCTTTTCCTCGGCCGGGAACACGTCGACCACCCGGTCGATGGTCTTCGCCGCCGAGGTGGTGTGCAGGGTGCCGAATACCAGGTGGCCGGTCTCCGCCGCGGTCAGGGCCAGGCGGATGGTTTCCAGGTCGCGCATCTCGCCGACCAGGATGATGTCCGGGTCCTCCCGCAGCGCCGAGCGCAGCGCTTCGCTGAAGCCGAGGGTGTCGCGATGCACCTCGCGCTGGTTGACCAGGCACTTCTTCGATTCGTGGACGAATTCGATCGGGTCCTCGATGGTGAGGATGTGGTGGTACTTGGTGTTGTTCAGGTAGTCGAGCATCGCCGCCAGGGTGGTGGACTTGCCCGAACCGGTCGGCCCGGTGACCAGTACCAGCCCGCGCGGGACGTCTGAAACACGTTTGAACACTTCTCCCATGCCAAGCTCCTCCATGGTCAGTACCTTGGAGGGAATGGTCCGGAATACCGCGCCGGCGCCACGGTTCTGGTTGAAGGCGTTGACCCGGAAACGCGCGACGCCCGGCACCTCGAAGGAGAAGTCGGTCTCGAGGAATTCCTCGAAGTCCTTGCGCTGCTTGTCGTTCATGATGTCGTAGATCAGCGCATGCACCTGCTTGTGTTCCAGCGGTGGCAGGTTGATCCGGCGTACATCGCCATCCACCCGGATCATGGGTGGCAGGCCGGCGGAGAGGTGCAGGTCCGAAGCGCCCTGTTTGGCACTGAAGGCGAGCAGCTCGGTAATATCCATGGGACTCCCCAATTACAAGCAAGCAGGTAGAATGCCGCCAAAGCCGCCGTCTCGGACAAGGAAAACACCGGATGAGCCAGGGTGCTTCCAGGACACGCGTGGTGTCCTGCGCCAGACGCGGAACCTCGACACTGGAACAGGAAGATGGCCATCGAGGCCGGCGGTTTCGAGGGCGTCGAGCCGACGCCGACCGCACTTCCATAGGGCGCAGGTAATGTCCACGATAGCAGAGAATATTGCAAAGGTTGCCGCGCGCATCCGTGAGGCAGCGCAAGCTGCGGGGCGCGATCCGGCCACGGTCGGCCTGCTCGCCGTGAGCAAGACCAAGCCCGCCGCCGCGGTGCGCGAGGCGCACGCCGCCGGCCTTCGCGACTTCGGCGAAAACTACCTGCAGGAGGCCCTCGGCAAGCAGGCCGAACTGGCCGACCTGCCCTTGAACTGGCACTTCATCGGCCCCATCCAGTCGAACAAGACGCGGCCCATCGCCGAGCATTTCCAGTGGGTGCACTCGGTGGACCGGTTGAAGATCGCGCAGCGCCTGTCGGAGCAACGCCCGGCCGGGCTGCCGCCCCTGAATGTCTGCCTGCAGGTCAACGTCAGCGGCGAAGCCAGCAAGTCCGGCTGCGCCCCCGAGGACCTGCCGGCCCTGGCCGAGGCCGTGAAGCAACTGCCCAACCTCCGATTGCGTGGCCTGATGGCCATCCCCGAACCCACCGCCGAACGCGCCGCGCAACACGCCGCGTTCGCCCGCCTGCGCGAACTGCTGCTGGACCTGAACCTTGGCCTGGACACCCTGTCCATGGGCATGAGCGACGACCTCGAGGCAGCCATCGGCGAAGGTGCGACCTGGGTCCGCATCGGTACCGCCCTGTTCGGCGCCCGCGACTACGGCGCGCCGGCTTCTTGAAGGAATCCCCTATGAGCACACCCCGCATAGCGTTCATCGGCGCCGGCAACATGGCCGCCAGCCTGATCGGCGGCCTGCGCGCCCAAGGCGTGCCGGCGGCGCAGATCCGCGCCAGCGACCCGGGCGCCGAGCAACGCGCGAAGATCGCCGGCGAGTTCGCCATCGACGTGGTCGAGTCCAACGCCGAGGCCGTGGCCGACGCCGACGTCGTGGTCCTGTCGGTCAAGCCGCAGGCCATGAAAGCCGTGTGCCAGGCCTTGGCGCCAGCGCTGAAGCCGGAGCAACTGATCGTCTCCATCGCCGCCGGCATCCCCTGTGCCAGCCTCGAAGCCTGGCTCGGCCAGCCGCGCCCGGTGGTCCGCTGCATGCCCAACACCCCGGCGCTGCTGCGCCAGGGCGCCAGCGGGCTGTACGCCAACGCGCAGGTCAGCGCCGCGCAACGCGAGCAGGCCGGGCAGCTGCTGTCTGCGGTAGGCATCGCCCTGTGGCTGGACGACGAAGCGCAGATCGACGCGGTGACCGCGGTGTCGGGCAGCGGCCCGGCGTATTTCTTCCTGTTGATGCAGGCCATGACCGACGCCGGCGAGAAGCTCGGCCTGTCCCGCGAGACAGCCTCGCGCCTGACCCTGCAGACCGCCCTCGGCGCGGCGCAGATGGCGCTGTCCAGCGAGGTCGAGCCGGCCGAACTGCGGCGCCGGGTGACTTCGCCCAACGGCACCACCGAGGCGGCGATCAAATCCTTCCAGGCCAACGGCTTCGAAGCACTGGTGGAGCAGGCCCTGAACGCCGCCAGCCAGCGCTCCGCCGAGCTGGCCGAACAGCTTGGCCAATAAGGAGTAGTCGATGATCGGCCTCAACACCGCTGCTATCTATATCCTCCAGACCCTCGGCAGCCTCTACCTGCTGATCGTGCTGCTGCGCTTCATCCTGCAGTTGGTCCGCGCGGACTTCTACAACCCCCTCAGCCAGTTCATCGTGCGCGCCACCAAGCCGCTGCTGAACCCGCTGCGGCGGATCATCCCCGGCTTCGGCGGGATCGACCTGGCCTCGCTGGTGCTGGCGATCCTGATCCAGCTGGTGCTGATGATCCTGATCCTGATGCTGATGGGCTACGGCGTCGGCGGCTTCATCATGCAACTGCTGATCTGGTCGATCATCGCCGTCACCTCGCTGTTCCTGAAGGTGTTCTTCTTCGCCCTGATCATCAGCGTGATCCTTTCCTGGGTCGCCCCGGGCAGCTACAACCCCGGCGCGCAACTGGTGAACCAGATCTGCGAACCGCTGCTGATGCCGTTCCGCAAGCTCCTGCCGAACCTCGGCGGACTGGATCTCTCGCCGATCTTCGCGTTCCTCGCGCTGAAGCTGATCGACATGCTGGTGATCAACAACCTGGCGGCCATGACCGGCATGCCCCAGCAGTTGAGCATTTTCCTCTGAGCTTCTACCGCTGGGACGGCGAGGACCTGCTCCTCGATTGCCACCTGCAGCCCAAGGCGAGCCGCGACGAGTTCGCCGGGCTGCACGGCGAGCGCCTGAAGATCCGCCTCACCGCACCGCCGGTGGAGGGCAAGGCCAACGCCCATCTGCTGGCCTTCCTCGGCAAGGCCTTCGGCGTGGCCAAGAGCCTGGTGAGTCTCGAAAGCGGCGAGCTGAACCGGCAGAAACGGGTGCGCATCCGCCGTCCGACCCGATTGCCGGAGGAACTGGGGATCGCCGCTCGACCCGCTTGACCGACCTTACGTGCAGGAATGTGAAGCAGGCCAATTGACGCTCCCCCGCTCCCCCGCATAATCCACGCCATCCTTCCCCCGCCGGTCCCGCGCCCTGGAGCCCCTGGATGAGCATGGAAAGACTCAGCCATCAAATCGACGCCTACGTCGCCTGGAAGCGCGAGCTGATGCGGGAAATCACCCGCTATCGCGGCTGGCTGGAGCGCAGCCGGCTGAACAGCCCGGCGGTCGAGGCCAAGCTCGAACGCGCCCTGCGCCAACTACGCGCGGACCACATCACCCTGGCCTTCGTCGGCGAGTTCTCGCGTGGCAAGACCGAGCTGATCAACAGCCTGTTCTTCGCCGGCTACGGCCAGCGCATGCTGCCGTCCCACGCCGGGCGCACCACCATGTGCCCCACCGAGCTGTTCCACGATCCGCGCGCCGAGCGCAGCTACATCCGCCTGCTGCCGATCGAGACGCGCCTGGCCGACGCCAGCGTCGCCCAGTTCAAGCGCGTGCCGCGCCACTGGGTGAACATTCCGCTGGACACCGGCGACCCGGAGGGCATGGCCCAGGCCTTCGCCCAGGTCGCCAAGACCAAGGCGCTGCCGGTGGAACAGGCGATCCAGCTCGGCTTCCACCCGGACGCCCTGGAAGCCGCCGACGAGCCCGACCAGGTGCGCGTCCCGGCCTGGCGCCACGCCCTGGTCAACTTCGACCACCCGCTGCTGCGCCAGGGCCTGCGGATCCTCGACACGCCTGGCCTGAATGCCCTCGGCAGCGAGCCGGAGCTGACCCTGTCGATGCTGCCCAACGCCCAGGCGATCCTGTTCCTGCTGTCCGCCGACGCCGGTGTCACCGCCTCGGACATGGAAATCTGGCAGAAGTACATCCAGCCACTGCGCGAGGACGGCCACAGCAGCCTGTTCGCCGTGCTGAACAAGATCGACGTGCTCTGGGACGACCTTTCCGGCGAGCGCTTCGTACAGAACGCCATCCGCCTGATCCAGGACGGCACGGCCCGCCAGCTCGGCCTGCAGCGCGGCGACGTGCTGCCGCTGTCGGCGAAGCAGGCGCTGCTGGCCAAGGTCCGCGGCGAACCGGCGCTGCTCGAACGCAGTCGCCTGGATCGGCTGGAAGCGCTGCTCTGCGAGCGCATCGTCGCGCAGAAGGAAGCGCTGCTGGAGAACGCCGTGCTCGGCCAGGTCCTTGGCCTGCTGCACAACAGCCAGCATCTGCTGCGCCTGCGCCTGGAGAAGGTCGAGGAACAGCGCGCGCTGCTCGACGACAAGCAGCGCGACAGCGGCCAACTGCTGTTCGAACTGACCGCGAAGACCAAGGACGACCACGGCCGCCACCACCGCCGCCTGCTCAACCTGAAGACCAACCAGCGCCTGTTGCAGCACCAGGGCGCGACGCTGCGCGAGACGATCCGCAGCGAACGCATGGAACAGCACCTGCAGAAGGTGCGGCGCAACCTCAACGGCAGCCTGACCACGGTCGGCATCAACCAGGCGATCCTGGCGTTCTTCCGCGCGGTGGAGCACGACCTCGACAACCTCGAGCACGAGGCCGGCATGGCCAACCGCATGGTCGCCGCCATCTACCGCCGGCACAACGAGGAGAACCCGCTCTACGCCCTCGACGCGCCGCAGCTGCGGGTCCAGCGCTACCAGCGCGAACTGTTGCAACTGAAGAAGAAGGGCGACCAGTTCCGCCTGCAGTTGAAGACCGTGCTTACCGAGCAACGCCTGCTGACCCGGCGCTTCTTCGCCACCCTGGTGCAGGAGGTGGTCGGCCTGCACCAGCGCTTGCGCGAGGAAACCGAGCGCTGGGCCAACGACGCGCTGATGCCGCTGATGCAGCACACCCTGGAAAACAAACAGTTGCTCGAAAGCCACATGCTCCGCCTCAAGGGCCTGGCCCAGGAGACCCAGCAGGTACGCCAGCGCAGCCAGGCCTTCGCCGGGTTCGCCGGGGAATTGCAGGAACAGTTGCGCGAAGCCGGCGACATCCTCCGTCAGTTGCGCCGCCCCTCGCCCCTGCAGCGCCAGGCCAAGGTGGTCAACCTGCCCGGCTCGCAGCGCGCCTGACCCCGCTCCCACGGCGCGCGCCAGCGCGCTTGCCGCTGGGGGCGACGCTCTTTAGACTGGCGCCCTCCTTTGTTCGAGAGCAGGGTCGATGCCCACAGTCTTCCCCGACGACTCCGTCGGTCTGGTCTCCCCCCAGACGCTGCACTTCAACGAACCGCTCGAGCTGACCAGCGGCAAGTCCCTGGCCGAGTACGACCTGGTGATCGAAACCTACGGCGAGCTGAATGCCACGCAGAGCAACGCGGTGCTGATCTGCCACGCCCTCTCCGGCCACCACCACGCCGCCGGCTACCACAGCGTCGACGAGCGCAAGCCGGGCTGGTGGGACAGTTGCATCGGTCCGGGCAAGCCGATCGACACCCGCAAGTTCTTCGTCGTCGCCCTCAACAACCTCGGCGGTTGCAACGGATCCAGCGGCCCCGCCAGCATCAATCCGGCGACCGGCAAGGTCTACGGCGCGGACTTCCCGATGGTCACGGTGGAAGACTGGGTGCATAGCCAGGCGCGCCTGGCAGACCGCCTCGGCATCCGCCAGTGGGCCGCGGTGGTCGGCGGCAGCCTCGGCGGCATGCAGGCGCTGCAATGGACCATCAGCTACCCCGAACGCGTCCGTCACTGCCTGTGCATCGCCAGCGCGCCGAAGCTGTCGGCGCAGAACATCGCCTTCAACGAAGTCGCCCGGCAGGCGATTCTTTCCGACCCTGAGTTCCTCGGCGGCTACTTCCAGGAACAGGGCGTGATTCCCAAGCGCGGCCTCAAGCTGGCGCGGATGGTCGGCCATATCACCTACCTGTCCGACGACGCCATGGGCGCCAAGTTCGGCCGCGTACTGAAGACCGAGAAGCTCAACTACGACCTGCACAGCGTCGAGTTCCAGGTCGAGAGTTACCTGCGCTACCAGGGCGAGGAGTTCTCCACCCGCTTCGACGCCAATACCTACCTGCTGATGACCAAGGCGCTGGACTATTTCGACCCCGCCGCCGCCCACGGCGACGACCTGGTGCGCACCCTGGAGGGCGTCGAGGCGGACTTCTGCCTGATGTCCTTCACCACCGACTGGCGTTTCTCGCCGGCCCGCTCGCGGGAAATCGTCGACGCCCTGATCGCGGCGAAAAAGAACGTCAGCTACCTGGAGATCGACGCCCCGCAAGGCCACGACGCCTTCCTCATGCCGATCCCCCGGTACCTGCAAGCCTTCAGCGGTTACATGAACCGCATCAGCGTGTGAGGACCCGATGCGCGCCGATCTCGAAATCATCCAGGAATGGATTCCCGCCGGCAGCCGCGTCCTCGACCTCGGCTGCGGCGACGGCGAACTCCTGGCCTGGCTGCGCGACCACAAGCAGGTCAGCGGCTACGGCCTGGAGATCGACCCCGACAACATCGCCCGTTGCATCGAAAACGGGGTGAACGTGATCGAGCAGGACCTCGACAAGGGCCTGGGCAACTTCGCCAGCGACAGCTTCGACGTGGTGGTGATGACCCAGGCGCTACAGGCCGTGCACTATCCGGACAAGATCCTCGAAGAGATGCTGCGGGTCGGCAAGACCTGCATCATCACCTTCCCCAACTTCGGCCACTGGCGCTGCCGCTGGTACCTGGCGCGCAACGGCCGGATGCCGGTCTCCGAGTTCCTGCCGTATACCTGGTACAACACGCCGAACATCCATTTCTGCACCTTTCAGGACTTCGAGCGCCTGTGCCGCCAGTTGCGCATGCGCGTGCTCGACCGTCTGGCCGTGGACCGTGACCACCGGCATGGCTGGGCCAGCCGGCTGTGGCCTAATCTATTGGGTGAGATTGGAATCTACCGGGTCACCGGACCCGGAGTGCAGACCCGCAACCTCGCCGTCTAGGAACGCGCCAGGCTGCGGGCCAGGGCCGGGCGCCCCTCCGCTCGTCCTCGGGAGAGCGCTGCCGAAGCCGGCCAAGGCCGCCGGCAGCAGACCATGGACAACGTCCATGCCACCTTTCAGGAGAAACCATCATGCGCCGCTTCACCGCTTTCGTCCTCGGCCTCTGCCTGAGCCTGCCGGTCCTCGCCGAGCAGGTGCAGCGCTTCGGCGACCTGGACGTCCACTACAACGTGTTCAACTCCAGCTTCCTCCAGCCCAACGTGGCCAGCGCGGTCGGCCTGGTACGCAGCAAGGCGCAGGGCGTGATCAACGTGGTGCCGATGGAGAAAGGCAAGCCGGTAGAGGCCGCCGTGACCGGCTCGGCCAAGGACCTGACCGGCAAGGTCATCCCCCTGGAGTTCCGCCGAGTCAGCGAGGAAGGCGCCATCTACAACCTGGCGCAATTCCCGATCAGCCAACGCGAGACCCTGGTCTTCACCATCAAGGTCGAGGCCAAGGGCGAACCTGCGCAGACCTTCAGTTTCAACAAGGAAATCTTCCCGGACGAATGATCAAGCTCGAACAGCTGGTGCTGGCCAGCCACAATGCCGGCAAACTCAAGGAACTCCAGGCCATGCTCGGCGCCAGCGTGAAGGTGCGCTCGATCGGCGAGTTCAGCCAGGTGGAACCGGAGGAAACCGGTCTTTCCTTCGTCGAGAACGCCATCCTCAAGGCACGCAACGCCGCACGCCTCTCCGGCCTGCCGGCGCTGGCCGACGACTCCGGGCTGGCGGTGGACTTCCTCGGCGGCGCGCCGGGCATCTACTCGGCGCGCTATGCCGACGGCCGGGGCGACGCGGCGAACAACGCCAAGCTGCTGGAGGCCATGAAGGATGTCCCGGACGCCGAGCGCGGCGCACAGTTCGTCAGCGTGCTGGCGCTGGTGCGCCACGCCGACGACCCGCTGCCGATCCTCTGCGAGGGCATCTGGGAAGGCCGCATCCTCCGCGAAGCCCGCGGCGCCCACGGCTTCGGCTACGACCCGCTGTTCTGGGTGCCGGAACGCGACTGCTCCAGCGCCGAGCTGGCGCCCGAGGAGAAGAACCGCCTCAGCCACCGAGCCCGCGCCATGGCCCTGCTCAAGCAGCGCCTGGGTCTCTGAGCCGCAACCGCCGGCGCCGCCCCCGGGCGGCGTCGACACGGCGTTTCGTCCGGCCGCCTTGGAGGTTGGCCGAACTCATGCCACGATAGCGCCCCGAAACCGCCTCCACCCCGCCCCGCCGTGACCCAAGCCACCCCGTTCCAGCTCCCGCCCCTGGCCCTGTACGTGCACATCCCGTGGTGCGTGCGCAAGTGCCCGTATTGCGACTTCAACTCCCACGCCGCTGGCCCGGAGCTGCCCGAAGAGGCCTATGTCGACGCCCTGCTCGCCGACCTGGAGCAAGACCTGCGCCATGTCCACGGCCGGCGCCTGGGTTCGATCTTCTTCGGCGGCGGCACGCCCAGCCTGTTCTCGGCCAAGGCCCTGGGCCGGCTACTGGAAGGCGTCGAGCGCAGGGTCGGCTTCGCCGACGGCATCGAGATCACCCTGGAAGCCAATCCCGGCACCTTCGAACAGGTCAAGTTCGCCGACTACCGGCGCCTCGGCATCAATCGCCTGTCCATCGGCGTGCAGAGCTTCCAGGCCGACAAGCTGCAGGCCCTGGGGCGCATCCACGACGGCGCCGAGGCAGTGCGCGCCGCCGACATGGCGCGCCAGGCCGGCTTCGACAACTTCAACCTCGACCTGATGCACGGCCTGCCCGGGCAGAGCCTCGACGACGCCCTGGCCGACCTGCGCCAGGCCCTCGCCCTGGCCCCCACGCACCTCTCCTGGTACCAACTGACCATGGAGCCGAACACGGTGTTCTGGAGCCAGCCGCCGGAGCTGCCCGAGGACGACATCCTCTGGGACATCCAGGAAGCCGGCCAGGCCCTGCTCGACGAGCACGGCTACCGCCAGTACGAGACCTCCGCCTACGCCCGCGACGGCCTGCACGCCCGGCACAACCTGAACTACTGGAGCTTCGGCGACTTCCTCGGCATCGGCGCCGGCGCCCACGCCAAGCTGAGCGCGCCGGACGGACGCATCGTGCGGACCTGGAAGACCCGCCTGCCGAAGGACTACCTCAACCCGCAAAAGGCCTTCCAGGCCGGCGAGCGCCCGCTGGAAGCGGCCGACCTGCCATTCGAGTTCATGATGAACGTGCTGCGCCTGGTCGACGGCGTCCCCGCCGCGCTCTACCCACAGCGCACCGGCCAGCCACTGGCGGCGATCGCCGATGCCTGCGCCGCCGCGCGCGACGCCGGGCTGCTCGCCGACGACCCGCAGCGCCTGCGCCCCAGCGAACGCGGCCAGCTGTTCCTCAACGACCTGCTGCAACATTTCCTGCCGTGACGACGGATGCACGCCCATCCGTGCCGGCAGGCAGGTAAACTCCGCCGACCGACACGCCGATTCGTTACAAGGAACCCTCGATGGATTACGCGCTGGACCTGATCGCCACCCTGTCGCGCTGGAGCCGCAGCCACCTGTCGGACATTTCCCTGGCCATCATGGCCACCCTGCTGGTGCTGTTCGGCCCGGCGATCAACGCCTGGGTACAGCAGCGCATCGGCAGCCTCAACTTCGTCTTCCGCACCCTGCTGTTCGTGTTGATCTGCGCGGTCGGCTACGGCCTGGCGATGGTCTTCGTCACCCCCTGGCTGGCCAAGGGCCTCGGCTACTTCAACAACTACACCCTGGCGCCCGTGCTCCTGCTAGTGTTCTTCGTGATCGGCATGATCGCCGATCGCAGCTGAGCCCCCGGTCTCCCGGCGGCCAGCGCCGTCCCCAAGAGCGTCATGGCCTCCGGGAGCCCGCATGAAACCGATCAAGCACCTCTACCTGCATTTCACCGACGGCCAGCGCCTGTCGCTGCGCTTCCCGCGCCAGCAGGACGACCCGGCCGAGGTTGCCCGCAGCATCCGTCAGCAACTGGACACGCCCTATCTCAGCGTCGAGGTCGACGGCGACCTGCTGCTGATTCCGCGGGACAGCATCAAGTACCTGCAGATCAGCCCGGCGCCGGCGCGCCTGGACGACGACGGCACGCTACGCGGCGCCGAGCTGATCGTCTGAGGGCCGTCCGCCTCAGTTCCCCTCCCGGCGCAGCGCCTGCGGGGTGAAGTCGCGCGGCCCGACCTGCACGCCGAAGTCGTACATCGGCTCGTTGTTGTCCAGCCCATCGACGAAGTAGCGGCCGCCCTTGAAGTCGTAGATCGCTTCCAGGGTGCTGGAGACCAGCGGCACATCGTAGTAGTTGATCGGATGGACCTCCTGGGCCCGGGTCAGCACGCCATCCTTGTCGTAGATGTCGGCGGCGAGGATCTGCCAGCTGTCTTCGTCGAGGTAGAAGCGGCGCTTGGCGTAGGGATGGCTGAAGCCCTTGCGCAGGGTCGCCTCGACCACCCAGACGCGATGCAGCTCGTAGCGCAGCAGGTCGGGATTGATGAAGCGGCTCTTGAGGATGTCGCCATAGGCGAGGCCCTTCTGGTGCACCGCGTAGCTGTTGTAAGGCACCAGCATCTCGCGCTTGCCGAGCAACGCCCACTCGTAGTGGTCCGGTGCGCCGTTGTAGACATCCACGGTGTCCGCCGTGGCCATGCCGTTGGTATCCGGCTGCAGGCTGTCGTAGGCCAGGGTCGGCAAGCGCCGCACGCGCCGCTCGCCACGGTTGAAGCGCCAGGCCTTGCGGATCGACAGCACCTGGTCGAGGGTTTCCTGCACCACCAGCGCCGAACCGGCCAGGCGCGCCGGCGCGACCACCTTGTACTTGTAGTAGAACAACGTGTTGTCGAGGTTCTCCGGGATCATCCCCTCGCGGCCATAGACGAAGTACAGGTAGCGGTCGAGCTTGAGCAGGTTGTAGCTGCCGTTGGTCAGCACCGCCGCCTGGTTGGTCTGCAGGTGCAGTTGCTCGCCGCGGTAGCGCATGATGTGGTTCCAGATCGCTTCCTGGCCGCTCTGCGGCAGGGGGAAGGGCACGCCGGCGGCAGCGCCCTGCACGCCGTTGCCGTCGGCGATCAGCTCGGCGCGGCTGGCGTTGGCGCGGGTAGCGTCGTACAGGCGCTGCGGCAGGGATGCGCTGCGGCGGGTGGGGAAGACCCGCAGGTGGTAGTCCGGGTTGGCCTGCAGCAAGGCCTGGGTGCCCGGCGTCAGCAGCGCCTGGTAGGCGGCCATGTTGCGGCTGTCGAGGACCAGGCGCGGACGATCGGCGGCGAACGGGTCGAGGTGATGCATGCCGGGCCGGTAGCCGGCCGGCGCCTGGGTGATGCCGCCGGTCCAGGGCGGGATGCTGCCATCGGCGTTGCCGGCCCGCTCCGCCCCCAGCGGGGTCAGGTCCTGGTCCAGGCGTGCGGCCTGGACTTCGTCTACCTTGGCCTGCGCCGCCCAGGCGCAACCGGCCCCGAGCAACAGGATGCCCAGTTTCTTCAACACAGCAGTCTCCTTTGCAGCCGGCCGAGCCGTGCCGCTCTTATTATTGGATCCGGCCGAAGCCGGGAAACGTGCAGCTTGAAGGTGAGGTCCGCCGGGTGTTCCCGGTCTGCTTGGAGTCCCGGCGCCGGTTCGGCGCCAGGGGTACGTCGCTGGTGCGGTGGATCAGTCGACGCGCTCGAACTTGAGGTCCCAGACGCCATGTCCCAGGCGCTCCCCGCGCCGCTCGAACTTGGTCACCGGACGCTCTTGCGGGCGCGGCACGAAGCGGCCGTCTTCGGCCTGGTTGCGGTAGCCCGGCACCGCGCTCATGACGTCCAGCATGTGCTCGGCATAGGGCTCCCAGTCGGTGGCCATGTGCAGCACGCCGCCGACCCTCAGCTTGCGCCGCACCAGTTCGGCGAATTCCGGCTGGACGATCCGCCGCTTGTGGTGGCGCTTCTTGTGCCAGGGATCGGGGAAGAACAGCAGCAGCCGATCGAGGCTGGCGTCGGCCACGCAGTGGCGCAGCACTTCCAGCGCGTCGCAGCTATACACCCGCACGTTGCCCAGGCCCTGGGTCAGCAGGCCGTTGAGCAGCGCGCCGACGCCCGGCTTGTGCACCTCGACGCCGATGAAGTCGATGTCAGGCGCAGCGGCGGCCATTTCCAGGGTGGAATGGCCCATGCCGAAACCGATCTCGAAAGTCCGCGGCGCCTGGCGACCGAAGATCGCGTCGAAGTCCTGGACCTCATCGCTCAGTTCCAGGCCGAACTTCGGCCAGCCCAGGTCGAGGCCACGCTGCTGGCCTTCGGTCATGCGCCCGGCGCGCATCACGAAGCTCTTCACGGTGCGCATCGGCCGTGCTTCGTCGTGTTCCGCCAGGGAGTCCTGGGCCGGGGATTGCGGGGTATCGCTCATGTAAAAGAAAACCTTGCTAGAGACAGAAGGGCGGGCTGCCTGCCGGACGCTTCCCGCATCCGGCGGACAGCCCGCCCCAGGTAGTCGGTATCAGTCGATCAGGCCGTCCAGCGGCGACGAGGCGCTGGCATACAGCTTGCGCGGCATGCGTCCGGCCAGGTAGGCGAGACGACCGGCGACGATCGCGTGCTTCATGGCCTCGGCCATCATCACCGGGTCCTTGGCATGGGCGATGGCGGTGTTCATCAGCACCGCCTCGCAACCCAGCTCCATGGCGATCGCTGCATCGGAAGCGGTGCCCACGCCGGCGTCTACCAGCACCGGGACCTTGGCTTCCTCGAGGATGATGCGCAGGTTGTAGGGGTTGCAGATGCCCAGGCCGGAGCCGATCAGGCCGGCCAGCGGCATCACCGCGATGCAGCCGATCTCGGCCAGTTGGCGGGCGATGATCGGGTCGTCGCTGGTGTACACCATCACGTCGAAGCCGTCCTTCACCAGTTGCTCGGCGGCCTTGAGGGTCTCGACGACGTTGGGGAACAGGGTCTTCTGGTCGGCGAGGACTTCCAGCTTGACCAGGTTGTGCCCGTCCAGCAGCTCGCGGGCCAGGCGGCAGGTGCGCACGGCCTCGACCGCGTCATAGCAGCCGGCGGTGTTCGGCAGGATGGTGTAGCGATCCGGCGGGATCACATCCAGCAGGTTCGGCTCGTCGGGATTCTGCCCGATGTTGGTGCGCCGCACCGCCACCGTGACGATCTCCGCTCCGGAGGCCTCGATGGCCCGGCGGGTCTCGTCGAGGTCCTTGTACTTGCCGGTCCCCACCAGCAGGCGCGAGCCATAGGTACGGCCGGCGATGACGAAGGGGGTATCGGTACTGGATGCTTGGCTCATCGGATGACTCCTGGATGGAAAGGCTTGCGGGGCCGATGGAAGGGTTCGGGGGCCAGGCCTAGCCGCCGCCGATGGCGTGGACGATCTCCACGCGGTCGCCATCCTTGAGCGCGGTGCTGGCGTGCTGGCTGCGCGGCACGATATCCAGGTTCAGCTCGACGGCCACGCGGCGGCCGCCAAGCTCCAAGCGGGCCAGCAGGTCCGCGACGCTCTGCGCGTCGGGCAGCTCGAAGGGCTCGCCGTTCAGTTGAATCTGCATGGCTGGACGGTCACGAAAGTGAAAGGGAGCGGCATTCTAGCCCGATCCACCCCGATGACCAAGGCGCCTTGTCGACAAGTGCGCCGCCTGAGGCAACTGGTCTCAGGCGTTGCCCAGGCGCCAGGCGGCCAGCCCCAGGCACAGCCAGCCGGCGAGGAAGGAGACGCCGCCGAACGGGGTGACGATGCCGAGCTTGCCGATGCCACTGAGGGTCAGCAGGTAGAGGCTGCCGGAGAACAGCAGGATGCCCAGCGTGAACAGGCCACCCGCCGCGCTCACCAGGCGGCCGTCCAGGCGGGTGGCGAGCAGCGCCACGCCGAACAGCGCCAGGGCGTGGATCAACTGGTAGTGCACGCCGGTCTGGAATACCGCCAGGTACTCGGCGCTGAGCTGCTTCTTCAGGCCGTGGGCGGCGAACGCCCCGAGGGCCACGCCGGTGAAACCGAAAAATGCCGCCAACAACAGGAAGGGACGAAGCATGGACAAGACTCCGGTGATAGCATCCAGCCCGCTATAATGGCCGCCCCCTTCTTCCAAGCCAAGCCGCGCATGTTGCGATCCCTGTTCCGCCGCCTGTTCAAGTACCTGCTCTGGTTCATGGCCGCCAGCGTCGTGCTGGTCGCGGTCCTGCGCTGGGTGCCGCCACCGGGGACCATGGTCATGGTCGAACGCAAGGTCGGCTCCTGGGTCGACGGCCAGCCCATCGACCTGCAGCGCGACTGGCGCTCCTGGGAGCAGTTGCCGGACAGCCTGAAGGTCGCGGTGATCGCCGGCGAGGACCAGCACTTCGCCGAGCACCACGGCTTCGACCTGCCGGCCATCCAGCAGGCCCTCGCGCACAACGAGCGCGGCGGCAGTATCCGCGGCGCCAGTACGCTCAGCCAGCAGGTGGCGAAGAACGTCTTCCTCTGGTCCGGGCGCAGTTGGCTGCGCAAGGGCCTGGAGGCCTGGTTCACCCTGCTGATCGAGACGCTCTGGACCAAGCAACGGATTCTCGAGGTCTACCTGAACAGCGCCGAATGGGGCCCGGGCGTCTTCGGCGCGCAGGCTGCGGCACGCTATCACTTCGGCCTCGACGCCGAGCGCCTGAGCCGCACCCAGGCCAGCCAGCTCGCCGCGGTGCTGCCCAGCCCGCTGAAATGGAGCGCGGCCAGGCCGGGCCCCTACGTACGCCAGCGCGCGGCCTGGATTCGCCAGCAGATGTGGCAGTTGGGCGGCGACGACTACCTGCTGCGCCTGGAGCGCTGAAAGCTCAACGCGGCGGTTTTTCCAGGGCCTGGCGCGGCACCGCGAGCATCAGTCGCAAGTCGTCGTCCGGCAGGTGCGCGGTCAGGCCCAGTTGCGGATAGACCCAGGCCTCGCCCTGGGCCAGTTGCAGGCGCAGGCGCGGCTGGCCGAGACTGGCCAGCAGCCGCTCGGCACCGACCCTGCCTTCGGGAATCATGCTCAGCGCCACGATCGGCTTGTCGCCCAACTGTCCTTCCAATCCGGCGCTCAATGGCTGCGGCGCGCTGCCAGGCTGCAACGCAGATGCCCGCTGCAGGCTCAGTTGCTCCTCGGCGCTCAGGCCCAGCTCGCCTTCCACCTGCCAGGGGCCGCCGTCGCCCAGCAGGCGGCCACGGAAGGCCAGGCGCACGCCATCTAGGCGCGGGTCCACCCACAACTCGCCATCCACCGCGTCGTGCAGCTGGCGCAGGGTCAAGGCGTTGTCCGCCAACGGCGCCAGCACCTGCTCCTGCCAGTCGGCCAGCCACGGCAACGGTCGCGCCGGTTCCGGCGTACGGACCAGCCAGGCGCCGACGACGAAGGTCAGGACCGCCAGCGACAAGTAGAACAGCCAGCGGGTATTGCGCGGCATGGGATTCCTCCGGGCAGAAAAAAACCGCACCCTTGCGGGGTGCGGTTTTCGCGAGGCGCGGCGATCAGGCGAGAATCCGCCCTTTCAGCTTGCTCATGGCGTTCTTTTCCAGCTGCCGGATACGCTCGGCGGAAACGTTGTACTTTTCCGCCAGGTCGTGCAGCGTGGCCTTCTCCTCGGACAGCCAGCGCTGCTGGAGAATGTCGCGGCTGCGCTCGTCGAGGCCTTCCAGCGCCTCGTGCAGGTTGGCGCTGGAGCTGTCGCTCCAGTCGGCGTCTTCCAACTGGCGCGCCGGGTCGTAGCGGTGGTCTTCGAGGTAATGCGCCGGCGACTGGTAGGCGCTCTCGTCGTCCGCGTCGGCGGCCGGGTCGAACGCCATGTCCTGGCCGGTCAGGCGGCTTTCCATCTCGCGCACTTCGCGGGGCTCGACCCCCAGGCTCTCGGCGACGCGATGGACTTCCTCGTTGTTCAACCAGGCCAGGCGCTTCTTCTGGCTGCGCAGGTTGAAGAACAGCTTGCGCTGCGCCTTGGTGGTGGCGACCTTGACGATCCGCCAGTTGCGCAGGATGAACTCGTGGATCTCCGCCTTGATCCAGTGCACGGCGAAGGACACCAGGCGAACGCCCATTTCCGGGTTGAAACGCTTCACGGCCTTCATCAGGCCGACGTTGCCTTCCTGGATCAGGTCGGCCTGGGCCAGGCCGTACCCCGAATAACTCTTGGCGATATGAACAACGAAGCGCAGGTGCGCCAACACCATCTGCCGCGCCGCTTCCAGGTCTTGCTGATAGAAGAGGCGTTCGGCCAGTTCACGCTCCTGTTCCGGCGACAACAGCGGAATGCTGTTCACCGAGTGCACGTAGGCTTCCAGGTTTGCGCCTGGAACCAAGGCATGTACAGGTTGCAAAGAAGTGGTCATGCGAATCCTCCGATTCACGAAACTCGCGCAGTGTAGCACTCGGATATCTGACTGCAAGCGGGTGTATAAGTTCCTTTACAGCGACCCGCTGGCCGGTCGTGATCCGCCTGTCCTCAGCGCGGCGCCAGCTCGCGCAGGTGGCGGGCCACGGCCAGCCAGGCGCCGACCCAGCCAAGCAGCACCGCGCCCACGGTCAGCGACAGGCCGTCGTCCAGCGGCACGCCCTGCAAGCCGAAGTCGCTGCCGTACAGCCCTGAAAGGTTGACCACCGAACCGTTCAGCCAGTTCAGCGAATAGGCCAGCAGCGCCCAGGACAGGATGCCCGCGCCCAGGCCGTACAACGCGCCCATGTACAGGAATGGCCGGCGCACGTAACCGTCCGTCCCGCCGACCAGCTTGATCACCTCGATTTCGTTACGGCGATTTTCGATGTGCAGGCGGATGGTGTTGCCCACCACCAGCAAGAGGGTCAGCACCAGCAGGATGGTCAGGCCGAAGACGAAGCGTTCGCCGAGCTTGAGGATCGCGCTCAGGCGCTCGACCCATACCAGGTCGAGCTGCGCCTGCTGCACATGAGGCAGCTCCGCGAGCTGCTGGCGCAGTGCCTCCAGGCCAGCCCGGTCGATCTGCTTGGGCGTGACCGAGATCACCGGCGGCAGCGGGTTCTCCGGCAGCTCCTTGAGCGCTTCGCCCAGGCCGGACTGTTCCTGCAATTCGCTGAGCGCCTGCTCGCGGCTGATCAATTGGGCCTCGATCACGTCCGGCAGGCGCTCGATCTGCTCGCGCAGGTCCTGGCCCTGATTTTCGCTGGTCTTCAGGTCGAGGAACAGGGATATCTGCGCCGCCCGCTGCCAGGAGCCGCCGAGCCGTTCGACATTGTTCAGCAGCAGCGAGAGGCCCATCGGCAGGCTCAGGGTGATACCCATCACCAGGCAGGTGAAGAAGCTGCCGAACGGGTGGCCGAACAACCGGCGCAGGCTGTCCACCAGGCTGGCGCGATGGCTTTCCAGGTAGGCGCTGAACGAGCCGCTCCAGTCGGTCTGCTCCTGGCTCGGTTTCTCGCGGGTCTTGCGTTCCGGTGCGCCCTCTTCGGGGCCACGGGGAAGATCGTTGGCGCTCATCAGGCCTCATCCTCACGGTCAGCGATGATCCGGCCACGCTGCAGGGTCAGCATGCGATGGCGCATACGGGCGATCAGGGCCAGGTCGTGGCTGGCGATCAGTACGGTGGTGCCCAGGCGATTGATATCCTCGAACACGCCCATGATTTCCGAGGCGAGTCGCGGGTCGAGGTTGCCGGTGGGTTCGTCCGCCAGCAGCAGGGCCGGCTGGTGGACGATGGCGCGGGCAATGCCGACCCGCTGCTGCTGGCCGGTGGAAAGGTCGGAAGGCAACGCCTCGCCCTTTTCCTTCAGGTTCACCCGCTCCAGGGCCGAGGCCACGCGCTTGGCGATCTCCGGCTTGGGCATGCCGAGGATCTGCAGCGGCAGGGCGATGTTGTCCGCCACCGTACGATCGGTGAGCAGTTGGTGGTTCTGGAACACCACGCCGATCTGCCGGCGCAGGAAAGGGATCTGCGCGGTGGTGATGCGCCCCAGGTCCTGGCCGCCGAGCAACAGCTTGCCGCTGGTCGGTCGCTCCATCGCCAGGATGAGGCGCAGCAGGGTGCTCTTGCCGGCGCCGGAGTGGCCGGTGACGAAGAGGATCTCGCCACGGTGCACGCGGAAGGACACCTCGTGCAGGCCTACGTGGCCGTTGGGATAGCGTTTGCCGACCTGCTCGAAGCGGATCATGCGTTCTCCCGCTCTGCGAAGAGTGCCTGGACGAAGGCGTCGGCCTCGAAGGTACGGAGATCGTCGATCCCCTCGCCGACACCGATATAGCGGATCGGCAGGCCGAACTGCTTGGCCAGGGCGAAGATCACCCCGCCCTTGGCGGTGCCGTCCAGTTTGGTCAGGGCCAGGCCGGTCAGCTCCACCGCGAGGTTGAACTGCTTGGCCTGGTTGATGGCGTTCTGCCCGGTGCCGGCGTCGAGCACCAGCAGGACCTCATGGGGCGCCGTCTCGTCCAGCTTGCCGATCACCCGGCGCACCTTCTTCAGCTCCTCCATCAGGTTGTCCTTGGTATGCAGGCGTCCGGCGGTATCGGCGATCAGCACGTCGATGCCGCGGGCCTTGGCGGCCTGCACCGCGTCGAAGATCACCGAGGCGGAGTCGGCGCCGGTGTGCTGGGCGATCACCGGGATGCGGTTGCGCTCGCCCCAGACCTGCAACTGCTCCACGGCGGCGGCGCGGAAGGTGTCGCCGGCGGCCAGCATGACCTTCTTGCCCTCGAGTTGCAGCTTCTTCGCCAGCTTGCCGATGGTGGTGGTCTTGCCCACGCCGTTCACCCCGACCACCAGGATCACATAGGGCTCGCGCGCGACGTCGACCTGCAACGGCTGCTCCACCGGGCGCAGCAGGCTGGCCAGCTCTTCCTGCAGCGCCTTGTACAGCGCGCCGCTGTCGGCCAGCTCCTTGCGCGCCACGCGCTTGGTCAGGTTCTGCACGATCAGGGTGGTGGCCTCGACGCCGACGTCGGCGGTCAGCAGGCGCGTCTCGATGTCGTCGAGCAGGTCGTCGTCGATTTCCTTGCGGCCGAGGAACAGGCTGGCCATGCCTTCGCCGATGCTGGCGCTGGTCTTGGACAGTCCCTGCCGGAGGCGGGCGAAGAAGCCCGGCCTGGTCGCCGGCTCGCTGACTGCCGGAGCGGCGGCCAGCGGCGCAACGGGCTCGGGCTCGGGCTCGGGCTCGGGCTCGGGCTCGGGCTCGGGCTCGGGCTCGGCAGCCAGGATAGGCTCGGGTTGCGCGACGGGCGCCTCGGGCCGGGGCGAATGCTCCTCGGCCGACGCTGGCTCGTCACTGGCGAGCGGTGCTTCGGCAACCGGCGCCGGCTCGGCCGGCTCGGCAGCAGAGGGCTGCTGCCGACCTGGCTGTTCTGTCAGGGATTGCGCCACGTCATCGGCAGGCGCGCGCTGCTCGGCGGCCGCTGTCTCGGAGACCGGCTCGACAGGCTGATCGGCAGGCTGCTCGCCGGCTTGCGGCTTTTTCCGCCACCAGCCGAACAGACCTTTCTTTTCCCCGCCCTGCGGGGCCTTCTTGTCGTCGTTGGAACCAAACATGAATGCTTGTATCTCAAGGGAGCGGCACGGGACGTGGCCGCCCGGAAAACGGATGGGTATCCTAGCATCTCCTCGCCCGACGGGGCTAAGGGTCCTGCCCCGCAGTGACCTGAGACCCCGGTGGCGGCACGAAAGGTCCAGATCACCATGAAAACCCCAGCTCGCCGCCGCGTCGGCCTGCTCCTAGCCAGCCTTTGTCTCCCGCTTTTCGCCCAGGCGGCGGAAACCCAGCCCACCCACGAGTTCAGCCTCGACAACGGCCTGAAGGTCATAGTGCGTGAAGACCACCGCGCCCCGGTGGTGGTTTCCCAGCTCTGGTACAGGATCGGCTCCAGCTACGAGACACCCGGGCTCACCGGCCTGTCCCACGCCCTCGAACACATGATGTTCAAGGGCAGCCGCAAGCTCGGCCCGGGCGAAGCCTCGCGGGTGCTGCGCGACCTGGGTGCGGAAGAGAACGCCTTCACCACCGACGACTACACCGCCTATTACCAGGTCCTGGCCCGCGACCGCCTGCCGGTGGCGCTGGAGATGGAAGCCGACCGCATGGCCCACCTGAGCCTGCCGGCCGACCAGTTCAAGAGCGAGATCGAGGTGATCAAGGAGGAGCGCCGCCTGCGCACCGACGACAATCCCAACGCCCTCGCCTTCGAGCGCTTCAAGGCCGCCGCCTACCCGGCCAGCGGCTACCACACCCCGACCATCGGCTGGATGGCCGACCTGCAGCGCATGACCATCGACGACCTGCGCCACTGGTACGAATCCTGGTACGCGCCGAACAACGCCACCCTGGTAGTGGTCGGCGACGTCACCGCCGACGAGGTCAAGACCCTCGCCAAGCGCTACTTCGGCGAGATCCCCTGGCGCCAGCTGCCGCCGGCGCGCAAGCCGCTGGAACTGGCCGAGCCCGGCGAGCGCCGGCTCAAGCTGTACGTACGCACCCAGCTGCCGAACCTGATCATGGGCTTCAACGTGCCCAGCCTGGGCAGCAGCGAGAACCCTCGCGAAGTCAACGCCCTGCGCCTGATCGGCGCGCTGCTCGATGGCGGCTACAGCGCCCGCCTGGCCTCGCGCCTGGAGCGCGGCGAGGAGCTGGTCGCCGGCGCCTCCACCTACTATGACGCGTTCAACCGCGGCGACAGCCTGTTCGTCCTCTCGGCCACGCCGAACGTGCAGAAGGGCAAGACCCTCGAGCAGGTCGAGGCCGGTCTGTGGAAGCAGCTCGATGACCTCAAGCAGAACCCGCCCAGCGCCGCGGAGATCGAGCGCGTGCGCGCGCAGATGATCGCCGGGATGGTCTACGAGAAGGACTCCATCGCCGCCCAGGCCAGCAGCATCGGCCAGCTGGAAAGCGTCGGCCTGTCCTGGAAGCTGATCGACCAGGACCTGGAGGCCCTCAAGGCAGTGACTCCGGACGATATCCAGAAAGCCGCCCGCACCTATTTCACCCCGTCGCGCCTGACCCTGGCGCAAGTGCTGCCTGTGAAGGCCGAGGAAAAGGAGGCCCGTCATGAGTGAGCGCACAGGGCTGCGTTATGGCCTGCTCGGCCTGATCGTCATCGCGTTGCTGGCCGCGCTGGCCTATTTCGTCGCGCGTCCCACCCAGACCCCGGCGGCGGCCCATGCCGCGGCGGTCGAGGAAAACCAGTTGCAGTCGCTGAAGGACGTCGCCAAGCAGGCGCCGGTCCATCGCAAGCTGGACATCCAGGAATGGAAGACCGCCGAAGGCGCCAAGGTGCTGTTCGTCGAGGCCCATGAACTGCCGATGTTCGACCTGCGCCTGACCTTCGCCGCCGGCAGCAGCCAGGACGCCGGCACCCCCGGCCTGTCGATGCTGACCAACGCCATGCTCAACGAAGGCGTGCCGGGCAAGGACACCACTGCCATCGCCGCCGGCTTCGAGGACCTCGGCGCCTCGTTCAGCAACGGTTCCTACCGCGACATGGCGGTGGCCGGCCTGCGCAGCCTGTCCGACGCCGACAAGCGGACCCAGGCGCTGAAGCTGTTCGAACAGGTGATCGGCCAGCCGACCTTCCCCGAGGACGCCCTGGCACGCATCAAGAACCAGGTCCTGGCCGGTTTCGAGTACCAGAAGCAGAACCCCGGCAAGCTGGCCGGGCTGGAGCTGTTCAAGCGCCTCTATGGCGAGCATCCCTACGCGCACTCCAGCGACGGCGACGAAAAGTCCATTCCACCGATCAGCCGCGAACAATTGCAGGCGTTCCACAAGAAAGCCTACGCCGCCGGCAACGTGGTCATCGCGCTGGTCGGCGACCTCTCGCGGCAGGAGGCCGAAGCGATCGCCGCAGAAGTCTCCAAGGCGCTGCCCCAGGGCCCGGCGCTGGCCAAGACCGTCCAGCCGGAAACGCCCAAGCCCGGCCTGACGCGCATCGACTTCCCCTCCGAGCAGACCCACCTGATGCTCGCCCAGCTTGGCATCGACCGCCAGGATCCCGACTACGCGGCGCTCTACCTGGGCAACCAGATCCTCGGCGGCGGCGGCTTCGGCACCCGCCTGATGGACCAGGTGCGAGAAAAGCGCGGCCTGACCTACGGCATCTATTCCGGCTTCACCGCCATGCAGGCACGCGGTCCGTTCATGATCAACTTCCAGACCCGCGCCGAACTCAGCGAGGGGGCGCTGAAGCTGGTCCAGGACATCGTCCGCGACTACCTGGCCAACGGCCCGACCCAGAAGGAACTGGACGACGCCAAGCGCGAACTGGCCGGCAGCTTCCCGCTGTCCACCGCGAGCAACGCCGACATCGTCGGCCAGCTCGGCGCCATCGGTTTCTACGGCCTGCCGCTGGACTACCTGGAAAGCTTCCTCAAGCAGGTCGAGGGACTCAGCGTCGAACAGGTCAGGAGCGCCATGGCCAAGCACCTGGACGCCGACGCCTTCGTCATCGTCAGCGCCGGCCCGAGCGTGCCGCAGAAACCCCTGCCGCCACCCACCGCCAAGCCGGCCCAGCAACCCAGCGGCGTTCCGGAGCATTGATGAGTAAACCTACTGCGAAAGCCCCCGGCCGCCACGGCGGCCAGGGACAGCTGCGGATCATCGGTGGCGAATGGCGCAGCCGGCGTTTCGTCTTTCCCGACGGGCCCGGCCTGCGACCGACCCCGGACCGGGTCCGCGAGACCCTGTTCAACTGGCTGGCACCCTATGTCGAAGGCGCACGGGTGCTCGATCCCTTCGCCGGCAGCGGCGCGCTGTTCCTCGAGGCGTTGTCGCGCGGCGCCCGCGAAGGGCTGGCCCTGGATACCAACGGCGAAGCGGTGGCGGCCCTGCGCAACCACCTCGACGCGCTCAAGTGCGGCACCGCCCAACTGGTCCTCGGCGATGCCGTGCGCTACCTGGGAAACCAGGCTCCGAGCGCCTTCGACCTGGTGTTCCTCGACCCGCCGTTCCATCAGAACCTGCTGCAGGACGCCTGCCGCCTGCTCGAAACCCGCGGCTGGCTGAACCCCGACGCCTGGATCTATACCGAGAGCGAGAGCGTCCCCTCGTCCCTCGGCCTGCCCGGAAACTGGCGGCTGCACCGGGAAAAGAAAGCCGGCAACGTACATTACGCGCTCTGGCAGCGGGGAGCCTGAGGATGAGCCCGGCTTCCGCGAGCATTCGCCAACGCCTGCTGGCGCTTGGCGAGCCTTGCGCGGCGCAACCCGCCGCCGACTGGCAGGGCGATATCGCCCTGCCCGCCGAGCTGGAGCGTTTCTACCGCGAGGTCGGCCCACTCGACTGCACCCTGGAGAGTGCCGGCAACCCATTTTTCCTGCCGTCCCTGGCCCGCCTCTGGCAGCGCCAGGCCGGCTATCGCTGGCACGGCATCAGCGGCGAGCGCCTGTCGGGCTGGCAGGACGACTGGCTGGTGGTGGCCGACCAGGGCGCCGACCCGTTCATCCTCGAGACCGGCAGCGGGCGCATACTCTTCGACCTGCATGGCGGCAGGGGCTGGGACCCGGCGCCGTGCTTCGACGACCTGTGGCAGATGGCGGCCAGCCTGGCCTGCTTCGGCGAGGTCTGGAGCGGCGCCGGCGAGGACATCCTGCTGGACGACTGCAGCGTCGCGCCCCGCTATCGGCAGCAGCTCGTCGACGAACTGCAACCGATCCTCGGTTCGCGCCAGCGGGCGGAGGACCTCGCCGACGAGTTCGGCTGGTAAGCTGGTGGCCACACCACCACCGCCCATGACCTGCGCATGACCGCGTCCCCGACCTTCCAGCCCGCCTGGTGGCTGCCCAATCCGCACCTGCAGACCCTGTGGAGCCCGTTCTTCCGCCGCGGGCCGACCCTGGAACGGCAGCGCGAACGCCTGTGGCTGGCCGATGGCGACTTCATCGACCTCGACTGGGCCGGCCCGCACGATGCCGAGACCCCGCTGGTGCTGGCGCTGCACGGCCTCACCGGGTCATCCTCGTCGCACTACATCCTCGGTCTGCAGCGCGCCCTGCTGGAGCGCGGCTGGGCCAGCGTGGCGCTGAACTGGCGCGGTTGCTCGGGGGAGCCGAACCGCCTGCCGCGCGGCTACCATTCCGGGGTCAGCGACGACCTCGCCGAGGTGGTCGCGCACCTGCGCGCCAGGCGCCCGCAAGCGCCGCTGTACGCGGTCGGCTATTCGCTGGGCGGCAACGTGCTGCTCAAGTACCTGGGCGAAACCGCTGGGGACTGCCCGCTGCTCGGCGGCGTCGCGGTGTCGGTGCCGTTCCGCCTGGACGAGTGCGCCGACCGCATCGGCCTGGGCTTTTCCCGGGTCTACCAGGCGCACTTCATGAAGGCCATGCTGGCCTACGTGCAGGACAAGCAGCGGCTGTTCGGCGAGCAGGGCCAGGCGGAAGGCCTGGCCGCCCTGCAACGCCTCGGTCCGCTGGAGGGCATGCGCACCTTCTGGGACTTCGACGGCCGGGTCACCGCGCCGCTGCACGGCTTCGCCGACGCCAGGGATTACTATCGGCGCGCGTCCAGCCGCTACTACCTGCCGGACATCCGCACGCCGAGCCTGATCATCCATTCCAGCGACGACCCCTTCGTGTTCGCCCGCAGCCTGCCCGATCGCAGCGAACTGGCACCCTGCACCGAGCTGGAGCTGCACGCCCGCGGCGGTCACGTCGGCTTCGTCGACGGCTCTCCGCGCCAGCCCACCTACTACCTGGAACGACGCATCCCCGACTGGCTGGAGGCCCGCCTGCGGCAGCACTGAGCTGGCCGGCGTCCGGCGACGGGCGGCAGAATAGGAACAGGCTGAAGGAAAAAGGGGGGCGAATGGAACTGACGCTGCGGCACAACCCGATGCTCGACGACGCCGACTGCGAGGCGATCCTGGCGATCCACGCGGCGGTCGGCTGGGACCGGCGCATGCCGCCTGCCGAGCTACGCACGCTGTACCAGCATTCCGGGTATTCCCTGCTGGCCGAACGCGACGGCCGCCTGGTCGGCCTGCTGCGCGCCGAGGAAGAAACACCGATTCGCGTCTGGCTGGCGGAAATCGCCGTGCTGCCCGGCGCACAGAGCAGCGGCGTCGGCGCAGCCCTGCTGCGGCGCTTCGCCGAGGATCACCGCGGCGCCTACCTGTTCACCGACGCCACCCTCGGTACCGAAGCCTTCTTCCGCCGCCACGGCATCCACATCCAGCAGGTGCTGGAGAAAACCCTGCGCGATCAGAGCGGCACGTAGAGCCGCTCGGAAATCCCGTCCACCGCATCCTGGGCCTGCGCCTCGATGTGCCCGCTCTCCAGCGCCAGCACCTGGTAGATGCCGCGACGCAGTTGCGCCTCGCTGAGGTCGCCGTCGAGATCGAGGGTGGTGCAGAGGAAGCGCACCCAGGAGGTGAGGATGATCCAGGCGTTGAGGGTCAGGGCCTCCAGCTGGGTCTCGTTCATCCGCAGGATGCCGGCCTCGGTGAAGCCCCGGTAGATCGCCTTGGCGTTGACCAGGCAACGCTGGGCGAAGGCGCGGTAGCGCGCCGCCAGCTCCGGGTCGCTTTCCAGCAGGTGCTCGAGGTCGCGGTGGAGGAAGCGGTAGCGCCACATCGCGGCCAGTAGCGCTTCCAGGTAGAAGGTCTTGTCGTCCACCGTCAGACCCCGCCCTTCGGGCAGGCGCAGGAAGCTCTCGACGTGGCTTTCGTACTCGGCGAACAGCTCGGCGATGATCGCCTGCTTGTTCGGGTAGTGGTAGTAGAGGTTCCCAGGCGATATACCCAGGTGGGTGGCGATATGGTTGGTGGTGACGCTGCGCTCGCCCTGGGCGTTGAACAGTTCCAGGCTGGCCTGGGCGATGCGATCGCGGGTCTTGATGCGTGGTGCCATGGGGACGACGGGCTCGTTCGGGTAACAGTGCGGGGCGCGCCCCGCCGTGACAGCGTAGAAGGTACACAAAGCCGGCCGCCCGGGTCAGCCCCCGGGGTGGCGGCCCGAGACCGGCCCGCCTTTCGTTGGGTACGCAAGCGCCGGGCTGGCAGGCATGCTGTTTGACACTTTAGAGTATTTACTCTAGAAATCCAGCGACGCAGCGAAATTCATCGGACCGAACCAGGTCCGCCATAACGACAGACGCGCGGCCACGCAGCCGCCCACGCTTCGCCGAGGAGCCAGCCCATGGTCGCCGATATCGCCTACCTGCAGCAGAGCCAGCAGGAAATCAACCAGCTCGAAGCCCTCTTCGCCCGCCAGCGCGCCGCCTACCTGGCGCAGCCGATGCCCGACGCCACGCAGCGCGTGCAGTGGCTGAAGGCCCTGCGCGACCTGCTGTTCAAGGAACAGCAGGCACTGATCGAGGCCATCGACCGGGACTTCAGCGCGCGCTCCGCCGACGAGACCCTGCTCGCCGAGATCATGCCCAGCCTGCACGGCATCCACTACGCCGCCAAGCGCGTGAAGAAGTGGATGAAGCCCGCGCGCCGCGCGGTCGGCCTGCAATTCCAGCCGGCCTCGGCCCAGGTGGTGTACCAGCCGCTGGGCGTGGTCGGGGTGATCGTGCCTTGGAACTATCCGCTGTTCCTCTCCATCGGCCCGCTGACCGGGGCCCTCGCCGCCGGCAACCGGGTGATGATCAAGATGAGCGAGTCGACCCCGGCCACCGGGCGCCTGCTCAAGGACCTGCTGGCGCGGATCTTCCCCGAGGACCAGGTCGCCGTGGTGCTAGGCGAGGTAGACGTCGGCGTGGCCTTTTCCAAGCTGCCGTTCGACCACCTGCTGTTCACCGGCGCCACCAGCGTCGGCAAGCACGTGATGCGCGCCGCCGCCGAGAACCTGACCCCGGTCACCCTGGAGCTGGGCGGCAAGTCGCCGGCGATCGTCTCCGACAGCGTGCCGATGAAGGACGCCGCCGAGCGGATCGCCTTCGGCAAGAGCCTCAACGCCGGGCAGACCTGCGTCGCGCCCGACTACGTGCTGGTACCGAGCCGGCGCGTCGAGGAATTCGTCAGTCAGTACAAGGAGGTGGTCCAGGGCTTCTTCCCGCGTCTTTCGGACAACCCCGACTACACCGCGATCATCAACGAGCGCCAGCTCGGCCGCCTCCGGGGCTATCTCGACGACGCCCGCGAGAAGGGCGCGACCCTCGTCCCGCTGTTCGCCGAAGGCCAGCAACGGCGCCTGCCGCAGACGCTGCTGCTGAACGTCAGCGACGACATGAAAGTGATGCAGGAGGAAATCTTCGGCCCGCTGCTGCCGGTGATCCCCTACGAGCGCCTGGAAGACGCCCTGGCCTACGTCAACCAGCGCCCGCGACCGCTGGCCCTGTACTACTTCGGCTACGACAAGGCGCAGCAGCAGCGCGTGCTGCACGAGACCCACTCAGGCGGTGTGTGTCTGAACGACACCCTGCTGCATGTCGCCCAGGACGACATCCCGTTCGGTGGCGTCGGTCCCTCCGGCATGGGCCACTACCATGGCCACGAAGGCTTCCTCACCTTCAGCAAGGCCAAGGGCGTGTTCAGCAAGCCGCGCTTCAACGCCGCGCGAATGATCTACCCCCCCTACGGCAAGTCGATCCAGAAGCTCGTCTACAAGCTGTTCGTGCGCTGAACCGGGGCGCGTGCGGCGCCCCCTCATTCCTACGCTGCAGGTGACATAACAACAATGAGCGACACCACCCTTGAAAGCGCCGGCCTGTCCCGACGCAGCCTGATGAAAGTCGGCCTGATCGGCGGCGCCTTCCTCGCCACCGCGGGCGTCACCGCCAGCCTCACCGGCTGTTCGGCGGAGAAACCGGCGAGCGGCCTGGAAAAGGTCCGCGAATCCGACCTGCCGTTCCTCCGTGCGCTGCTGCCGGTGATGCTGCTCGGCGCGGTTTCCGCCGAGCAGATGCCGAAAGCCGTGGAGGGCGCGATCCAGAGCCTCGACCACAACCTGGCGCGGCTCTCCCCGGAGATGTTCAAGCTCACCCAGCAACTCTTCGACGTGCTCGCCCTGCCGCTCACCCGTGGCCCGCTCACCGGTATCTGGGGCAGTTGGGAGAACGCCAGCGGCGACGACGTGCGGGCATTCCTTTCGCGCTGGGAAAACAGCTTCATCGGCCTGTTGCGGATGGGCCACAGTTCGCTGATGCAACTGGCGATGATGGCCTGGTACGCCCGCCCCGAGGCGTGGGCCCATTGTGGCTACCCCGGACCGCCGAAGATCGCTTGAGCCGCCCCCGGAACAATACGAAGAGCCCGAAGCCGCCTAGCCTGAGAGTGCATTCATGCCTGTACCCGATCTGTTCGCCGAGGGCCTCGCCCGCGGCTGGAAAACCTACAACGGCTCGCGCCTGGACGACGACCTGGAGCTGGAGGCCGACGTGGTCGTGGTCGGCACCGGCGCCGGCGGCGGCACCACCGCGGAAATCCTCAGCGCCGCCGGCCTGAAGGTGCTGCTGGTGGAAGAAGGCCCGCTGAAGACCAGCAGCGATTTCAAGATGCAGGAGGCCGACGCCTACCCCGAGCTGTACCAGGAAGGCATCGGCCGGATGAGCAAGGACGGCGCCATCACCATCCTCCAGGGCCGCGCCGTGGGCGGCACCACCCTGATCAACTGGACCAGCAGCTTCCGCACCCCGGAACCGACCCTGCAGCACTGGGCCCAGGTCTACGGGGTCAAGGGCCACAGCGCGGAGGACATGGCGCCCTGGTTCGAGAAAATGGAGCAGCGCCTGCACGTGGCGCCCTGGGCGCTGCCGCCGAATGCCAACAACGACGTGATCCGCCTGGGCTGCGAGAAGCTCGGCTATCACTGGAAGGTCATCCCGCGCAACGTCCTCGGTTGCTGGAACCTCGGCTACTGCGGCATGGGCTGCCCGGTCAACGCCAAGCAGTCGATGCTGGTCACCACCATCCCGGCGACCCTCGACAAGGGTGGCGAGCTGCTCTACCTGGCGCGCGCCAACCGGCTGCTGCTGGACGGCGACAAGGTGACGGGCCTCGAATGCCTGGGCATGGATGAGCGCTGCGTGGCGCCCAACGGCCGCCGGATCAGGGTCCGGGCCAGGCACTACGTGCTCTCCGGCGGCGGCATCAACACCCCGGCGATTCTTCTCCGCTCGAAGGCGCCTGATCCGAGCCAGCGGGTCGGCAAGCGCACCTTCCTGCACACGGTGAATTTCAGCGCGGGGCTGTTCGACCGGGTGATCAACCCCTTCTACGGCGCACCGCAGTCGATCTACTCCGACCATTTCCAATGGGACGACGGTGTCACCGGACGCATGTCCTACAAACTGGAGGTGCCGCCGCTGCAACCGTCGCTGGCCTCGGTGCTGCTCGGCGGCTTCGGCAGCGACAACGCCCTGCGCATGGAACAGCTACCGCATACCAACATGATGCTCGCCCTGCTCCGCGACGGCTTCCACCCGGACAGCGCGGAGGGCTCGGTCGGCCTGCGCGGCGACGACACCCCAGTGCTCGACTACCGGATGACCGACTACACCTGGGACGGTATCCGCCGTGCCTTCCATACCATGGCGGAGATCCAGTTCGCCGCCGGCGCCCGGGAAGTGCGGCCGGTGCACAGCGACGCGCGTAGCGCGAAGAACCTGCAGGAGGCGCGCGGGATCATCGACGGCCTGCGCCTGGAGATCTACCGCACGCGCCTGGGCAGCGCCCACGTCATGGGCGGCTGCGCCATGGGCGAAGACCCGGCCGTGGCGGTGGCCGACAGCCTCGGCCGCCATCACCACCTGCGGAACCTGTCGATCCACGACGGCTCGCTGTTCCCCACCAGCATCGGCGCCAACCCGCAGCTCTCGGTCTACGGTCTTACCGCGCAACTGGCCAGCGCGCTGGCCGAACGCCTGGCCAGGGCCTGAACCGCCGCCGGGCCGGCCGCGCGCCGCGGCAGCCGGCCCGGCGCCATCAGACCTATGGGCTAAAGGCCGATGGCCCGTGCGTCTTGGCCGCACGGGCATCCCTGCGCTACCATCCGATTCCCTTACGAAACCCTGCCAGGACGTAGCGATGAACCGAGTGCTGTACCCAGGCACCTTCGATCCCATCACCAAGGGTCACGGCGATCTGATCGAACGTGCTTCACGGCTTTTCGACCATGTGATCATCGCGGTCGCCGCCAGCCCCAAGAAGAACCCCCTGTTCAGCCTGGAACAGCGGGTTGCGCTGGCCCAGGAGGTCACCAAGCACCTGCCGAACGTCGAGGTGGTGGGCTTCTCCACCCTGCTGGCGCACTTCGTCAAGGAGCAGAAGGCGAATGTCTTCCTCCGCGGCCTGCGCGCGGTTTCCGACTTCGAGTACGAGTTCCAGCTGGCCAACATGAACCGCCAGCTCGCCCCCGACGTGGAAAGCATGTTCCTCACCCCGTCGGAGAAGTATTCCTTCATTTCCTCGACGCTGGTCCGGGAAATCGCCGCTCTCGGCGGGGATATCAGCAAGTTCGTGCATCCGGCCGTGGCAGACGCCCTGGCGGAACGTTTCAAGCGCTGATCCGCGTCTCTCCGCCGGCCTCCCGTCGGCGTCCCGCGTGCACTGCGGGCGCCGATGCGGCACAATTCCGCTATTCCCGTTACCGATGCCGTGGCTGTCCGTCGCGGTTGGAGTTGTTAGATGTCCCTGAAAATCACTGACGATTGCATCAATTGCGACGTCTGCGAACCCGAATGCCCGAACGGCGCGATCTCGCAAGGCGAAGAAATCTATGTGATCGATCCCAATCTCTGCACCGAGTGCGTCGGCCACTACGACGAGCCGCAGTGCCAGCAGGTCTGTCCGGTGGACTGCATTCCCCTTGACGACGCCAATGTCGAGAGCAAGGACCAGTTGATGGAGAAATACCGGAAGATCACCGGCAAGGCCTGATCCCCGCCGGCGCCTGTCCTTCAGGGACGGTTCGCGCCCCGTCCGACGCGCTTTTGGCTATCCTTGGCAATCCAGTCTGAGGCGTTCGCGGCCCCGTCCCGCGAACGCCGCTGAACAGTGAGCCGCCATGTCCTTCCTGAACCTGCCCGTCCGTACCCTGGTCGCCGCCTGCGGCCTGTCCCTGCTCAGCCTCGCGGCGCATGCCGACAGCTTTCGCGGCGACGCCCACGCACCGCAGCAGGCCGCCGTCGCCACGCCACATCCGGCCGCGACCGTCGCCGGCCTGGAAACCCTGGCCAATGGCGGCAACGCCTTCGACGCTGCGGCGGCCATCGCCGCTGCCCTGGCGGTAGCCGAGCCTTACGGCTCGGGACTCGGCGGCGGTGGATTCTTCCTTCTGCGCCAGGCCGGTGCGCAGCCGACCTATCGCTTCCTCGACGCCCGCGAGCGCGCGCCGAAGGCCGCCTACGCCGACATGTACCGGCGCAATGGCAAGGTCGACCCCAGGCTGTCCGTCGACGGCCCGCTGGCGGCGGCGATCCCCGGCCTGCCGGCGGCGCTGGTCGAATTGAGCAGCCGCTACGGACGCAAGCCCCTGGCCGACAATCTGGTGCCGGCGATCCGCCTGGCGGTGGATGGCATATCCGTCGACCGGATCTACCGTGACCGCGCCGCCATGCGCCTGGAAGCGATGCGCAAGGACCCGGAAACCGCGCGGATCTTCCTCGACAAGGGCGGAATCCCCGACGAATGGAACCTACTCCGCCAACCGCAGTTGGCACGTACCCTGGAACGCCTCGGGCGCTACGGGCGGATCGGTTTCTACGAAGGCGAGACAGCGGACAAGCTGCTCACCGGGGTCCGCGCCGGCGGCGGCATCTGGAGCGCGGCCGACCTGCGCGACTACCGGGTGATCGAACGCCGCCCGCTGGAGGTGAAGCTGGCCAACGGCCGCGAACTGATCAGCGCACCGCCGCCCTCGGCCGGCGGCGTCGCCCTGGCGCAGAGCCTGCAGATGCTGGAACAGCTGCCGTGGCAGAAGGCCGAGCCGGTACAGCGCGCCCATTACGTGCTGGAGGTCCTGCGCCGTGCCTACCGCGATCGAGGCCTGCTCGGCGACCCGGACTTCGTCGCCAACCCGCTGCCCAGTTTGCTGGCGCCGGACTACCTGAAGCGCCTTGCCGCCGGCATCGACCCGCGCCGCGCCACGCCCAGCTCGGCGCTGCCGGAGGCGCCGGCCTGGCGCGAAGGCGACCACACCACCCACTTCGCGGTGATCGATGCCCAGGGCAACGCGGTGGCCGCCACCCTCTCGGTGAACCTGCCGTTCGGCGCCGCCTTCACCGTTCCCGGTACCGGCGTGGTGCTGAACAACGAGATGGACGATTTCGCCGCCGACACCCAGGGCGCCAACAGCTACGGCCTGGCCGGCAGCCAGGCGAACGCGGTGGCGGCCGGCAAGCGCCCGCTGTCGAGCATGAGCCCGAGCTTCCTGGAAAGCCCGACCGACTTCGCCGCCTTCGGCACCCCTGGCGGCAGCCGCATCCCGAGCATGGTTCTGATCTCCATGCTGCAGTACTTCGACGGTCGCCCGGTCGGCCAATGGGTCGCCGCGCCGCGCTACCACCACCAGTACAAGCCGGACGTCGTCGAGTACGAACCGCGCGCCTTCAGCGATGCCGAGGCCGCCGAACTGCGCCGGCGCGGCTATCAGCTCAAACGCCTGGAGCGCAGCTACGGCAACCAGCAGGTGCTCTACTGGGACAAGCGCAGCGGCCGCGTCGACGCCGCCAGCGACCCGCGCGGGATCGGCTACTCGTCTCTGTCCCTGGAGGCGCAAGCGCAGCCTCGGCCGCACTGAACAAACGAGAGACAGCGCTCAAAAAATGCTCGACGATCTCACCCAGATAGGCGCCGCGTAGGGATTTCGCCGACGAGTCCGGCTGGCAATCCAGGCGGCGTGCCTCACTGGCTCGCCGCTTCAACCGCCTGCTGCGCATCCTCCGCACTGGCTTCCACCGCCTCCGGGTCAGACGGGGCGCCCTCCATGCCTCGGCCGGAGTGCCGGCGATCGGCGGCACCGGAGCAGTCGGCGACACCGGACAGCTCTCCATCCAGCGCAGCGTGAATCCAGTTTTCCAGGCGGGTGTACCAGGCTGCGTTCGCGGCGCTCTCCAACCAGGCGATGGCATCCGCATCCTGCTGCTGTGCGGCCTTTTCCAGCCAGAGCCGCGCTTGCAGCTTGTTCATCCCGGCACCGGAACCGTTCCAGTAGGCCTCGCCCACCTTGAACTGGGCACGGGCATCTCCCTGGGTCGCAGCCTTGCAGAACCAGTGGAAGGCCTTTTCCCGGCTGCCGGCATAACGGTCCAGCAGGGCGGCTTCCTCGTCTGAAGTGGCGGAATAGACGCCTTGCGAGTCGTCCAGGTAGAACCATCCCAGATTGGTTTCGGCGTCTTCGCTACCGCTGGCCGCCGCGCGTTCGAACCAGGTCCCGGCCTTCACCCGGTCCTGGTCGACCCCTTCGCCTCTCCAGTAGAGAACGCCCATTTCATTCTGGGCGGCGGCATCCCCCTGCTCCGCGGCCTTCCGGAACCAGCGTGCCGCCTCGGTCTTGTCCTGTGGCCCGCCGTCACCATCGCGATAGAGCATGGCCAGTTGGATCTGCGCGCGGACCATCCCCGCAGCGGCCGCCTTGCCCCACCATTCGCGCGCGCTGGCGTAGTTCTGTTGCTGGTAGAAGTAGGCGCCGAAATCGAACAGAGCCTGCGGCTCCCCCGTCTCGGCGGCCTGGCGGAGGCGGGTGAATTCGGCGAACAGTTCATCGCCGCGCTTGTCGCCCTGCTCGGCCTTGGACTGCTCCGTGCCGAGGTCGGACGCCGCATCCTCCGCCCAGGCGAACGAGGGTATGGCAAGAGCAAGGACGGACAGGAACACCCACTGACTGAACATACGCGAAATCCTTATCTTGGTTGAGTCGGTCGGCCACCCCTGGTCGACCTTGTGACCTTGCTGGTCAGCAGGACACTGTCACCATCGGAGAGTCCGATCAAGTGCCGCGAACGGTCCGTGCGGAACATCTGTCATCGGCCGATACGGCGCTATAGCTGCCGCCTGCCGTGGCGGAAGAAAAGACTTAGCCCAATCTCCGTGCCCCCTGCAATGCATCGAGAAAATAAAAAGCCGGTCGATGACCGGCTTTTTTTCATTCCGTTGGAAACTCAGCTTTCGTCGTGGTTATAGCCGCTGGTGGTGCAGCCCAGGCAACGGACGAAGGCTTCCTTGCCCGGATCGACCACCAGCGCCTGGCCGGCCTTGCCGACGCTGCCGCTGGCCGCAGTGAACGGCAGGCTGACCACGAAGGCCACCGCCCCGACGGCCGTGGCGGCGATCAGGAAGGGACGGGCGATGAGCAGATCGCCGATCATGGCGTACGCGGGGGGCGCTTCGACGGTGTACATCGGGTCGCCGCTGGCGTTTTCCTGCACGGCATCCGCCAGCGCGGGCATGGACGAGAGCCCGGTGGTCAGCGCCAGCACGAGCGCGGTGGTGCGAAACAGGTTCATGGAGGCGGTCCTTTCTGGTTTTTGGTTGGGCAGATATCGCCTAACTATAACAGCGCTGCGGGTAGTGCCAGCGTGACCGCCTTCAATCGCCGAGGAATGCGTAGTGCGGCTTTTTCGGGATGAACGGCCGGTAGAAGCCGATCAGGCTGCACAGGTCGGCGTCCTCGTTGCCGGTCGGCCAGAAGAGTTCGCCGATGACGATCCGCCGGTTTTCGTAGTCCAGCGCCGCCGGTACCACCGGTACGCCGGCGCCACGGGCGATGTGGTAGAAGCCCATGCGCCAGCGGTCGACCTTCTTGCGCGTGCCTTCCGGAGCGATGATCAGCATGAACTCGCGGTGCTCGCGGAAGGCCTGGATCGCCTGGTCCACGGTATTCAGCTTCAGGTGGCGCTGGATCGGGATACCGCCCCAGCGCCGCATCAGGCCGCCCAGCGGGCCGTTGAACAGGGTGTGCTTGCCGAACCAGCGGGCGTTCAGGCGCAGGACGAACTTGGCGGCAAGGAAGGCCACGAAGTCCCAGTTCGAGGTGTGGTGGGCGCCGATCACCACGAACTTGTCGAGCGCGGGCAATTGGCCCTCGATCTTCCAGCCGGAGAGTTTCAGCATGGCATGGCCGAGCGACTCGACCAGGGTGTTGCGAGGCAGGTAATTGCCGGACATCGTGCACCTTTCTTATGGCAGGCCGCTCACCGTGGCGGCCCTTCTTGTGGCGGTAGAGTATGCGCGGCGCGGCGCTTCAGCGTTGGCAGCGCGGGCAGTACACGCTGGCGCGCTGGCCTAGGCGGATCTCGCGCAGGGTGCTGCCGCAGACCTTGCAGAACTCCCCGCCACGGCCATAGACGAACAATTCCTGCTGGAAGTAACCGGGCTGGCCGTCGCCGCCGACGAAATCGCGCAGGGTGGTGCCGCCGCGCTCGATGGCGATCGCCAGGATCCGCTTGATCTCCTCCGCCAGGCGCAGGTAGCGCGCCTTGGAGATGCTCCCGGCGGGCTTGCGCGGATCGATGCCGGCGGCGAACAGCGCTTCGCTGGCGTAGATGTTGCCGACCCCGACCACCACCGCGTTGTCCATGATGAACGGCTTGACCGCCATGCTCCGCCCGCGCGACAGCTCGAACAGACGCTGGCCGGCGAAAGCGTCGGTCAGCGGTTCCGGGCCGAGGTTGCGCAGCAGCTCGTGTTCCAGTGGCGCCAGGCTCCAGAGCATGGCGCCGAAGCGCCGCGGATCGGTGTAGCGCAGGGCCATGCCCGAGGCCAGCTCGATGTCGACGTGCTCGTGGCGACTGGCCGGGGTGCCGCTCTCCACCAGCCTCAGGCTGCCGGACATGCCCAGGTGGCTGATCAGCGTACCGGCCTCGGCGCCCAGCAGCAGGTACTTGGCGCGGCGCTCGACGCTGACGATGCGTTGTCCGGACAGGCGCACGTCCAAGTCTTCGGGAATCGGCCAGCGCAGGCGCCGCTCGCGCACGATCACGCGCTCGACGCGCTGGCCTTCGAGGTAGGGGGCGATGCCCCGGCGGGTGGTTTCGACTTCGGGTAGTTCGGGCATGGCGGCAGCAATCCGGTTGACCGCGGCACCTTAGCAGGAAGCGCCGCGGCGCGGCCAGTCAGTAGCTGCCCTGGCCGACGCCCAGCTCGAGGATCGAGCCCTTGAGGTTCTCGAAGTCGTAGTCGGTGAGCCCGACGTAGTCCAGCACCAGCGCACCGATGCTGTTCCATTCGTGGTCTTCCGGCTGGTTGCCGAGGACCCGGTGCGAACCGCAGATGTGCTCGGCCATCTTCAGGATCGCCAGCAGGTTCTTCAGTTGGGTATCGCGTGCCGATTCGTCGCCGAAGATCGACAACGCGTTGTGGTGGTTGGCGATCGCCTCGCAGACGTGCTCCGGGAGGCGCCAGGAGCGCGCGGTGTAGTAGCCGACCACCGCATGGTTGGTGTTCAGCACGCGGTTCTCGGTGTCCACCACCCGGCGTTCGTCGCTGGCGGCGGCGTAGGCCTCTTCCAGCACCGCCATGTAGTGCGGGAAGCGCTTGAGCATCAGCGGGATGCCGCAGTTGTGGAACAGGCCGAGAGCGTAGGCTTCGTCCACCGATTCGTAGCCGATCCGCTTGGCCAGGCTCAGGCAGCTCATGGCCACGTCCTGGGCGGTGTCCCAGAAACGGTTGAGGGTGACGATGGTGTCGTCGCTCATCTCACCCTTGATCGACTGGGCGTTGATCAGGTTGATCACCGAACGACTGCCCAGCAGGTTCACCGCGCGCTGGATCGAAGTGATGCGATTGGCCAGGCCGAAGAACGGCGAGTTCACCAGTTTCAGGAGAGCCCCGGAAAGGCCCGGGTCCTGGCTGATCAGCCTGGCAATGTTCTTCAGGTCCGGATTGGGCATGACCTGCTCCATCTGCAGGTCGACCATGATCTGGGGTTGCGGCGGCACGCTGATGCCTTGCAGGGCCTGGCGGATCTGCTCGGCGGTGAGTTCTTGGACCATGAGGACGGAGGCGAAAGTTGACGGTGCGCGCAGTTTACCCGGAGAACCCCGCCATGGGGCGGGCTTCTACCGGAAAAGCGGCGCCAGGCAACGGACATGGAACTTTTCCCGCAGCCGCCAGGGTCGGAATGAATACCCCTTCTGATATCGGGAGACATGCCATGACCCAATCCCTGCACGGCAAGGTCGTCGCCGCCCTGGTGACCGACGGTTTCGAACAGGTCGAACTGACCGGTCCGAAAAAAGCCCTGGAAGACGCCGGCGCCACGGTAAGGATTCTTTCCGACAAGGCCGGCGAGGTGCGCGGCTGGAACCATCACCAGCCAGCCGAGGCCTTCCGCGTCGACGGCACCTTCGAAGACGCCAGCCTGGACGACTACGACGCCCTGCTGCTGCCCGGCGGGGTGATCAATTCCGACCAGATCCGCAGCCTGGCCAAGGCCCAGGAACTGGCGATCCGCGCCGAACAGGCGAGCAAGCCGGTGGCGGTGATCTGCCACGGCGCCTGGCTGCTGATCTCCGCCGGACTGGTGCAGGGTCGTACCCTGACCAGTTGGCCGTCGCTCAAGGACGACATCAACAACGCCGGCGGCCACTGGGTGGACCAGGAGGTAGCGGTGGACGGCAAGCTGGTGAGCAGCCGCAAACCCGAAGACATCCCGGCCTTCAACCGTCGATTCATCGAAATCCTCGCCGGCTGAACGGCCCGCGTTCGCGCAGCGGCGAATCCCGTCGCTGCGCTATAATCGCGCTCTTTTGCCGGAGCCTTTCCCATGACCCTGCCCAGCTTGCGTCTCAAAGCCAACGCCGAGCGCCGCCTGCGCGCCGGCCACCTGTGGGTCTACAGCAACGAGGTGGATGTCGCCGCGACGCCGCTGAATGCCTTCGCCGCCGGCGACCAGGCGGTGCTGGAAATGGCCAACGGCAAGCCGCTGGGCATCGTCGCGCTGAGCCCGAACAATCTCATCTGCGGCCGCCTCATTTCCCGTGATACCAAGCACGTTCTCGACAAATCGCTGCTGGTTCATCGCATCAACATCGCCCTCAGCCTGCGCGAGCGGCTTTTCGACAAGCCGTTCTACCGGCTGGTCTACGGCGATTCCGACCTGCTGCCCGGCCTGGTGGTCGATCGCTTCGGCGACGTGCTGGTGGTGCAACTGGCGTCCGCAGCCATGGAACTGCGCAAGGACGAGGTGCTCGCCGCCCTGCTGCAGGTGCTCAAGCCCGCCGCCGTGCTCTGGAAGAACGACTCCAGCGCGCGCGACGCCGAGGGCCTGGAGCGCTACGTGGCCAATGCCTACGGCGAAGTGCCGGAGTGGGTCGCCCTGGAAGAGAACGGCGTGAAGTTCGAGGCGCCGGTGCTGGCCGGGCAGAAGACCGGCTGGTTCTACGACCACCGCATGAACCGTGCGCGCCTGGCGCCCTACGTGCGGGGCAAGCGGGTCCTCGACCTGTTCAGCTATATCGGTGGCTGGGGCATCCAGGCCGCCGCCTTCGGCGCCAGCGAAGTGATGTGCGTGGACGCGTCCGCCTTCGCCCTCGACGGCGTCGAGCGCAACGCGGCACTGAACGGCGTGGCGGAGAAGGTCGCCTGCGTCGAGGGCGACGTGTTCGAGGCCCTGCGCGAGCTGAAGGCCGCCGACGAACGCTTCGACGTGGTGATCGCCGACCCGCCGGCCTTCATCAAGCGCAAGAAGGACCTGAAGAACGGCGAGGCCGCCTACCGCCGTCTCAACGAACAGGCCATGCGCCTGCTGAGCAAGGACGGCATCCTGGTCAGCGCCTCCTGCTCGATGCACCTGCCCGAGGACGACCTGCAGAACATCCTGATCGGCAGCGCCCGCCATCTCGACCGCAACATCCAGCTGCTCGAGCGCGGCGGCCAGGGCCCCGACCATCCGGTGCACCTGGCGATCGCGGAAACCCGCTACATCAAGAGCCTGACCTGCCGGCTGCTGCCCAACGGCTGAGCCCGTCCCGGCGGATGAGCGCCTGCGTTCATCCGCCCTACGGCCACCGCCGCTCATGGCGCGACGGGCGGCGCAAGACGCCAGCCGGGTCGCGACGCGCCGCTCCGCCGACCGCCAGCCTTCCCCATTCGCCCGCTCTGGGCTTAGAATCCGGGCATTCCTCGCCAATCATCCCCCGGCGGGCAGTGAGCCCAGGCCGTCGCCAATGGTGACCCCATTCAGACCCCGGCCAACTCCGTACACTCGGCTATTCCCCGTTTGCATCCGGTTCCTTCGACGCTCACGATACAGTCATAACCCGAACCTGATTAGCCGCAGGAAATCGTCATGCCCGATTACCGCTCGAAAACCTCCACCCACGGCCGCAACATGGCCGGCGCCCGCGCCCTCTGGCGCGCCACCGGGATGAAGGACGAAGACTTCAAGAAGCCGATCATCGCCATCGCCAACTCCTTCACCCAGTTCGTGCCCGGCCACGTGCACCTGAAGGACCTCGGCCAACTGGTCGCCCGCGAGATCGAGAAGGCCGGCGGCGTGGCCAAGGAATTCAACACCATCGCCGTCGACGACGGCATCGCCATGGGCCACGACGGCATGCTCTATTCGCTGCCGAGCCGGGAGATCATCGCCGACTCCGTGGAATACATGGTCAACGCCCACTGCGCCGACGCCATCGTCTGCATCTCCAACTGCGACAAGATCACCCCCGGCATGCTGATGGCCGCGCTGCGCCTGAACATCCCGGTAGTGTTCGTCTCCGGCGGGCCGATGGAAGCCGGCAAGACCAAGCTGGCCAGCCACGGCCTGGACCTGGTCGATGCCATGGTGGTGGCCGCCGACGACTCCTGCTCCGACGAGAAGGTCGCCGAGTACGAGCGCAGCGCCTGCCCGACCTGCGGCTCCTGCTCCGGCATGTTCACCGCCAACTCGATGAACTGCCTGACCGAGGCGCTCGGCCTGTCGCTGCCGGGCAACGGCTCGACCCTGGCCACCCACGCCGACCGCGAGCAACTGTTCCTGCGCGCCGGGCGCCTGGCCGTGGAACTCTGCCAGCGCTATTACGGCGAAGGCGACGACAGCGTGCTGCCGCGCAACATCGCCAACTTCAAGGCCTTCGAGAACGCCATGACCCTGGACATCGCCATGGGCGGCTCGACCAATACCATCCTGCACCTGCTGGCCGCCGCCCAGGAGGCCGAGGTGCCGTTCGACCTGCGCGACATCGACCGCCTGTCGCGCAAGGTGCCGCAACTGTGCAAGGTGGCGCCGAACATCCAGAAGTACCACATGGAAGACGTGCATCGCGCCGGCGGCATCTTCTCCATCCTCGGCGAACTGGCCCGCGGTGGCCTGCTGCACACCGACGTCCCCACCGTGCACAGCCCGAGCATGGCCGACGCCATCGCCCAGTGGGACATCACCCAGACCCGCGACGAAGCCGTGCACACCTTCTTCAAGGCCGGTCCGGCGGGCATCCCGACCCAGACCGCGTTCAGCCAGAACACCCGCTGGCCGAGCCTGGACGACGACCGCGCCGAGGGCTGCATCCGCAGCGTCGAGCATGCCTATTCCAAGGAAGGCGGGCTGGCCGTGCTCTACGGCAACATCGCTCTCGACGGCTGCGTGGTGAAGACCGCCGGGGTCGACGAGTCGATCCACGTGTTCGAAGGCAGCGCGAAGATCTTCGAAAGCCAGGACGCCGCGGTGAAAGGCATCCTCGGCGACGAGGTGAAGGCCGGCGACATCGTGATCATCCGCTACGAAGGACCGAAGGGCGGGCCGGGCATGCAGGAAATGCTCTATCCGACCAGCTACCTGAAGTCCAAGGGCCTGGGCAAGCAGTGCGCCCTGCTCACCGACGGACGCTTCTCCGGCGGCACCTCGGGCCTGTCCATCGGTCACGCCTCCCCGGAAGCCGCCGCCGGCGGCGCCATCGGCCTGGTGCAGGACGGCGACAAGGTGCTGATCGACATTCCCAATCGCTCGATCAACCTGCTGGTCAGCGACGAAGAACTCGCCGCACGCCGCGCCGAACAGGACAAGAAGGGCTGGAAGCCGGCCGCGCCGCGTGCCCGCCGCGTCAGCACCGCGCTCAAGGCCTACGCCCTGCTCGCCACCAGCGCCGACAAGGGCGCGGTACGCAACAAGGCGCTGCTGGACGGCTGAATCGTCCAGCGACGAAAAAAGCCCGGTCCCGCGCCGGGCTTTTTCATTCACGCGTACGCGCGCCGAATGGCGGATAACCGCAAGCGGTCATTCGCCCTACCGCTCACCCACGCTCCAACCGCAGGGCGCATACGCCACCGGCGTTATCCGCCGACATGCGACGCAGCCAGGCCTGGGCGAGACCGCGTTCGCCCAGTAAAATCGCGCTCTTTTTCCCCGGACCGCCACCATGAGTTCCCTGCAAAGCCCGTCGGACGCCAGCGCCCGCAACGACCTGGTCTATGGCCTGGACGACCGTCCCAGCGCTCCCATCGCCCTGCTCGCCGCCCTCCAGCACCTGCTGGCGATCATCGTGCCGATCGTTACCCCTGGCCTGCTGATCTGCCAGGCGCTGGGCGTATCGCCGCGCGACACCAATCTGATCGTGTCGATGTCGCTGGTGATCTCCGGCATCGCCACCTTCGTCCAGTGCAAGCGCTTCGGCCCGTTCGGCGCCGGACTGTTGATCGTCCAGGGCACCAGCTTCAACTTCGTCGGCCCGCTGATCGCCGGCGGGGCGCTGATGGTCAAGCAGGGCACGCCGGTGGAAAGCGTGATGGCGGCGATCTTCGGCGTGGTCATCGCCGGCTCCTTCGTCGAGATGGGCATCTCGCGCATACTGCCGTTCGTCAAGCGGCTGATCACCCCGCTGGTGACCGGCATCGTCGTGCTGATGATCGGCCTGACCCTGATCAAGGTCGGCCTGATCAGCATGGGCGGCGGCTTCTCGGCGATGTCCAACGGCACCTTCGCCAACGGCGAGAACCTGCTGCTGTCCGGTGTGGTGCTGGGCATCATCGTGGTGCTCAACCGCATCCCGGTGGTATGGATGCGCAGTTGCGCCATCGTCATCGCCCTGGCCGTCGGCTACGCGCTGGCCGGCTACCTCGGTCGCCTGGACTTCACCGGCATGCACCAGGCCGAGCTGTTCCAGGTACCGACCCCGCTGCACTTCGGCCTGGACTTCTCCTGGCCGCTGTTCATCCCGATGCTGGTGATCTACCTGGTCACCTCCCTGGAAGCCATCGGCGACGTCACCGCCACCAGCAAGGTGTCGAAGCAACCGGTGGAAGGCCCGCTGTGGATGCAGCGGATCAAGGGCGGCGTGCTGGTCAACGGCGCCAACTCGTTCCTCGCCGGTATCTTCAATACCTTCCCCAGCTCAGTGTTCGCCCAGAACAACGGGGTGATCCAGCTCACCGGCGTGGCCAGCCGCTACGTCGGCCTGTGGATCGCCGCCATGCTGGTCCTGCTCGGCCTGTTCCCGAGCGTCGCCGGGGTCATCCAGGCGGTGCCGGAACCGGTACTGGGCGGCGCGGCGATGGTGATGTTCGGCGCGGTGGCCGCTTCGGGCATCAACATCCTCGCCGGCATCCAGCTGGACCGCCGTGCCCTGCTGATCATCGCCGTATCCCTGGCCCTCGGCCTGGGCGTTTCGCAGGTGCCGGAGTTCCTCGCGCACATGCCCGCGGCGCTGCGCAACGTGCTGGAGTCCGGGGTCGCCACCGGCGGCATCTGCGCCCTGCTGCTGAACTGGTTCCTGCCGGAAAGCCCGGTCCAGAAGGCCGGACACTGATAGGCGCGGCGCCACCTCCGGGCGGCGTCGCGGTTTTCGCCGAAGGGTTTTCGTACCCGGCCAATGGTTGGGTATGATCGACGGCATGGCCATGCCCGTCGGCCACCCTCTTCCGTCCCGCAACCCGGACCCGCGCCCATGCCCCAGTCCCGCCGCCCGTTGCGCATCGGCCTGATCGCCGACACCCATGGCCTGCTCCGGCCCGAGGCGCTGGAACGGTTGCGCGGCTGCGACCAGTTGATCCATGCCGGCGACATCGGCAAGCCGGAAATCCTCGCCGAGCTGGAACGCCTGGCGCCGCTCTCGGTGGTGCGCGGCAACAACGACACCCAGGACTGGGCGGCGGACATCCCCGAGCGCCTGCTGCTGAAGATCGGCCGGCTGACCCTCTATGTGCTGCACGACCTCAAGCGACTCGACCTCGACCCGGCCGCCGAAGGCATCGACGTGGTGGTCGCCGGACATTCGCACAAGCCGCTGAAGGAAGAGCGCGACGGCGTGCTCTACCTCAACCCGGGCAGCGCCGGGCCGCGGCGCTTCAGCTTGCCGATCGGGATCGGCGTGCTGGAAGTGGCGGGGAAGAAGATCGAGGCGGAGCTGATCACCCTCTGACCCCGCCTGGAACCGTCAGCGGCGCTCCCATACCTCGAAGGCGTAGGCAGGCGCATCGTCAGCCGCGGCGTGTTCGATGCTCGACGCCAGGCGCCAGGCCGCACCATCGATCTCGGGGAAAAAGGCGTCGCCCTCCGGCGCCAGGCCAACCCGGGTCAGGTAGAGACGCGCGGCGCGCGGCAAGGCCTCGGCATAGAGCTGGGCGCCGCCGATCAGCATCAGTTCGTCGGCGTCCTCCGCCTGCGCCCACGCCTCGGCGCGCGCCAGCGCGGCGTCCAGGCTGGCGAACACTTCCGCCCCCTCCAGTGCCAGGGCGGCCTGGCGGCTGACCACCAGGTTGAGCCGGCCCGGCAGCGGCCGACCCAGCGAGTCCCAGGTCTTGCGCCCCATGATCACCGGCTTGCCGAGGGTCATCGCCTTGAAATGCTTGAGGTCGGCCGGCAGGCGCCAGGGCAGGCGGTTGTCGATGCCGATCGCGCGGTTCTCGCCAAGGGCGGCGATCATCGCCAGCGGTCGTGCCATGGGGTTACCTCATCGTGGAAGGACAAAGGCGCGAGGATAAACACTCGCGCCGGCGGACTCCAGGCCAACTGTGCGGGCCGGCCTACAAGGGATTGGCATACGGCGGCACCTGCATGAAGAAGGTGCCATCCTCGTTGACCTGGGTGGTGCCGGTCGCCAGCACCTTGCGGTAGTCCTGCAGGTTGAAGGTCAGCACCTGGTCCGGGGTCTCGGTCTTCAGCAGCACCTGGGCGTAGGTGATGAGGATTTCGAAGATCTTCAGGTCGCCCGACTGTAGCCAGAGGAAGGATGGGCCCGCCGCGGCCGGCGGGCTGAACACCGGCGACGGCTGGCCGGGCGCCTGGGAGAAACGCAGGTGCAGCCCCTGGTCGTCGAGCCAGGCCTCCTGTACGTGGCCGTCGATGCCCAGCAGCGGGAAGACCTTGCGGTAGTCCAGGCGCATGGCGCTGCCCACCAGGCTCGCCCCCGGCCGATCGAGGCTGACCAGCGCCGACATCGGCAGGCCGACCAGGCTCATCGCCCCGTACAGCGGCAGACCGATCACCCTCAACTGGTCGGGCCGATAGACCAGCGCGCCGCTGGCCGCGTCCACCTCCACGCCGCCGCCCAGCCGCAGCGGCAGCCAGGGCCCTACGCCGAGCGGACGCACCCGCCCCTCCACCTCCAGGCGTCCCGCCGCACTGCTCATGCGGAAGTCCTTCAACATGGTCCCGTCGTAGGCGAGGATGTGCTCGTTGAACAGGTTGGCCAGTTGCCGCGGGCTGAGCAGCACCTCGCCCTCCATCACCTGGAAATGCATGTCCTGCGGACGGTCGAAGTCCACCGGCTGGCCGGCCCGGTTCGGCACCAGCCAGCCCTTCACCTCGGGCACGTGGAAACCGATGTTGCCGCGCAGGTACATGTCCACGTTGCGCAGCAGTATGCCGACGCCATCCTGGCCGGAATCCGCCGGCCCGGCCGTACGCATGGGCAGCGGCACCGGCGCCGGCGGGACCTGCCGGTACCAGCCCTCGCGCAGCAGGGCCAGTTCGCGCTGCTGCCGGTCGATGGCGCTTTCGGCCTGGGCCGCGCTGGCCGCCAACAGGCAACAGCCAAGCAGTACGCCCCACGGACGCCGGCTCACAGCCGTGCCTCCAGCGGCGCCGGCGCCTTCACCGGCGACACGGCGATCTGCACCATGCCGTCCTCGCGCAGGCGGATCACGCCGTTCTGCAGTTGCCGCCGGTAGTCGTAGAGATTGAACAGCAGCGGCTGCCCCGGGCTGAGGCTGGTGAACAGGGCATAGGCCTTGACCAGCACGGTGCGCGCCATCTTGATATCGCCGCCCTCGATGAACATGTAGCTGTCCGGCGCCCGTAATGCCGGCCATTGCAGGTCGGCCAGGGAGTCGCCGAGGGCGAGTTGCATGCCGCCGTCGGCCAGGGCCAGGCGACTGACGCGGAAGTCCAGGCGCGGCGGCGGGAACAATCCGTCGAGGTCGACGCGGATGCGGTTGCCGACCAGTTCCATGTGCCGGGTCTTCAGCTTCAGCACCTCGGACATCTCGATCGAGGCCGCCGCCAGCGACGAAGTGACCTCGACCCCGTCGACGAAGATCCGCCGGGGTACCAGGGTCACCTCCAGCGGACCGCTCAGCTCGATCTCGGTGAGCATCCGCAGCGGCCGCCAGCGCCCCTTGCGCAACAACTCGCCACGCACTTCCTGGCCGTCCTTGCGGGTGTTCATACTGAGGTTGCGCACGGCCGCGCGGGACGCGGCGAGGTCCTGGTTGAGCAGGGTCGCCAGGGTGGCGTCGCTGACGAATATCTCGCCGGCCTGGATCCGCGCCACCATCGCCGTCGGATCGTCGAGCGACAAGGGCGCGCCGGGACGAGTCGGCTCCATGCGGATCAGCATGCGCTGGATGAAGAAACCGATGTCGTCGTGCAGGCGGAAGTCGGTATCGGCGATCCACAGTCGCGAACTCGCCGATCCCGAGCCGCGGGCGCCGACGCTCGCCTCCAGCGTGCGCGGCGGCACGGCGCTCATCAGGCTGTCCGGCTGGCGTCCCCAGTCATCGGTAGCGGCCGTCGGCACACGCGCTTCGACACGGGCCGGCGGCGCCACGGCCGGGCCGCCGCCGTGGGCATCGAAGGCCAGCCAGGCGCCCAGCAACAGGCAGGCCAGTTGCAACGACAGGCAGGGAAACGCGGAGGCAGGTTGCGCGGAAGCCATCACCGATCCTCTTATTGTTATGCGAGCGCCGTCACCCTATACCCTGCCCCGGCCGTCCGCCCCTTTCGTTGGATTGGCCGGGAAAACGCCGACGTCGTCACGCTGGCGGCGATTGTCACGGGAATGTCGCGAAACGGGCAAAGAAGTATCACCTGGCTGCGTCACTCTGCTGGACTGGAACACTCCCGAACCGCCGACGAGGACCCGTCATGCAACCAGCCTTCCTGCGCCGCCACCTCGGCGCCGCCTGCCTGATGCTCGCCGCTGGCCTGGCCAGCGCTGCCCACGCCGACACCGGCAACGTACAACGCGCCATCGACTGGGCCCAGGGCCAGGCCTCCGTTCGCCACCCGGCCAGCGACGAACGCTCGCCGCTGGTCATCGCCCACCGTGGCGCCAGCGGTTACGTACCGGAACACACCCTGGGCGCCTACGCCCTGGCGGTGATGATGGGCGCCGACTACGTCGAGCCGGACCTGGTGATGACCCGCGACGGCAAGCTGGTCGCCCGCCACGACAACGAACTGGGCCTGACCACCGATGTCGCCCAGCACCCGGAATTCGCCGACCGCAAGCGCACGCAGAAAGTCGACGGAGTGGAACTCACCGGCTGGTTCAGCGAAGACTTCACCCTCGCCGAACTGAAGACCCTGCGCGCCATCGAGCGCATCCCCACGATCCGCCCGGGCAATGCGCGCCTGGACGGCACCTTCGAGATCCCCACCCTGCAGGAGATCATCGACCTGGTGAAAAGCCTGCAAATTAGCCAGCAACGCACCATCGGCCTGTACCCCGAGATCAAGCACGGTACCCACTTCCAGCGCCTCGGCCTGGCCATGGAACGCCCGCTGGTGAAGACCCTGCACCGCAACGGCTACCTCGGTCCGCGCGCGCCGGTATTCATCCAGTCCTTCGAGGTGAACAACCTGAAGGAACTCAAGCGCCTCACCGGCATCCGCCTGGTCCAGCTCTACGGCAGCGGCCAGCCCTACGACCAGCAGGCCAGCGGCGGCAGCCTGACCTACGCCGAGATGGCCACCGCCAAGGGCCTGCGCCAGGTGGCGCGCTACGCCTACGGGGTCGGTCCGGACAAGAGCTACGTGATTCCTCGCGATGCCAACGGCAACCTCGGCCAGCCGACCCGCTTCGTCGGCGACGCCCACGCCGCCGGGCTGAAGGTGCATCCCTACACCTTCCGCGCGGAAAACAGCTTCCTTCCGGCGGAGTTCCGCAGCGCCGACGGCAACCCACAGTCGCGCGGCGACCTGGCCGGCGAGATCAGGGCCTACCTCGACGCCGGCATCGACGGCCTGTTCAGCGACCAGCCGGACGTCGCCGTGCGCCTGCGCGAGCAGCGCTGACGCGGCCCGACCGGCGCTCGTACGCGGGCGCCGGCCTCATGGACACTCGATGTAGCCGTCGAAGGGCTGTGCCTTGCCCTTCTCCAGCGCCTGCCGCCTGATGTTCCGGCAGATCCGCCGATCGCGCTCGTGCATGGCGTCGATCGACGGGTTGCCGGTGGGTTCCACGCCCTTGTGGTCCTTGACGCCAAAGGTCACCAAGGGCTGCTCCGGCTCCACCCGGAAGCGCGACGGCGTTTCCTTCTCCTCCTTGCGCGACGGCGGATCCGCCGCCAGGGTCGGCAACTGGTCGGCCTGCACGCCATAGCGTTGCAGCAAGGAGCCATCGGGCAACTCGTCGGCCAGCGCGCCCGCCATCCCCAGCAACAGCGCCAGGGGGTATCGGCGTACTACCTTCATCTCAGTGTTCCTCTCGCTACCGGCGCCGAACGCTTTCGCCACGGCGCCAGTCAAAATCCCACACCCCGCCGCCAGCCGGCTGGCAAGCCAGCATGAGCCGCCGGGGCGCTTTTTGCTATGTTTGGCGCTGATCAGACGCCGTTGGCCGGGCACGATTCACGCTCGGCAGGGAAATCGACACAGGAGGTGACTTGAGTCACACGACGCATCCCGGCCTCGACGCCCTCTGGCTGACCGAGGCCGTTCGCCTGCGCGAGGAGCAGGCCGGTCCGCTGGAAGACAGCGAGGCGCTTCGCCAGGCGCTGGCCCAGGGCGGTTCCCTGCCGCGCCGTATTCTCACCCGCGCCCACTGGCTGGGCCGCCGCGAGGGCCTGCTGGACGCCCAGCGGACCTGGCGCCAGGGTTCGCGGCTGGCGCTGGCCCTGCTGCTGGTGCTGGCCCTGGCCAGCGGCGCCGGACTGGCCTTCGCCGCGCTTGGCGACGGCCAGCGCCCGGTCAACGTGTTCTGGGCGCTGGCCAGCCTCCTCGGCCTGCACCTGCTGACCCTGCTCGGCTGGGCCCTCGGCCTGCTCGCCGGCGGCGAGGCCGCGGGCGCGCTCGGCCGGCTCTGGCTGTGGCTCAGCGGCAAGCTGGCGCGCGATGCCCGCGCCGCGCACCTGGCGCCGGCGCTATTGGTCCTGCTCGGCCGGCGCCGGCTGGCGCGCTGGGGCCTCGGCGCGCTGGTCCACGGGCTCTGGCTGCTCGGCCTGCTGACCGCGCTGGCCATGCTCCTCGGCCTGCTGGCGACCCGCCGCTACGGTTTCGTCTGGGAAACCACCATTCTCGGCAGCGATACCTTCATCGCCCTCACCCAGGCGCTCGGCGCCCTGCCGGCGTTGCTTGGCTTCCCGTTGCCGGACGCCGAACTGATCCGCGCCAGCGGCGACGCCGCCCTGGCCAGCGAAGCCGCACGGCACGCCTGGGCCGGCTGGCTGGTAGGCGTACTGCTGGTCTATGGGGTCCTGCCGCGCGCGCTGCTCGGTCTGTTCTGCCTGTGGCGCTGGAAACGCGGCCTGGCCGACCTCGACCTGGACCTCGACGACCCAGGCTACAGCCTGCTGCGCGAACGCTTGATGCCGGCCAGCGAACGCCTCGGCGTCAGCGACGCGGCACCGGACTGGCTGCCGGAGCCGCAGGGCGGCCAGTCCAGCCAGGAAGCCGCCGGAGCGGTGCTGGTGGCGGTGGAGCTGGACGATCGCCGGCCCTGGCCGCCGAAGCTCGCCGAAGGCGTCGCCGACGCCGGCATCCTCGACGACGGCCAGCAGCGCCGTCGCCTGCTCGAACAACTGACCCGCTACCCGCCGGCGCGCCTGGCCATCGCCTGCGACCCGCGTCGCTCGCCGGACCGCGGCACCCTGGCACTGCTCGGCGAACTCGCCCGCTGCGCCGCCAGCACCCGCATCTGGCTGCTCCAGGCTCCGCCCGGCGAAGCGCTCGACAGCGACCGCCTGGGTGACTGGCACGCCGCCCTGGAACGCCTGCAACTGCCGCACGGCGAGACCTCGCCGCTGGCCTGGTTGGAGACCGGCCATGACTGAGCCGCTGATCCTGGCCGTGGTCGGCCACACCAATACCGGCAAGACCTCGCTGCTGCGCACCCTGACTCGCGACCGTGGATTCGGCGAAGTCTGCCATCGCCCCAGCACCACCCGCCACGTCGAGGGCGCCAGGCTGTCGGTGGACGGCAAAGCGCTGCTGGAACTCTACGACACGCCCGGCCTGGAAGACGCCATCGCCCTGCTCGACTACCTGGACGCCCTGGAGCGCCCCGGCGAGCGTCTCGATGGCCCGGAACGCATGGCGCGGTTGCTGGACAGCAACGAAGCGCGCGGGCGTTTCGAACAGGAAGCCAAGGTGGTCCGCCAGTTGCTCGCCTCCGACGCCGGGCTCTACGTGATCGACGCCCGCGAACCGGTGCTGGCCAAGTATCGCGACGAACTGGCGGTGCTCGCCGGCTGCGGCCGGCCGCTGCTGCCGGTGCTGAACTTTGTCGCCAGCCCGCAGCATCGCGAGGAGGAGTGGCGCGCCGCCCTCGCTCGCCTGGGCCTGCACGCCCTGGTGCGTTTCGACAGCGTGGCGCCGCCGCTGGACGGCGAACGGCGCCTCTACGAGAGCCTGGCGCTGCTGCTGGAGCGCGCCCGGCCGCAACTCGACCGGCTGATCGCCGACCATGAGACCCAGGCCGCCGCGCGCCTGCGCGCCGGGCAACGGCTGATCGCCGAATTGCTGGTCGACGTCGCCGCCTGCCGGCGCCTGGTGCCCGGCGGCGAAAGCGCCGTGCAGGAAGCCACCCGCGACCTGCACCAGCAGGTGCGCAAGCGCGAGCAGGCCTGCGTGGAAGCGTTGCTGCGGCTCTACGCCTTCGCCAGGGACGACGCCCGCGCCGCCGACCTGCCGCTGCTCGACGGCCGCTGGGGCGACGATCTGTTCAATCCGGAGACCCTGCGCCAACTCGGTATCCGCCTCGGCGGCGGGGTTGCGGCCGGTGCCGCGGCCGGCGCCGGCATCGACCTGCTGGTGGGCGGCGTCACCCTTGGCGCCGCCGCCGCCCTCGGTGCCCTCGCCGGCGGCGCCTGGCAGACCGTCGGCCACTACGGCTCGCGCCTGCTCGGCAAGCTCAAGGGCGCCCGCGAGCTGACCGTCAACGACGCCGTGCTGCGCTTGCTCGCGCTGCGCCAACGGCAGCTCCTGGCAGCCCTGCAAACGCGCGGCCACGCGGCGGTCGAGGCGATCCGCCTGGAAACCCCGGAGGACAAGCAGTGGCGCGAAGGCAAGCTGCCGGAAGCGCTGCGCAAGGCGCGCGCGCATCCGGAGTGGTCGTCGCTGAACGGCAGGCGGGTGGGCGGCAGCGACCGCCAGGAACAGATCGACGCGCTGGCCGAATTGCTGGAGAGCGGGCGCGGGGAATGACAGACTGGCGACGATCGCCCAAGAGGTAGGCCCATGCCCTTCGTTTCCTACGCGCAGAACCTGGAAGACGTCCGACTCTGGCGGGCCCTGAAACTCTTCCCCAGGGGGTTCTACATCGACGTCGGCGCCAACCACCCGCGGATCGACTCGGTCACCCTGGCGTTCTACGAGCGCGGCTGGCGCGGCATCAACATCGAACCGCTGCCCCACCTGCACCGCGAGCTGGAGCGGGAACGGCCGGAAGACCTCAACCTGAACCTCGCCATTGGCGAGCGCGAAGGCCGCGCCACGCTCTACGAGATGGCCGCCTCGGGTCTCTCCACCCTGGACCCCGAGCTAGCCCGCCAGCGCCAGGCCGAGGGCTGCACGGCCACCCCGCGCGAAGTGAAGGTCAGCACCCTGGACGCGATCTGCGCGGCCCATGTCGAAGGGCCGATCCACTTCCTCAAGATCGACGTCGAAGGGCTGGAAGGCGCGGTGCTCCGCGGCCTCGACCTGAACCGCTGGCGCCCGTGGCTGATCCTCGCGGAAACTCCATTCGACCACGACCCCGAGTGGAAAGCGCCGCTGCTCGCCGCGGGCTACCGTTTCGTCCACTTCGACGGCCTCAACGGCTATTACCTGGCGGAGGAACAGGCACGCCTGGAAGGCGCCTTCGCGCTACCGCCGAACCTGCTGGACGACTTCCAGCTCTGCCATGGCCATGCCATGAGCCATCCGGTCGCTCCGCTGGAGCAGGCCCTGGAACAGGCGCTGCAACGCGCAGAAGATGCGGAGCGGGCTTTGCGGGACTGGCGCGCGCTTCCCTGGTACCGTCGCCTGTTCGGTTGAGCGGAGCCGACGGCTCCGCCGAAGGGTCAGACCGCGACCGGTGCCTTGATGTGCGGATGGGCCTCGTAGCCGACCAGCTCGAAGTCCTCGAAGCGAAAGTCGAACAGATCCTTCACCTCGGGATTCAGCTTCATGCTCGGCAACGGCAGCGGCTCGCGGGTCAGCTGCAGGTCGGCCTGCTCCAGGTGGTTGGCGTACAGGTGGCAATCGCCGCCGGTCCAGATGAACTCGCCCGGCTGCAGGCCGGCGACCTGCGCCACCATCAGGGTCAGCAAGGCATAGCTGGCGATGTTGAAGGGTACGCCGAGGAAGATGTCCGCCGAACGCTGGTAGAGCTGGCAGCTGAGTTTGCCGTCGGCGACGTAGAACTGGAACAGCGCGTGGCAGGGCGGCAGGGCCATCTCGTCGATCAGCGCCGGGTTCCAGGCGGAGACGATCAGCCGGCGCGAGTCCGGATTCTTCTTCAGCATCGCCATCAGGTTGGCGATCTGGTCGATGTGGCGGCCGTCCGGCGCCGGCCAGGAGCGCCACTGGTAGCCATACACCGGGCCGAGGTCGCCGTTCTCGTCGGCCCACTCGTCCCAGATCGAGACGCCGTGCTCCTTGAGGTAGGCGATATTGGTGGAGCCCTTGAGGAACCACAGCAGCTCGTGGACGATCGACTTGAGGTGGCACTTCTTGGTGGTCACCAGGGGGAAGCCCGCGGCCAGGTCGAAACGCATCTGGTGGCCGAACACGCTATAGGTGCCGGTGCCGGTGCGGTCGCTCTTGAAGGTGCCGTGCTCGCGCACGTGGCGCATCAGGTCGAGGTACTGTTTCATCGGAGGCTCGGATCGATATCGGTGCGGCGCCGACATGGCGGCTCCCACCGAGGGATGACAGAAGGATGGCCAAGTCTACGGCGACGGGGCCGGCATCGCCAGTTCGGCGCGACCGGCGCAAGCCATGCACGCCCTGGAGCGGAAAGCCGGCTGCCCGGAGCGGATGACGCCTGCGACGTTATCCGCTCCGGGCACGAAAAGCGGCTCAGGCCGCCTTCGGCTGCGCCGCGTCGCGGCGGTAGGCCCAGACCATCAGGGCAATGCCGGCCAGCACCATCGGTACGCAGAGCACCTGGCCCATGGTCAGCCAACCCCAGGCGAGGTAGCCGAGCTGGGCATCCGGCACGCGGACGAATTCGACGACGAAGCGGAAGATCCCGTAGCACAGCACGAACAGGCCGGAGACCGAGGCGGTCGGCCGTGGCTTGCGGGTGAACAGCCAGAGGATGACGAACAGCGCCACGCCTTCCAGGGCGAACTGGTACAGCTGCGAGGGATGCCGCGGCAGCGGGCCGCCGTTGGGGAAGACCATGGCCCAGGGCACATCGCTGACCTTGCCCCACAGTTCCGAGTTGATGAAGTTGCCGATGCGCCCGGCGCCCAGGCCGATGGGCACCAGCGGGGCGATGAAGTCCATCAGCTGGAAGAAGCTCTTGCCATGGCGCTTGCCGAACCACCAGACCGCCAGCATCACGCCGAGCAGGCCGCCATGGAAGGACATGCCGCCTTTCCAGACCTCGAAGATCAGCGTCGGGTTGGCGATGTACTCGTCCAGGTTGTAGAACAGCACGTAGCCCAGGCGGCCACCGAGGATCACGCCGCAGGCGACCCAGAAGACCAGGTCGGAAAGGCGCTCCTTGGTCCAGGTCGGGTCGAAGCGCTTCATCCGGCGCGACGCCAGCAGCCAGGCGCCGCCGATCCCGATCAGGTACATCAGCCCGTACCAGTGGATCTTCAGCGGGCCGATGGCCAGCGCAACCGGATCGATCTGGGGATACGTCAGCATCGATAACTCCTACGACAGAAAAGCGAGATCGGGGGTCAGGAAACTTATGCCCACGCTGAACAGCAGCAGGGCGAACAGTCGCTTGAGTACGCGCGGCGACAAACGATGCGCCAGGCGCGCGCCGAAGCGGGCGAACAGCATACTGGTGGCGGCGATGCCGACCAACGCCGGCAGATAGACGTAGCCCAGGCTCCACTCCGGCAACTGCGGGTTGTGCCAGCCGACCGCGATGAACGACAGAGCGCCGGAAATGGCGATAGGAAGGCCGCAGGCCGAGGAAGTCGCCACCGCCTGCTGCATCGGCACGCTGCGCCAACTGAGGAAAGGCACGGTCAGCGAACCGCCGCCGATGCCGAAGATCGCCGAGGCCCAGCCGATCACCGCGCCGGCCAGGGTCAGGCCGCCCTTGCCGGGCACCTCGCGGCTACCCTTGGGCTTGAGGTCGAGAACCATCTGCAAAGCGACCAGGATGGCGAACACCCCGATTATCTTCTGCAACAGCGGCCCCTTGATCTGCGCCGCGGTCAGCGCGCCGAGGGCACTGCCGATGAGGATGCCGAGGGTCATCCAGGCGAACACCGGCCAGCGCACCGCGCCGCGCCGATGGTGTTCGAGAATGGAATTGATCGAAGTGAAGACGATGGTCGCCAGGGAGGTGCCGACCGCCATCTGGGTCAGGACGTCGCCGCCGAAACCGTGCGCGGTGAAGCTGAAGACCAGCGCCGGGACGATGATCAGGCCGCCGCCGACGCCGAACAGTCCGGCCAGCACGCCGGCACAGGCGCCCAGCACGATATAGAGGAGAAACTCCATGCACGCCCCCGTTGGAAAGCCGGCATGGTAACGGAATTGCGCGCCGTGCGGCAGGCGTCGTGCTTGAACGGCGATGGCGGATGCCTTTAGCCTGACGGCCAGCCCATCCCAAGGATCGCGCATGTGCCTGATCGTCTTCGCCTGGCAACCGGGGCACGCCCTGCCGCTGCTGGTCGCCGCCAACCGTGACGAATTCTATGCCCGCCCGAGCCTGCCGCTGGCGGCCTGGGAGGACGCCGAGGGGGTATTCGCCGGACGCGACCTGGAGGCCGGCGGCACCTGGCTGGGGCTCGGCCCGGCCGGCCGTTTCGCCGCCCTGACCAACGTCCGCGATCCGTCGCAGGCTCTCGGCAAGCGCTCCCGTGGCGAACTGGTGGCGGACTTCCTGCGCGGCGGCGGCAACCCGGCCGACTACCTGGCGCAGGTCGCCGGGCGCGCCGCGGACTATTCCGGCTTCAACCTGCTCATTGGCGATCGCCATCAGCTCTGGCACTACAACCCCCGCGTAGGGCCACCGCGCCTGCTGCCGGCGGGGATCTACGGGCTGTCCAACGCGGCCCTCGATACGCCCTGGCCGAAGCTGCTCAAGGCTCGCGCCGCCCTCGCCGAGCGGCTTGCCGAGCCGCATCCGCAGGCCCTGATGGAGCTGCTGGCCGACGCAGCGCCGGCCGCCGACGGCCAGTTGCCGGATACCGGCGTGGGTCTGGCCACGGAACGCCTGCTCTCCAGCGTGTTCATCGCCAGCCCGAGCTACGGCACTCGCGCCAGCAGCGTCGTACGGGTACACGCCGACGGCACGCGGGAGATGATCGAGCGCAGCTTCGGGCCGTCCGGCGCCCGGCTCGGCGAGGTCAGCCTGGTGCTGCCGCCAGGCTGACCTTCAGCAACAGGCCACGCAATCGCGACGCTGCTTGGCCCGATAGAGGGCGTCGTCCACCCGGCACAGCAGCAGGTCGAGGGTCTCGCCATCATTCAGCACGCCGACGCCAAAGCTGGCGGTCAACCGCTCGCCCATCTCGAAGGACTGCGAGCGAACCCGCTGGCGCAGGCGTTCGGCCAAGGCCGCCGCGGCCTCCAGGCCGGTTTCCGGGAGCAGCAGGATGAACTCCTCGCCACCCCAGCGCGCCAGCACGTCGACCTCGCGCAGCTCGCTGGCAACCAGGCGGCCGAAGGCGACCAGCACGCGATCACCGGTGGAGTGGCCGAACAGGTCGTTGATCCGCTTGAAGTGATCGACATCGATCATCACCAGTGCCGTGGCGCGTCCATGGCGCTGCCGGCGCATCCATTCATGGTGCAGGCACTGCTCGAACTTGCGTCGGTTGTACAGCTCGGTGAGCGGATCGATTTCGCTCAGGCGCTGGGCCTCGGCCATCTTCGAGGCCAGCGCCTGGTTGACCCGGTGCAGCGCCTCGGTGCGCTCGGCCACCAGTTCCTCGAGACGCAGGTTCCAGTCGAACAGTTCCTCGTTGCGCTGCTGCAACTCCAGCTCGACCAGCTTGCGCTGATGGATCTCGTGGTGCGCACCGATCATCCGCCGCGGCTCGCCGCGCTCGTCGAACTCGACGAAACGCCCGCGATCGCTGATCCACAGGTAATCCCCGCTGTAGGTGCGGCAGCGGTATTCCTCGCAGTATTCCGGGCTTTCGCCGTCGAGGTAGGCCTGGAAGCTGGCCATCACCCGCGGATAGTCCTCGGGATGGATGATGCTCCTCCAGGTCTCCACGCTCTCCGGCAGGCTATGCGGCGGATAGCCGAGCATCAGGTACCAGCCGGCGCTGCGGCTGACCTGGTTGGTCGCGATGTTCCAGTCCCAGATCCCGTCGCTGACGATCTCCAGGGCATATCGCAGGGTTTTCTCAAGGTCTTCGCGTGACAGCGGAAGAAGACCTGGCGGCTTCGACGCCCGTTCGTCCATTTTGCGGCAATCCCTCGCACGTTCGACTGGCCAGTGGCCTCTACCGAATGGCAGGCAGTCTATACGCTTGCGGGGAAAGCGTAAGCGCCGCACGACGAAGCGTCCGGCGCGCGGGAAATCAGGGCTGGACGGTAGCCGCCGGGTTGATCACGCGACCCAGGCCGAGGTTGCGCAACGCCAGGTGCAGCGAGCTGTGGATGACCTGCGGGTTGTCGAAGGTGAGCAACTGGCCGAGCAGGTCCCGGGCCTTGTCCAGGGTGATCTGGCGCAGCAGCCACTTCACCTTGGGCAGGTTGGTGGCGTTCATCGACAGGCTGTCGAAGCCCATCGCCATCAGCAGCACGGCAGCCGCGGGATCGCCGGCCATCTCGCCGCAGATGCTCACCGGCTTGCCTTCCAGGTGGGCATCGTCGACCACCTTCTTCAACGCATGCAGCACAGCCGGATGCAGGTAGTCGTAGAGGTCGGCGACCCGCGGATTGTTGCGGTCGACCGCCAGCAGGTACTGGGTCAGGTCGTTCGAACCGACCGAAAGGAAGTCGACCTGGCGGGCCAGCTCGCGGGTCTGGTACACGGCGGCGGGAATCTCGACCATCATGCCGATGGGCGGCATGGCGATGTCCACGCCCTCGTCGCGCACCTCGCCCCAGGCGCGGTGGATCAGGTGCAGGGCCTCTTCCAGCTCGTGGGTGCCGGAGATCATCGGCAGCAGGATGCGCAGGTTGTCCAGTCCTTCGCTGGCCTTGAGCATGGCGCGGGTCTGGACCAGGAAGATCTCCGGGTGGTCGAGGGTGACGCGGATGCCGCGCCAGCCGAGGAACGGGTTGTCTTCCTTGATCGGGAAGTAGGACAGCGCCTTGTCGCCGCCGATATCCAGGGTGCGCATGGTCACCGGCAGCGGGTGGAAGGCACTGAGCTGCTCGCGGTAGATCGCCAACTGTTCCTTCTCGCTGGGGAAGCGGTCGTTGATCATGAACGGCACTTCGGTGCGGTACAGGCCCACGCCCTCGGCGCCACGCTCCTGGGCGCGGGCGACATCGGCGAGCAGGCCGGTGTTGACCCAGAGCGGCATGCGGTGGCCGTCGAGGGTCTCGCAGGGCAGCTCGCGCAGGGCCGCCAGGCCCTTGCTCAGCTCGCGCTCCTCGGCGACCACGTCGCTGTACTGGCGCACCAGCTCGGCGGAGGGGTTGGTGTAGACCTCGCCGTGGTAGCCATCGACGATCAGGTCGATACCGTCGACCTTGGAGTACGGCAGGTCGACCGCCCCCATCACCGTGGGGATGCCCATGGCACGGGCGAGGATCGCCACGTGCGAGTTGCCCGAGCCGAGCACCGAGACCAGGCCGACCAGGCGCCCTTCCGGCACCTCGCCGAGCATCGCCGGCGACAGCTCCTCGCTGACGATGATGGTCTGTTCCGGGTAGGTCAGGTTCTGCTTGCGTTCTTCCTGGAGGTAGGCGAGCAGGCGGCGACCTATGTCCTTGACGTCGGAGGCGCGCTCGCGGAGATAGGCGTCGTCCATCAGCTCGAAGCGCTGCACGTGCTCCATCACCACCTGGCGCAGGGCGCCCTGGGCCCACTGGCCGGTACGGATGATGCGCTTGACCTCGTTGCCGATGGAGGCATCGTCGAGCATCATCAGGTAGACGTCGAACAGCGCGCGTTCTTCCTTGCGCAGCTGGCTGGCGAGCTTGCTCGACAGCGCGCGCATGTCGGCGCGAACGCCCTCCAGGGCCTGCTTGAACAGGGCGATCTCGGCGTCGATGTCGTCGACCTGCTTGTCCGGCACCACTTCCAGGTCGGCCGGCGGCAACACCACCACCGCCTTGCCCACCCCGACCCCGGGGGCGCCGGGCACGCCGACGAACTTGGCTTCCTGGATGCCCTTGCCGAGCTTGCCCAGGCCGCGGATCGAACCGGTCGCCTCGGCATGCGCGATGACCCCGGCGAGCTGGGCGCTCATGGTGACGAGGAAGGCTTCCTCGCCTTCGTCGAACTGGCGGCGCTCCTTCTGCTGCACCACCAGCACCCCCATCACCCGCCGATGGTGGATGATCGGCGCGCCGAGGAACGACGCGTAGCGCTCCTCGCCGGTCTCGGCGAAATAGCGGTAGCGCGGGTGGGCGGCGGCGTTCTCCAGGTTGAGCGGCTCCTCACGGGTGCCGACCAGGCCGACCAGGCCTTCGCTGGGAGCCATGCTGACCTTGCCGATGGAACGCTTGTTGAGGCCTTCGGTGGCCATCAGGACGAAACGCTGGGTCTCGGTGTCGAGCAGGTACACCGAGCAGACCTGGGTACCCATGGCTTCCTTGACCCGCTGCACGATGATGCCCAGCGCCGCCTTCAGATCCTTGGCGGAGTTCACTTCCTGGACGATCTTGCGCAGCGTGTTGAGCATGCTCGGGGCCTTGTCTCCGTGTTCAGTCCCGCGCCAGAAGGCGCGGGGCCAGTTCCTTCAGGGCGCGGCGGTAGACCTCGCGCTTGAAGGTCACCACCTGTCCCAGGGGGTACCAGTAACTCACCCAGCGCCAGCCGTCGAACTCGGGCTTGCTGGTGATATCCATGCGCACGCGCGCCTCGTCGGACATCAGCCGCAGCAGGAACCATTTCTGCTTCTGGCCGATGCACAGCGGCTGGCTGTGGGTCCGCACCAGGCGCTGCGGCAAACGGTAGCGCAGCCAGCCGCGGGTACAGGCCAGGATGCGCACGTCCCCGGCCTCCAGCCCGACTTCTTCGTTCAATTCGCGATACAGCGCCTCTTCCGGCGTTTCGCGATCATTGATGCCTCCCTGCGGGAACTGCCAGGCTTCCTGATTGATACGTCGCGCCCACAGCACCTGCCCCGCCTCGTTGGCGAGAATGATGCCGACATTCGGGCGAAAACCATCGGAATCGATCACGCTGGGACATCCTCGAAATCGCATGTGCCCGCATTGTTCCATAAAGCTTGTGATAGCGGCAACGCGCGGCTTTGCGACTCGTGCGGGGAGGATACAGGGCCGGCAAAAGCCGGTAGGCTAGGGGCTTTCCCAAGGCCCGGTGGGAGCCTTCGCAAAAGGCTCTCACGGCCCTTCCGCCACCCGCCAACCGATGGAGTCACCCCGTGCGTCTGGCCCTTTTCGATCTCGACAACACCCTGCTCGCCGGCGACAGCGACCATAGCTGGGGCGAATGGCTGTGCCAGCGCGGCCTGGTCGACGCCGCCGAATACCAGGCGCGCAACGACGCCTTCTATGCCGACTACGTCGCCGGCAAGCTCGACGTCCTTGCCTACCAGGCTTTCACCCAGGCGATCCTCGGTCGCACCGAGATGGCCCAGCTGGAAACCTGGCACCGCCAGTTCATGCAGGAAGTGATCGAGCCGATCGTGCTGGCCAAGGGCGAGGCGCTGCTCGCCGAGCACCGCGCCGCCGGCGACCGGCTGGTGATCATCACCGCCACCAACCGCTTCGTCACCGGCCCCATCGCCGAACGGCTCGGGGTGGAGACCCTGATCGCCACCGAGTGCGAGATGCGCGACGGCCGCTACACCGGGCAGACCTTCGACGTGCCCTGCTTCCAGGGCGGCAAGGTGGTGCGCCTGCAACGCTGGCTCGACGAGAACGGCCTGGACCTGGAAGGCGCCAGCTTCTACAGCGACTCGCTGAACGACCTGCCGCTGCTGGAAAAGGTCAGCCGGCCGGTGGCCGTCGACCCCGATCCGCGCCTGCGCGCCGAGGCGGAAAAACGCGGCTGGCCGATCATTTCCCTGCGTTGACCCACTGACAAGCGCGCCGTCCGACGGGCGGCGCCACGGCGGACCCAGGATGCCCCACACAGCCCCCGCTCCCGGCTCGCTGCGGCCGGTCGTGATCGTCGCCCTGGTCACCGCGCTATGCCTGGCCGGCGATTCGATGCTTTATATCGCCTTGCCGATCTACTGGCACGAGGTCGGCCTGGAGGCGCTCTGGCAGGTCGGCGTGCTGCTGTCGATCAACCGCCTGATCCGCCTGCCCTTCAATCCGCTGATCGGCCGCCTGTACAAGCACCTGGCACTGAAGACCGGCCTGCTCCTGGCGGTCGTCATCGGCGTGCTGAGCACCGCCGGCTACGGCCTGGCCAGCGGTTTCCTGGCCTGGGTGCTGCTGCGCGGACTGTGGGGGATCGGCTGGTCGTTCTTCCGCATCGGCGGGCTCTCGGCGGTGGTCTACTGCGCCGCCGACCACCAGCGCGGCCGCGCCATGGGCCTGTACAACGGCCTCTACCGCCTGGGCAGCCTGGTCGGCATGCTGCTCGGCGGGCTGCTGGTGCCGGTCCTCGGCCTGCCGGCGCTGGCGCTGTCCTTCGCGCTCCTGGCACTGCTCGGCCTGCCGCTGCTGGCGAAGGGTTTCGACCTGCCGGAGAGTCCCGCCGGACATGCGCGGACCTCCGCCGCAACGGCAGCCACCAGCGTCGCCAGGCGCCCGCCGCCGCGCGGCCTGGTGATCCTCAGCGGCTTCGCCACCGCGCTCCTGATCCAGGGCGTACTCGCCGCCACCCTGAGCGCGCTGATCGCCCGCAGCTTCGGCACCGAGGTCAGCCTGCTCGGCCTGGCGCTCAGCGCCGCCGGCCTCTCCGGGATCATCCAGGCCCTGCGCTGGTCCTGGGAGCCCTGGCTGGCCGGGCGCTTCGGTGCCTGGTCGGATGGCCCGCGCGGGCGTCGGCGCTTCTACGTGGCTGCGCTACTGGTCGGCGCAATGGGCTTCGGCCTGCTTTCCAGCAGGCTGCCCATTCTCGCCTGGCTGGCCATCGCCCTGCTGGTGATGCTGGTCGCCACCGCCCTCACCACCCTGACCGACGCCCTCGCCGCCGACGTCGCCCGCGCCGGCGACGTGGTCGGCTTCATGACCCGCTATTCCATCGTCCAGGACCTCGGCGCCGCGCTGGGCCCGGCCCTGGCCTTCCTCCTGCTGGAGCGGCCCGGCGGCTTCGCCTGGTTGTACTGGGGCGGCTCCCTGGCGTTCCTGGTCCTGGCGTTGCTCTGGTTGCGCCGAGCGGACTCTCAGACCGGCTTGTTGACCATCAGGTAGAAGATGACCATGAAGGCGATGAAGGCCGGCCAGCCGAGGATGAACCAGGCGTTCATGTAGCGGTACGCCAGCGGTTCGATGGGCCGCGCCTCGCGCAAGGCCGCCTCGGCCATGTCGCGTACGCGGATCTGCAACCACACCACCGGTAGCCAGCAGAGCCCGGCGAACACGTAGAGGCCCAGGCTCCACAGCAACCAGCCCTGGGCCAGCGACCAGCCGGCGACATGCACCATGGCCAGGCCGCTGAGCGGCTGGAACACCGCGGTGGTGGCGATGAACAGCCAGTCGGCGGTGACCAGGTGGCGGAAGGTCACCGCGATCACCGGCAACTGCCCGCTGCGCCAGGCACGCAGGGCGTAGTAGGCCGACCCCAGGCCGGTGCCGAAGAGAATGGTCGAGGAAAGGATATGCAGGGTCTTCAGCAGCAGGTAAAGGTTCATCCACGGGCCTCCCTGGCTCGAGGTTCGTCGCCCAGCAGCCAGAGCGTGGCCACCATCAGCACGATGTTCTTGCCGACCGCCATGTAGGGGTCGTACCAGTAGTGCGGCAGGATCAGGCTGATCGCCAGGCTGTAGCCAAGCATCAGCCAGAACTGCGCCAGCAGCGCGCGCCGACGCCAGCGGCGGAGCAGCAGGCCGACGCCGAGCGCGCCGTCGAGCAGGGCCCCGGCGATCACCGCCAGGCTCGCCGGCCAGCCGTGGATGCCGGCCTCGCCGAGGATCCGCAGGCCCCAGCCGTAACCCGGCCCCAGGCAGGCGACCAGGGTACCCAGCCAGATCAGCACCAGGGCCGCCAGCATCAGCGGCCGCATCAGCGCCGCCAGGCTGCGTGCCGCCTGCGGCCAGCCGAGCAGCCGACTGGCCAGCGGCGCGCAACGATAGCCGCAGGCCTCATCGAGGAGTGCCGGGTCGGCCAGGTTGTCGTGGCGCACCAGCTTCAGCATCGATGGACTCAGTGTCCGCCAGCCAGCACGCCGGCCAAGCCCGCCCAACGCATCGAGAAGCGCCGCGGGCGGCACCACATAGCGGCCGCGCGGCCAACCCTGGGCGCGGCGCAGCTCGTCCAGCAGCTCGCCCTGGGTCAGCGCCTGCGGACCCACCAGCGGAATCACCTGCGCCCGCTCCGGCCAGCAGCGCAGCAAGGCCAGCACCGCGCCGACCAGGTCCTCGACATGCAGCGGTTGCAGGCGCGCGCGATTGTCCAGCAAGGGAATCAGCGGTAGCGGCGACAGGCGTTCCAGCCAGGCGCTGCTGGCGCCGCCCGGCCCCAGCAGCAGGGACGGGCGCAGCACCAGCGCCGGGATGCCCAGTTCCAGCAGGTGGCGGTCGGCCGCCGCCTTGCTGGCGAGGAAGGCCACGTCCGGGTGCGCACCGGCGCCCAGCGCGGAAATCTGCAGGACCTTCGCCCCATGGGCCGCAGCGAGGTCGAAGAGTGCTCGCGCGCCGCTGTCCTGGACGCGAGCCATGCTCGCCTCGTCGAGGCTCATGGTGCCGGCGGCGTTGATCAGCAGGTCGACCCCGGCGGGCCAGGCGAAGCTGTCCGGCCTTTCCGCAAGCCGCTCCAGGTCGAGCGCCAGCCAGCGTACGCCGGCAGGCGCATCGACCGGCGGGCGGCGCGCGGTGAGGAGCAGTTCGTGTCCGGCGGCGAGCAGCGCCGGGAGCAGGTGCCGCCCGACGAAACCTCCCGCGCCTACCAGCAGAATACGCATGCGTTCCTACAGAACCGGCGAAGGCCGGTGAAGTCCATTTCGTTGGCGTTTCAGAGCGGCTTGCTGACCATCAGTACCGCCACCGCGATGAAGCTGGCCGCACCGAGCAGGGCCATGACCAGGCCCACCTTGATCTCGCGCAGGGTCTGCTCGCCCAGCGCGGCCCCCGCCGTCTCGGCGGCGCCGGCCTGGTGCTGGACCCGCGCCAGGCGGCCGGCGAGGACCAGCCAGAAGATGCAGCCGAGCAGATAGAGGCAGGCGCCGAACAGCAGCCAGCTCTGGCCCAACGGCCAGCCGGCCAGGTGCACCAGCCACCAGCCGCTGACCGGCAGGGCCAGCAGGCTGAGCCCCAGCAGCGGCCAGCCGATCAGGCGGACCCGCTTGAAACCGCGCGCGATCCGCGCCGCGTCGCCCGTCCGCCAGCTGCGCCAGGCGTAGAACGCCAGGCCGAGCAGGCCGCCGAAGAGCAGCACGGTGGCGACTCCGTGGAGAATCTTGATCTGGAGAAAATGTTCCATCAGCGCATCCTTGTCCGTGTTCCCGGCCCGTTTGAGGGGCCGGGGGCGGGCTCAGTTCCCGAGGAAGGAGATCACCTGCCCGTGAAGCTTAGCAGCCCGTGTCGGCGAGCCGCCGCGGGTCAGCCGAGGAACAGCTGGTAGGCCGGGTTGGCGGTCTCGTCCCAGTACGGATAGCCGATCGCCTCCAGGGTCTGCGGGATCAGGTGGCGCTCGTCTTCCGGCACCTGCAACCCGGCCACCACCCGGCCGTCGGCCGCGCCATGGTTGCGGTAGTGGAACATCGAGATGTTCCAGCGCCCGCCGAGCTTGGTGAGGAAGTTGAACAGCGCGCCGGGCCGCTCGGGGAATTCGAAGCGGAACACCATCTCGTCGCTGACTTTCACTGCATGGCCGCCAACCATGTGGCGGATGTGCAGCTTGGCCAGTTCGTTGTCGGTCAGGTCGAGGACCGGGAAGCCCTTCTCGCGCAGATAGGCCACCAGCGCCTCGCGCGGGTCGTTCTCCGGGTGGGTCTGCACGCCGACGAAGATGTGCGCCTCGCTGCCGCTGTGGTAGCGATAGTTGAACTCGGTGATCTGGCGCTTGCCGACCGCCTCGCAGAAGGCCTTGAAGCTGCCCGGCCGCTCGGGAATGGTCACCGCGATGATCGCTTCGCGGCGCTCGCCCAGTTCGGCGCGTTCGGCGACATGCCGCAGGCGATCGAAGTTGACGTTGGCGCCGGAGTCGATCGCCACCAGGGTCTGCCCCTCGGCGCGCTCGCGCTCGACGTACTTCTTGATCCCGGCCACCGCCAGCGCGCCGGCCGGCTCGGTGATCGAGCGGGTGTCGTCGTAGATGTCCTTGATCGCCGCACAGATCTCGTCGGTGCTGACGGTGATCACTTCGTCGACGTGGTCCTTGCAGATGTCGAAGGTGTGCTGGCCGATCTGCGCCACCGCCACGCCGTCGGCGAACAGCCCGACCTGGCCCAGCACCACCCGCTCGCCGGCGGCCATGGCCGCCTGCAGGCAGTTCGACTCGTCCGGCTCGACGCCGATCACCTTGATCTCCGGACGCAGGTACTTGACGTAGGCGGCGATGCCGGCGACCAGTCCGCCACCGCCCACCGGGACGAAGATCGCATCGAGGCGGCCGGGCTGCTGGCGGAGGATCTCCATGGCCACGGTGCCCTGGCCGGCGATGGTGTCCGGATCGTCGTAGGGATGGACGAAGGTGTAGCCCTTCTCGTCGACCAGCTTCAGCGCGTGGGCCAGCGCCTCGGGGAAGGCGTCGCCGTGCAGCACCGCCTTGGCGCCGTGGGCGCGCACCGCCTGGACCTTGATCTCGGGGGTGGTCTTGGGCATCACGATGACCGCCCTGATCCCCTGCCGCTTGGCCGCCAGGGCCAGGCCCTGGGCGTGGTTGCCGGCCGAGGCGGCGATCACCCCGCGGGCCTTCTCCTCCTCGGTGAGCTGCGCGACCTTGTTGTAGGCGCCGCGGATCTTGAAGGAAAACACCGGCTGCAGGTCCTCGCGCTTGAGCAGGACCTGGTTGCCGAGGCGTTCGGACAACTGGCGGGCGGGTTGCAGGGGCGTTTCCACCGCGACGTCGTAGACGCGCGAGGTGAGGATCTTCTTGACGTATTGTTCGAGCATCGGAGGCGGTTCGGCGGACTTCACGGAAGCCCGGAGTCTACTCCAGGCCCGCCGGGCGGACTACCGGCGTGCCGCAGGAAAACACCGCGACTGCCGGTCATCCGGGGCAAGACCGGAGGACGCCAGGCCGCTATAATTCGTCCCTTCGTATCGCAGCGGCACAGGACGTGCCGGAAACCCGCCGGGCCGCCCCGGCCGCGCGCACCCTCCGCCTGCGCCGCCGGGACGGCCGGCCAGGCAACCAGACAGGCACCCGGGATGAACCAGGATCAGCTCAAGCAGGCAGTGGCACAGGCCGCCGTCGACCACATTCTTCCGCACCTCGACAGCAAGAGCATCGTCGGCGTCGGCACAGGCTCCACCGCCAACTTCTTCATCGATGCCCTGGCCCGCCACAAGGCCGAGTTCGACGGCGCAGTGGCCAGTTCGGAGGCCACCGCCAGGCGCCTGAAGGAGCATGGCATCCCGGTCTACGAGCTGAACACGGTCAGCGAGCTGGAGTTCTACGTCGACGGCGCCGACGAAAGCAACGAGCGCCTGGAGCTGATCAAGGGCGGCGGTGCCGCGCTGACCCGCGAGAAGATCGTCGCCGCGGTGGCCAAGACCTTCATCTGCATCGCCGATGCCAGCAAGCTGGTGCCCATCCTCGGCCAGTTCCCGCTGCCGGTGGAGGTCATCCCGATGGCTCGCAGCCACGTCGCCCGCCAACTGGTGAAGCTCGGCGGCGATCCGGTCTACCGCGAAGGCGTGCTGACCGACAACGGCAATATCATCCTCGACGTGCACAACCTGCGCATCGACAGCCCGGTGGAACTGGAAGAGAAGATCAACGCCATCGTCGGCGTGGTCACCAACGGCCTGTTCGCCGCCCGCCCGGCCGACCTGCTGCTGCTCGGCACCGCCGACGGCGTCAAGACCCTCAAGGCCTGAGCCCGCTCGCCCCAGGCCGATGACCGGTGCGGGGCGACACTGCAACAAAAGCGGCTACGCTGTGTCTCAGCAGACGGCTGGTCCGTTGCGATCCGCCTCACCCCGTGAACAAGGAGCTAGACATGGCAGCCAAATTCCATCTGAAGAAAGCGAAAGACGGCCAGTTCCACTTCAACCTGCATGCCGCCAACGGCGAGATCATTCTCACCAGCGAACTGTACAAGGCCAAGGACTCGGCGCTCGGCGGCATCGAGTCGGTGCGCAAGAACTCCCAGCGCGACGGTGCCTTCGAGGTCAAGCCGGCCAGCAACGGCAAGTTCCACTTCGTGCTCAAGGCCACCAATGGCCAGGTCGTCGGCCAGAGCCAGCTCTATGCCAGCCAGGCCAACGCCGAAGCCGGCGTGCAGTCGGTGAAGCGCGCAGCGCCGGAAGCCGGTCTCAGCGACGAAAGCTGACCCAGCCCTGGCCGCCGTCGACACCGGCGGCGGCTGCGGGCCTCAGGACAGCCATTCGATGGCGAACGGCTTGTGCCGGATGCGCAAGCGCCGCGCCTCCTGGCACGCCTGCGGCGGCCGACGCTCCAGCGCCTCGACGCAGGCCTGCGGATCGTCCAGCGGCAATTCGCCGAGCACGTCCAGCGGCAACTCCCACCAGCGACTCGCCAGCAGTCGCTCGATCAGCTCCGGCGCGAAGCGATAGCGGAGCACCCGCGCCGGCGAGCCCGCCACCACCGCGTAGGGCGGCACGTCGCGATTGACCAGCGATTGCGCGCCGATCACCGCGCCGGTGCCGATCTCCACCCCATCGAGGATCAGCGCGTCACGCCCGATCCATACATCGTGGCCGATCCGCGCCGGGGTCGCTTCGCGCTCGGGCTGCAACGGCTTGCGCAACAGCTTCGGATTGGCGGTGAAGGCGTGGGTGCTCAGCCAGTGCATTGGATGCGAGCGGCGCGGCTGACCGATCACCACCCCGGTGGCGATCGAGCAGAAGCGGCCGATGCTGGCCACCTCCAAGAACTCGCAGCCGCTGACCACGTCGGTATAGGCGCCGACCTCCAGTGCCGGCGAATGGATCTTCGCCTTGCCCAGCTTCACGTTCGGCTCCAGCGTCACCTGCGTGCCGTCGCGCAGCGTCTCGACCCCGCTGGCCATGCGGCAACCGTGACGTGCCAGGGCCTTCTTCAGGCGACGGTTGAGCAGGGCTTCGCGGAAAATGTTCATGCGACGGGTATCCAGGAGATCGGCAGGGCGAGCACTGTAAATCGACCGCTCGCGGTTACCAAGCCCCGAAACGGGAAGTCACGCCCCAGTACCGGCCATCGCCGGTAACACTACGTCCAGCACGAAGCTTCCCGCCCATCGCCAGGAGCGACGCTTCTTACAACCTGGCGACACCGCAGGTCGACCAGGCGTCACTTCGTGCCACCGGGACATGAAACGGTCCGCATCCTGCTTTCCGCGGCGCGAGCATCATTCGATGCACCATCGTACCGACACAGAGGAAAGTGCCGTGTTCAAACCATTAGCTGTCGCTGTAGGCCTGGGATGTGCCGCGCTGTCGTTGGGCGCCAACGCCTACCAATACGGGGAATACGCCGGGGAGACCCTGGAGCGCCTGATCACCGACTACCCGGGCCGCTATCGCGGCACCGCCAGCTTCGCCGGCGCCAGCGAACTGATGCAGTCGCGCCTGGGCTTCGGCTACCAGACCAGTCGCCAGGACTTCACCTGGGCCGGCAACCGCAGTTCACAGAACGTCATCGCCTCGGCGCCCGGTAGCAGCGGGAAGTTCCTGGTACTCGGCGCGCACTACGACACCTACTACGGTCGCCCGACCCTGCAGGGCCTGGACGATAACGCCTCGGGCGCGGCGGTGCTCACCGAGATCGCCCGCAACCTCGGCGGCATCGCCCTGGAGAACGGCCTCGAGGTGGTCGGTTTCGGCGCCGAGGAGGAAGGCCTGCGCGGTTCGCGTGCCTACGTCGAGTCCCTCGACGCCAGCCAGCGCGCCAACCTGCTGGGAATGATCAACCTCGACAGCCTGGTCACCGGCGACAAGATGTACGCCCATGCCGGCTCCAACAGCGTGTCCAGCCCGGCCCTCGGCGCCTACCGCGAACAGATCCTGCGCATCGCCCGCGAGCTGGACATCCCGTTGCTCACCAACCCCGGCCTGAACGCCGAATACCCGGCGGGTACCGGCTGCTGCAGCGACGGCGAAAGCTTCAACGGGATGGACATCCCGGTGTTGTTCATCGAGGCGACCAACTGGGAACTGGGCGACCTGGACGGCTACGAGCAGACCGACAACCCGGCGATTCCCGGCGGCTCAACCTGGCACGACCCGGCCGAGGACAACAAGGAAGTACTGACCAACGCCCTCGGCCAGGAGCGCATCGAGCAACGCATGCGCGACTTTTCCCGCCTGCTGACGCGCCTGGTGCTGGAGCTGACCAACGCCGACCTGCTGGCCTCCACCGCCTCCGGCGGCGCCCTGGCGCGGCAGATGGAAGACCAGTTGCAGCGCCAGCATCAGGCACTGACCCGCCTGCACGACCGCCGCTGGCTGACCCTGCTCGGCAGCAACCGGCCGGTAGGCAGCTTCGACGGCGAGGTGGGCGCGGAGGGCGAGGTCTCGCCGGACAGCGGTTTCGACATGCCTGGCAATCCGGAGTCCAGGCGCGCCGGCGTGCATCTGCTCGGCGACTACCGCTACAGCGAGGCCCTGACCCTCGGCGGCAGCCTGGCCTTCCAGCGCAGCCGCGACAAGCTGGACCATGGTGGGCGCATCGAGGGCGACACCTGGCAGCTCGGCCTGTTCGGCCTGTACAACGACGGCGGTCCGGAATGGCTGGCCGGCGAGCTGAACCTCGGGCATACCCGCTACGACAGCAAGCGTTCGGTCTACCTCCAGGCCGCCGGCGGGCCGGTGCTGCTCGACCAGCGTCTGTCGGGCGACACCTCGGCCTGGTCCTGGGGCGCCCGGCTGGAAGGCGGCTATGACTTCAGCTTCGGCGAACTGCGGAGCGGGCCGCTGGCCGGCCTCGACTACATGCACTACCGCATCGACGACTTCCGCGAGGACGAGGCCCTGCGTACCGCACTCGGCTACGAGAAGCAGGACTACGACTCGCTGGAGGCGAGTCTCGGCTGGCGCCTGCGCGGCGAGCTGGCGCTGGGCGCGAGAATGCGCCTGCAACCCTACGCCAGCCTGCGCTGGGTCCGCGAGCTGGCGGACGGACGCCTGGACGACATGGACCTGACCAGCCGCGGCGACGGGCGTGTCCGGGTCGCCGACATGGGCGGCGTGGACAAGGATTTCGGCCGCGCCCAGCTTGGCGCGCAACTGGCGATCACCGAGCAGCTCGGGGTCTTCGCCGAAGCCAACAGCCGCTTCGCCCACAGCGAAGGCAACCAGGCGGGCTATTCGCTCGGGGTGAACTGGCAGTTCTGAGCGGGCCAGGGGACGCTCCTGCCGTCCCCGTAGGCCGCGTCAGGGCTGCGCCGGCTCGTCCTTGCTGAACACGTAGAACAGGTTCGGCTCGCTGACCAGGTAGAGCACGCCACGGTCGTCCATCGCCACGCCCTCGGCCTGCGGCACGCTGCGCTTCAGGCCGTGCATGCCGCGCAGCAGCGACAGGGTGCTGACCGGCTCGCCGTCGGTGTCCAGCTCGACTACCAGACGCGACTCGTCGGACAACGCCAGCAGGTGCCCGGTGCCCTCGTCGAACTGCAGGCTGGACAGGTCGCGGACGAACAGGCGCTTGTCGCGCCCGGGGTCGTCCACCACGTGCACGGCGAACGGTTTGTCCGCCTGGGTGTGGGGGAAACCGTGGATCTCGTAGATGCGCACCGGGTCACGCTCCTTGGCGACGAACAGGCGCTTGCCCTCGGCGTCGTAAGCTAGCCCTTCGAAACCCTTGTTGCCGTTGAGGCCGATACCCAGCGAAAGCTGCTGGGCATCGGCAGCGTCGATGAAGCGCGTGTCGTCCTCCAGGCGCACCTTGACCAGGCGTTGCTGGCGCTCGTCGGTGATCACGTAGACGCCGCGGCTGATGTACTCGATGGCCTCGGCGTCGCCGAAGCCGGTCAGCGGGATGGTCCGCAGTACCTTGCCCTGCAAGGACAGCTCGATGATCTGCGCCGGCTGGTTGGTCACGGTGAACAGGGTGCGCCGGTCGGGATCGAAGGTCAGCGCGGAAACGTCGTCGTTCAACCCCTCGATGGGCTGCGCCTCGATCCGCACGCGGTAGTCCGGCAGCCATATCGAGCGCTCTTTCCAGGCATCGGCGTGACGCCACTCCTGGACGGCGAACCAGGCCCGGTCGAAGACCCGGAAGCTCTGGCCGAGAAGGACCAGCGCGGACAGCGCGACCAGCAGGACGGCCAGCAGCAGACGGCGAGGCGTGAAAGCTCGGGACATGGAAAACGGCTCGGGAGTTTGGGCGTGGATAGTCATAGCATAGAGCCTGTACGCTGTATGGAAACGGGCTGCGCCCGACCTTTCCTACGCAAGCTACGGCTCCAGGCTGAAGCCAAGCTTAAAGTCAGCCATCCGCCCGGGCGACTCGGACAGGTCCGAGTTTCCTGTCCGAAAGAGACGACAAGAGAGCATCCGCAGTCTTCTTCCAGCGCCACCAGATTGGCCTGTTCGATCCCTTATTGGCCGCATCTATCGTTCTGCGCCCGCGGCGCCCCGGTCATTATCGAACCGCAGCAGGTGAAGCGGGCCCCAGAAACCGCAAAACCTCAACAATAACAACTGCTTGACTGCATGGAATTCAGCATGACCAGCGCGATAGCCATCGAGCGGATCTGCATGGAATTCGGTACCCCCGGCCAAGGCCTGAAGGCCCTTGACGATGTGTCCCTGGATATCCACGCCAACGAATTCTTCACCCTCCTCGGCCCTTCCGGCTGCGGCAAGACCACCCTCCTCCGCCTCATCGCCGGCTTCGAACAGCCCAGTTCCGGCAGCATCCGCCTCTATGGCGAACACATGGAAGGCCTGCCGCCGTTCCGCCGCCCGGTCAACACGGTGTTCCAGAGTTATGCGCTGTTCCCGCACATGAGCGTCGCCGACAACATCGGCTTCGGCCTGGAGATGCAGGGCCGCCCGCGCAGCGAGATCGACGCCACCGTGAGCCGCATGCTCGACCTGGTGAAGCTGCCGGAGGTCGGCAAGCGCCGCGCCGACCAGTTGTCCGGTGGCCAGCAGCAACGCATCGCCCTGGCCCGCGCGCTGGCCAGCCGGCCCAAGGTGCTGCTGCTCGACGAGTCGCTGTCGGCGCTGGACCTGAAGCTGCGCAAGGAAATGCAGATCGAGCTGAAGCGCCTGCAGCACGAGACCGGGATCACCTTCATCTTCGTCACCCACGACCAGGAGGAAGCGCTGACCATGTCCGACCGCATCGCGGTGATGAGCAAGGGCAAGGTGTTGCAGGTCGGCACGCCCAGCGACATCTACGAGGCGCCGCTGAACCGGGCGGTCGCCGACTTCATCGGCGAAACCAACTTCCTCGAGGGCCAGGCCGACGCCGACGGCGTGCGCCTGGCGGACGGCCAGCGGCTGGCCGCGACGACCCCGGGCAGCGGCGCTGTGACCTTGGCGATCCGCCCGGAGCGCACCGAACTGGCCGCCGACGGCCAGTTGGAAGGCGTGCTGGAAAACATCGTCTATGTCGGCACCGATACCGTCTACCACCTGAACGTGGCCGGACAGCCGGGCTTCCGCGTGCGCCAGCAGAACCGCGACGGCGCACGCTGCCCGCACAGTCCGGGGGCGAAGGTGCGGGTGCGGATTCCCGCCGCCGCCATCCGGGTGCTCGCCGAATGAGCACCGCCGGCCGACCTACCGCGCAACAGTCGGCCGAACGCCGGCAGCTGCGTCGGCGCCTGCTGCTGAGCAGCCCGGCGATGCTGATGCTGGTGCTGTTCCTGGTGATCCCGCTGGGCATCATGTTCGCCGTGTCGATCCAGCAATCCGGCGACTACGGCGGAGTGAAATGGGGCCAGCACAGCCTGGAGGCCTACCTCAATTTCCTCTGGGAACGCGACCTGGACGACAGCCTGGTGTTCAACGCCGACTACCTGGGCATCTTCCAGCGCTCGTTCTGGCTGTCGCTGCTGACCACCCTCGGCTGCCTGGCGCTCGGCTTCCCCACCGCGCTGTACCTGGCGTTGCAACCGGAACGCCGGCGCAACCTGCTGCTGTTCCTGGTCACCGTGCCGTTCTGGACCAACCTGCTGGTGCGGGTCTACGCCTGGATCCTGCTGCTGCGCAACGGCGGGCTGGTGGACGCCGGCCTGCAAGGCATCGGCCTGACCGACACCGGGCTGGGGCTGCTCTATACCGACAACGCGGTGATCATCGGCCTCCTTTATACCTACCTGCCGTTCATGGTGCTGCCGATCTACAGCAGCCTGGAAAAGATGGACTGGCGCCTGGTGGAGGCGGCATTCGACCTCGGCGCCAACCGCTGGAAAGCGCTGCGCCGGGTGATCGTGCCGCTGGCGATGCCGGGGATAGTCGCCGGCTGCATCCTGGTATTCATCCCGGCCCTGGGCAGCTACATCATTCCGGAATTGCTCGGCGGCGGTAAGGCGCTGATGATCGGCAACCTGATCCAGCTGCAATTCGGTACCGCGCACAACTGGCCGTTCGGCGCCGCCCTTTCGTTCGCCCTGCTGGCCTTCGTCCTGCTGGCGATGCTGATCTACAACCTGCGCTTCCGGGCCAACGCCGGCGGAGGCCAGCCATGAACGGCCGCAATCCACTCTGGATCTTCAGCGGCGTGCGCCAGGCCGCCTGGCTGTTCTTCGCCTTCCTCTACATCCCGATCCTGGTGCTGGTAGTGCTCAGCTTCAACAGCGGCCAGTCGGCGACGCTCTGGGAGAGCTTCAGCCTGAAATGGTATGCGGTGGTGGCCAACGATCCGGAAATCCTCCGCGCGGCGAAGAACTCGCTGCTCGTCGCCACCCTCGCCACCCTGGCCTCGACCGTCCTGGCCACCCTCGCCGCGCTGGGCATGCGCGGTCGCGCCTTCCGCGGGCAGACCCTGATGAACGGCGTTCTCGGCCTGCCGCTGCTGGTGCCGGAGATCGTCACTGCGGTGGCGACCCTGATGTTCTTCTCCTTCATCGGCCTGAAGCTGTCGTTGTTCACCATCCTCATCGCCCACATCGTGTTCTGCATCCCCTTCGCCTACCTGCCGATCCGCGCCCGCCTGGAGGGCCTGGACCCGCGCCTGGCGGAGGCCGCCGCCGACCTCTACGCCTCGCCGTGGAAGGCCTTCTGGAAAATCACCCTGCCGCTGCTGATGCCCGGCGTGCTGTCCGGGGCGATGCTCGCGTTCATCATCTCGATGGACGATTTCGTCATCACCTATTTCGTCGCCGGCGCCGGCGCAACCACCCTGCCGGTGTACATCTTCAGTTCCATCCGCATGGGCATATCCCCGAAGATCAATGCGATTTCCTCGATCATCCTCATGATTTCCATCGCCTTCGTCGCCCTGTCGTACTACCTCGGCCAACGCCGCCGCTGAGAACCTGCCTCCACGAAGAAAAAACAGAAGATCGCCAGGAGTCCATCATGACCTACCGCACACCGCTCACCCTGCTCTTCGCCGCCGGTCTAGCCCTGGGCGGCCAGGCTCGCGCCGAAGGCACCCTGCACTTCGCCAACTGGTCGGACTACTACCCGCCGGAGTTGCTGAAGAAGTTCGAGAAGGACACCGGGATCAAGGCCACCCTCGACGCCTACGACAGCAACGAGACGCTGCTGGCCAAGCTCAAGGCCGGTGGCGGCGCCTACGACGTGGTGGTGCCGTCGGACAGTTTCATAGAAATATTCGTCAAGGAGGGGCTGCTGCAAAAGCTCGACAAGAGCCAGTTGCCGAGCCTGGGCAATCTGAAGGAAAACTTCCGGACCCTTGGCTTCGATCCCGGCCACGACTACAGCATTCCCTATCTCTGGGGCACCACCGGCTACAGCTACGATACGGCGAAGGTGCCGGGCGGCAGGCTGGAAGAAAGCTGGAAGCCGTTCTTCGAACCACCAGCCGAGCTGAAAGGCAAGGTGGTGGCTCTGAACTCCATCGAGGAACTGTTCATTCCCGCCACCTACTACCTCGGCATCGACGAATGCACCGAGGACGCCAGGGAAGCGCAGAAGGTCCTCGACCTGCTGCTCAGGCAAAAGCCGGCGCTGGCCATGTACAACAGCGACGGCACCATCGAGCGCATGGCCGCCGGCGAGGTCGCCATGCACCAGCAGTGGAACGGCGCCTTCCACCGCGCCCACGCCCAACGCGCCAGCCTCGAATACGTCTATCCGAAGGAAGGCATCCGGCTGTTCATCGACAACTTCGCGATTCCGCGCGACGCCAGCAACGTCAAGGAAGCCCACGTCTTCATCGACTGGATGATGCGCCCGGAGAACATCGCCGCCGCCTCCAACTTCGCCAAGTACAACAACGCCATCGTCGGCTCGGAGAAATTCATGGAGAAAGCACTGTTCGACGACCCGGCGATCAACACCCCGCAGGACAAGCTCGACCGCCTGAAGCCGTTCAAGCTCTGCTCGCCGAAAGCCCTGGCGTTGCGCAGCAAGGTCTGGACCAAGCTTAAGAAATAATCGACGCGGCGCTGGCGGCCAGCTCGCGCCAGCGCTGGCCGGCCAGCCAGCTTGGCCATTTCGATCCCTTTTTGACCGTCTACAGGGTTCTCCCCGGCGAAACCGGATTGCTAGAGTCGAACCGCGCCCTCCTCGAGGGGTCGCCCGGAGCCGCGGAAACGGCGCCGGCAGAGCCCAAGGGAACCTCGCGACCGCGAGCTAGAAATCCAACAAGAACGCTTCCTGAGAACGCCATGAACACTATCGACGCCCCAACGCCCGTGCCCGCACACGCCGCGCGCCCTCTCGTCACTGCCATTTCCACCGACCCGGCGGAAACCCCAGCGGTTTTCCACTAGCCCGTCCATTCACCCGGCGCAGGAAAGGTCCGCCCAAGCGGCCGCCTGCGGGATCGATACGGCATTTCGCGAGGAGCGGAACATGGCCAGCGAACGCAACAACGGCATCCTCATCGGCGGCAAGCGCCCCGAGTACGTCCACAGCGCCCAGGGCACCGGCCTGCGGCGCATCCTCGGGCTTCCCGCCCTGGTCTTCTTCGGGCTGGTCTACATGGTTCCGCTGACCATGTTCACCACCTACGGGGTAGTCACCGAGATCACCGGCGGTCGCACCGCCAGCGCCTACCTGATCACCCTGGCGGCGATGCTCTTCACCGCCTTTTCCTACAGCTTCATGGTGAAGAAATATCCCATCGCCGGCTCGGCCTATTCCTATACCAGCCTCAGCTTCGGCCCCTGCGTCGGCTTCCTCGCCGGCTGGTCGCTGCTGCTCGACTACCTGTTCCTGCCGATGATCAACTACCTGCTCATCGGCCTGTTCCTCAACATCGCCTTCCCGATGGTGCCGGCCTGGGTCTTCGTGCTCGCGGCGATCGGCCTGGTCACCGTGCTCAACGTGATCGGCATCAGCTCGGTGGCCGGCATGAGCAACGTGATCGTCGGCGCCCAGTTCGTCTTCGCCGTGGTGTTCGTCGCCATGGCGGTCAAGCACCTGGCCGGCATCCCCTCGCTGGACCTGAGCCTGCCCTTCGTCGGCGACGGCAGCCAGCCGGGCTTCGCCCCGTTGATGGCCGGCGCGGCGGTGCTGTGCCTGTCGTTCCTCGGCTTCGACGCGGTCTCGACCCTGGCCGAGGAAACCCGCGACCCGCAACGCGACATCCCGCGCGCCATCGTCATCACCACGGTCGGCGCCGGCCTGCTGTTCACCGTGCTGGCGGTCTTCAGCCAACTGGTGTTCCCCGGCAGCGTATTCCAGGACGCCGAGTCGGCGGCCAACGAAGTGATGCTGGCGGCCGGCGGCAAGTTCCTCGCCAGCTTCTTCACCGCCGCCTACGTCGCCGGCGCCGCCGGCTCGGCGCTGGCCTCGCAGGCCTCGGTGTCGCGCATCCTCTACAGCATGGGCCGCGACGGCATCCTGCCGCGGCGCGTGTTCGGCAGCCTCTCGGAGCGCTTCAAGACGCCAGTGATCGCGATCCTGGTGGTCTCGGTGATTTCCCTGCTGGCGGTGGTCATCGACCTCACCACCCTGGCCTCGATGATCAGCTTCGGCGCGCTGGTGGCGTTCTCCGCGGTGAACCTGGCGGTGATCCGCAGCTACCTGCTGCTCGACGGCCGCCGCGCCCCGCGCGACCTGCTGCGCTACGGGCTGGTGCCGGCCATCGGCCTGGGCCTGACCCTGTGGCTGTGGACCAGCCTCTCGGCGCTGACCCTGGTGATCGGCCTGACCTGGTTCGCCGCCGGCCTCGCCTACCTGGCGTTGCATACCGGCGGTTTCCGCCGCAAGGCGCCGACCGTGACCTTCTCCGAACAGAACTGAGCCCGGGAGCCCGACATGCTGACCATCTACAGCGACGACCATCGCCTGCACCACGGCCGGCACGAACTGATCGGCGGCCAGTTCACCCCCTGCTTCGAAAAACCCAGCCGCGCCGACATGGTCCTCGACCGCGTGAAGGCCGTCGGCCTCGGCGAAGTCCGCGCACCGCGCGACTTCGGCCTGGAACCGATCCGCCGGGTGCACAGCGAGGGTTTCGTGCGTTTCCTGCAGAACGCCTGGCAGGACTGGCTGGCCACCGGCCGCAGCCACGATATGCTGCCGATCGCCTGGCCGACCCGGCGCCTGCGGCAGACGGAGCCGGACAACATCGACGGTCGCCTCGGCTACTACTCCTTCGACGCCGGCGCGCCGATCACCGCCGGGACCTGGCAGGCGATCACCAGTTCGGCCAACGTCGCCCTCAGCGGCCAGTCCGAACTCGCCAACGGCGCGCGCTCGGTATTTTCGCTCTGTCGCCCGCCGGGCCACCACGCCGCGGCCGACTACATGGGCGGCTATTGCTTCTTCAACAATGCCGCCATCGCCGCCCAGGCCTTCCTCGACCGGGGCGCCGGGCGGGTGGCGATCCTCGACGTCGACTACCACCATGGCAACGGCACCCAGGACATCTTCTACGACCGCGCCGATGTGCTGTTCACCTCGATCCACGGCGATCCGCGCTTCGAATACCCCTATTTCCTCGGCTACGCCGACGAGAAGGGCAACGGCGTCGGCACCGGCTACAACTTCAACTACCCACTGGCGGCCGGCAGCGACTGGGCGACCTGGAGCCAGGCGCTGCAGGCGGCGATCCGGCAGATCCAGGCCTATGCGGCGGACGTCCTGATCGTTTCCCTGGGGGTGGATACCTTCAAGGAGGACCCGATTTCCCAGTTCCGCCTGGACAGCCCCGACTACCTGCGCATGGGCGAAGCCATCGGCAAGCTCGGCCTGGCCACGCTGTTCGTGATGGAGGGAGGCTACGCGGTGGAGGAAATCGGGATCAACGCGGTGAACGTGCTACAGGGTTTCGAAGGGGTTCACCGGTAAGCCCGCCCGCAACTTCGCCCGGTCGGAACGCGAAACGGCCCGCCTCTCTTCCGGGAGGCGGGCCGTTTCGATTCAGGGCCTTACTTGATCACTTCGACGAACTCGACGTCGATCTCGCGGCCGACCAGGTCGCGGTCGACTTCGCCGGTCAGCTTGACCCGGGTCTTGTCGTTGATTTCCATCGGCGGGAAGTCTTCGTCGTCGATCTCCACCTTCATGCTGCCGGTGGCATCGCGGAACTCGTAGATGTCGCCCTTGATGCGCTTGACGATGGTGCCCTGGAGGACCACCGGGGTGTCGTCGGCGGCTTCCAGCGCGGCCTTCACCGTGGTGGTGGTCGGGGTAGCGCCCGGGCCGGTATAGCCGGCGGCCAGGGTGACGGTGGAGAACAGGCCGATGGCAGCGATGAGGGGCAGGTGACGAAGTTTCATGGGTAACGCCTCGTAGTTGGTTTCGATGGGTCCAGGCTACGAAGCCTTGCTGAAACCAGGCTTAATCGGCGCTTAAGCGAAGCTTAATCGGCGTCGCTGGTGGCCAGGCGCTCGCCGCTCTTCTTGCGGAACACGTAGAACAGGTTCGGCTCGCTGACCATGTAGATGGTGCCCTCGTCGTCGATGGCCACCCCTTCGGCGCGCGGGATCTTGCTGTCCAGGCCGTTGAAGCCGCCGAGCAGGCTGATGAAGCTGACCGGCTCGCCCTTCTCGTCCAGCTCCAGCAGCAGATGCGATTCGGCCGACAGCACCAGGGTATGGCCGGTACGCGGGTCGACGCTGAGGGCCGAGACGTTGCGCATGTACAGGTCGTCGCTCGGTAGCGCGGTCATCGCCCCGCTCAGGCTCGGCCCGCCGTCGCTCTTCCAGCTGAACAGGGTCATCGGATCGCGCTCCTTGCTCAGCAACAGACGCTGCTGGCGCGGATCCCAGGCGATGCCCTCGAAGCCCTTGTTCTTCTTGCCGATATTGCCCAGCGGGAATTCGGCCAGGCTCTTGGTGCTCAGCTCGGCGGTCTGCGGGTCGACATGGAAGATGGTCAGGGTATTGCGGCGCTCGTCGGTCACCGCGACGTTGCCGTTCTCCAGCACCGCCACGCCTTCGGGATTGCTCAGGCCGAGCAGCGGGATGGTACGCAGCACGTCGCCGGTGAGCGACAGCTCCACCAGCAGCGGCCGCTTGCCGGTAACGGTGAACAGGGTCCTGGTTGCCGGGTTGTAGGCCAGGTCCGAGGTTTCTTCCTCCTCCAGGCCCTGCAACGGCTTGGCGTCGATCACCACCCGATAGCCCGGCAGCCAGATGCTTTCGTCGCGCTGCTGCTGGCTGGCCTGGCTTTCCTTCCACCAAAGGCCGGCGCGATCGTCCCAATGCATGACGATGGTCAGCACCACGCCGACGAGCACGACGAACGCCGGCAGCAGCCAGCGGAAACGGGGAAGCTTGGAGGCAAGGGACATGGGCGAGGCTCGACTGTTTGGCCAGGTGTTTTCTTGGGCGTCGCCATGAAAGGGCATTGCCCCCGGCCTGTCAATCGAAGCGTCGGCCAGCCGACCGACAGTCGCTTCCGCTGCCGGCGCTAGGGAAGTCGGCCGCCCCCGGCGGCCGCAGCGGTTCAGAGCACGCGGGTCTCGAAACGGCTGGCGCCCGGCAATTCGAGCAGCAACTCGTCGCCGCTGTTCAGCGGCCCGACCCCGGACGGCGTGCCGGTCAGCACCACATCGCCGGCCTGTAGCGAGAAATGCCCGGCGATGTGCTGGATCAGCGGCACGATCGGATTGAGCATGTCGCGGCTGTTGCCGTCCTGGCGCACCTCGCCGTTGATGGTCAGGCGGATGCCGATGTCGGTCGGGTCGGGAAACTGGTCGGCGTTCACGAACGGCGACAGCACGCCGGCGCCATCGAAGCTCTTTGCCAGCTCCCAGGGCAGGCCCTTTTCCTTCAGTTTCGCCTGGACCTCGCGCAAGGTCAGGTCCAGCGCCGGCGCATAGCCGGAGATCGCGTCGAGGACCTCCTCGCGGTTCGGCTTGCGCGACAGCGGCTTGCCGATCAGCACGGCGATTTCCGCCTCGTAGTGTACCGAGCCGCGCTCCTGCGGCAGGCTCAGCCCGCCGCTCACCGGCACCACGCAGGAGCCGGGCTTGATGAACAGCAGCGGCTCGGTGGGAACCGGGTTGTTCAGTTCCTTGGCGTGTTCGGCGTAGTTGCGCCCGACGCAGACCAGCTTGCCCAGGGGGAAGTGGATCGGGGTGCCGTCGATATATTGATGCTGGTAACTCATTTACCGACTCCTGAACGGGTGGAAAGGCATCCGTGGCGCCCGCCACAGACGAGAAGGGCCGGATGACCGGCCCTCTGCGTTGCGACACCTGCTACTCGGCGAAGATCTTGCCGGGATTCATGATCCCGTTGGGGTCGAACACCGCCTTCAGTGCCTTCATATAGGCAATTTCGGTTTCCGAGCGGGTGTAGGTCAAGTAGTCGCGCTTGGTCATGCCCACGCCATGCTCGGCGGAAATCGAGCCGTTGTACTTCTCGACGGTCTCGAACACCCACTTGTTGACGGTCGCGCACTTGGCGAAGAACTCGTCCTTGCCGAGGTTTTCCGGCTTGAGGATGTTCAGGTGCAGGTTGCCGTCGCCGATGTGGCCGAACCACACCACCTCGAAGTCCGGGTAGTTGGCCTCGACGATGGCGTCGATGTCCTTGAGGAAGGCGGGCACCCGGGAAACCGTGACCGAGATGTCGTTCTTGTACGGCGTCCAGTGGGAGATGGTCTCGGAGATGTACTCGCGCAGCTTCCACAGGTTCTGCAACTGCTGCTCGCTCTGGCTCATCACCCCGTCCAGCACCCAGCCCTGCTCGACGCAGTGCTCGAAGGTGGCCAGCGCCTCGTTGGCGACTTCCTCGGTGGTCGCCTCGAACTCCAGCAGGGCGTAGAACGGGCAGTCGGTCTCGAACGCCCGTGGTACATCGCCACGGGCCAGGACCTTGGCCAGGGCCTTGTCGGAGAAGAACTCGAAGGCGGTCAGGTCGAGCTTGCTCTGGAAGGCATGCAGCACCGGCATGATCGAGTCGAAGTCGGGCGTGCCGAGGACCATAGCGGTGAGGTTCTTCGGCGTGCGCTCCAGGCGCATGGTCGCCTCGACCACGAAGCCCAGGGTGCCTTCGGCGCCGATGAACAGCTGGCGCATGTCGTAGCCGGTGGCGTTCTTGATCAGGTCCTTGTTCAGCTCGAGCAGGTCGCCCTTGCCGGTGACGACCTTCATCCCGGCCACCCAGTTGCGGGTCATGCCGTAGCGAATGACCTTGATTCCGCCGGCATTGGTGCCGATATTGCCGCCGATCTGGCTGGAACCGGAAGAAGCGAAGTCAACCGGGTAGTACAGGCCGTTTTCCTCGGCGAAGGTCTGCAGTTGCTTGGTAACCACGCCCGGCTGGCAGACTACGGTGCGGTCGAAGGCATTGAAGTCGAGTATCCGGTTCATGTAGTCGAAGGCCACCACGACTTCGCCGTTGGCCGCCACGGCCGCGGCGGAGAGCCCGGTACGACCGCCCGACGGGACCAGACCGACCTTGTGCTGGTTGGCCCAGCGGACGATCGCCTGGACCTGCTCGACGCTCTTGGGGAACACGATGGCCAGCGGCGCAGGGGCGAAATGCTTGGTCCAGTCCTTGCCGTAGGCGTCCAGGGAGGCGGCGTCGTCGAGCAGCTTGCCAGGCTCGACCAGGGGCTTGAGCGATTCGATCAGGGCTTCGCGGGTCATTCGGGAACTCTCAAATGATTCATGGTCGTCCTGAGAACAACTCAGGTCGCAACCGGGCAAGGAAAAGGGAGAACATGCTAGCATACGCCCCCCGCGCTTAGTGCCTCTGGGCGCCGAGTTGCGGGTGCCGGCCAGCGCCGGCCGGACCCGCTTCGCGCAGTTCGCTTTCCAGCCACTTCCTCCGGGACAACAGGTTTACGCAGATGAGCAAGACCTCTCTCGACAAGAGCAAGATCAAGTTCCTTCTTCTCGAAGGTGTCCACCAGAACGCCGTGGACACGCTGAAGGCCGCCGGCTACACCAACATCGAGTACCTCAAGACCGCGCTTTCCGGCGACGAGCTGAAGGAAAGGATCGCCGATGCGCACTTCATCGGCATTCGCTCCCGCACCCAGCTGACCGAAGAGGTCTTCGACTGCGCGAAGAAACTGATCGCGGTCGGCTGCTTCTGCATCGGCACCAACCAGGTCGACCTCAACGCCGCCCGCGAACGCGGTATCGCCGTGTTCAACGCGCCCTACTCGAACACCCGCTCTGTGGCTGAGCTGGTACTGGCCGAGGCGATCCTGCTGCTGCGCGGCATCCCGGAAAAGAACGCCTCCTGCCATCGCGGCGGCTGGATCAAGAGCGCGGCGAATTCCTTCGAGATCCGTGGCAAGAAGCTCGGCATCGTCGGCTACGGCTCGATCGGCACCCAGCTCTCGGTACTCGCCGAGGCCCTGGGCATGCAGGTGTTCTTCTACGACACCGTGACCAAGCTGCCGCTGGGCAACGCGGTGCAGATCGGCAGCCTGCACGAGCTGCTGGGCATGTCCGACATCGTCTCGCTGCACGTTCCCGAACTGCCCTCCACCCAGTGGATGATCGGCGAGAAGGAAATCCGCGCGATGAAGAAGGGCGGCATCCTGATCAACGCCGCGCGCGGCACAGTGGTCGAGCTGGACCACCTGGCCGCCGCGATCAAGGACGAGCACCTGATCGGCGCCGCCATCGACGTGTTCCCGGTCGAGCCGAAATCCAACGACGAGGAATTCGCCAGCCCGCTGCGTGGCCTGGACCGGGTGATCCTGACCCCGCACATCGGCGGCTCCACCGCCGAGGCACAGGCCAACATCGGCCTGGAAGTGGCGGAGAAGCTGGTCAAGTACAGCGACAACGGCACCTCGGTGTCCTCAGTCAACTTCCCCGAAGTGGCCCTGCCGTCGCACCCGGGCAAGCACCGCCTGCTGCACATCCACGCCAACATCCCCGGCGTGATGAGCGAGATCAACAAGGTCTTCGCCGACAACGGCATCAACGTTTCCGGCCAGTACCTGCAAACCAACGAGAAGGTCGGCTACGTAGTGATCGACGTCGATGCCGAGTACTCGGACCTGGCCCTGGAGAAACTCCAGCAGGTCAACGGTACCATCCGTAGCCGCGTGCTGTTCTAAGACAGCGTCCGGCGGAAAGGAAAAAGGAGGCCCAGCGGCCTCCTTTTTTCGTTTCCGTCACTTGACGGTAACGGTGATCTTCTCCGACTCCACGGTCGGCTCCAGCGGCACGTGGTTCTTGTCGCCCACCAGCAGTTGCAGGGTGTGCTTGCCCGGCGGCAGGGTGATCTCGGTTTCGGTCTGGCCCTTGCCGAAGTGGCGGATGTTGTCGGTCATCGGCAGCGGCAGGTTCATCGCCGGCTGCTCCTTCAGGTCCACCAACAGGTGATGGTGGCCGGTATCCGGCATGTCGACGCCGGCCGGCGCCACGCCCATGCCTTTCAGGCCGAATTTCACGGTGAAGGTCTTGTCGACGGTTGCACCATCGGCCGGCGTGATGAAATACACTTTCGCCCCTTCGGGCGCCTTCGTCCGGGGCAGGTCGGCAGCCATCAGGCTGGCGGATGCGCCGAACATCAGGGCGGCTAGACCGAGGCAAGGCAATGTCACTCTCATGGGAGTCTCCTGTTTTCACTTCCGTTAGCACCCGGGAAACACCACTGGACGGAATTTCCCCGGCACTCTTCGTGCCTTCCGAATCAGGGAAAGGCATCGCTGGCACAGCGATTTCCACTGCGAAGCCCGTGTTAGAGCGGCGCTCGCGCACATAATCCGGGTCAATGCCCGCAACCCCTGGAAAGACCGCATGCAACCCAGTAGGTTCGCGATTGTCCAGGACGCGGGCCCGGCTAAGCTGAACGAACAGCATAGGCCCGACCGACGTTCATTCCCACCCGAGGAGTACTACATGCGATTTCTGCCCCGCCTGCTGATGCTGGTATCCCTGGCCGCTCCGCTGGCCCATGCCGAGCTGCTCGACGACGTCCACCAGCGCGGCGCCCTGCGCATCGCCCTGGAGGGCACCTATCCGCCGTTCAACTTCAAGCAGGGCGGCAAGCTCACCGGCTTCGAGACCGAACTGGGCGAACTGCTGGCCGCCGAACTGGCGGTCAAGCCGGAATTCGTCACCACCGAATGGAGCGGCATCCTCGCCGGCCTGCAGAGCGGCAAGTACGACATCGCGCTGAACCAGGTCTCGGTGAACGAGCAGCGGCGCAAGGTCTTCGACTTCAGCGAGCCATACACCATCTCCAGCGCCCAGTTGATCGTGCGCGCCGACGAAACCCGCCAGTTCAAGTCGCTGGAAGACCTCAAGGGCCTCAAGCTCGGCGTCGGCCAGGGCACCAACTACGCCGACCTGGCGAAGTCGGTGGCCGGCGTCAACGTGCGCACCTATCCGGGCGCCCCGGAATACCTGCAGGACCTGGCCAGCAAACGCATCGACGCGGCGCTCAACGACCGCCTGCTGATCCCCTTCGCCATCCGCGAGGCCAAGCTGCCGGTCAAGCCCGGCGCGGCGGTGGGACCGGTGGCGAACATGGCGATTCCCTACCGGAAGAACAATCCGAAGTTCGGCGAGGCGCTGAACGCGGCGCTGGAGAAGATCAAGGCCGACGGCCGCTTCGCCAAGCTCTCGGAAAAGTGGTTCGGCCTGGACGTCAGCCAGCCGCCGAAGTGAGTTCCCGCCCGAACGGGGGAAGCGGCCGCGCCCGAGAGACGCGGCCGTCGTGTTTGTCGATGGAGTGTTGAATGAATTCGCTGCAGAAATTGCTCGAATGGCTCGCCAACCTGGTCGAGCTGCTCGGGATGGCCTGGCCCTTCCTGCTCCAGGGCGCGATGTATACCGTGCTGTTCGCCGCGGTATCGATGGTCCTGGGCCTGATCCTCGGCTTCAGCGTCGCGGTGGTCCGGGTGACCAAGGTGCCGGTGGTCTCGCAGATCGCCGCGGTCTACGTCAGCGCCTTCCGCGGGACGCCACTGCTGGTGCAGATCTTCGTCCTGTACTACGGGCTGCCGAGCGTAGGCATCGAGTTCACCCCGGTCACCGCGGGCATCCTGGCGCTGACCCTGAATGTCGCGGCCTATCTCTCGGAGTCCATGCGCGGGGCGATCCTCGGCATCGACAAGGGACAATGGGAAGCCGGGCTCTCGGTCGGCCTGACCTGGGGCCAGACCCTGTGGAACATCATCACCCCGCAGGCCCTGCGCCTGGCGGTGCCGAGCCTGTCGAACAGCCTGATCAGCCTGATCAAGGACACCTCGCTGATCTCCGTGATCACCGTGACCGAACTGATGCTGGCGACCAAGGAGGTCATCGCCGAGACCTTCCAGCCGCTGCCGCTCTATCTCGCCGCCGCCGGGATCTACTGGCTGCTTTCGGCACTCTTCGAGCGTGTGCAGAAAGCCCTGGAGAACCGCCTGACCGCGCCGCTGCGGCGCTGAGTTCAGCCGCCGGCGTCGAGGCCGGCCAGGCAGACCGCGGCGCGGTCCAGTTCATCCTCGTTGAATACCAGCACGCCCATGCGCTTGAGGGCGGCGGCGGTAACGCCCTCGCCGGCGACCCGGTTGCCGTTGAAGCGCCCGTCGTAGTTCTCCAGGTTGCCGCAGGAAGGACTGCGCGCCTTGAGCACGGCCATCCGGATGTCATGGCGGCGGACCAGCTCCACTGCCGCCTCCGCACCCAGCAGGAATGCTTCGCTGACATCCTCGCCGTCGACGGTGAAGACCCGGTTCAGCCGGTCCAGCACTTCGCCGCCCTGGCCGCCGGGGATCTCCGCTGGCGGGCGGGGCGTCGGCAGGCCTCCGGCGACCTCCGGGCAAAGGGCGACGATCCGCCCCTGCGCATGCCAGCGCGAGAGCAGGTCGAACGGGCCATGGCTGCCACCGTCGTAGCGCACCAGGTGGCCCAGCAGGCAACGGCTGACCAGAACCTTCTGCATGGATGCTCCACCCCTTTGACAGGCACACAGAGTAGCCCGCCGCTCGCCGATGGTCACGCCCGGTAACAGTAGCCGGGAAACACCGGGGAAACCCGCCCTCGACCCAACCGGAGTTAGGCCTCGCGGTAGCGCTCCAGCGCCCGTATGGCGGGGACCAGGGCTATTTCTTGCCGATCCTTAGGATAGAACTGCGGGCGGCCCATGGCGAACCTCCGCCGCCCCGAGCAGACTGGCTTCCCGCGCAACCGCGAAGGACCCGCCCGTCATGCTCCCGACCCGCTCGCTTCTACCGTTTTTCCTGGCCCCCGCGTTGCTCGCCAGCGCTGCCAGCCAGGCGGCCATGGAGGCCCTGGACAACGACAGTCTCAGCCAGGTCACCGGCCAGGCCGGCATCAGCCTGCGCCTGGACCTGCGCGCCGGCGCGGCCAGGGTCGCCTGGGTGGACGACGGCGGCAGCCTCTCGCTGCGCAACCTGGTGATCGACAACGGCTGCGTGAAGGCCGGCGACTGCCCGGACGGGCGCGGCGGCAACATCCCCCTGGGCGCCGCCCAGCTCGGCCTGAGCTTGCCGATCTTCGGCGTCGAGCAGCCGACCCTGGCACTGGACGTGACCACCGGCAGCGGCGGCGGGCAGCAACTGGCGATCAGCCTGCCGGACCTCGCCACCATCAACGACCAGTTGATCGCCAGCGGCCTGCCGGCGCAGCGCATCCGCCTGCGGGTGGCCAGCGACCTGTACATCGGCGACAACTCGATCGGCCGCATCGAACTGCGCGACATCACCGACCTGCGCGGCACGATCAAGGTCTGGGGTCACTGAGGCGGCGACGCCGCCGAGGGTTCAGGAGAGTTGCAGGAGGGATTCGTTGCGCCGGCGGAACCAGCCGGTCAGCGACAGCCGGTCGCGGCTGGCGGGCAGGACTTCGTGCTCGGTGCCGGCGGACATGAACACCACCAGGCTACCGCCCGTCGGCTGGATGTCCACCTGCCGCTGCGGCAGGTGCAGGCGCAGCGCGCCGCCATGCTCGGGCAACCAGGCATCGTTGAGGTAGAGAACCGCGGAGACGGTGCGTGCGTCGTCGTCGCGGAAACGATCGACATGCTTCTGGTAATAGGCGCCCGGCGGGTACAGCGCGAAGTGGCACTCGAAATCCTCGAGGCCGAGGAACAGCGAGGCGTTGAGCGCCTGGCGCAAGCTGTCCATCACCCCCAGGTATTCGTCGCAGGCCTCGGATTCTCCGGGCTCCAGCCATTGCGTGAGGTCGCCGCGGATGCCTTCGCGGATCACCTGGCCGTCGCCGCGGCCGATCGCCGCCGGGGTCAGGTCGCCCGCGACCGCACGGGTGCGGCACTCTTCGGCCAATCTGGTGGTCAGACGCTCAGGCATGAAGATGCTCTGGTGCGACCAGCCCTGGTCGACCAGTTCATCGACGATGCGATGCAGGAGGGGATGATTGACGTTGATGTGCATTGTCCATTGTAGCGTGCCGCCCCGGTGTCTCGACAAGCGGTCCGCCGCATGTCGACAATAGCGCCCCATGGACGGCACCACCCGAACGACGAGGCTTTCGCCGCCAAAGGAGTATCAATGCGCGCTTTGCTCGCCTTCGCTTTACTGCTGGTTGGTCTGCCCGCCCTGGCCGACCCTTATCAACGCCTGTACCAGGCCGCTGGCTGGCCCGACCAGCGCGCGCATTTCAGCGATGCCCTGGACGCGGCGCAGAAGCGCTACCAGGACAAGCTGCCGCCCGCGCTCTACCAGACCCTGGTGGACAACAGCAATCGCCGCTTCGCCCCGGCCGAAGTCGACCAGCGCGCCCTCAACGGCCTGCGCGAGAACCTGCCGGACAGCGCCAGCCCGCTGAATTTCTTCGAGTCGCCGCTGGGGCGCAAGGTGGTCGCCGCCGAGGTGCTCGCCACCCGCCGCGACCAGTTGCTCCAGCACAGCAACGGCCTGCCGCGGCAGACCGCCAGCGAGCCACGCCGGGCCCTGGTGAAGCGCCTGGCCCAGGTCCTTCCGGCCCGAGAGGCCGGCGCGGAAGTCAGCCTGGCCCTGGCTGGGGTCGCCGCCGACAGCCTCAGCCAGATGCTTCCGGGCCTCCCCGGCCTGCTTGGCGGCGGACAGACCGGCCAGTTGCTGGAAGGCCAGCGCCAGCGCCTGGTGCAGCAGATCGGCGCGGACCTGGAGAACACCCTGCTGTATGTCTACCGCGATCTCTCCGATGCGGAACTCACCCAGTACGTGAACTTCGCCGAGTCGCCGGCCGGCCGCAGCTACTACCAGGCGGCCCTGGCCGCGCTGAAAGCCGGCCTGGCGGTGGACCAGGCGGTCGCCCCCTGATCGACGCGGGGCATGGAACTCAGGCCCCCAGCGCGTCGCTCAGGAAATCGAAATAGCGCCGCCGCAGCCCCTCGCTTTCGTTCGCCAGGTGATGGCGCGCCTCTTCCAGCAACAGTATCCGCGGCTCGTCGAATTTCTCCCGCAGCACCTTCAGGCCATGGCGCCAGTCCACCGTCTCGTCGGACTCGCCCTGCACCACCAGGGGGCTCAGGGCACGCCGAGGTGCCCGCTCGATGCGCGGCACCCAGCGGGTCAGCGCGCCGACCCAGGCGGTCGGCAGGGTGCGTGGCTGCAACGGATCGTGCTCGCGGAGGAAGTCGAGGAACTGCGGATCGCTGGAGTTCTCCGAGAAGCGCCGCGGGATCGAGTCGACGAAGGGGCTCAGCAGGCGGTAGCTGAGCTTCGACCAGCCCCAGGCGCGCGGGCGCACCAGCGGCGCCAGGAGAATCGTCTCGCCCAGCTCGGGACGTTCGCCGCCGTGCAGCAGGTAGTCCAGCAGGATCGCCCCCCCGGTGCTTTGTCCGCAGAGGTGCCAGGGCGCCGCCAGGTCGAGTTCGGCAGCCTGGCCCAGCAGGCCCTTGAACACCGCCTGGTATTCGGCGAAGTCGCGGATGCTGGCCCGCTCGCCTTCGGACAGGCCATGCCCCGGCAGGTCGCAGGCGAGCACCGAGAAGCCCATGCCCAGCGCCCAGTCGACCACGTGCCGATACAGTCCCATGTGGTCGTAATAGCCATGCATCAGCAACAGGCTGCCGCGCGCTTCCGGCAGCAGCCAGGCCTGCACCGCCAGGCGGCGCCCGTCGACCGCCATGCTGCCGAGCCGCGCTTGCAGGCGCGGATGGCGGGAGCGCAGGTCCAGGCCGTAGTAGGCCTGGTAGGCGAGGACGGCGGCGTCCGCCTCGGCCGCGGCCAAGGGTCGCAGGTGCTGGCGCAGGTAATCGGGGTTGAAGGCTTCTGACATCGGCGGTTCCGGGCTGCAATCGATTCGTGGCCGGGCCACGGGCGAAACCCAGGGATATTCAGCTGCGCGCGAACACATGGCAAGCTTGGCACCCGTTTTCCGTGTGAATGCCATGACTCCCCGCCGCAAGACGCTCCTCGTCAGCCTGGTCGGCCTGCTCTGGGCCGGCGGCCTGCTCGCCGCCTACTGGTGGTTCGAGATCCGCTACATCCGCCCGTTCAGCGAGCAGACCACCCTGTTCTCCGGCGACAGCCTGCGCCTGCCGGCCGAGCTGGCCGGGCCGGGGGCGATCCGCCTGGTGCATTTCTGGGACCCGGCCTGCCCCTGCAACGTCGGCAACCAGCAGCACCTCGGCGAGCTGATCGAACGCTTCGCCGGCAAGGGCGTGGAGTTCCATGTCCTGCAGAAGCCTGGCAGCCAGGGCCGCCTGCCGGACAACCTGGCCGCCCTGCGCCCCCTCGCTGGTCTGCCCGGTTCCGAGCAGTTGCCGGCCAGCCCGGCCGTGGCGATCTGGGACCGCGACGGCCGCCTGGCCTACTTCGGCCCCTATAGCGAGGGCGCGGTATGCACCTCCAGCAACAGCTTCATCGAACCGATCCTCGAAGCGCTGCTGCAGGGACGTCCGGTGGATGCCACCCATACCCTCGCCGTGGGTTGCTACTGCCCCTGGACCCCGGAAAAAGGCTGACCTGGCTCAACACCGGGCCTTCCGGAGGGGCGCCGGAAGGCGTAGCGGCTACACTGCCCGGGTCGGCCCACGAGGGGCCGTTGCCGAACCAAGGAGTCGCTGCATGTCCCTACGTCCCACCCTCGCCCTGCTCGCCCTCGTCAGCCTGCCACTGATGGCCGCCCAGAACGACCCTCAGCCCAGCAGCAAGGAACTGATGAAGGAGCACCAGGCGCAGATCCAGAACGACCTGGCCGACGTCGACTACAAGCGCAAGCGCATCGTCGAGGCCAACATGAACCTCACCGACCAGGAAGGCGAGAAGTTCTGGCCGATCTACAACACCTACCGCACCGAGTCGGACAAGCTCAGCAAGGAAACCCTCAAGCTCCTGCTCGACTACGCCCAGGCCTACAACAGCGGCAACGTCAGCGACGACCAGGCGAGCAAGCTGATCGAGCGTGTCGACGACCTCCAGGAGGACCGTCTGGAACTGCGCGACAAGTACGTCAAGCGCATCGCCAAGAACGTCTCGCCCAAGCGCGCCATGCGCTTCCTGCAGATCGAGATCCAGCTCGACGCCATCGCCACCCTGGAGATCGGCCGTCAGGTACCGCTGGTCGAGTAACCCTCTTCCCGCTTCGCCAGCCGCGCCCTGTATTGCTCCGGGGGCGCGGCGTGCCAGCGGCGAAAGGCCCGGTAGAACGGCGACAGCTCGGCGAACCCGCAAGCCTTGGCCACCTCGCGGATGGCGCGACCGGCCAACAGCATCTCGCTCGCCCGCTGCCGGCGAACCTCATCGCGAACCTGCCGGAAACTCGCTCCCCCAGCGGCCAGCGCACGCTGCAAGGCACCGCTGCCAAGGCCCAGCTCCGCCGCGCACTGGCGCAAGCCATAGCCCTCCCCGAGGCGCAGCTCGATCAGGTAGCGCACGCGATTGAGCAAGCGGTTCTCGCTGAGTTCGCGGGACTGTTCTTCCGCGTGGCGGGTCAGCACGTCATGCATGTCCGGATTGGCGTTGCGCGAAGGACGCCGCAGCAAGGCGGCGGAAAACACCAGGGCATCGTGCGGCCGCGAGAACAGCGGCAGCCTGCCGAACAACCGGCGGTGTTCGCCCAGCCGCGGCGGGGCTCGGTGGCGGAACTCGATGCGCTCGGCGACGAACTCGTCGTCGCTGATCAGCGCCAGCAGCTTGAGGAACAGCAGCATCAGGCATTCGATCTGCTGGCGCAGCGAGGCATAGCCCAGGTAGTTGATGTCGAGGATCAGCCTTGCCGTTTCCCCTTCGACCTCGAGGCGCGCGGCGAAACCGCCGGAGAGAATGTGCTGGAAACGCACGAAGCTGCGCAGCGCCTCCTCCAGGTCGCGCGCGGACAGCAGCAGGTAGCCGACCACATCGAGCAGGCGCGGCTTCATTGCCTCGCCCAGGTGCAGGCCGATGTCGGCATCGCCGGTCACCGCCGCCAGTTCGGTCCAGAACAACGGGGCGTTGTCATGCACCAGGCGGCCGCCCAGGGTCGGCGGCGGCAGCGGGATACGCCGGTAGACGCTGCGGTAGACGCGGGTGGGGTCGAGCCCGAGGGCGTCCAGGGCTTCATACAACAGACGCCGCAACGTGGCGGAATGGGTCAGGGGGCTGGTAGACGGGTCGTCCTGCATGGCGGCTCCTCGCGATTGACCAAAGACTTCCAGGGTCCGAGCATTCGGTCAATGCCGCGGGCCGGCGGCATCCGCAGAATGCTCGGCACTACAACAAGGAGAAAGGATCGATGAAACGCACCCTGACCGTGATCGCCGTGGCGGTCGCCGCCGCGGCTGCCGGCGGCGCCTGGTACCTCCATGCCAAGCAGCCGCTCCGCAACGGCTCGCTCGCCGTGGCCCACCTGCAGGCGCCGGTCGACGTGCGCTACGACGAGCGCGGGGTTCCGCACCTGTATGCGCAGAACCAGACCGACCTCTACCGCGCCCTCGGCTACGTGCACGCCCAGGACCGCCTGTTCCAGATGGAAATGCTGCGGCGCCTGGCGCGCGGCGAGCTGGCCGAAGTGCTCGGACCCAAGCTGGTGGATACCGACCGTCTGTTCCGCACCCTGCGCATCCGCGACCACGCCGCCGAATACAGCGCCCGCCAGGACAAGCAGTCGCAGCCCTGGAAAGTGCTGGAGGCCTACCTGGACGGGGTCAACCAGTTCCAGGAAAACAACCCGGCGCCGCTCGAATTCGATCTGCTGGGCATACCCAGGCGTCCCTTCACCCCCGAAGATACCCTGAGCATCGCCGGCTACATGGCCTACAGCTTCGCCGCCGCCTTCCGCACCGAGCCGGTGCTGACCTACATCCGCGACGAACTGGGCAGCGACTACCTGCGCATCTTCGATCTCGACTGGCATCCGCAGGGCGTGCTGACGCCCTCCGGCGCACTGGGCGCCGGCGACTGGAAGGACCTCGGCGCCCTCGCCCGTCTCAGCCAGCAGGCCCTGGAGGACGCCGGCCTGCCGCAGTTCGAGGGCAGCAACGCCTGGGTCGTCGCCGGCAGCCGCACCGCCAGCGGCAAGCCCCTGCTGGCCGGCGACCCGCATATCCGCTTCGCCGCGCCGGCGGTATGGTACGAGGCCCAGCTGAGCGCGCCCGGCTTCGAACTCTATGGCCACCACCAGGCGCTCAACCCCTTCGCCTCGCTGGGCCACAACCGTGCGTTCGGCTGGAGCCTGACGATGTTCCAGAACGACGACCTCGACCTGGTCGCCGAGAAGGTCAACCCGGACAACCCCAACCAGGTCTGGTACCAGGGCGAATGGGTCGACCTGCAGAGCGAGGAGCAGGAAATCGCGGTCAAGGGCGCTGCGCCGGTGAAGCTCACCCTGCGCCGCTCGCCCCACGGTCCGATCGTCAACGACGCGCTCGGCGCCAGCTCCGGCAAGACCCCGATCGCCATGTGGTGGGCTTTCCTCGAGACCGAGAACCCGGTGCTCGACGCCTTCTACCAGCTGAATCGCGCCGATACCCTGGCCAAGGCCCGCGCGGCGGCCTCGAAGATCCATTCGCCGGGACTCAACCTGGTCTGGGCCAACGCCGCCGGCGATATCGGCTGGTGGGCCTCGGCGGCCCTGCCGAAGCGGCCGGAGGGGGTGAACCCGAGCTTCATCCTCGACGGCAGCAAGGGCGAGGCGGACAAGTCCGGCTTCTATCCGTTCGCCGACAACCCACAGGAGGAAAACCCGGCGCGCGGCTATATCGTCTCCGCCAACTTCCAGCCGGTCCCGGCCAATGGCCGGCCGATTCCCGGCTACTACAACCTGGCGGACCGCGGCCAGTGGCTGGATACCCAACTGGCCGACCGCGGCACCAAATGGAACCTGGACAACAGCCGCGCGCTGCAACTCGGCAATCGCACCGGCTACGCGCCACGCCTGCTCGCACCCTTGCTGCCGGTCCTGCGCGAGGTGGTCGACGACGCCGAAGGCAAGCGCCTGGTCGAGCAACTGGCGGCCTGGAAGGGCGACTACCCGGTCGACTCGACCGCCGCCACGCTGTTCAACCAGTTGCTGTTCCAGATTGCCGAGGGCGCCTTGCACGACGAACTGGGCGATGCCTTCTTCGACAGCCTGATCGCCACCCGCGCCATCGACAGCGCGCTGCCTCGGCTGGCTGGCGACGCCGACTCGTCCTGGTGGGACGACCGCCGCACAGAACACCGGGAAACCCGCGCGGATATCGTCAGGACCGCCTGGAACGCCTCCCTCGCGCATCTGCGCAGCACCCTCGGCAACGACCCGTCCGGCTGGCTGTGGGGCAAGGCGCATACCCTGACCCACGAGCACGCCCTGGGCCAGCAGGCGCTGCTCAAGCGCCTTCTCAACGTCGGTCCGTTCGCCGCCCCCGGCACCCACGAGGTACCGAACAATCTGTCGGCGAAGATCGGCCCGGCCCCCTGGGCGGTCACCTACGGTCCATCGACCCGGCGCCTGGTGGACTTCGCCGACCCGACCCACAGCCTCGGCATCAACCCGGTCGGGCAGAGCGGCGTGCCCTTCGACGGCCACTACGACGACCAGGCCGAGGCCTACATCGAGGGCCACTACCTGCCGCAGCACTACGAGGAAAACGAGGTGAAGGCGAACAGCAAGGGCGTGCTGGTGCTGGAGCCGAAGCGCTGAGCCGGCCGGCGTGGGGTCGGGCGAGTAGCCGCATGGTGGTTGTCCGCCGGATACAACGGGCTATCGGCGGATAACGCCTCGGGCGTCGCCCTACGGAGCGTAGCCAGGCATTTCCCGCCACCGACGCGCCAATGAAAAAGGCCACCCGCAGGTGGCCTTTTCTTTTCGGCGGAGGGCTCAGGCCGGGGTCGGCGAGCCTTTCTGCCAGTCGGTCGCGGTCTCTTCCATCGCCTGCTGGATCGCCCGGCGACGCCGCTCCTCGGCCTGGCGGGTGAAGTACCAGGCGAAGAAGGTGAACAGCGAAACGCTCAGCAGGATCAGGCTGGCCACCGCGTTGATCTCCGGCTTCACGCCCAGGCGTACCGCCGAGAACACTTCCATCGGCAAGGTGGTCGAGCCGGGTCCGGAGACGAAGCTGGCCAGTACCAGGTCGTCCAGCGACAGGGCGAAGGACATCATGCCGCCCGCCGCCAGCGAGGGCGCGATCATCGGGATGGTGATCAGCAGGAACACCTTCCAGGGCTTGGCGCCCAGGTCCATCGCCGCTTCCTCGATCGACAGGTCGAGTTCACGCAGGCGCGCCGACACCACCACCGCCACGTAGGACGAGCAGAAGCTGGTGTGGGCGATCCAGATGGTCACGATACCCCGTTCCTGCGGCCAGCCGATCAGTTGCGCCATGGCCACGAACAACAGCAGCAGCGACAGGCCGGTGATCACTTCCGGCATCACCAGCGGCGCGGTGACCATGCCGCCGAACAGCGTACGACCGCGGAAGCGCGGGATGCGGGTGAGGACGAAGGCCGCCAGGGTGCCGAGGAGCACCGAGGAGAACGCCGTATAGAAGGCGATCTCCAGGGAGCGTCCGACCGAGCTGACCAGTTGGGTGTTGTCCAGCAGGCCGACGTACCACTTCACCGACCAGCCGCCCCACACCGTCACCAGCTTGGAGGCGTTGAACGAATAGATCACCAGGATCAGCATCGGCAGGTAGATGAAGAGCAGGCCGACGATCAGCATGACGTTGGAGAAATTCCAGCGCTTCATACCTTGCCCTCCAGTTCTTTGGCCTGGTTCTTGTTGAACAGGATGATCGGGATGATCAGGATCGCCAGCATCACCACCGCCAGGGCGGACGCCACCGGCCAGTCGCGGTTGTTGAAGAACTCCTGCCAGAGCACCTTGCCGATCATCAGGGTCTCGGGGCCGCCGAGCAGTTCCGGGATGACGAACTCGCCCACCGCCGGGATGAACACCAGCATGCAGCCGGCGATGATGCCGTTCTTCGACAGCGGCACGGTGATCTTCCAGAAGCTGGTGAAGTTACGCGCGCCCAGGTCGGAAGCGGCCTCCAGCAGGCTCGGGTCGTGCTTCACCAGGTTGGCGTAGAGCGGCAGGATCATGAACGGCAGGTAGGAATAGACGATGCCGATGTACACCGCGATGTTGGTATTGAGGATGGTCAGCGGCTCGCTGATGAGCCCCAGCCCCATCAGTACGCTGTTGAGCAGGCCGTTGTTGGAAAGGATGCCCATCCAGGCATAGACCCGGATCAGGATCGCCGTCCAGGTCGGCATCATGATCAGCAGCAGCAGGACGGTCTGCGAGGACTGGCTGGAGCGGGCGATGGCGTAGGCCATCGGGTAGCCCACCAGCAGGCAGATCAGGGTACTGATGAAGGCCATCTTCAGCGAGCCGAGGTAGGCATCGATGTAGAGCGGGTCATCGGTCAGCATCAGGTAGTTGCCGAGGTTGAGGAGCACCTGCAACTGCTGGTCCGCGTAGGCGAAGATCTCGGTGTAGGGCGGGATGGCCACGTCCGCTTCCGCCAGGCTGATCTTCAGCACGATGGCGAAGGGCAGCAGGAAGAACAGGAAGAGCCACAGGAACGGCACCCCGATGACCGCATGCCGCCCGGTGGGCATGCGCTTTTTCAGGCTGTTGGCGAATTTCATGACTGCAGTACCACGCCGCTGTCGTCGTACCAGCTGATGTACACCGACTGGTCCCAGGTCGGCCGGGCGACGTGGCGCTCGGCGTTGGCCATGAAGGCCTGGACGATCATCCCGGAGGCCAGCTTGATGTAGTACACCGAGTGGCCGCCAAGGTAGGCGATGTCGTAGACGGTGCCCTGGGCCCAGTTGTGCCCGGCGTGTTCCAGGTTGTCCGGCTTCTGCGCGCTGATCATCACTTTCTCCGGCCGCAGCGCGTAGGTGATGCGCTTGTCCTCGGCGCGGGTGCTGATGCCGTGGCCGATGTAGATCGGGTTCTCCAGCTGCGGGCAGGCGATCACCGCATGGTCCTGCACGTCCTCCACCAGCACGCCGTCGAACAGGTTGACGTTGCCGATGAACTCGCAGACCAGGCGGCTCGCCGGGGTCTCGTAGATGTCCATCGGGCTGCCGATCTGCTCGATGCAGCCCAGGTGCATGATGGCGATGCGCTGGGCCATGGTCATGGCCTCTTCCTGGTCGTGGGTCACCATCACGCAGGTCACGCCGACGCGCTCGATGATCTCCACCAGTTCCAGTTGCATCTGCGAGCGCAGCTTCTTGTCCAGCGCGCCCATCGGCTCGTCGAGTAGCAGCAGCTTCGGCCGCTTGGCCAGCGAACGGGCCAGGGCCACCCGCTGGCGCTGGCCGCCGGAGAGCTGGTGCGGCTTGCGCTTGGCGTACTGGGTCATGTGCACCAGCTTGAGCATCTCGGCCACGCGCTCGTCGATCTCGGCCTTGGGCAGGCCGTCCTGCTTGAGGCCGAAGGCGATGTTCTGCGCCACGCTCATGTGCGGGAACAGCGCATAGGACTGGAACATCATATTGATCGGCCGCTCGTAGGGCGGCAGGTCGGTGATGTCCTGGCCATCGAGGAAGATCCGCCCCTCGGTGGGCCGCTCGAAACCGGCGAGCATGCGCAACAGGGTGGATTTACCCGAACCGGAGCCGCCGAGCAGGGCGAAGATCTCGCCCTTGTTGATGGTCAGGGACACGGTGTCCACCGCCAGCGTCTCGTCGAACTGCTTGGTTACCCGGTCGATCTTTACCAGCACCTCTTTCGGCTGCTGGTTGCCCTCTAGGGCTTTCTTGTAGGCACCGGAGGCTATCGCCATTACCACAACTCCCAAGTCGTTGAGCCCGGTCACGCTACCGGGCGGAATTTGAACTTATTTGCCGGTCTTGATCCGGGTCCAGGTACGGGTCTGCAGGCGCAGCACCTTGGCCGGCAACACGGCGGAAACGTAGAGCTTGTCGAGCACGGCCTGCGGCGGATACACCTCCTCGCTGTCGCTGACGCTCTTGTCCATCAGCGGGCGGGCCCCCGGTATCGCGTTGGCGTAGCCGACGTAGTCGCTGACCTTGGCGATCACCTCCGGACGCAGCAGGTAGTCGATGAACGCGTAGGCGTTATCGGCGGCCTTGGCATCGGCGGGAATCGCCATCAGGTCGAACCACAGGTTGGCGCCTTCCTTGGGAATCACGTACTGGATGTCGATGCCCTTGCCGGCCTCTTCGGCGCGGGCAGCGGCCTGGAAGACGTCCCCGGAATAGCCGAAGGCGACGCAGATGTTGCCGTTGGCCAGGTCGGAGATGTACTTGGAGGAGTGGAAGTAGCTGACGTAGGGGCGAACCTTGGTCAGGACTTCCTCGGCCTTCTTGTAGTCCTTCGGGTCGTGGGTGTTGGGATCCAGCCCCAGGTAGTTGAGGGCGGCGGGCAGCATCTCGTCACCGCTGTCCATGAAGGCCACGCCGCACTTGGCGAGCTTCTTCATGTTCTCCGGCTCGAAGAGGATGGCCCAGGAGTCGATCGGCTGGTCACCGAGGACTTCCTTGACCTTGGCCACGTTGTAACCGATGCCGTTGGTGCCCCACAGGTAGGGAACCGCGTACTGGTTGCCCGGGTCGCTGACCTCCAGTTGCTTGAGCAGCGCCGGATCGAGGTTCTTCCAGTTCGGCAGCTTGCTCTTGTCCAGCTTCTGGAAGGCACCGGCCTGGATCTGCTTGCCGAGGAAGTTGTTCGACGGCACCACGATGTCATAGCCGGAGTGGCCGGAGACCAGCTTGCCCTCGAGGGTCTCGTTGGAGTCGAAGACGTCGTAGCTGACGTCGATCCCGCTCTCCTTGGTGAAGTCCTTGAGGGTGGTGGGAGCGATGTAATCGGTCCAGTTATAGATGTGCAGGCTCTTCTTCTCCGCCTGCACGGGGCCCGCGATCGCCGTAGCCAGAGCGGCTACCAGCAGTGTCTTGCCAATGGAATGTTGCATGTCCGACTCCTGTTCCGGGCCTTTTCACGGCAGCACCCTGCCTGTTCGACCCGTGTTCTTCAAGTGCCGATGTAAGCCCAGATCACTCGGGTTTCATGACAACCCGACGATTCCGCCGGGAAACATGAGTGAGCTGGGTTCCCTACCGGCGTGTTGGTTTCAGGTTTTCCGGGCCCTCGGCCCCGGTGCGAGCGACACGACCGGCCCCGGCGCGGCAGATTGGCGCAGCGCCCATGGCAGCGTCTTCGTCGTCGATACTGCGTCCGGTCGTCGGGCCCCCAGGAGGAAGCGTCTGGACGAACGGGCAAAAGAGTCGAACCTCTTCGCAGGGGAGCGTGGCCGGAGGAAACCCGGCCGCGTTCCGGTTCTCTCGTGCCGGAGCGCCGGCGGCTTCAGGCGCCGCCGGGCTCCTCGCGGATCACTTGCCGGACTTGATCTTGGTCCAGCTGCGGGTCATCGCCCGCTGGGTCTTGGCCGGCAGGTCGGGGAAGGTATACAGCTTCTTCATGACCTCTTCGCTCGGGTAGATGCCCGGGTCGTTGCGGATCGCCTCGGACACCAGCGGGGTGGCCGCCGCGTTGCCGTTGGGGAACTGAACCACGTCGGTGATCTCGGCCATGATTTCCGGCTTCATCAGGAAGTTGACGAAGGCCAGGGCGCCCTCGGTGTTCTCGGCGTCCTTCGGAATGGCGACCATGTCGAAGAAGCTGCCGGCGCCTTCCTTGGGAATGTTGTACTTGACGGTGACCTTGTTCTTCGCCTCTTCGGCGCGGGACTTGGCCTGGTAGATGTCGCCGGAGTAGCCGATGGCGACGCAGATGTTGCCGTTGGCCAGGTCGGAAATGTACTTCGACGAGTGGAAGTAGGTGACGTAGGGACGGATCTTCAGGAACAGCTCTTCGGCCGCCTTGAGTTCCTTGGGATTGTCGGTGTCCGGCTTGTAGCCGAGATAATGCAGGGCCGCCGGGAGGATCTCGGTCGGCGAGTCGAGGAAGCTGACGCCGCACTGCTTCAGCTTCTGGATGTTCTCCGGCTTGAATACCAGGTCCCAGGAATCCACCGGCGCGTTGTCGCCGAAGGCCGCCTTGACCTTGTCCGGGTTGTAGCCGATGCCGATGGTGCCCCACATGTAGGGAATCGCATGCTCGTTGCCCGGGTCGCTGACTTCCAGGGTGTGCATCAGGTCCTTGTTCAGGTTCTTCCAGTTCGGCAGCTTGGACTTGTCGAGTTTCTGGTAGACCCCGGCCTTGATCTGCTTGGCGAGGAAGGAGTTGGACGGCACCACCACGTCGTACCCGGACTTGCCCGCCAGCAACTTGGCTTCCAGCACTTCGTTGCTGTCGTAGACGTCGTAGACGACCTTGATCCCGGTTTCCTTGGTGAACTTCTCCAGGGTGTCCGGCGCGATGTAGTCGGACCAGTTGTACACGTGCAGCACCTTGTTGTCCGCAGCCTGCGCCATACCGGCCACAGAGCCCGCCAAGGTCAGGGCGAGCAGGGTCTTACCGAAACGTTTCATCATGCGGGGTAGCTCCATTTTTGTTGAAGTATCCGGGCGGTGGCGCAACCGATCGCGTCACCACCCGGTGAGCCTGGCCAACGCACTGGCGCAGTCTGGCAAAAGTCCGCTCAGGGACTCAAGCCAGGACGGCGGCGGCGGTCTGATCGAGGCACTTGCGCGCCAGGGTGATCAACTCATCGATCTGCGACGGATCGATCACCAGCGGCGGCGAGATAATCATAGTGTCGCCCACCGCGCGCATGATCAAACCGTTGCGGAAACAATGTTCCCGGCACAGCATCCCGACGCCCTTGTCGGTGAAACGCTCGCGGGTCTTCTTGTTCTTGACCAGCTCCAGGGCGGCGACCATGCCGACCCCGCGCGCTTCGCCCACCAACGGGTGGTCGGCCAGCTCCTGCCAGCGTTTCTGCAAATACGGTGCCGTTTCCGCCTTCACCTTCTCGATGATCTTCTCTTCGCGCAGGATGCGGATGTTCTCCAGGGCCACGGCGGCCGCCACCGGGTGACCGGAATAGGTGAAGCCGTGGTAGAACTCGCCGCCCTGGTTGAGCACTTCGACGATCTCGTCGCGCACCACCACCCCGCCCATGGGGATGTAGCCGGAGGTGAGGCCCTTGGCGATCGGCATCAGGTCCGGGGCGTTGCCGTAGTACTGGCTGCCGAACCACTCGCCGGTACGGCCGAAGCCGCAGATCACTTCGTCGGCGATGAACAGGATGTCGTACTTGGCGAGGATCTCGCGGATCTTCGGCCAGTAGGTGTCCGGCGGGACGATCACGCCGCCGGCGCCCTGGATCGGCTCGGCGATGAAGGCGGCGACGTTTTCCTCGCCCACTTCGAGAATCTTCTTCTCCAGCTGCTCGGCGGCCCAGACGCCGAACTCGTCCGGCGACATGTCGCCGCCCTCGCCGTACCAGTAGGGCTGGGCGATGTGGACGATGCCCGGGATGGGGAAATCACCCTGCTCATGCAACGCCTTCATGCCGCCCAGGCTGACGCCGGCGACGGTGGAGCCGTGGTAGCCGTTCCAGCGGCCGATCACCACTTTCTTCTGCGGCTGGCCCTTGGTCGCCCAATAGTGGCGGACCATACGCAGCACGGTGTCGTTGGCCTCGGAGCCGGAGCCGGTGAAGAACACGTGGTTCATGCCTTCCGGAGCGACGTCGGCGATCGCCTTGGCCAGCTCGACCACCGGCGGGTGGGCGGTCTGGAAGAACAGGTTGTAGAACGGCAACTCGCGCATCTGCCGGGTGGCGGCCTGGACCAGCTCCTCGCGGCCGTAGCCGACGTTGACGCACCAGAGGCCGGCCATCGCATCGAGGATCTTGTTGCCCTCGCTGTCCCAGATATAGACGCCTTCGGCCTTGGTGATGATCCGCGCGCCCTTCTCGTTCAACTGCTTGTAGTCGGTGAACGGCGGCAGATGGTGGTCGCGGCTCAACGCCTGCCACTCACGGGTCTTGGCGTTGGTGATTTGGCTGTTCATGTCACACCTCTTCTATTCAAGACTGTCCGGGAGCGGCGGACCACGCCGGCCGCCCCCGGTCAGGATCAAACGGAAAGCAGGAGGAATTCCCGCTCCCAGGAGCTGATTACCCGCTTGAAATTCTCGTGCTCCGCACGCTTCACCGCGACGTAGCCGCTGATGAACTTGCTGCCGAGATACTGCTCGAGGGGCTTGCAGTTCTCCATGCGCTCCAGCGCCGCTTCGATCGTCAGCGGCAGGCGCAGGTTGCGGCGTTCATAGCCGCGACCTTTGACCTGGGCGCTCGGCTTGATGCCTTCGACCATGCCGATGTAGCCGCACAGCAGGCTGGCAGCCAGCGCCAGGTAAGGGTTGGCGTCGGCGCCGGCGAGACGGTTCTCGACCCGGCGGTTCTCCGGGCTGGAGTCCGGCACGCGCAGGCCGACGGTACGGTTCTCTTCGCCCCACTCGACGTTCACCGGCGCCGAGGTATCGGGCAGGAAGCGGCGGAACGAGTTCACGTTGGGCGCGAACAGCGGCAGCACTTCCGGGATGAACTTCTGCAGGCCGCCGATATGGTGCAGGAACAGCTCGCTCATGGTGCCGTCGGCATTGGAGAAGATGTTCTTGCCGGTCTTCACGTCGACGATGCTCTGGTGCAGGTGCATCGCGCTGCCCGGCTCGCCGGTCATCGGCTTGGCCATGAAGGTCGCGGCGACGTTGTGCTTGAGCGCGGCCTCGCGCATGGTGCGCTTGAACACCAGGATCTGGTCGGCCAGGTCGAGGGCGTCGCCATGACGGAAGTTGATCTCCATCTGCGCGGTGCCTTCCTCGTGGATCAGCGTATCCAGGTCAAGGCCCTGGGCCTCGCACCAGTCGTACATGTCCTCGAACAGCGGGTCGAACTCGTTGGCGGCGTCGATGGAGAACGACTGACGCCCGGTTTCCTGGCGTCCGGAGCGGCCCACCGGGGCCTGCAACGGATAGTCGGGGTCGTCGCTGCGCTTGGTCAGGTAGAACTCCATCTCTGGCGCCACGATCGGCCGCCAGCCCTTGTCGGCATACATCTTCAACACGCGCTTGAGGATGTTGCGCGGCGACAGCTCGATGGGATTGCCGAGCTTGTCGAAGGTGTCGTGGATCACCATCGCGGTGGGCTCGATGGCCCAGGGGACGAGGAACACGGCATTCTCGTCCGGGCGGCAGACCATATCGATGTCGGCCGGGTCGAGCAGGTCGTAGTAAATGTCGTCTTCCACGTAGTCGCCGGTGACGGTCTGCAGCAGAACGCTCTCCGGCAGGCGCATGCCCTTTTCCGCGATGAATTTGTTGGTCGGCGAGATCTTGCCGCGGGCGATGCCTGTCAGATCGGAAATCAGGCATTCCACTTCGGTGATCTTGCGTTCCTTCAGCCAGCTGGTCAGCTGGTCTAACTTGGTAGTCATAAAGACCTCAGGGTTGAGAGTCCGGCCCCAACAGCCGGACTCAACGTTGCCCCGCCCTCTTGCTGCAGGCCTTACCGAAAGCCTGGAAGATAGCGAGATAGTTGGGGTTCGTCAGAACCTGCCACTCCGGGTGCCATTGCACACCAAGAGCGAAGGCTTTTGCACCTTCTACGGAGATGGCTTCGACCAACCCGTCAGGCGCCAGTGCTTCTACTCGAAGGCCCGGCGCCAGACGATCAACGCCCTGGCCATGGATGGAATTGACCTGGAACTCGCTCGGCAAGCCGATACCGGCGAGCACTCCGCCCGGCTGCACATGCATGGCATGGCGCGGCGCGTACTGAACCTCGAGCGGCTGGTCGGCCGGCTCGCGGTGGTCCATGAAGGTTCCGACCTCGTGCACCTTCTGGTGCAGGCTGCCGCCGAAAGCCACGTTCATTTCCTGGAAACCGCGGCAGATGCCGAGGACCGGAATGCCGGCGTCGATGGCGGCGCGGACCAGCGGCAACGTGGTGGCGTCGCGGTCGGAGTCGTGGAGGGTGCCGGGCTCGCTCGCCGGTCCACTATAATGACGGGGCTCGACGTTCGACGGCGAGCCAGTGAAGAGCAAGCCGTCGACGCTGTCCCGCAGGGCTGCCTGGTCGATCGACTCGCCCAGCGCAGGAATGATCAGCGGGAGACCGCCAGCGCCGTTGACGACGGCACGCAGATATTTGTCGCCGGCAATGTGGTAGGGATGAAGACCGATCTGCTTGGTGCAGGCGGTGACGCCGATTAACGGCAGGCGAGACATGAGACACCCGTTGTTTGTAGATGTTATGGGGTTTGGCCGAGCTTAGCGTTGTTCATTTTTTTACACAATAGGCCTGTAAAAAATTGAACACGCACTCCTGAACACCCTTCGACGCGAGGTTTTTTTCGGCTTTTCGTCCGGCGAAAATGCCCTGAAAACGGCCTCAACGCCCCACAAGAGGGCGTTTTTGGCGGCTATTGACATCCCACAGGCTTTCGGATTGACTCATAGCCTACCCCCCGCATGATTGAAATTTTTAACAAAAAAGGTGTTGCATCATGTCGGTACCCCAGCGTGCCGTTCAGCTCACTGAACCGAGCGAGTTCCTCAAGGAACATCCCGAGGTCCAGTTCGTCGACCTCCTTATTGCAGACATGAATGGCGTGGTTCGCGGCAAGCGGATCGAACGCAACAGTCTGAACAAAGTCTTCGAAAAAGGTATCAACCTTCCCGCTTCCCTGTTCGCCCTCGATATCACCGGCTCCACCGTAGAGAGTACCGGCCTGGGTCTCGACATCGGCGACGCCGACCGGATCTGCTACCCGATCCCCGGCACCCTCTCCATGGAACCCTGGCAGAAGCGACCGACCGCGCAACTGCTGATGACCATGCACGAACTGGAAGGCGAGCCGTTCTTCGCCGACCCCCGCGAAGTCCTGCGCCAGGTGGTGGCCAGGTTCACCGAGATGGAACTGACCATCGTCGCCGCCTTCGAGCTGGAGTTCTACCTGATCGACCAGGAGAACGTGAACGGCCGGCCGCAACCGCCGCGCTCGCCGATCTCCGGCAAACGTCCGCAGTCGGTGCAGGTGTACTCCATCGACGACCTCGACGAATACGTCGAGTGCCTCCAGGACATCATCGACGGCGCCCGCGCCCAGGGCATCCCGGCCGACGCCATCGTCGCCGAATCCGCACCGGCGCAGTTCGAGGTCAACCTCAACCACGTCAACGACGCCCTCAAGGCCTGCGACCACGCGGTGCTGCTCAAGCGCCTGGTCAAGAACATCGCCTACGACCACGAGATGGACACCACCTTCATGGCCAAGCCCTATCCGGGCCAGGCCGGGAACGGACTGCACGTGCATATCTCGCTGCTCGACAAGCATGGCAACAACATCTTCACCAGCGAGGATCCCGAGCAGAACGCCGCATTGCGCCATGCGATCGGCGGTGTGCTCGAGACCCTGCCGGCCTCCATGGCCTTCCTCTGCCCGAACGTCAACTCCTACCGCCGCTTCGGTTCGCAGTTCTACGTGCCGAACGCGCCGAGCTGGGGCCTGGACAACCGCACCGTGGCCCTGCGCGTGCCCACCGGCAGCCCGGACGCGGTACGCCTGGAACATCGGGTGGCCGGTGCCGACGCCAACCCCTACCTGCTACTGGCAGCGGTGCTGGCAGGCGTTCATCACGGGCTGACCAACAAGGTCGAGCCGGGCGCGCCGATCGAAGGCAACTCCTACGAGCAGATGGAGCCGAGCCTGCCGAACAACCTGCGCGACGCCCTGCGCGAGCTGGACGAAAGCGAGATCATGGCGAAGTACATCGACCCGAAGTACATCGACATCTTCGTCGCCTGCAAGGAAAGCGAGCTGGAGGAGTTCGAGCACTCGATCTCCGACCTCGAGTACAACTGGTACCTGCATACCGTCTGAGGTAGCGGTATCGGCGCGCCGGTCCTGGGCCGGCGCCGTACGCAGCGAAATCCGGGGCGGTTTCGCAGACACTCAACGCGGGGGCGTCTGTGTCTGGGAAACCGCCCCGGTCCTTTTCTCGGAACCGGGAAATGTGCGCCACGGCACAGCCTGCCGCCACGCCTCCCGCCAGACTCGATGCTGGCCTGCATCAATGCCTCTGCCGCCTGGCTCCGGCACCATCGTCCGCTCCGTTCCGTCCAGCGAGAAGATTCCATGCCCCGCCTTTCCGCCCTGCTGTTCCTCGCCCTCGCACCCTGGCTGGCCCAGGCCGAGGAGACCCTGCGCGTCTACAACTGGAACGACTACATCGACCCGCAGGTGCTCGAGTCGTTCCAGAAGGACACCGGCATCCGCGTCGAGTACCACACCTTCGCCACCGCCGAGGAACTGGACAAGGCGCTGCGCAGTGGCGAGGCGATCGACGTCGCCGTCCCCTCCCACGACACCCTGCCGGCCCTGCTGAAGGACAACCTGCTGCGGCCGCTGGACTTCACCCAGCTGCCCAACCGCAGCCATCTCGACCGTCAATTGCTGAGCAAACTGGCCGCGGTCGATCCTGACAATCGCCACGCCGTCCCCTATCTATGGGGTGCCGTAGGCCTGGCCATCAATACCCCGCAGGCCGAAGCCGCCTATGGCGGGCCGCTGCCCAACAGCTGGAGCCTGCTGTTCGACGCCAGCCAGAGCCAGCGCCTGAAAAGCTGCGGCATCAGCCTGCTGGACGCGCCGGACGAAACCCTGGCGATCCTCCTCAACTACCAGGGCCGCAACCTCGGTCGTACTGCGCCGAGCCAGGTACGCCGCGCCGCCGAGGCGCTGCACGGACTGCGACCGAACCTGCGCTACGTCGACAGCGAGCGCTACATCGCCGACCTCGAAGGCGGTCGCCTCTGCCTGGCCATGGCCTGGGTCGGCGACGCCCTGCGCGCGGCCAAGGCGGGCCAGCCGGTAAGTTTCGAGGTACCGCAGGAAGGCTCGGTGCTGTTCATCGACAACCTGGTGATCCCGGCCGGCGCCCAGCATCCACGCGAGGCGCACCGTTTCATCGACTACCTGATGCAACCGAAGATCGCCGCACAGATCACCGCCGCCACCCTCTACCCCAGCGGCAACGCCGACGCCGCCGGCTTCCTCGATCCCGCCCTGCGCCAGCAACCGGGCCTGTATCCGGACCGCGACACCAGCCGCCGCCTGTTCGCCCTGGAAACGCCGCCGGAAAAACTCCGGCCGGTGGTCGACGAGATCTGGAAGGCCTTCCGCGGCGCCAGCCACTGAGCGGCTTGCCCCGGTCGCGTGAGCTGGCGTCCAATAGCCGCTCACGCCCGGAGACCCGCCATGCAGCCCACCTCGTCCACCCGCAAGCCCCGCGCCAGCAGCCAGGCCCGGATCGCCGCGATCCTCGACGCCGCCCGCGGCCTGCTCGCCGACGAAGGCATCGGCGGCCTGACCATCTATAGCGTGGCCGAACGCGCGGAAATGCCGCCATCGTCGGTCTACCACTTCTTCCCCAGCGTGCCGGCCCTGCTCCAGGGGTTGACCGGCGAGGTCCACGCCGCCTTCCGCGCGTGCCTCGAACAGCCGGTGGACCATGCAGGCCTGCGCTGCTGGCGCGACCTGTCGCGGATCGTCGAGGAGCGCATGCTGGCGGTCTACGCCCGCGACGCGGCGGCCCGCCAACTGATTCTCGCCAGCCACGGCCTGGCCGAAGTCACCCAGGCCGATCGCCAGCATGACGTGCAACTCGGCCAGGCCATGCGCGCCCTGTTCGAGCGGCATTTCCTGCTGCCACCGCTGCCGACCGATATCGAGATCTTCAGCCTGGCCATGGAGCTAGGCGATCGCGTCTACGCATTGTCGGTCCAGCGTCACGGGATCATCGACGCACGCCTGGCGGAAGAAGGCATGCGGGTGTTCGACGCCTACCTGGGGCTCTACCTGCCGCCGATCCTGGAAAAGCGTAGCGAACCATTATCCGGATTTATATCCGATTTAAATCGATAGAAAATCCATAACACTCTCTTAAACCGCTTCACAGTCCGATTTTTATCGGATATAAATCCGCCCATCACTCGATCGGGCGCGACACCCCGTTCCCGCCCGCCCGACCCACAACCGGCCGCCGCCAAGCCCGGCAGCCATCCGAGCCAGCACACGAGGTGCTCCATGACCCGCAACGTCACCGTCGCCGCCACCCAGATGGCCTGCTCCTGGGATCGTCCGGCGAACATCGCCCGCGCCGAGAAACTGGTGCGCCAGGCCGCCGCCAGGGGTGCGCAGATCATCCTGATCCAGGAACTGTTCGAGACCCCCTACTTCTGCCAGAAGCCGAACCCGGACTACCTGCAGCTGGCCACCACGGTCGAGGAGAACGCCGCCATCGCCCACTTCCAGGCCCTCGCCCGGGAGTTGCAGGTGGTATTGCCGATCAGCTTCTTCGAACGCGCCGGGCGCGCCCGCTTCAACAGCATCGCGGTCATCGACGCCGATGGCGGCAACCTCGGGGTCTACCGCAAGAGCCACATCCCGGACGGCCCGGGCTACCACGAGAAGTACTACTTCAATCCGGGCGACACCGGCTTCAAGGTCTGGCAGACCCGCTACGCACGGATCGGCGTCGGTATCTGCTGGGACCAGTGGTTCCCCGAATCGGCGCGCAGCATGGCCTTGCTCGGCGCGGAACTCCTGTTCTACCCGACCGCCATCGGTAGCGAACCGCACGACGCCAGCATCAGCTCGCGCGATCACTGGCAGCGCGTGCAGCAAGGCCATGCCGGAGCCAACCTGATGCCGCTGGTGGCTTCCAACCGCATCGGCCGCGAGGAGCAGGATGGCTACGACATCACCTTCTATGGTTCTTCGTTCATCGCCGACCCGTTCGGCGAGAAAGTCGAGGAGCTGAACCGCACCGAGGAAGGTATCCTTGTCCACACCTTCGACCTCGATGCGCTGGAGCGCACCCGCAGCGCCTGGGGCGTGTTCCGCGACCGCCGGCCGAACCTCTACGGTCCGCTGAAGACCCTGGACGGTTCGCTGGAGTCCTGAGGCCTCGGGAAACGATCCGCGCGGGGACGCCCCGCGCATTCCGCGCCGGCGTCCGCCGCGCATAGCAACGATTTCAGGAGCAGCGATGAGCAACCCGACCAGCACCCCACGCGCCGACGGCTTCCGCATGCCCGCCGAATGGGAACCCCACGAGCAGACCTGGATGGTCTGGCCGGAACGCCCGGACAACTGGCGCAACGGCGGCAAGCCGGCCCAGGCGGCCTTCGCCGCGGTGGCCAAGGCCATCGCGCGCTTCGAGCCGGTCACCGTCTGCGCCAGCGCCGGGCAGTACGAGAACGCGCGCGCACGCCTCGACGACGGCAACATCCGCGTCGTGGAAATCAGCAGCGACGATGCCTGGGTCCGCGACACCGGCCCGACCTTCGTCATCGACGACAAGGGCGATGTACGCGGCGTCGACTGGGGCTTCAACGCCTGGGGCGGCTTCGAAGGCGGCCTGTACTTCCCCTGGCAGCGCGACGACCAGGTGGCACGCAAGATCCTCGAGATCGAACGGCGCGCCCGCTACCGCACCGACGACTTCGTCCTCGAGGGCGGCTCGATCCACGTCGACGGCGAAGGCACGCTGATCACCACCGAGGAATGCCTGCTCAACCACAACCGCAACCCGCACCTGAGCCAGGCGGAGATCGAGCGGACCCTGCGCGACTACCTTGCGGTGGAGAGCATCATCTGGCTGCCGAACGGCCTCTACAACGACGAGACCGACGGCCACGTCGACAACTTCTGCTGCTACGTGCGTCCCGGCGAGGTGCTGCTGGCCTGGACCGACGACCAGGACGACCCGAACTACCTGCGCTGCCAGGCCGCCCTCCGCGTGCTGGAAGAAAGCCGCGACGCCAAGGGACGCAAGCTGGTGGTACACAAGATGCCGATCCCCGGCCCGCTGTACGCGACCCAGGAAGAGTGCGACGGCGTGGATATCGTCGAGGGCAGCCAGCCGCGCGATCCCTCCATTCGCCTGGCCGGCTCCTACGTGAACTTCCTGATCGTCAACGGCGGCATCGTCGCGCCGAGCTTCGACGATCCCAAGGACGCCGAGGCCAGGGCGATCCTCCAGCGCGTGTTCCCCGAGCACGAGGTGGTGATGGTCCCGGGGCGCGAGATCCTCCTCGGCGGCGGCAACATCCATTGCATCACCCAGCAGCAACCGGCGCCGCGCAAGGCCTGACGGGCATCCCGCAGGGCGGATGGCCAGCCGCGGCGCTGTTCGCCCTGGCCGGCCCGGCACGCCGAGTGGCGCCATGAATGAAAAAAGCCCGCGTCCTCCAGGAGGACGCGGGCTTTTTCCTGTCCGGCCGGAGCTTACAGCAGCGGCAGGGTGTAGCTGACGATCAGGCGGTTCTCGTCCTGGTCGCGCTGGTTGTTGCTCGAACCGGCAGCCGGCAGGCCGCTGCGGAAGGAGGCGTTCTTCCAGGTGAAGCCCAGGCCCTTGAAGGTGCCGTCCGGGATCACGTAGGCCAGGGAGATATCGCGTTCCCACTCGCTCTGGTCGCCGCGGGCGGTCTTGATCTTGTCGCCGCTCAGGTAAATGGTGTTGAAGGTCAGGCCCGGCACGCCGACGGTGGCGAAGTCGTAGCCGTAGCGGACCTGCCAGGTGCGCTCGCCGGCACGCTGGAACTTGCCGATCTGCACGTCGGTGATCAGGTACGCGGTAGAACCTTCGCCATCGCCACGGTTCAGGAACGGGAAGTCACTGTCGCCGTTGAGGATCTGGTAGCCGGCGCCGATGCTGTGGCCGCTGACGGTATAGGTGAAGAGGCCGCTGAAGGCGCGGTTGTCGACTTCGCCCTTGGTCACGCCGCTGCCGTAGTAGCCGCTGCTGACGTAGCCGTCGGCACGGCCGGAACGGCTGCCGTTCTTGCCGTCGGAGCTGCTGTCGAAGGCGCGCAGGTCGGTCTTCAGGACGCCCGGGCCAATCTGCCAGTTGTGGATCAGGCCGAGGAAGTGCTGCTTGTAGAAGTCGTCCAGGTTGCCGTAGTAGTACTGCAGGGTCAGGTCCTTGTTGACCTTGTAGTCGCCACCCGCGTAGTAGAACTTGTTGCTGTCGCGCGAACTGGCGCTGCTGCCGTTGGCGCCGGCGATGCTCAGGCTGCGGTTGTCGGTGGAGTTACGGCCCTTGGAGTGCTCCAGTTGGCCGGCAACCAGGGTGAAGTCCTTGAGGTCGGTCGAGGTGACCTGGCCGCCCTCGAAGGTGACCGGCAGCAGGCGGCCGTCGTTGTAGGTGACCACCGGCAGCTTCGGCTGCAGGGTGCCGTAGCGGAACTCGGTGTTGGACACCTTGGCCTTGGCGGTCAGGCCCAGGCTGGCGAAGTCGTGCACCGGCTCGCCGTTGCTTTCCAGCGGGAACACGGTGCCCGGCTGGCGGTCCAGGCCGCTCTTGCCGGCACGGCCGCCGCCGTCCAGGCGCACGCCGAGCAGGCCCAGCGCGTCGACGCCGAAGCCGACGGTGCCCTGGGTGAAGCCCGACTGGTAATTCAGGATGAAGCCCTGGCCCCACTCTTCCTGCTTGCTCGGCGAGGCGGTGCCATTGCGGTTGTCGGTATTGATGTAGAAGTTGCGCAGGGTCAGCGATGCCTTGCTGTCCTCGATGAAACCGGCGGCGACCGCCTGTTGCGCCAGGGCACCGAGGGTACCGGCAGTGATGGCCAGGGCCAGTCGTGACTTGTTGATCTTGCGACTCTTCATTGGTCTTTTCCCCATTGGTATTGCTAATTGTCTTCCGGTCGGGGGAAGTGGAACGCGTGGGCCCGACCGGTCGTTGAAACACTGAGCGCCGTACCATCCCGGAAGATGGCGCGCGCGAAACTCGGCATTCGATGGATCAGGAAACGGCGCAACCCGCGACGATGGAACGACGGGGCAGGCAAGCAGGCAGGGAGGCAGCGAACGGAAGCGTGTGCATGGGCGTACTCGTGTCTTGTTATTGTGCGGCGGGTGTCTCGACCCACCGCCAGTGAAGGCAATTTGTAAGCCAATCTTTCCATCGGGCTCCGCCTTCGCGTCCTCTCGGGCTTCCTGCCCTTCTCCCGGCTGACGGGCCGAAGGGTGTCGGCAGAAAACCGCCTATTACAGCTTCCTTTCTGGCGAGTTACCGCCACGTTTCAGAAATCGTTATTTCCCGCGCTTTATAGCGCGTGGGTAATAAACAGTAAAATATCCGCAATAAACCTAAAAAGAATTAATTATTCATATTTAATAGCTTTAAGGAATATTGTACCGCAGCCGCGACCTGCCGGTCGCCTCCCCAAAGAGGTATTCCGTGGCGCCGTCGACAAAACGGAAACGTTTGCCCAGCGGTCAGCCCACGACGATGCAGTCCTTGCCCTGGCGCTTGGCCGAGTACATCGCGGCGTCGGCCCGGCTGTAGAGGGCACCGAGTCCCTCGTCATCGGCCTGGAGGACCGTCAGGCCCTGGCTGACGGTGATCCCGAAGCTGTGCTCGCCCTCCTGGAAGCGCAGGCGTTGCACCTCGCGCTGCAGGCGTTCGCCGATCTGTCGCGCGGTCTGCTCGTCGCAGCCGGGCAGCAGCACGGCGAACTCCTCGCCGCCGATCCGCCCGAACAGGTCGCCACGGCGCAGCGCGGCACTGCCGCTCTGGGCGATACGCTGGAGGACCTGGTCGCCGACCTGGTGGCCGAAGCGGTCGTTGATCTTCTTGAAATCATCGACGTCCAGCAGCAGGAACGCCAACGGTATCCCCTCGCGGCGACACTCCTTGAAGGCCGCCTCGGCACTGTCGAAGAAATAGCGACGGTTGCTGCTCTGGGTCAGCACGTCGGTGGTGGCCAGCCGTTGCAGCTCGCTCTCCATGTGCTTCTTGTCGGTGATGTCCTCGGCGATGCCCACCACCATCAGCGGCAGTCCCGCCTCGCCCTGGCGGCTGACGAAGCACTTGTCGTTGAGCCAGCGGACCTCGCCGTCGCCACGCACGATGCGGTATTCGCGTTGTTCCACGGCGCCACGTTCGAGCACCTGCAGCAGGCTGCTGTCGGCGTAGTCGAGGTCGTCCGGGTAGATGCTGTTGCGCCATTCCTCGTAGTCCGCCAGCAGCAGCGCCGCGGAACGGCCGAAGATTTTCTCGTAGGCGGGACTGACGTAGACCATTCGCCGGTTCTGCCAGTCGTAGGCCCAGAGCACCGAGTTGACGCTGGCCAGCAAGGCGCTGAAGAGTTGCTCGCGCTCCTTCAGCCGGGCCACTTCGGCACGGCTGTGCAGCAAGGCCAGCGCGGCCTCCTGCGGGTCTTCGGGAATGCCGGTTAGGTCGTCCATGGATCGTCGCTCTGCTCGCGGAACGGGTTCGACCGCCAACTTAGCGCAGGGGTCGCGGCGATACAGAAATGCCCGCCGAACGGCAGGGAAAGGCTCCAGCCAGTGCGCTTGATCACAATTGCCGAGCGATGCCGTTCGTATTCGCCGGAGCCTGCACGCCCAGTTGTTTCTGCGCCTCGAACAGCGAGCGCAGGAACAGGGTCAGGGTCGGTCGTTCTTCGTGTCCCTGACGGGTAATGCAATGGAATTCCGAGTCGTAGGCCAGTTGCCGTGGCCGGATCGCCCGCATGCGCCCTTCGGCGACCCAGGTGGCGGCATAGTGCGTCGGCAGGTAGCCGATGTAGGTGCCGCTGAAGACCAGGGTAGCGATGGCCTCCATGGTGTAGGCGTCGGTCCCCTGGTTGAAGCGCAGGTCGTGCGGGCGATGGTTTTCCGCCATGTAGCCGCGGCCGACATAGTCGGCGGCGCAGATCTCGTCCAGTGTCGGCTCGTCGTCCGCCCGGGCGAAGAAGGGGTGCGCGCTGCCGCAATAGAGGTTCTGCTCCTCGCGGAACAGGGGTTGGTAGTAGAGCCCGGACAACCGGTGGTGAAAGGCCCCCACCGCCAGTTGCAGGCGCTCTTCCAGCACCGCGTGCTCGAGTTCGTCGGGACGCCGCGTGTGCAGCTTGAGCAGCACCTCCGGGGCGCGCTGGCGAAACAGCCGGATGGCCAGCGGCAACGGCAGGCAATGCTGGCCGATGACGCCATCGACGCAGCCCAGGTGCAACGCCTCGCGATCGCGCCCGCCGAGGCCGCGGACCTGCTCGCGGAAACGGGCGATGTCGCTGAACAGGCCGAGCGCGGCGTCGTAGAGCTCCTGCCCCTCCTCGGTCAACTGGAAACCGCCGTTGCCGCGCCGGCACAGGGAATAGCCCAGGCGCACCTCCAAGTCGCGCACCAGCACGCTCAGGCGCGACAGGCTGGTGTTCAGGCGCGCCTGGGCGGCAGTGAAGCCGCCGGCCTCGACGATGGCGCAGAAGGTGCGCAGCATGCGCAGGTCGATGTCGTTGAGGTTGCCCAGCATTCCCGCCCCCATGGCGTTCGGTCCGCCTTCGTTATAGCGCCAAAGCCAGGCCGGCGGAACGCCGTCAGGCGCTTCGCGCGGCCGACTCGGCAAGCAGGCAGAGCAGTTCGAACATCATGGTCGCCCCCACCAGCGCCGTGGCGCCGCCGACATCGAACGGCGGCGAGACTTCCACCACGTCGGCGCCGACCAGGTCCAGCCCGCGCAGGCCGCGGACCAGTTGCTGGGCCTGGAGGCTGGTCATGCCGCCGATCTCCGGGGTGCCGGTGCCAGGCGCGAAGGCCGGGTCGAGCACGTCGACGTCGAAACTCACATAGGTCGGCCCGTCGCCCACCACCCGCCGAGCTTCGGCCAGGGTCGCCTCGACGCCCAGTTCGACGAACTCTTCCATGTGGATCACGCGGATGCCGCACTCGCGGGCGAAAGCGTCGTCGTCCGGCGAATACACCGAGCCGCGAATGCCGATCTGCACCGTGCGCAGCGGGTCGAGCAGACCTTCCTCGATGGCCCTGCGGAATGGCGTGCCGTGGGTGTAGGGGTTGTCGCCGAAGTAGCGGTCGTTGGTATCGGAATGCGCATCGAAATGCACCATGCCCAGCGGCCGCTCGCGACCCAGGGCGCGAAAGATCGGCAGGGTCACCAGGTGGTCGCCACCGACCGACAGCGGCAGGGTACCGGCGGCATGGACCTGGCGATAGAAGCCTTCGATGCGGCGCAGCGAATCGAGCAGGTCGATGGGATTCACCGGCGCATCACCGAGGTCGCCGACCCGCACCAGGTCGTAGGGCGCGATGCGGCTGACGTGATGCACCTTGCGCATCAGGCTGGACAGGTTGCGCACCTCGCGCGGGCCATGGCGGGCACCGGCGCGGTTGGTGGTGCCGCCATCCCAGGGCACGCCGATCAGGCCGACCTGCAGCGCCGCCGGGTCGGTGAACGCCGGCAGGCGCATGAAGGTCGGGATGCCGGCGAAGCGTGGAATCTCGGCGGCGTCGAGGGGCTGCGGATGGTCGTTCGACATGGGGCGTCTCCGTGTGGCGGGAAGAAAGCGCCGGGCGCCGCCCGGCGCGGTGGGTTCATTCCGGCTGGGCTCGCAGGCTGGCGGCAGGACGGGTGGCCAGGCTGACCGCGACGAAGGTCGCCAGGCTGGCCAGCAGGCCGTAGACGATCGGCGAGTTGGCGAGCAGGCCGTCGCGGGCCATGCAGGCGATCACCGCCAGGCAACCGGCGACGATGCTGGCGATCGCTCCCTGCGGACTGGCCCGACGCCACAGCAGCGCGCCGACGATCGGCACCAGCAGGCCGCCGACCAGCAGGTTGTAGGCGATGCTCAGGGCCGCGATGACGTCGTTGACCAGGCACGCCAGGACCAGCATCGCCCCCCCCATCAGCAGGGTGATGCAACGGCTCAGGCGGATGTCGCTGGTGGTACCGGGGCGCAGGAAGCGCGCGTAGATGTCTTCCTGCAGCACGGTGGCCGCCGCCAGCAGACACCCGCTGGCGGTGGACATGATCGCCGACAGCGCGGCCGCCACCACCAGGCCGCGCAGGCCCGGCGCCAGTACCTCGCGGGTGATCTTGGCGTAGGCGTTCTCCGGCACCGCCAGGTCCGGCAGGAGGACCCGCGCCGCCGCGCCGATCAGCGCGCAGGCGGCGCCGTAGAGCATGCAGTAGACGCCGGCGCCAAGCCCGGCGTAGCGCACCACCGTCTCGCTGCGCGCGGTGAACACCCGCTGCCAGATGTCCTGGCCGATCAGCGCGCCGAAGAAGTACAGGAGGAAGTAGGTGAGGATGGTATCCAGGCCGATGTGGCCGAGGTCGAAGAAGCCCGCCGGCAGCACCTCCTGCATGCGCGCCAGGCCACCGGCGCCGTCGATCGACAACGGCAGCAGGACCAGGAAGATACCGACGGTCTTGATCACGAACTGGATGATGTCGGTCAGCGTAAGGGACCACATGCCGCCGATCACCGAATAGACGATGACGATCCCGCCACCGCAGAGGATCGCCGGGATCCGCGGGATGCCGAATACCACCTCGGTGACCGAGCCGATGGCGATGGTCGCGGTGACCGCCACCATCAGGTCGTAGGCGACCATGACCACCCCGCCGATCAGGCGCGAGGAGGCCTGGTAGCGCTGCTCCAGCACCTGGGTCACGGTGAACACCCGCAGGCGCGCGATCTGCCGCGAGAACACCAGGCTGAGGACGATGATCCCCAGGCCGAGCATGAACACCAACCACAAGCCGGACAGGCCGAACTGGTAGCCGAGCTTGACCGTACCGATGGTCGACGCGCCGCCGAGCACCACCGCGGCCATGGTCCCCAGGTAGAGGCCGGGGCCGAGGCGGCGTCCGGCGACGAGGAAATCGCTCTGGCTCTTCGCCTTGCGCATTCCGTACCAGCCCAGGCCCAGCATGGCCAGGGCGTAGACCAGCATGATCAGGTAATCCAGCAACATCGCCCGCGCTCCTTTTCTTGTTGTTCTGCGTGACGCCCGGCGTGGCGCCTGGGCACGCCGAAGATAGGCCGGGCGCCGCCCGGGCTGAATCCCGGATCGGGCAAGTCGACTTGCGGAGGAAGAGAAGTATCGGCGGGGCGTCGCATTGGCGACGCCGAAACGCAACGCGCCGGCAGGAGCCGGCGCGTTGCAGAGGCGGCTGACGCACCCGCGAGGGCGCGCCAGGGGCGTCAGGCGGGACGCAGCGAGTAGGTCTTCAGTTGCGCGGCGAACTCCTTCAGCGACTGGATACCGCTGGCTTCCGCCTCATGCACCCAGTCCTTGATCGCCGCCAGCATGTCGTGGCCGTTGGCGCTGGTCTTGGCCCAGATCTGCTGCAACGCCAGGCGCTTCTCGTAGATCACCTTCAGCGCCTGGCTGTGGGCGAGCATCGAGTCGATGCGCACGTGGTGGCGGTCCTGCAGCAGGCTGGTCTCGCGCGACAGCAGGCGCTTGGCGCGGCGGAACAGGTGGCGCACCGACTCGTCGGCCTTGGCCACTTCCTGCTTGACCAGCGGCGCGATCACCAGCTTGCGGTACTGCGCCATGATCTGGAAGCGGTTGTTGAGGATCGCCATGGCGGTGTCCATGTCCAGGCTGTGCTTGCCCTCGACCCGATGGGCGATCGGCGCGACCCGGGCGACCCTGGCCAGGCGCAGGAAGCTGAACAGCTTGATCCAGGCCCAGCCCAGGTCGAATTCCCACTTCTTCACCGACAGCTTGGCCGAGTTCGGGTAGGTGTGGTGGTTGTTGTGCAGCTCTTCGCCGCCGATGAGGATGCCCCAGGGCACCAGGTTGGTGGCGGCGTCGCGGCATTCGAAGTTGCGATAGCCGACCGCGTGGCCGAGGCCGTTGACCACGCCGGCGGCCCAGAACGGAATCCATACCATCTGCACGGCCCAGACGGTCAGGCCAAGGGCGCCGAACAGGGCCAGGTCGATGAGCGCCATCAGCACCACGCCGCTGATCGGGAAGCGCGAGTAGAGATTGCGCTCGATCCAGTCGTCCGGGCAGTTCTTGCCGTAGATGCGCAGGGTGTCCTGGTTCTTCGCCTCGGCCTTGTACAGCTCCGCGCCTGCGCGCAGGACGGTGAACAGGCCCTTGTGCACCGGGCTGTGCGGATCCTCGACGGTCTCGCACTTGGCATGGTGCTTACGGTGGATCGCGGTCCATTCGCGCGTGTTCATCCCTGTGGTCAACCACAACCAGAAACGGAAGAAGTGCTGCAGCGCGGGGTGCAGGTCGAGTGCACGGTGGGCGGAATAGCGATGCAGGTAGACGGTCACGCTGACGATGGTGATATGCGTCAGCACCAGGGTAACTGCCACCAGTTGCCACGGCGACAGGTCGAGAAAACCGTTGAACCACATAGGCGGTACTGAACCTCGGGGGGACTTGGGAGTGATGAGGGCCTTGTCTGACAAAACCTGGGGGCATTATCACCAAGCGGCTGGGGATTACCATCCGTTCTTTTAGATATGAACAGGGCCGGATGGCCATCATTTATACTGCCCGGCCAATAATTGCCCACTGAAAATCCCATGAGCCCCCGCCTGAGTGCCCTTCGCCTGAGCCTGGCTTATCTCGCAATCGCCATCGCCTGGGCGTTCCTGAGCGATCATTTGTTACAAAACCAGGTCCAGGACCACGACCAACTGGTGTTCTGGATGACCGCCAAGCGGCTGTTCTTCTTCGCCGCAACCGGCCTGCTCCTGTACCTCTACCTGGTACGCCAGTTCCGCCGCAAGGCCCAGGCCTACGACGAACTGCACGGCAGCGAGCAGCGCCTGAACCGCGCCCTGGAAGCGGTGCGCGACGGACTCTGGGACTGGGACCTGGTGACCGACCGGATGTTCGTCTCGCCGGGCTACGCCGCGCTGATCGGCCTCGCTCCGGAGGAACTCGGCGACCCCATCGAGACCTGGAAGAAGCGCCTGCACCCCGAAGAGTACGCCACCGTGCTGGAGGCCCACCGCAACCACCTGCAGGGCCTGACCGACAATCTCGACCACATCTACCGCCTGCGCCACAAGGACGGCGACTACCGCTGGATCCACTCGCGCGGCCGGGTCCTCCGCGACGCCCTGGGCAAGCCGCTGCACTACACTGGCGTGGCCCGCGACATCACCCTGCAGCGGCTCAAGGAAGACCACCTGCGCCAGGCCGCGGCGGTATTCGACAGCACCCGCGAGGGCGTTCTGGTCACCGATGCCCAGGCGGTGATCGTGCACGTCAACCCTTCCTTCGAGCGCATCACCGGCTACCGCTCCGAAGACGTGCTCGGCAAGACCCCGGCGATCCTCCGCTCCGGCCGCCAGGACCAGGCGTTCTACCAGCGCCTGTGGCTGGCCCTGCGCGAGCAGGACGTCTGGAGCGGAGAAATCTGGAACCGGCGCAAGAGCGGCGAGATCTACCCGCAGTGGCTGCACATCCGCGTGGTGCGCAACGACCAGGGCCAGCTGACCCACTACGTCGGGGTGTTCTCCGACCTGAGCAGCATCAAGCGCTCGGAGAACGAGCTGGACTTCCTCGCCCACCACGACTCGCTGACCGGCCTGCCCAACCGCGTGCTGCTGCGCGAGCGCATCGAGCAGGCGCTGGAGAACGGCAAGGACCGGACGGTGGCCGGGGCCCTGCTGCTGATCGACCTCGACCACTTCAAGCACATCAACGACAGCCTCGGCCATACAACTGGCGACATGCTCCTCAAGGAGGTCAGCAAGCGCCTGCAACACCAGCTCGACGAGCGCTGCCTGCTGTCGCGACTGGGCGGCGACGAATTCGCCATCCTCGTCGAGAACGACGACCCGGAAGCCGTCGCGCGACTCTCACAGCGCATCCTCGACGGTTTCAACGCGCCGTTCGACATCCACTGCCAGCCGATCTATATCAGCGCCAGCCTCGGTGTCAGCCTCTACCCGGAAGACGCCAGCGACGTCGACCACCTGATGCAGCATGCCGACGCCGCGCTGTTCCAGGCCAAGGACAGCGGGCGTAACGCCTACGCCTTCTACACCCGCGTGCTGACCGCCCGGGCCCGCGCCCATGTCCAGGTGGAATCGGCCCTGCGCCATGCGCTGGAGCACGACGAACTGCGCGTCCACTACCAGCCGGTGCACGACCTGGCCAGCGGGCGGATCGTCGGCGTCGAGTCGCTGGTGCGCTGGCAGCATCCCGAGCGCGGCCTGGTGCCGCCAGGCGAGTTCGTCCCGGTGGCGGAGGAATGCGGGCTGATCGCCGCGCTGGACAATTGGGTGCTCAAGCGGGCCTGCCGGCAGATGCGCGAATGGCAACAGCGCGGCGTCGAACTGGAGTTCGTCGCGGTCAACGTCTCCAGCCGGCTGTTCAACCGCGGCGGCCTGGAGGAAAGGATCGCCAACGCCCTGGAAGAGTCCGGGCTGGAGCCCCGCTACCTGGAGCTGGAAGTCACCGAAAGCGCAGTGATGGAGGACTTCGAGCAGTCCCTCAACCTGCTCTGCCGCCTGCGCATCCTCGGCGTGAACCTGGCCATCGACGACTTCGGCACCGGCTATTCCTCGCTGATGCGCCTCAAGCGGCTGCCGGTGCACAAGCTGAAGATCGACCAGGGCTTCGTCGCCGGCCTGCCCGGCGCGGTGGACGACGCCGCGATCGCCCGGGCGATCGTTGCCCTGGCGCAAAGCATGGGGCTGCGGGTGGTTGCCGAGGGCATCGAGCATCAGGACCAGGCGCTGTTCCTGCGCGAACATGGCTGCGACTTCGGCCAAGGCTACTGGTACGGACGGCCGCAACCGGCGGAAGCGCTGCGCTTCGACCTGCCGCCCGTGGCGCTGCCGGAAGACTGAGCCTGGCGGCGAAGCCGGGCCGCTTCGCCGTCTTATAACCACTTTACCTATAAAGATTCTTAAACAATATTTTTAAGAATATTGCCCACTGCTTACTATGCGCCTCACGCCGCCTCCACTTCGTCGAGCAACGCGGCACCTCGAGCCACAGGAGCAGAGACCCATGAGCGCAACCCTCAGAAGCCTGGATGGCCAGGACGAAGCCACCATCCTGCGTGAAATCCAGAGTGCCCTGCGCGGCCTGCGCTTCGGCGCCGTCGAGATCACCGTGCACAACGGCCAGGTGGTGCAGATCGAGCGCAAGGAAAAATTCCGTCTGCAGCAACCGGCCGTCAAGCAGGCCTGAAGCACACGACCCGACTGGACCACCGGAGGCGTCTCGCCATGAACATCCGTTCGATACCCCATCCGCACCGGTACTGCAGCTGTCGGCCGCGAATGCGCGCCTGACGCCCCGTGTTCCCGTCGTTCCGCCAACACCCCATTAGAACAATCGAAACAGCACACACCTAGGAGCTGCACATGTCCCTTCGTCGTTTCGCCCTGGCCGCACTCGCCAGCGCCCTGGTCTCCGGCCCGGTTGCCGCAGCCACGCAACTGCTGAACGTTTCCTACGACCCGACCCGCGAGCTGTACCAGGCCTACAACGCGGCCTTCATCAAGCACTGGAAGGCCCAGGGCGGCGAGGACCTGACCGTCCAGCAGTCCCACGGCGGCTCCGGCAAGCAGGCCCGCGCGGTGATCGACGGGCTCAAGGCCGACGTGGTGACCCTGGCCCTGGCCGGCGACATCGACGAACTGCACAAGCTCGGCAAGCTGCTGCCGGCCGACTGGCAGGCACGCCTGCCGGACAACAGCACCCCCTACACCTCGACCATCGTGTTCCTGGTGCGCAAGGGCAACCCCAAGGGAATCAAGGACTGGGGCGACCTGACCAAGGAAGGCGTGGAAGTCATCACGCCGAACCCGAAGACCTCCGGCGGCGCGCGCTGGAACTTCCTCGCCGCCTGGGCCTGGGCGAAGAAGCAGTACGGCAGCGACGAGAAGGCCAAGGACTACGTGCAGGCGCTGTACAAGCACGTACCGGTACTCGACACCGGCGCCCGCGGCTCGACCATCACCTTCGTCAACAACCAGATCGGCGACGTGCTGCTGGCCTGGGAGAACGAGGCGTTCCTGGCGAAGAAGGAACAGGGCGGGGAAAACTTCGAGATCGTCGTGCCCTCCATCTCCATCCTCGCCGAACCGCCGGTCGCGGTGGTCGACAAGGTGGTCGAGAAGAAAGGCACCCGCAAGGTCGCCGAGGCCTACCTGCAATACCTGTACAGCGAGGAAGGCCAGCGCATCGCCGCGCAGAACTTCTACCGGCCGCGCAACCAGAAGGTCGCCGCCGAGTTCGCCACGCAGTTCCCGAAACTGAACCTGGTCACCGTCGACTCCGATTTCGGCGGCTGGAAGACGGCCCAGCCGAAGTTCTTCAACGACGGGGGCATCTTCGACCAGATCTACCAGGCGCAATGATCGCGACGGCAGACCCGTCGCCCGAACCACGGCCCCTCTCCCAGACCCTCTCCCGGACGGGCGAGGGGGCTAGCAGGCCCGGTCCCGTACCGGGCCCACTGCCGGAAGGAACCGGCACCGGGAGAGCCACCAAGCGTTCCAACGCAGAGTAAGGACAGAACATGTCACGACGCATTTCCCCGGTCATACCCGGCTTCGGGCTGACCCTGGGATACACCCTGGTGTACCTCAGCCTGCTGGTCCTGATCCCGCTGGGGGCCATGTTCCTCAAGACCACCCAGCTCAGCTGGGAGCAATTCTGGGCCATCATCAGCGCGCCGCGGGTGCTCGCCGCGCTCAAGCTGAGCTTCGGCACCGCGCTCGCCGCCGCCGTGCTCAACGGCTTGATCGGCACGCTGCTGGCCTGGGTCCTGGTGCGCTACGAATTCCCCGGACGGAAGATCATCGATGCCATGATCGACCTGCCCTTCGCCCTACCCACCGCCGTCGCCGGTATCGCCCTCACCGCGCTCTATGCGCCGGCCGGCCTGGTCGGACAGTTCGCCAGCGACCTCGGCTTCAAGATCGCCTATACCCCCCTGGGGATCACCCTGGCGCTGACCTTCGTGACCCTGCCGTTCGTGGTCCGCACGGTGCAGCCGGTGCTCGCCGACATTCCCAAGGAAGTCGAGGAAGCCGCCGCCTGCCTCGGCGCCAGGCCGCTGCAGGTGTTCCGCCATATCCTCGTGCCGGCGCTGCTGCCGGCCTGGCTGACCGGTTTCGCCCTGGCCTTCGCCCGGGGCGTCGGCGAATACGGCTCGGTGATCTTCATCGCCGGCAACATGCCGATGAAGACCGAGATCCTGCCGCTGCTGATCATGGTCAAGCTGGACCAGTACGACTACACCGGCGCCACCGCCATCGGCGTGCTGATGCTGGTGGTGTCCTTCATCCTGCTGCTGCTGATCAACCTGCTGCAGCGTCGCATCGAAACCCCGTAAGGAGGGCGCCATGTCCAGTGCAAGCATTTCCGCTGCCACCGCCAGCGCCTCCCGCCGCGGCAACGCCGGCGGCCGCCTGGCCCTGATCGTCCTGGCCTGGCTGGTCTTCGCCCTGTTCCTCCTGCTGCCGCTCTACGTGGTCCTGAGCGAGGCGCTGAAGCAGGGTTTCGGCACCTTCTTCGAGGCGATCCTCGAACCCGACGCGCTGGCCGCGCTGAAGCTGACCCTGATCGCGGTGGCCATCTCGGTGCCGCTCAACCTGCTGTTCGGTGTCGCCGCCGCCTGGTGCGTGAGCAAGTTCGAGTTTCGCGGCAAGAGCATCCTGGTGACCCTGATCGACCTGCCGTTCTCGGTCTCGCCGGTGATCGCCGGCCTGATCTACGTGCTGTTGTTCGGCGCCCAGGGCTACTTCGGCGAATGGCTGAGCGACCACGACATCCAGATCGTCTTCGCGGTGCCCGGAATCGTCCTGGCGACCCTCTTCGTCACCGTGCCCTTCGTCGCCCGCGAACTGATCCCGCTGATGCAGGAGCAGGGCACCCAGGAGGAGGAAGCCGCCCGCCTGCTCGGCGCCAACGGCTGGCAGATGTTCTGGCACGTGACCCTGCCGAACATCAAGTGGGGCCTGATCTACGGCGTGGTGCTCTGCACCGCGCGGGCGATGGGCGAGTTCGGCGCGGTGTCGGTGGTTTCCGGGCATATCCGCGGTGTCACCAACACCCTGCCGCTGCACGTCGAGATCCTCTACAACGAATACAACCATGTCGCCGCCTTCAGCGTCGCCAGCCTGTTGCTGCTGATGGCGCTGGTCATCCTTCTGCTCAAGCAGTGGAGCGAATCCCGCATGTCCCGACTGAAAAGCAATGCTGACGAGGAATGAACCATGAGCATCGAAATCCGTAACGTCAGCAAGAACTTCAACGCCTTCAAGGCCCTGGACAACATCAACCTGGATATCCAGAGCGGCGAACTGGTGGCCCTGCTCGGCCCCTCCGGGTGCGGCAAGACCACCCTGCTGCGGATCATCGCCGGGCTGGAAACCCCGGACGCCGGCAACATCGTGTTCCATGGCGAGGACGTCTCGCAGCACGACGTGCGCGACCGCAACGTCGGCTTCGTCTTCCAGCACTACGCGCTGTTCCGCCACATGACGGTGTTCGACAACGTCGCCTTCGGCCTGCGCATGAAGCCCAAGGGCGAGCGGCCGGGCGAGTCCGCGATCAAGGCCAAGGTCCACGAGCTGCTCAACATGGTGCAGCTCGACTGGCTCGCCGACCGCTATCCAGAGCAACTCTCCGGCGGCCAGCGGCAGCGTATCGCCCTGGCCCGCGCGCTGGCGGTGGAGCCGAAGATCCTGCTCCTCGACGAACCCTTCGGCGCCCTCGACGCCAAGGTACGCAAGGAGCTGCGCCGCTGGCTGGCGCGCCTGCACGAGGAGATCAACCTGACCTCGGTGTTCGTCACCCACGACCAGGAAGAAGCGATGGAAGTGGCCGACCGCATCGTGGTGATGAACAAGGGCGTGATCGAGCAGATCGGCTCGCCCGGCGAGGTCTACGAGAACCCGGCCAGCGATTTCGTCTACCACTTCCTCGGCGACTCCAACCGCCTGCAACTGGGCAACGACCAGCACCTGCTGTTCCGCCCCCACGAAGTGTCGCTGTCGCGTTCCGAGGTGGCCGAGCACCGCGCCGCCGAGGTCCGCGACATCCGTCCGCTGGGGGCTATCACCCGGGTAACGCTGAAGGTCGACGGCCAGGACGAACTGATCGAAGCCGAAGTGGTGAAGGACCACGACAGCCTGGCCGGCCTGGCCCGCGGCGAGACCCTCTACTTCAAGCCGAAGGCCTTCCAGCCGGTGGCCAATCTCTGATCCCGCGGCGGGTTCAGCCCGCCGTGCGCTCCGCCAGGCCGCGCAGTCCCGCGCGGCCCTTCGACGACACCTGCAACGCCCGCGAGCCGTCCTGCGGCCGCAACCAGCCCTGGCGCAGACAGGCCTCCAGCAACGCCGCCCCCAGCGCGCCGCCGAGGTGCGGCTTGCGTTCGCTCCAGTCGGGGCAGGCGCAGGCGAACTGCCGACGGCGGCGGCGGACCTCCGACAGGTCGATTCCCAACCTGGCCAGCCCGGCCTCGCCGGTCGCGCTCAGGCGCAGCGTCCTGCCCTCCTGCTCGATCCAGCCGGCATCCAGCATCCGTGCGAACACACCGACCGCGAGTTCGCCGGCCAGGTGGTCGTAGCAGGTCCGCGCCTCGCGCAACGCCGACGGCGTGCCGTGGCTCGGCGGCAGGCTGCGCCGCTGCGGCTGCAGGGCCAGGGAGGCGCTGGCCAGCGCTTCCACCGCCTGTCCCACTTCCGGCCCGGCCAGGCGATAGAAGCGATTGCGCCCGCGCGCCTCCAGGCTCAGCACGCCGCCCTCGACCAGCCGTCCCAGGTGGCCGCTGGCGGAGGACGGCGAGACGCCCGCCAGCAGCGCCAGCTCGCTGGCCGGGCGGGCGCTGCCATCCATCAGTGCCCAGATCATCTGCGCGCGGCCGGGATCGGCGAGCAGCGCCGCCAGCGAACTGAAGCCGGGATTGAATTGCATGCTTCACCTCCGGATGAAACATTGCCTGTCGACGACGAGAGATACTGGCCGCCATCGCCCGTTCGCGCCAGCCCGAGACAAGGAAGAACCCGCATGTCCGTCGACCTCCACGCCCTGATCCCACTGATCGCCCTCACCTTCCTTCTCGCGGGCTTCGTCAAGGGCGTGGTCGGCCTGGGCCTGCCGACGGTCTCGGTGGGCCTGCTCGGCCTGGCCATGCCGCCGATGCAGGCGGCGGCGCTGCTGATCGTACCGTCGATGGTGACCAACCTCTGGCAGCTCGCCTGCGGCCCGCGCTTCCTCGGCTTGATGAAGCGCCTGGCCGGCCTGCTGCTCGGGGTGATCGTGGGCACCCTGCTGGTCGGCGCATGGCTCGGCGGCGACGCCCCAAGGCAGGCCACCGGCGTGCTCGGCCTGGCCCTGGCGGCCTACGCGCTGCTCGGCCTGGCCGCGATCCCGCTGCACCTGCCGGCGCGCCACGAGCCCTGGGCCGGCCCGCTGGTCGGGCTGGCGACCGGCGCGCTGACCGCGGTCACCGGGGTTTTCGTGATTCCCGCGGTGCCCTATCTGGGAGCCCTAGGATTGCAGCGCGACGAACTGGTCCAGGCCCTCGGCCTGTCGTTCAGCGCCTCGACCCTGGCCCTGGCGGTCACTCTCGGCGTGCACGGCGACCTGCTCGAACCGCAGATGCTCGGCGCCTCTCTGCTGACCCTGGTCCCGGCGCTGGGCGGGATGCTCCTCGGCCAGTGGCTGCGCCAGCGGATCAGCGCGACGCTGTTCAGGCGCTGCTTCTTCGTCGGTCTCCTGCTGCTCGGCGCCGACCTCGCCTGGCGCGGTTTCCACTGACGCCAGGGACGCATTGCGCACCCGCCAGGGCGGGCCTGCGGCCTTCGCGGGACTTCCGACGAACGGCACAAGTCGCTATCATCCGCCGCCGCGCGACCCCCACCGGGCGCGCGGCACCGGGCGGAACACGCCCGTCCGGCACGGAACGCCACCTATCGCAAGGAGCACACGATGAAGACCCGTCTTTCCCTTTCCGCCCTGGCCCTCGCCTGCGCCACCCTGGCCGGCTGCCAGAACCTGCCCCAGGGTGACCTCATGCAGCACGGCATGATGGCGGTGAAGGCTGCAACCCTGAGCGACGCCGAGGTCCGCCAGGTCGCCGACCAGGCCTGCGCCGAGTCCGACCAGCAAAACCGCATCGCCCCGGCCAACAGCAAGTACGGCCAGCGCCTGGACAAGATCGCCAAGGCCCTGGGCGACCAGATCGACGGCGTGCCGGTGAACTACAAGGTCTACCTCACCGAGGAGGTCAACGCCTGGGCCATGGCCAACGGCTGCATCCGCGTCTACAGCGGGCTGATGGAGCTGATGAGCGACAACGAGATCGAAGGCGTGCTCGGCCACGAGATGGGCCACGTCGCCCTCGGCCACACCCGCAAGGCCGCCCAGACCGCCTACGCGGCCGCCGCGGTGCGCGGCGCCGCCGGCGCCTCGAAGAGCGGCGCGCTGGCCGCCCTGTCCGGCTCCCAGCTGGGCGAACTCACCGAATCGCTGGTCAACGCGCAGTTCTCCCAGTCCCAGGAATCCGACGCCGACGATTTCTCCTACGAGCTACTGAAGAAGCGCGGAGTGAACACCCAGGGCCTGGTCACCGCCTTCGAGAAGCTGGCCAAGCTGGGCGGCGGCGACAGCAGCATGTTCGATTCGCACCCGGGCTCCCAGGCCCGCGCCGATCACATCCGCCAGCGCATCGCTGCGGATCGCAAGTAACGCTCCCACCCCGGTCTCCCGCGCTCGCGGGAGACCGCCTCACGCCGCCCGCTTGTGCTCGCGAATGCAGGTCGGGCCGGCGCGCTCCTCGACCTCGCGCTGCACGTCGCCGCGCAGCCCCAGCAGAAAGGCCAGTTCCGCCAGCACGAAGAGCGGACCGACGATCAACCCGCTGAGATCGTCGACGAAGGCCGGCTTGCGCCCTTCGTAGTAATGACCGACGAACTGGATGATCCAGCCGACCACGAACAGGCCGACGCCCCAGCCCAGCCAGGCCGCGGTAGTCCCCGCCGCCAATTGCGCAGCGCCCCACACCGTCAGCGCCAGCAGCGCCGTCATGGCCACGCCGAAGCGCAGGTCCAGGCGCAGGTAGAACAGCGCCGCGGCGAGCGCCAGCAGCAGCGCCGGAGACAGGCCGAACCCCAGCGCCGGCCGCGCCAGCAACACGGCGATGGAGAGGACGATCATCGGAATGCCGATGAAATGGCTGAAGATGTTGCGCCGGTCGCGGTGGTAGGCGGCGTATTGCGCAAGGTGATCGACTAGGGTTTTCATTGTTGTGGTCTCACGCCAGGGTTCTCGCATCATCGCGCCGCCCCGGTTTTCCACTCTGTCAGCTAGACGACAAACATGAACGAGCGTACCGACTACCGTTCGCAACTCCAGGCCGGCCGCTGGTTCCAGGGTTTGCCGGAGGCCTTGCAGACGCACCTGCTGGCACTCGCCCAACCGCGCCAGTTGCCGCCGGGCCAGCGCCTGTTCGCCCGCGGCGACGCGCCCTGCGGACTGTACTGCGTGGTCGAGGGCGCGATCCGTATCAGCGCGGTCAGCGAGAACGGCAAGGAGGCGCTGCTGATCCTGGTGGAAGCGCCGCACTGGTTCGGCGAGATCGCCCTGTTCGACGGCCAGGCGCGCACCCACGACGCCTACGCCGAAGGCCACACCCAGCTACTCCAGGTGCCGCAGGCGGCGCTGCTCGAACTGCTTCGCCGCGAGCCGCACTACTGGCGCGACGTGGCCCTGCTGATGAGCCACAAGCTGCGCCTGGCATTCATCGCCCTGGAAGAGATGGCCCTGCTGCCGGCCGCACAACGCCTGGCGCGGCGCCTGCTGATGCTCGCCGAGGGCTACGACAACAGCCGCAGCCGGCAGGTCCTGCACCTGCCGCAGGAGCAGTTGGCATTGATGCTGTCGCTGTCGCGGCAGACCACCAACCAGATCCTCAAGGACCTCGAAGCCCAGGGCATCCTCCAGCTCAGCTACGGCGGCATCGAGATTCTCGACCTCGCCGGCCTGCGCGCGGCCACCCACGGCTGAGCGCGAATCACACTTTCGAACGCTTGCAGGCGCGCCATGGCCGGCTACCGTGTGCAGGGCACCTGCCCTCGGTGCGGATATCCATAACGACAACAACAGGATCTCCCCATGCTCCGTCCCGCGCTTCCCGCTGTCCTCTGTCTTTACTGCCTGCTGCTGGTGCTGCCGGCGCGCGCCGCCCTCGACGACCAGCAACGCGCCCTGCAACAACTGCAGGTCCAGGCCTGTCGCGCGGTGGGCAGCCTGTTGTTGCTGCGCGGCGAGGGTTTCCAGGAACAGCACGCGGCGCAACTGGAGAAGGACCTCGCCAGCCTCGACCGCGCGCTCGCCGCCGCCCCCGAGGGGGTGCTCCTGCGGCAAGACGAAAAGACGCTGGTGGCGCGCATCCGTGAAGGCGCGGCCTACGGCCCCCGCGAAGAGGACCTGCCCTGGCGCTACCCGCAGCAACTGAGCCGCGCCCTGCGTGACTTCCTCAACCTGGTGGAACGCCAGGTGCCACCGCCCCCGCCAGGCCAGCCCCTGCCGCTCTGGCAGTTGCCGGTGCGGGTCGAGTACCTGTCCCTGCAATACCTGGCGCGCGCCTACCTGGGCGGGCTGGAAACTGCCCGCGAGCAGCCCCGGGACTATCTCGGCCAGGACGAGAGCGTGCTGGTCCCGCTGATCGACCGGCGCATCGCCCTGCTGGTGGCGCAAAGCGCCAACCCGGCGGGACTGAAGAAACTGGAAAACCGCTGGGAGTACCTGAGCCAGGCCCTGCGCGACCTGAACAGCAAGAGCAGCGCGCTGGTCAGCGCTTCCGGCAGGCCCTGGGCGCCGATCATCGTCGACCGCCACGCGCGTGCCCTGAGCGAAAGCCTGATGCGCTTGAGTGCGGAGTGAGGCCACGCGCCGCACGGGGCGGATAACCTCGCGACTCGCAACGTTGCGCCAGCGTCCGCCCCGACTCCCTGGCCAGCGCATTTTTTCGAATCCGCCCTGCGGATTTTGATTTGCCGCCACGCCCTGGCGCAGGCGCAATGGTGCTCCCGAAAGGAGATCGCCATGCCCACTGCCAACCCACCCGGCCGCACCCTCTGGCTGATGGCCGCCATCGTCCTGGTCGGCCTCAACCTGCGGCCCTCCATGGCCGCCGTCGGCCCACTGCTGAACGCCATGCGCGGCGAGATCGCGCTCAGCTTCGGCGCCGTCTCGCTGCTGACCGCCCTGCCGGTGCTGACCCTCGGCCTCGGCATGTTCTTCGGCCTGGGCATCGCCCGCCGCGTCGGCGAGTGGCGTTCGGTGGCCCTCGCCCTGCTGCTGATCGGCGCCGCCAGCGCCCTGCGCCTGGGCAGCCGAGGCCTGCCCGACCTGCTCGGCAGCGCCATGCTCGCCGGTCTCGGCATCGCCCTGATCCAGGCGCTGATGCCGGCCCTGATCAAGGCCCGTTTCGGCGCGCGCACGCCGCTCTGCATGGGGCTCTACGTCACCGCCATCATGGCTGGCGCGGCGCTGTCCGCCAGCGCCGCGCCGACCCTGGCGGAGCACGCCGGCTGGCGGCTCGGCCTCGGTGCCTGGGCGGCGCTCGCCGCGCTCGCGCTGCTGGCCTGGTGGCTGCAACCCGGCACCCGCCTGCGCCTGCCCGACGCGCAGCCGGGCAGGAGCCTCCTGCGCTATCCGCGGACCTGGCTGCTGGTCCTGTTCTTCGGCCTCGGCACAGCCTGCTACACCTGCGTGCTGGCCTGGCTCGCGCCCTATTACCTGGAGCAGGGCTGGAGCGCCCAGGAATCCGGGCTGCTGCTCGGTTTCCTGACGGCCATGGAGGTGCTCTCCGGGTTGCTCGCGCCGGCCCTGGCCAGCCGCTCGCGGGATCGCCGCCCGGTGCTGGTCGGGCTAACGGCGCTGATGCTGGCCGGCTTCCTCGGCCTCGCCTGGGCGCCGGCCAGCCTGCCGCTGCTCTGGGCGCTGTGTCTGGGACTGGGCATCGGCGGGCTGTTCCCCATGGGCTTGATCGTCTGCCTCGACCACTTCGACGCGCCGCAACGCGCCGGTCAACTGGCTGCCCTGGTACAAGGCGCCGGCTACCTGATCGCCGGGGTCTCGCCATGGATCGCCGGGCTGCTGCGCGACAGCCTCGGCAGCTTCACCGGAGCCTGGCTCGGGCTGGCCACGGTGGCGGCGCTGCTACTGGGGCTGGGCCTGCGCTTCGACCCGCGGCGCTATGCGGCACTGTTCGCCGAGCGGCAGGCGCGAGGCGTCGGCGCCGAAAGCTTGCGCTGAGGAAAGGGACGGGTTCTGATGGCGCTCCCGACGCCGTCAGGACGCCCCGATGCTGATCGCCAACGGCCTGCGCAAGGTCGACATGCAGGACCTGCTGGTCTTCCTCCAGGTCCACCAACGACAGAACCTCGTCGAGGTCGCCGAACACCTGAACCTCAGTCCGTCGACGGTCAGCTACTGCCTGAAGAAGCTGCGCCAGGCCTTCGACGACGAGCTGTTCATCGCCACCCGCGGCGGCATGCAGCCGACCCACAAGAGTCGCGCCATGCTGCCCCACGTGGAGGAAATGCTCGCCCGCATCAACGCCTGTCACGCCGCCCAGGGCAGCTTCGACCCGCGTGGCGAGCCGCGGACCTTTACCCTCTGCGCGCCGGAATACGTCGAGCTGCTGATCCTTCCGGCACTCCTGCGACGGCTCGCCGCCAACGGCCCGAGGATCGGCCTGGACATCCGCCGCCTGGGTCCCGAACTGCCCACCGAAGCATTGCTCGACGGCCAGGTCGACCTGGTCTTCGACTTCGGTCCCGAGTACCACCGACCGGCACCGGAGCTACAGGCGCTCGCCCTGTTCAGCGACGAACTGCTCTGCGTGCAGGATCGTGCCCAGCCGCGCCACGAGCGCCTGGAACTGGACGAGTTCTGCCGGCGCCGCTTCGTCTTCCCGACCCCGCTCGACGCCAGCAACGCCAACCTGGTGGACACGTGGCTGCGACGCCAGGGCCGCAGCCGCGAAGTCGCCGCGCGCGCCAACAGCTACGTCGCCGCCCTGCAACTGCTGTCGGGCAGCGACTTCGTGCTGATGCTGCCGCGACGTATCCACGCGCTGCTCGACGATGGCCGCCATCGCGCCTGCCTCGCACCGCCCGGGCTGCCGCCGTTCGCCCTGCACCTGTCATGGAGCCGCGCCGCCGACCAGGACCCGGCGAACCTCTGGCTGCGCGAGCAGGTACTGATCGTCTGCGCCGAGCTGGGTTTGCTCTAGCCTGCGTCATCCTGCACTTCGAGGCTCGCCGCCAGGGAGCGCCAGAGCACTTCGGCGAATACCTGCTGGATGCCGCCGGCCAGGTAGTCGAACATCTGCTGCGCTTCCCGCCACTGGCTGCACACCAGCCAGAGATCCGGCTCGAGGGCGTCCCTGCGCACCTGGTACTCCAGGCAACCCGGCGCCTCCAGCCCCGGTTCGACCAGTTGTTGCAGGCGCAGGCCAAGCCGTTCCGACTGACCATTGCGCGCGCGAATACGGATGACCTGGCTGGCGCTCATGACGGACGCTCCTCCGGGCGAACGAGCGACGCCTCAGTGGGCGCCGCGCTCCAGTGGCTTGAGGATCGGGTCGCCCTCCTTGAGCAACTCCCAGACCAGCAACTTGGCCGGCTTCATCGGATCGGGATTGCGTGCCAGCAGGTGCGGCACGTTCGCCGGCTCGTACCAGCTCTGGCCCACCGTGTAGGTCTCCACCGAGCCGCCTTCCAGTTGCGTCTGCACGGTGCCTTCGAGCACGTAGACGAACACCGAGCCGGGATGCACATGGGGCGCGGAGACCTGGCCGGGCTTGAACGACACCGTCAGCATCAACCCACGATGGCCGGGAATCTCGGCCAGGGCCTGGTCGTGCAGGGTTTCCACCTTCTCCGCAACATGGGCGCTGGCCAGCGTCGGCAGCGCGGCGAGCAGCAGGCAGGCGATCGATCGATTGGCCTTCATCGCCGTCCACCTCATTCCGGTTGCATGCCCATGCCGACGCCGAAGCGGTTCCAGGCGTTGATGGCCGAGACCGCCAGGGTCAGTTCGGCGATCTCCTTGTCGTCGAAGTGCTCGCGCAGTTCGTCGAGCAGGCCGTGCGGCAACGCCCCCTGGCTGAGGCGGGCGAGTTGCTCGGTCCAGGCCAGGGCAGCGCGCTCGCGCGGGGTGAAGTAGGGGGTTTCCTGCCAGACGCAGAGCGCTTGCAGACGCTGCTCGGTCTCGCCGGCCTTGCGCGCGTCGTTGGCATGCATGTTCACGCAGTAGGCGCAACCGTTGATCTGCGAAGTGCGCAGGTAGACCAGTTCGATCAACGGGCGCTCCAGGCCGGCCTTGGCCAGGGCCTTTTCCAGGCCGAGCATGGCGGCATAGGCGTCGGGGGAGGCTTTGGCCCATTCGAGGCGGGTGGTCATGGCGAATCTCCTTGGCTGATTGGCAGCCGCGAGAGTGGAAAGCGGCGCGGCATGGGGTAACACTAAGCCTGCCTTTGGCTTCCACGAAGAGCCAATTACCAGAAATACCAGGTAGCCAATTTCGCCATGGAACTGCAACTGATCCTCGACGGCCGCCACGACCTGGTCGGCCAGCTCTATCGCCAGCTGCGCGACGCGATCCTCCATGGTCGCCTGGCCACCGGCGATCGCCTGCCAGCCACGCGCTACCTCGCCGAACGCCTGGAAGTGTCGCGCAAGACCGTCAGCGAAGCCTACGAGCGCCTCGCCAGCGAGGGCTTCCTCGAAGGCCGGGTCGGCAGCGGCACCTTCGTCGCCCGCGGGCCCGCCGGGGAAGCGCCGCCGCAGCGCGCCGACGGTCCGTTGCGGCCGGCCGCGCGCTGGGCACGCATCGAACCGCAGTCCGGTCTGATGGACCAGCGAGCACCGCTCCGCTACAGCTTCGCCGGCGGCACGACCGACAAGCGCCGCTTTCCCTTCGATACCTGGCGTACCTGCGTGCTCCAGGCGCTACGCCTGCAACAGCGCTCGCCGGCGTTCTACAAGGAAACCGAAGGCGACCCCGAGCTGCGCCTGGCGATCTCCCGCTACCTGGCGATCAACCGCGCCGTGCAGTGCGACTGGAACGCCCTGATGGTCACCCAGGGCGCCCAGCAGGGACTCGACCTGCTGGCCCGGGTGATGCTCGACCCCGGCGACCTGGCGGTGGTCGAGGAACCCGGTTATCCGCCGGCCCGCGCCAGCCTGCTGGCCACCGGCGCCGAGGTGCGCGGAGTGCCGGTGGACGCCGAGGGGCTGCGCGTCGACCTGCTGCCGGACAACGCCAAGCTGGTCTACGTCACCCCGTCGCACCAGTTCCCGCTGGGCATGCCGATGAGCCTGGAGCGGCGCCTGCAGTTGCTGGACTGGGCGCAGCGCCACCGGGCGCTGATCATCGAGGACGACTACGACAGCGAGTACCGCTTCGACGGGCGTTCGCTGGAGTCGCTGCGCAGCCTCGACCGGAACGGCCAGGTGGCCTACCTCGGGACCTTTTCCAAGACCCTCTTCCCCGAGCTGCGCCTCGGCTACCTGCTGCCGCCGGCAAGCCTGCGCGAAGCGGTGCTGGCGGCGCGCAAGCTGGTCGACCGGCATAGCGAGACCTTGCAGCAACGCGCCCTCGCGCTGTTCATCCAGCGCGGCGACTTCGCCCGCCATACGCGCCGCCTGCAACGCGAATACGCCCAGCGTCGCGGGCGCCTGCTGGAACGCCTGCACGGCGACCTGAGCCCCTGGCTCGAAGCGCTGCCGGCGGTGGCCGGGATCCACCTCGCGGCGCGCTGTCGCGAACCGCTGGATGTGCTGCGCATCGCCCGTCATTTGCGCCAGCAAGGCCTGGAGGTCGGCACCCTGCCGCCCTTCTACGCGGAAACCCCGGCACAGGCCGGCTTCCTCTTCGGCTTCGGCTGCATCGAACGGGACGACATCGACCCGGCGTTGGACCTGTTGCGCGCCGAGCTGCGGCGCTAGGCGCGCTTCCGCCCATCCACGGCCGGCAACTCGGCGGCGCGCAGGTAGGTGCCGATCTCCCCGGCCAGAGGCTCGATTGCAACCGCGTCCCATGCCCAGCGGCGCATGACGCGTCGCGTTATCCGCCCTACGGGAGGCGCCGCCCCTTGCAAAGGCCCGGCGAGGACGGCTCAGGGCTGCAGCAGTTTCGCCAGTCGTTCGCCGTCCAGGCCGAGCATGCGGGCAGCCTTGCTCTCGGCCAGTTGCTCCGCGTCGTCCTCGGGCAGGCTGGCGGCCTGGCTCGCCAGGCTGAGGATCAGCTCTTCGCGGGAAAGCACGCCACCGAACTGGTACGCCGCAGCGATCAGCCGGCGCAGCTCCAGCGGCAGCCGCCAACGCGCCCGCAGGGCCGAGCCGAAGCTGGCGCCGAAACGCCCCAGCAGCTCGTCGAGCCGCGCCTCGTCCAGCGCGCCGCCGCCATCGCACCAATCCTGCAATGTCCGCAGCAGCGCCAGGTCGCCCAGGCGATGCAGCAGCCCTGCGGTATAGCAGCGCTCGACGTCCGCGCCGAGGGCGTCGGCCAGTTCCCAGGCGATGTCCGCGCAACGTTGCGAAAGATCCCAGAAGTGCATGGCGCGCTCGGCCAGTAGCGGCTCGCCGAGCTGGATGGCCCGCTGCAGACTGAAACCGAGCACCAGGTTCAGGCTGTGCCCAAGTCCCAGCCGCCGCAGGGCCTGGCCCAGGGTCTGGCAGGCCGGACCGACGTGCCGGGCGGCGCTGTTGGCGGCGGCGATCAGGCCAGCGGTGATCTGCGGATCGCGGCCGAACTCATCCTCCAGCACGCGCAGCGGATGCTCCTCGGCGCTCAGGCAACGATCGCTGGCGGCACGCACGTCGGCCAGCAACGGCGCCCCCTCCGCGGAGTCGCGCGCGCGTTCGAGGAAAGCCTCCAGGTTCTCGCCCGCGTCCCGCTCCGGCAGCGGACAGGCGACCACTTCGTCGCCCTTCAGCAACAACCCTCGCAGGCGTTGCATCAGGTTCTCGGCCTGGAACGGCTTCACCAGGTAGGCGGTCGGCGCCAGTGCCACGGCGGCGCGCACGCTGGCCTGGTCGGCGCGGTCGCTGATCAGGATGAACGGCTGCTCGGCGACCGAGCGGCGCAGGCGCGCTTCGCGCAGCAGCTCGAAGCCATCCACCTGCGGCAGGTTCAGCTCGGCCAGGATCAACGCGAAGCGCCGGCGCCGGCAATGCGCCAGCGCTTCTCCGCCATCGCCGCAGAGGACCAGCCGGGCATCGCAACGCACGCCGAGGACCAGTTGGCCAAGCAAGTCGCGACTCCAGGGGTCCGGGTCGGCAATCAGGATGACGGGGGCCTTTTTCGCGGCACTCATGGCGTTCCTCTTCGAACCTGGCGAACCGAGCGGGACGCACCAGGCATGACAGGCGGGCACGACACGGCCCGCGGGCACACAAGGGTATGACGGACGAACACGGTGCGCCTCTAGGACCTGTCCTAATCGCCACGAACGGAACGACCGGAGGAATGCGGGAGGATTCGTATGCGCCAGGCGCCCAAGGGTAACAGGCGAAAACCGTTCGTCGGGCGTTTCGCGGAAAACCCTGGCAGAAAAAAGAGGCTTCCGTTTCCGTGAAGCCTCTGAAAGAAAGGCCCGCGCGGACGCGCGGGCCTCGGGGGTATCGCTTTGCCGGTGAAGCTTAAGCGAGTTCGTCGAAGCACTCGGCCAGGATGGCCAGGCCCTTCTCCAGTTGCGCGTCGGGGATGGTGACGGGCATGAGGAAGCGGATGACGTTGTAGTAGGTGCCGCAGGAGAGCAGGATCAGGCCCTTCTCGCGCGCACGGACGACGATCTTGCTGACCAGCTCGGCGGCCGGCTTGTGGGTATCGCCGCCCTCGAACAGCTCGATGGCCACCATCGAACCCAGGCCACGAACGTCGCCGATCACCTTGTGCTTGGCCTGGATCTCGCGCAGGCCGGCCTTGAGGCGCTCGCCGACGGCTTGCGAACGTTCCAGCAGCTTCTCTTCCTCGAACACCTTCAGCACGGCCAGTGCCGCGGCGCAGGCGATCGGGCTGCCGGCATAGGTGCCGCCCAGGCCGCCGGGCGCGATGGCGTCCATGATCTCGGCCTTGCCGGCCACGCCGGAGATCGGGAAGCCGCCGCCGACCGACTTGGCGAAGGTGGTCAGGTCAGGAACGATGCCCAGTTGCTCGGTAGCGAAGAAGGTGCCGGTACGGCCGGCGCCGGTCTGCACTTCGTCGGCGATCAGCAGGATGCCGTGCTGGTCGCACAGGGCGCGCAGGCGCTGCATGAAGGACTTGGAGTTGACGTAGAAGCCACCCTCGCCCTGCACCGGCTCGATGATGATCGCGGCGATGTCCTGGGGCTGGGCATCGTTCTTGAAGATGCGCTCGATGCTGGCGATGGAGTCGTCCTCGCTCACGCCGTGCAGCTCGCAGGGCGCCAGGGCGCGGAAGATGCCGCCCGGCATCAGGCCCATGCCGGCGGAGTACGGGACCACCTTGCCGGTCAGGCCCAGGGTCATCATGGTGCGGCCGTGGTACGCGCCGGTGAAGGCGATCACGCCAGCGCGGCCGGTGGCGGCGCGGGCGATCTTGACGGCGTTCTCCACGGCTTCGGAGCCGGAGGTGACCAGCAGGGTCTTCTTCGGGAAGTCGCCCGGCACGCGCTTGGCGATTTCCTCGGCCAGCTCGATGTAGGGTTCGTAGGCCAGCACCTGGAAGCAGGTGTGGGACAGCTTGCCCAGTTGCTCCTGGACCGCGGCGATCACCTTCGGATGCAGGTGGCCGGTGTTCAGCACGGCGATGCCGCCGGCGAAGTCGATGTACTCGCGGCCTTCCACGTCCCAGACGGTGGAGTTCTCGGCGCGCTCGGCGACGACCGGGTGGATCTGGCCCACGCCGCGGGGTACCGCGGCCTGGCGACGCTTCAGCAGGGATTCGTTGGTCTTGCTCATGGCTTCCTCAGTGGCCGCTCATCGGGTCGGCCGGGTCAAAGGATGAAGGCGGGAAGGAAGCTCCCCAAGGCAGCATGCGATGATCGACTGCCTCGGGACTTGCAGGCCCGCCAGGGCTCGGAGCCGCTTCGCGATCGGCGACCGCGTCTCCCGGTTCGTCCGGTGCCACCACCGGCAACGTCGACACCGGACGGCGCAGCTCTTGCCTGCCGTCCGGCCCCTCCGGATGCGTTCCTCGCCGGGCTCAGATACCGCCCAGGCAGAGGTACTTGATCTCGAGGTAGTCCTCGATCCCGTACTTGGAACCTTCGCGGCCCAGGCCCGAGGCCTTGATGCCGCCGAACGGCGCCACTTCGTTGGAGATCAGGCCGGTGTTGATGCCGACCATGCCGTACTCCAGTTGCTCGGCGACGCGGAACACGCGGGCCAGGTCGCGGGCGTAGAAGTAGGACGCCAGGCCGAACTCGGTGTCGTTGGACATGGCGATGACCTCGGCCTCGTCCTTGAAGCGGAACACCGGCGCCAGCGGGCCGAAGGTCTCGTCCTTGGACACCAGGGCGTTCTTCGGCACGTCGACCAGGATGGTCGGCTCGAAGAAGGTGCCGCCGAGGGCGTGCGGCTTGCCGCCGGAAACCACCTTGGCGCCCTTGGAGACCGCGTCGGCGATGTGTTCCTCGACCTTGGCCACGGCCTTGGCGTCGATCAGCGGACCGGTGGTCACGCCGGCTTCCAGGCCGTTGCCGATGTTCAGCTTGGCCACGGCGGCCTTCAGCTTGTCGACGAAGGCGTCGTACACGCCGTCCTGCACGTACAGGCGGTTGGCGCAGACGCAGGTCTGGCCGTTATTGCGGTACTTGGAAATCAGCGCGCCCTCGACGGCGGCGTCCAGGTCGGCGTCGTCGAACACGATGAACGGCGCGTTGCCGCCCAGCTCCAGGGACACCTTCTTGATGTCCTGGGCGCACTCGGCCATCAGTTGGCGGCCGATTTCGGTGGAACCGGTGAAGGTCAGCTTGCGCACGATCGGGTTGCTGGTCAGCTCGCCGCCGACTTCGCCGGCGCTACCGGTGACCACGCTGAACACGCCCTTCGGAATGCCGGCGCGCTCTGCCAGTTCGGCCAGGGCCAGGGCGGAATACGGGGTCTGCGAAGCAGGCTTGAGCACCATGGTGCAGCCGGCGGCCAGGGCCGGGCCGGCCTTGCGGGTGATCATCGCCGAGGGGAAGTTCCACGGCGTGATGGCCGCGGTCACGCCGATTGGCTGCTTGATCACGATGATGCGCTTGTCCGGCTGGTGGCCGGGAATGGTGTCGCCGTAGATGCGCTTGGCTTCTTCGCCGAACCATTCGAGGAAGGAGGCGGCGTAGGCGATCTCGCCCTTGGCCTCGGCCAGCGGCTTGCCCTGCTCGATGGTCATCAGGCGGGCCAGGTCGTCCTGGTTCTCGATCATCAGGTCGAACCAGCGGCGCAGCTTGTTGGCGCGCTCCTTGGCGGTCAGCGCGCGCCAGGCCGGCAGGGCCTTGTCGGCAGCCTCGATGGCGCGGCGGGTCTCGGCGGCGCCCATCTTCGGCACGCTGCCGATGATCTCGCCGGTGGCCGGGTTGTTCACCTTGATGGTCTGGCCGTTGTCGGCATCCACCCAGGCGCCATCGACGTAGGCTTGTTGACGGAACAGCTTGGCATCTTTGAGTTGCATGACCTGTCTCCTTCGAGGAATGCCGTGAGCAGCGGGTCTACCTCGACTACCCCGCGTGCCTGGTTGTCTGGTTCGGTTGTAACCGGAAAGTGTTGCCTGCTGGTTATTCGAAAGGGCCAGCGCCCCGGTGTTCCATTTCCTGCGCCCTGTGCCAGCGGCGTCGCCGTTACCGGCCGGCCACCATGCGCAACGGGCGGACGCGGACGAACGCGACCGCCGGCAGGCGTCGGGGAGGATACGAAAGGCTCGTGCGGAAAAGGGATCGCGGACGAAACGCCACGCCGGCACCACGGCGGCCCGGCAGCGCGAAAGGCCGGACGAGCGACGGGCAGGTCAGAAAGAGGTCATTCCAGGGGCACGCGGCCGGCTGAACTGATGCCAATTCCCCGGTCTCCTGTTGTTGTGGCTTTGGGGGCGTTTGAAATCTCAAACGAATCCTAGGGCCACCACTGACAAAGGGCAATACCCCGTTCGATAAAATCAACGAAAGTCGGAAAATTCTGCTGCTTTTCTGAGCACATCCTCGACGGACGGTCATTTTCGTTCGAAATCACGAACGTACGCACATGGAATGGACTCCCGCCGACGAGATGCGTATGATTGCGGCCTGCCGCGCGAGCCGCGGCGCTGCATCCGTAGCTCAGCTGGATAGAGTACTGCCCTCCGAAGGCAGGGGTCGTGGGTTCGAATCCCGCCGGATGCGCCATACAAATCAAGCACTTACCAAAAGTCATTAGCCACAAGCCACCTCTCATGGGTGCATGGTGGGTGCAGTAAGCCTAAAGGAAAGCCCCGTCCTGAATCGCTCAGGCGGGGCTTTTTTATGCCGGCCAGCTCAAATGTCTGTCGTCAGTTCCAGCAGGGCAACCGGGTGGCCTGCGTCGCTCCCGGTAAGTTCGATCCCCTGGCGATTGGTCAGGCAAGGTGGGATTCTCCTCACTTCCCCCATTGGTGGTTGTGAGATAGCGCCGCGTTAGCCCATGGCTCAGTTCGGAGCCATCGCTGGTCGCGCCAAGGGGCGCACTTGAAATGCGCCCCCTTCCCGGTAACGCGATCAACGTTAGTCCACCGTTAGCCAACGTTGCTCCAACGTTAATGCCCGAGGCCGTAACTCAGCGGGGTCGCCGTCTCCACAAAATTGCGGCCACGGTCGCGCGATCATCTCCTGAAAAATCAGGGCATGTTCACTACGAATATTTTGTAGTGGCGGCTTCAGCCGGTGGCTGGAGTGAGAGTTTTACGAGACTCTCGTAATACCCCGAATCTGGGGGATTTTGTGCGTCCGAAATTCGGACGCACAAAACACCGACTGACGACGAATTTCGTCCGCAGTCAAAAGGACGTTTTGCGTACTTTTGAAGCCGGGTTTTCAAATGCGGGATATTCCCGTATTTGCGCTTGAACGCAGCGAGCCTTTGTCTGCAATGCAGGAGATCCAAAACCGGCGATTTGCCGGTTTTGAGGTCAGACTATCCGACTTCAAGCCGGCCACCCGCATTTGAACGGCGGTTCGCCCCCATTGGGGGAATACCGGCTGAGGGAGAGGTCACGCATACGGTGGAAAGGTGAGCTTGTACCGGCTGGGCTTGGTGAACGTTTGGACAATCAGACTACCCGTGCTGAAGCGTTGTTTGGATAGGGGCAGAGGCAGAAAATACTCCGACCATTCAGCCTCACAATCCAAAAGCCATTGTGCAACTTTTTGGTGGATAAAGCTGTGGATAGAACGCTAGGGAACAAACACCCAAAGGGCTCCGAGAGAATGCGCAACTTTTTGCAAGCGGTGTGCAAAAAGTTGCGCAATTTTCAGTGTTCTTCCCATGAGAATCGCCAGCCAATTTTTGGCTTCCCCCAATAACGCCTTGATGGAAAAGAGTTTCAAGACTAGTGGCACGGTTCTTGTCTAGCACCGATGCCCCCGGCATATCGCCTGGGCACTTTCAACGACAAGGAACGTATCCATGGCAACCCCCGCCTATATGTCCATCACCGGCACCAAGCAGGGCCTGATCACCGCCGGCGCCTTCACCGAGGATTCGGTCGGCAACACCTACCAGGAAGGCCACGAGGACCAGGTGATGGTC
>NZ_JAJFDF010000007.1:0-427082 GCF_020708595.1 Pseudomonas sp. 203-8 | reverse complement strand
CCGGCTTGTGCACGCGCTGGCCGGTCGGCTGGCCGGACTGCGGGTCGCGCGGGATGATCACTTCGTGGTTGAAGCCCTGGACCATCACCTGGTCCTCGTGGCCTTCCTGGTAGGTGTTGCCGACCGAGTCCTCGGTGAAGGCGCCGGCGGTGATCAGGCCCTGCTTGGTGCCGGTGATGGACATGTAGGCGGGGGTTGCCATGGATACGTTCCTTGTCTTTGAAAGTGCCCAGGCGACATGCCGGGGGCACCAGTGCTAGACAAGAACTGTGCCACTGGTCTTGAAACTCTTTTCCATCAAGGCGTTATTGGAGGAAACCAAAAATTCTCTGGCGATTCTCATGGGAAGAACACTGAAAATTGTGCAACTTTTTGCGCACCGCTTGCAAAAAGTTGCGCACTCTCTCGGAGCCCTTTGGGTATTTGTTCCCTAGCGTTCTATCCACAACGTTATCAACCAAAAAGTTGCACAGTTCTTCATTGGCAAGGCAGCCGAAGATGGGGCGCGCACTATCACACGACGCAGCACAGGTCCCCCGGCCACACAGATCACCCGAGCGAAGTTTGCTGGGCAAATACGAGACGACACGTACCTGCGGATAGCGATGGTTGGTTGGTCGCTTTCAATGGTGGAGCGCCGCACGGTTTCGTTCCATCGGCCCAGGGTGAAGGAAAGTGAGTTATCGGAGAGGTTGGGGGCTGAAAGATATGGCCAGTTATGGCCAAAAGCCCTCTATGGAGAGGGCTTTTGGGGTAGGGCCAGCAGGGTTGTTCTGCTGCGGGGAACCGGAGGTGCGGTTCTTAGCCTTTCGGCCAAGGCTCAGTTGATCTGTGCGCCCTTGGCGATCCAGCTGCCGATCAGGTTGCGTTCTTCCTGGGTCATCTGCGTGATGTTGCCCAGCGGCATGATCTGCGAGGCCACGGCCTGGGCCTGGATCTTCGGTGCCAGTTGCTGGATCTGCTGCGGGGTGTCGAGCATGATCCCGCCTGGCGCGGTGCTGAACAGCTGGCTGGTCGGTTTCGCCGAGTGGCAGACGGTGCAGCGCTCCTGGATCACGTGATGGACCTTGTCGAAGTCGGCTCCGCTCGCGGCCCCGGCATTGGAGGCCTGGGTCGCGGCGGGCGCGGCTGGTGCGTCGCCGCCGGTCGCCGGTTGTGCCGGTGCCGCCGCCGGGGTGCTGGCCAGCGGTGCGGAAGCCTGCTGGTAGTTCGGCGTGGTGACGAAGGCCAGGGCGATCATGCCCAGCGCGCCGGCGGGCAGTGCCCAGGCGAAGCGGTTGCTTTCGTGGCGGGTATTGAAGTAGTGGCGTACCAGTACCGCGAGCACCGCGATGGCGGCCAGGATCAGCCAGTTGTACTGGCTGCCGTAGGTGCTCGGGAAGTGGTTGCTGATCATGATGAACAGCACCGGCAGGGTGAAGTAGTTGTTGTGCCGGGAGCGCAGCAGGCCCTTGGCCGGCAGCACCGGATCGGGCTCGCGGTTTTCTTCGATGGCTTTCACCAGCGCGCGCTGGGCCGGCATGATCACCCTGAACACGTTGCCGACCATGATGGTGCCGATGATCGCGCCGACGTGCAGGTAGGCGCCGCGGCCGCTGAACACCTGGGTCAGGCCGTAGGCGGCGGCGACCAGCAGGACGAACAGGACCAGGCCGAGCAGGGCAGGGGTCTTGCCCAGTGCCGAATCGCAGAGGACGGTGTAGACGAACCAGCCGCAAACCAGCGAACCGATGCCGATGGCGATGGCCGCTGCCGGCGCCAGGTCGCTGCCGGGGGCGATCAGGTAGAGGGTCGGGTTCAGGTAGAACACGATGGTCAGCAACACCACCCCGGACATCCAGGTGGAGTAGGCCTCCCATTTGAACCAGTGCAGGTTCTCCGGCATTTTCGGCGGAGCCAGCTTGTACTTCTCCAGGTGGTAGATGCCGCCACCGTGGATTGCCCAGAGGTCTCCGGACAGGCCTTCACGCGGGTTGCTGCGGTTGAGGTTGTTCTCCAGCCAGACGAAATAGAACGAAGCGCCGATCCACGCGATCCCGACGATCATGTGAATCCAGCGCACCAGCAGGTTCAGCCATTCGATGAGATGTGCTTCCACAGTCTTGTACCTCTTGCCCTGGCCGGCGGACCGGCGGCAGGACCTCTCTTATTGGTTTGATTGGGGGTCGAGGAGGAGCTGTTCGTCCTCGGTGAAGAAATGCTCGTCGCAGTTGTTCCCGGAACCGCTGCGATCGACCACCAGGAAGTCATCCCGCTTTTCGATCGTCAGCACCGGATGGTGCCAGACGCCGCGGTGGTAATTGACGCCCTGCCTTCCGTTGGTCAGGAAGGCGCGGACGAGGCCCGGTACAGGTACATCGCCAAGTGGCGCGACCACGACCAGAAAGGGGTTGCCGAGCAGCGGGATGAAGGCCTGGCTGCCCAGCGGATGGCGTTCCAGCATGCGGATGCGCAACGGCATTTCCAGCTTCTCGGCGCTGAAGATGCTGATGATCGCGTTATCTTCCGGCTGCGCGGTCTCGACCGTGGCCAGCTTGTGATAACGGCGGGTGGAGCCGTTGTTGATCATGAAATAGTCGCTGCCGGCGGTTTCGATCACGTCACCGAACGGGGCGAAGGCTTCCTTGGTCAACGGCTCGATCTTGAGAGTGCGCATACTGATCCTGTCGATTCTGTTTGTTGTATTCCGGACGCACGCGGGGCCCGGGTCTCACGGTAATTGTGGCCTGCCGAACAGGCGCAGGCGGCTGACGCCGCCGTCGGGAAAGATGTTCAGGCGTACATGGGTGATCGGGCCGAGGGCGTTGAGGTGCCGCTCGAACCGGTGTTCCTGGTGCATTTCCAGCTTCTGCGCTGGCAGCAGCTCGCGCCAGAAGAGGCTCTGCGCCTCGATCCGGGCCTCGTTCCCGCCTTCCACGAAGGCGGCCTGGATGCTGCAGCTTTCCGGATAGTTGCCCTTGAAGTGCAAGGTATCGACGACCGCCGCCTCGATGCTGCCGGGATGGCCGAGGGCGACGATCACCCAGTCGTGGCCCGGCGTGCGGCGGCGGCCGGTTTCCCAGCCGTCGCCCATGTTGATGGCACGTCCGGGGTTGAGCAGGTTGCCCATGCGTCCGAAATGCTGGTCGGAGCAGGCCAGCGCCCGGCCGCCGTTGACCGCTGCGGCCAGGTCGAGCGCCGTTCCCGGCGGCTGGTTGCTCCAGTCGCGGTAGGGCACGCCATAGAGGCGCAGGCGGGCGATACCGCCGTCCGGGTAGATGTTCAGGCGCAGGTGGGTCCAGGGACGTTCGTCGTCTATCGGGTGGTAGTGATGGCTATCGCCCTGCAGCCCCACCGCCGCCAGCACTTCGCTCCAGGACGTGCTGTCGTCCGGGTCGCCTTCGGCGCAGAAGCAGCCATCCAGGGAAGCCGCCGGCGGATGGTTGCCGGTGAAGAAGCGGGTGTCGATGTCGACGCCCTTCAGCACGCCCGGCACACCCAGGCGGATCACCGCCTGGTCATGGCCCTCGAAGCGCTTGCGGCGGGTTTCCCAGCCGTCCATCCACTTGCCGCTGTCGTCGAATACGCCTTCCTTCCACACCGGTTCGCCGGCCTGCAGCATGCGGCTGGCGGGGGCGAACCATTCGTCGCTGACGGCGACCACCTGGCTGCCCAGGCGTGCGTCGGCGAGGTCGAGGTAGTGGCGGAAGGGCGCGTGTTCGGCGTTCATGCTCGTATCCGCAGGCCTCAGAGCTGCTGCAGGCGGAACAGGGCGATCTTGTTGATCTCGGCCAGCGCGGTAGCGAACTCCTCGTCGGCGGAGTGCTGGATGCGTTCCTCGAAGGCCGCCAGGATCTGATGGCGGTTGCTGCCCTTCACCGCCTTGATGAAGGGGAAGCCGAACCTGGCCTTGTAGGCGTCGTTGAGTTCGGTGAAGCGGGCGAACTCCTCGGCGCTGCATTCGTGAATCCCGGCGCCGGCCTGCTCGGAGGTGCTGGAGGCGGTCAGTTCGCCACGGATCGCCGCCTTGCCGGCGAGGTCCGGGTGGGCGTTGATCAGCGCCAGCTGGGCCTCGCGGCTTGCCGACAGGAGAATGTCGGCCATGCGCTGGTGCAGGCCCTCGATATCGTTGAGGCTGTCGTCGATACCCAGGTCATAGGCCTTCTCGGCGACCCAGGGGGAGTGTTCGTAGATGTCGGCGAAGGCTTCGACGAAGGCCTCGCGGGACAGCGAGGCGGGGGTCAGGGTCTGGAAACGGCTCATGCCTCGGTCTCCTGGAAAGGATGCTCACGGTGCCAATGGCGGGCGATGTCTTCGCGGCGGGCGAACCAGACCTTGTCGTGGCTCTGCGCGTACTGGATGAAGCGCTCCAAAGCGGCCATCCGCGCCGGGCGACCGATCAACCGGCAATGCAGGCCGATGGAGAGCATCTTCGGCGCCGTCGCGCCTTCTTCGTAGAGCACGTCGAAGGCGTCCTTCAGGTACTGGAAGAACTGCTCGCCATTGTTGAAGCCCTGCACCTGGGTGAAGCGCATGTCGTTGGTGTCCAGGGTATAGGGAATCACCAGGTGCGGTTTCTCCGCGGTGCTGGCCGGGTCCCAGTAGGGCAGGTCGTCGTCGTAGGTGTCGGAGTCATAGAGGAAGCCGCCTTCCTCCATCACCAGGCGCCGGGTGTTCGGGCCGGTGCGTCCGGTGTACCAGCCCACCGGGCGCTGGCCGGTGAGTTCGGTGAGGATGCGGATGGCTTCGAGCATGTGCTCGCGCTCCTGGGCCTCGTCCATGTACTGGTAGTCGATCCAGCGGTAGCCGTGGCTGCAGATTTCGTGGCCGTCGGCGACCATCGCCCTGATCACCTCAGGGTTGCGCTGCGCCGCCATGGCCACGGCGAACACGGTGAGCGGCACGTTGCGTCGCTTGAACAGCTTGAGCAGGCGCCAGACCCCGGCGCGGCTGCCGTATTCGTAGAGCGATTCCATGCTCATGTGGCGCACGCCCTGCAAGGGCTGGGCAGCCACCATCTCGGAAAGGAACGCCTCGGACTCCTTGTCGCCATGCAGGACGCAGCGCTCGCCACCTTCTTCGTAATTGAGCACGAAGGACAGGGCGATGCGGGCATCGCCGGGCCAGTGAGGGTGGGGAGGGTTGTTGCCGTATCCGATCAGGTCGCGTGGGTAGTCAGCGCTCACAGCAGTGTTCCTTATTGTGGATGGGGCGGCGGGCCGGACGGGCCGGGGATGCCGTGATGGATTTATTGTATACAAGTTTGCCTGCGGTCTGTAAATACAATCCTGCTTGCCGATCCCTGCCATTCATCCAGCAAAAAACTTGCCCGACTGGTCAGTTAGCGAAGAATGAGGCCCTGCGGGGTGGGGCTTGTGGAAGGAATGCCCGATTTCGGGGCGGCTGCCGCATTTTCGGTTGTGGCGGTGTTTTTTGTATACAATTCATCGAAGGATAACTTATATTGCTTCGCAAGCGGCTCCCTGGCGGGCTGCAAGCGAGCGGCGCCGGGCAGGTCCCGGAGCGATCCCCATCGAACGAAGGCAAGAGGAGGAGTGGTGTCCGCCAGCGGGCGCCCGCAACCCATGGGACGTTTGACCACGCATGTACTGGATTCCGCACACGGCTGCCCCGGCCATGGCATCAAGATCGAGCTGTACCGGGTAGAAGGCCAGCAACTGGAACTGATCGCCACCACCCTGACCAACCACGACGGCCGCTGCGACCAGCCGGTGCTGCAAGGCGAGGACTTCCGTCCCGGGGTCTATCAACTGGTGTTCAACGCCGGCGACTACTATCGCGCCCGCGGCGTGCAATTGCCGGAGCCGGCCTTCCTCGACCAGGTGGTGCTGCGTTTCGGCATCGCCTCCGCCGACGATCACTACCACGTGCCGCTGCTGATCTCGCCCTACAGCTATTCGACCTATCGCGGCAGCTAGGTGCGTGCCACGAAACACTGACTCTCCGAGTCCTTTTCCCTGGCCCGCCATCGAGCGGGCTTTTTTTCGTTCGCGGGGAGTGCGCCGAGGGTTGCCGGTTATCCGCCACTCGTGGGCAGGAAGGGAAATGCGGCGCAGGGTACGAATGGGCGGGGGATGAAGCTGCGCGTCGCGAGCCCTGCGGGGCAACGACAGGTTCGAGGCGGATAGCCGCGTGCGGCCATCCGCCATCCGGGCGGGTCAGAGGAAGATGAACTTGGCGACGAAGATCACGAACAACGCATAGAGGCTGGCCGAGACTTCGCGGTGCTTGCCGGTGAGGACCTTCATCGCGACGTAGGTGATGAAGCCCAGGGCGATACCGTCGGCCACCGAGAAGGTCAGCGGCATCATGATCACCGTGACGATCGCCGGGATGGTCTCGGTGTGCTCGTCCCAGTCGATGTGCGCCATTCCGCCCATCATCAGCATGGCCACGTAGATCAGCGCGCCGGCGGTGGCGAAGGCGGGGATCATCCCGGCCAGCGGGGCGAAGAACATCGCGGCGACGAACAGCACGCCGACCACCACCGCGGTGAGCCCGGTACGTCCGCCGGCGGCCACGCCCGCGGCGCTCTCCACGTAACTGGTCACCGGCGGGACACCGAGCATGCCGCCGAACACGCTGGAGGCGCTGTCGGCCTTCATCGCTTTCGACAGGTTCTCGATGCGCCCGTCCTCCTTCACCAGGTGCGCGCGCTGGGCGACGCCCATGAGAGTGCCGGCGGTATCGAACATGTGCACGAAGAGGAAGGCCAGGATCACGCTGATCATGGTGACGTTGAACGCGCCGGCGATGTCCATCGCCAGGAAGGTCGGCGCCAGGCTCGGCGGCGCCGAGAACACCCCGCCGTACTGCACCAGGCCGAGGGCCCAGCCGACCAGGGTGACGCTGAGGATGCTGATGAGGATGCCGCCGAACACCCGGCGGTACTCGAGCACGGCGATCATCAGGAAGCACAGTGCCGCCAGCAGCGGGCCGGGCGAGGTGAGGTGGCCGAGCTTGATCAGGGTCGCCGGGCTGGCCACCACGATGCCGGCGGTCTTCAGGCCGATCAGGCCGAGGAACAGGCCGACTCCTGCGCCCATGGCGAACCTGAGGCTGCGGGGGATGCTGTTGAGCAGCCATTCGCGGACCCGGGAGAAGGTCAGCAGCATGAACATCACCCCGGAGATGAACACCGCGCCGAGGGCGATCTGCCAGCTGTAGCCCATGGTGCCGACCACGGTGTAGGTGAAGAAGGCGTTCAGTCCCATTCCCGGCGCCAGGCCCACCGGCCAGTTGGCGTACAGGCCCATCAGGAAGCAGCCGAGGGCGGCCGCCAGGCACGTGGCGACGAACGCCGCGCCGTGGTCGATGCCGGCGTCGGCCATGATGTTGGGATTGACGAAGATGATGTAGGCCATGGTGATGAAGGTGGTCAGCCCGGCCGCCAGCTCGGTCCTGACCGTCGTACCATGCTGGCGGAGCTTGAACAGGCGTTCGAGCAGGCCGGTGGCGGGCGGTGTCGCAGCGTAGATCCCTTGTTCTTCTTGTTTGGTGCTTTCCACAGCAGGTACTCCTCATCGCTCTTGTTGTTAGGTCCTGCGGGCCGGTTGGTTACCAGGTCCCTGACGCGGCTCGAAGGTGATGTGAGGGCACGATTTTCTGACCTTTGGGTCAAGAACTCGTGCGAGCGATTATGCCTTTGTATACAAAAAGGTCAAAGAATGTTTGAGGGTGTTTCGCCACATTTTTATCAGCTTTCCGTCACGCGTCCTTCCGGGCGGTGCCGCGCGCTCGGAACGAGGGGCGGAAAGGGGTGGTGCGCCGGATGCCGCTGCTTGTGTACACTATTTCGCTATCAGCCGCCGGCGTGCCTCACCCACGCCCGTGAGCGAGGATCAGCCCAGGCCACAAGCCGGACGCACAAGGTTCGAGACCGATGACCGATCAGTTGCAACACATCAGGAAGCCGCCGCGCACCGGCAAGGCTGCCCGCAGCGGTACCCAGGACGAGATCGTCTACGCCCACATCTTCGACGCCATCCTCGAACAACGCCTGGCCCCCGGCACCAAGCTGAGCGAGGAAGCGCTCGGCGAGATATTCGGCGTCAGCCGCACCATCATTCGCCGCGCCCTCTCGCGCCTGGCCCACGAGCAGGTGGTGCTGTTACGGCCGAACCGCGGTGCGGTGGTCGCCAGCCCGAGCATCGACGAGGCCCGGCAGATCCTTTTCGCCCGCCGCACCGTCGAGCGCGCCATCACCGAACTGGCCACCGACAACGCCACCGCCGAGCGCCTGGCCGAGTTGCGCGAGATGGTGGTGCAGGAACAATCCAGCTTCGCCCGTGGCGACCGGGGCGCCGGCATCCGCCTGTCCGGCGAGTTCCACCTGAAGCTCGCCGAGATGGCGCGCAACGCTCCTCTGGTGAGTTTCCAGCGCAGCCTGGTGTCGCAGACCTCGCTGATCATCGCCCAGTACGAAAGCGGCGGTCGCTCGCACTGCTCGTTCGACGAGCACAACGAGATCCTCGACGCCATCGAGAAGGGCGACAAGGAGCGCGCGGTGACCCTGATGATGCACCACATGGAGCATATCGACAGCAAGCTCAACCTGGAGAGCGACAACGCTTCCGGCGACCTGCACGCGGTGTTCTCGCACCTCCTCGGCGGCAAGAAGAAGCCACGCCGGGCCAAGGCCGACAGCGACTCGGCGGCCTGATCCGAAGCATGAAAAAGCCCCGCGATGCGGGGCTTTTTCGTTTCCGCCGGGAGTCAGTCGCGGCGATGCACCGAGCGACCGGCGGCGAAGGTTTCCTTCACCGTGCGGTCGTCGCCGAGGATGGTCAGCGCGAACAGCCGTTCGGCCAGGCTGCCGGCCTGGCTCAGGCGGTAGGAGAGCAGCGGGGTGGCGTGGTAGTCGAGGACCACGAAGTCCGCCTCGTTGCCGGTGGCGAAGCTGCCGATCCGGTCGTCCAGCTCCAGCGCGCGGGCACCGCCGAGGGTGGCGAGGTAGAGCGACTTGAACGGATCGAGGCGGGCGCCCTGCAACTGCATGACCTTGTACGCCTCGTTCAGGGACTGCAGCTGGGAGAAGCTGGTGCCGGCGCCGACATCGGTGCCGAGGCCGACCTTGACCTTGTAGCGCTCCAGCTTCGGCAGGTCGAACAGACCGCTGCCGAGGAACAGGTTGGAGGTCGGGCAGAACGCCACCGCCGAGCCAGTCTCCGCCAGGCGCTGGCATTCGCCGTCGCACAGGTGCACGCCATGGGCGAACACCGAGCGCGGCCCGAGCAGGCCGTGGTGGTCGTAGACGTCCAGGTAGCCGCTGCGCTCGGGGAACAGCTCCTTCACCCACTCGATTTCCTTGAGGTTCTCCGACAGATGGGTGTGCAGGTATACGCCGGGATGCTCGCGCAGCAGCCGCGCCGCCATGTCCAGCTGTTCCGCGGTGCTGGTCGGGGCGAAGCGCGGGGTCACCGCGTAGAGCAGACGGCCCTGGCCGTGCCAGCGCTCGATCAGCGCCTTGCTGTCGCGGTAGCTGCTCTCGGCGGTGTCGGTCAGGTAGTCCGGCGCGTTGCGGTCCATCATCACCTTGCCGGCGATCAGGCGCAGGTCCAGGCGCCGGGCGGCCTCGAACAGCGATTCCACCGATTGCCGGTGCACGCTGCCGAAGACCAGCGCGGTGGTGGTGCCGTTGCGCAGCAGTTCCTGCAGGAAGATCTCGGCGACCTGGTCGGCATGGGCCTGGTCGCCGAATTGGCGCTCGGTGGGGAAGGTATAGGTGTTCAGCCAGTCCAGCAGTTGTTCGCCGTAGGAGGCGATCATCCCGGTCTGCGGGAAATGGATGTGGGTATCGATGAAGCCGGGGGTGATCAGCGCGTCGCGGTACTCGAAGACCTCGACCTCGCCGATCTCGCCGAGCAGGGTTTCGGCGTCACCGAGGCGAGCGACCTTGCCGTCCTCCACCAGCAACAGGCCGTCCTCGAAGTATTCGTAGGAGCGTTCGACGCCGACCTCTGCGGGGTCGGCGATGCTGTGCAGGATGGCGGCGCGGTAGGCTTTGGCGTTGCGGGTCATGGCAGTCTCGAAAAAAGGTTCGTGGGAGGTCCGCCGCCTGGCGGCGGACGCGGGGGAGCGGGGGGCCGCTCAGGATTCGTGGGCGCGGCGCGACTCCGGGGTCAGCCGGGTGACGCTCGACGGCCCCTGCTTGCGTTCCAGGCCGAAGGCGGCGTTGTAGGTGGCGATCACCTCGCCGGCGATGGAGATGGCGATCTCCGCCGGCAGCTTGCCTTTCACCTGCTCCAGGCCCATCGGGCAGCGCATCCGTTGCAGGCGTTCGGCGTCGACGCCACGTTCGCGCAGGCGGTGCTCGAACTTGACGCGCTTGGTCTTCGAGCCGATCAGGCCGAAGTAGGCGAAGTCGTTGCGCGCCAGGATCGCCGCGGTAAGCTCCAGGTCCAGCGGGTGATTGTGGGTCATGACGATGAAGTGGCTGCCGGGCGGCATCCGCTCGACCTCGTCGAGCACTTCGTCGTTCACCACTTTCTCCACGCCGTCGGGCAGGAGCGCGGGAAATTCGTGTTCCCGCGAATCGATCCAGCGCACCCGGCAGGGCAGGCTGGCGAGCAAGGGTACCAGGGCGCGACCGACGTGGCCCGCGCCGAACACGGCGATGTGTGCCTGCGGCTGGCCCATCGGCTCGAACAGCAGCACCGTGGCGCCGCCGCAGCACTGGCCGAGACTGGCGCCCAGGCTGAAGCGCTCCAGGCGGGTGTCCTGGGTCCGCGCGGCGAGCATTTCCCGGGCAATGGCCTGGGCCCTGTATTCCAGGTGGCCGCCGCCGATGGTGTCGTAGAGCCGCTCGGCGCTGACCACCATCTTCGAGCCGGCGTTGCGCGGGGTCGAGCCGCGTTCCTCGATGATGGTCACCAGGACGCAAGGTTCGCCGCTACGCTGCAACTCGGCCAGGGCGCTGATCCAGTTCATCTCGTCATCCTCCCGATCGCGGCGGTTCAGGCCGGTTCGACCGCGGCGTCCGCCGCTTGCGCCTGGGCGGCCTTCAGCCGGCGCATCTGTTCCACGCCCCAGAGCACCCGCTCGGGCGTCGCCGGCGCGTCGATGGCGGGTTGCGCGCGGTAGTCGGCGAGGCTGGCCACGGCGTCCTTGATCGCGCACCAGACCGAGATGCCGAGCATGAACGGCGGCTCGCCCACGGCCTTGGAATGGAACACGGTCTGCTCCGGATTCTTGCGGTTCTCCAGCAGTTTCACCCGCAGGTCCAGCGGCATGTCGGCGACGGCGGGAATCTTGTAGCTGGCCGGGCCGCTGGTCATCAGCTTGCCCTTGGCGTTCCAGACCAGTTCCTCCATGGTCAGCCAGCCCATGCCCTGGACGAAGCCGCCTTCGACCTGGCCGATGTCGATGGCCGGGTTCAGCGAGTCGCCGACGTCATGCAGGATGTCGGTGCGCAGCATGCGGTATTCGCCGGTGAGGGTATCGACTATCACCTCCGAGCAGGCGGCGCCGTAGGCGAAATAATAGAAGGGCCGGCCACGGGCCTGCTCGCGGTCGTAGAAGATCTTCGGCGTGCGGTAGAAGCCGGTGCTGGACAACGAAACCTGGCCGAAGTAGGCCTGCTGGACCAGTTCCTCGAACGGCAGGATCAGCTCGCGGATACGCACCTGGTTGTTGCGGAACTCGACGTCTTCCTCGCTGACCTTCCAGTGCCGCGCGGCGAACTCCACCAGGCGCCGCTTGATGGTTTCGGCGGCATTCTGCGCGGCCTTGCCGTTCAGGTCGGTGCCCGAGGAGGCGGCGGTGGGCGAGGTATTGGGCACCTTGTCGGTATTGGTGGCGGTGATCTGGATGCGCTCCACGTCGACCTGGAAGACCTCGGCGACCACCTGGGCGACCTTGGTATTGAGGCCCTGGCCCATCTCGGTGCCGCCATGGTTCAGGTGGATGCTGCCGTCGGTATAGATGTGGATCAGCGCACCTGCCTGGTTGAGGAAGGTCGCGGTGAACGAAATGCCGAACTTCACCGGGGTCAGCGCCAGGCCTTTCTTCAAGACCGGGCTGGCGGCATTGAAGGCACGGATTTCCTCGCGGCGGCGGGCGTACTCGCTGCTCGCTTCCAGCTCGGCGGTCATCTCCGCCAACAGGTTGTGCTCGACGGTCTGGTGGTAATGGGTGACGTTGCGCTCGTTCTTGCCGTAGTAGTTGAGCTTGCGCACCTCCAGCGGATCCTTGCCCAGGCTGCGGGCCACGACGTCCATGATCTCCTCGATGGCGACCATTCCCTGGGGCCCGCCGAAACCGCGGTAGGCGGTGTTCGAGGCGGTGTTGGTCTTGCAACGGTGGCCGTTGATGGTGGCGTTGCCGAGGAAGTAGGCGTTGTCCGAGTGGAACATGGCGCGGTCGACGATCGAGCCGGAGAGGTCCGGCGAATAGCCGCAGTTGCCGGCCAGGTCGATCTGGATGCCGTGCAGGCGGCCATCGTCGTCGAAGCCGACGTCGTATTCGACGTAGAACGGGTGACGCTTGCCGGTGATCTGCATGTCCTCCATGCGCGGCAGGCGCATCTTCGCCGGACGCCCGGTGTGGTAGGCGACCACCGCGCACAGGCAGGCCGGCGCCGCGGCCTGGGTTTCCTTGCCGCCGAAGCCGCCGCCCATGCGGCGCATGTCGATGACGATGCGGTTGAAGGAAACCCCGAGGACCTCGGCCACCAGCTTCTGCACTTCGGTGGGGTTCTGCGTCGAGCAATAGACGATCATGCCGCCGTCTTCGCTGGGCATTACCGAGGAAATCTGCGTCTCCAGGTAGAAATGCTCCTGGCCGCCGATGTGCAGCGTGCCTTGCAGGCGATGCGGCGCGCCGGCCAGCGCGGCGGCGGAATCGCCGATGCGGTGCTGGTGGCTGTCGAGGACGAAATGGCGCTTGCGCAGGGCCTCGACCACGTCGAGCACCGGCTCCAGGTCTTCGTACTCGACGATCGCCGCCATGGCCGCCTTGCGCGCGGTTTCCAGGCTGTCGGCGGCGACCGCCAGGACCATCTGTCCGACATACTCCACCTTGCCATCGGCCAGCAGCGGGTCGCCGGCCACCACCGGGCCGATGTCGAGCTGGCCGGGAACGTCGGCGGCGGTGAGGGCGATGGCGACGCCGGGGAACTGGTAGCAGGGCGTCACGTCGAGGCGGGTGATGCGGGCGTGGGCGCGCTCGCTCAGGCGCGCATAGACGTGCAACTGGTTGGGAAACTCCAGGCGATCGTCGATGTAGATCGCCTCGCCGCTGACGTGCTTGGGGGCGCTTTCGTGCTTGACGCTGCGGCCGACTCCGGTGGTCAGCTCGGCGCGGAACAGGTCGGCCAGCTCTTCCTGGCTCTTGTGCGGCTTGCGATGGTTAGACATAGGCGGTCACCCGGGTTTCGACGGCGGGAGCGTGCAGCTCCAGGAAGCATTTGCGCAGCAGGTTCTGCGCGGTCAGCAGGCGATATTCCTTGCTCGCGCGGAAGTCGCTGAGCGGGGTGAAGTCGTTCGCCAGGGCGGCGGCGGCGCGTTCGAAGCTGGCGGCTTCCAGGCGCGCGCCTTGCAGCGCCGCTTCGCAGGCGGCGGCGCGCTTGGGAATCGCCGCCATGCCGCCGAAGGCGACCCTGGCGCGGACGATCCGGCCATCTTCCAGGTCGAGGCTGATGGCGGCGCAGACCGCGGAAATATCGTCGTCGATGCGCTTGGAGACCTTGTAGGCCTTGAACGCCTGGCTGGGCCGGGCACGCGGGACCAGGATCTTCTCGATGAACTCGCCTTCTTCGCGGGCGGTGACCTTGTAGTCGAGGAAGTACTCCTCCAGCGGCAGCTCGCGGCGCCGTTCGCCGCGGCGCAGGACGATCTTCGCGCCGAGGGCGATCAGCAGCGGCGGGGCGTCGCCGATCGGCGAGGCGTTGCCGATATTGCCGCCGAGAGTGCCCTGGTTGCGGATCTGCAGGGACGCGAAACGCTGCAGCAACTCGCCGAAGTCCGGGTAGTCCGCGGCCAGCGCCTGGTAGCAGTCGGTCAGCGGGGTGGCGGCGCCGATTTCCAGGCAGTTGGCGCCCACTTCGATGCGTTTCATTTCGCGGATGTGGCCGACATAGATCATCACCGGCAGTTCGCGATGGAACTGGGTGACCTCCAGCGCCAGGTCGGTGCCGCCGGCCAGCAGGCGTGCCTGCGGATTGGCGCCGTAGAGGTCGGCCAGGTCGGCGACGGTGAGCGGCAGCAGGCAGCGCCGGTCACCGCTGTTCAGCTCGGCGGTTTCGCGCGGAGCGATGGCGCGCAATTGCTCGATGGTGGCGGCTTCCCGGGCGTCGAACTGGTCTGCGCGCCTGTGGCAGCAGGCCTGCTCGGCGGCGTCGAGGATCGGCCGGTAGCCGGTGCAGCGGCAGAGGTTGCCGGCGAGCGCCTCGTGGGCCTTGGCCGGATCGGCGCCGGCGCTGTTCTTCTGCAGGGCGAACAGCGACATGACGAAACCCGGCGTGCAGAACCCGCACTGCGAGCCATGGCAGTCGACCATCGCCTGCTGCACGTCGTGCAGGCGGTCCTGGTGCTTGAGGTCCTCGACGGTGATCAATTGCTTGCCGTGAAGGGCGGAAACGAAGGTCAGGCAGGAGTTCAGGCTGCGATAGCGGATGCGTTCGGCACCGTCCTCGCCGGTGACCAGTTCGCCGACCACCACGGTGCAGGCGCCGCAATCGCCGGAGGCGCAGCCTTCCTTGGTGCCGGTCTTGCCGAGGTGCCGGCGCAGGTAGTCGAGGACGGTGAGGTTGGGGTCCAGGCGTTCTTCGACGCGGATCTCCCGGTTGAGCAGGAACCTGATCAAGGCGTGCCTCCAGGCGGGTTCTTGTTATTGAATTCTAGGCCTTGCAGGAGAACCGGCCGGAGTGGGGCGGTTTCCGCACAGGGCTCCACGGTAGGAGCTATGGAGGCGAATCTAGAAAAAACTGACTTTTGAGTCAAATAATTTTTTGACCTGTAGGTCAGTCAGTTTGCCCATAAACGAAAACGGCACCCGAAGGTGCCGTTTCCCAGGGGCGGGACGCTCAGATGCGCTGGGTGTCGGTAAGCTGGTATTCCTCGCCGGCATAGTAGGCGCGCACCTTCGGGTCCATCACCGCGCGCCAGAGCGGCGGGAACAGGGCGAGGACGATCATCCCGGCGTAGCCGTTGGGCAGTTGCGGGCTGCTGTCGTAGTGGCGCAGCACCTGGTAGCGGCGCTTGGCGTAGGCATGGTGGTCGGAATGGCGCTGCAGGTGGAAAAGGAACAGGTTGGTCAGGAGGAAATTGCTGTTCCACGAGTGTTCCGGCGTGGTGCGTTCGTAGCGGCCGTTGTCCAGGCGCCGCCGATGCAGGCCGTAGTGCTCGACGTAGTTGACGATCTCCAGCAGGGTGAAGGCCATCACCGACTGGCCGAGGAAGAAGATCGCTCCCAGCCAGCCGAAGGCCAGGCTGAAGCCGAGCAGGAAGAGGGCGCTGATGGCGTACCACCAGATCAGCTCGTTGCGCCAGTGCAGGGCCGGCAGGCCCTTGCGCTTCAGGCGCTCGGCCTCCAGGCGCCAGGCGTTGAGGAAGTTGTGCTTGTAGGCGTGCGGGAGGAACGAGTAGAGGCTCTGGCCGTAGCGCGAGGACGAGGCATCTTCCGGGGTCGAGACGTGTACATGGTGGCCGCGCACGTGTTCGACCTTGAAGCCGGCATAGCACACCGCTGCCAGCAGCAGGCCGCCGGCGTTCTGTTCCAGTTGCGGGTCCTTGTGGATCAGTTCGTGGGAGACGGTGATGCCGATGGCGCCCATCACGGTGCCCACCGACAGGATCCAGCCCAGTTGGCCGACCCAGTCCCAGCGGGTCTCGTGGGCGAGGATCCAGCCGGACCAGACGAGCATGCCCAGCAACAGCGGGACGGTGGCCAGGGACAGTACGCGGTAGTAGCCCTGTGCTTCCATCTCCGGCACTTCGCTGGCTTCCTCGGGGTTGGCCGGATCGCGGCCGACGATGGCATCGAGGATCGGGATCAGCCCGAACACCACGCTGATCACCAGCCAGGGCCAGGCGTTGGGGTAGTCGCTACCGAGCGACCACCAGTAGCTGAGCGGGATGCCGAGCACCGCGATCAGCCAGATCCAGTAGCCGTACTTTTTCAGACGCAGCATCCAGGCAGAGGAAAGCGAGGCAAACATGGGAAGTCCTCGTATTTATCTTGTTAGATTGTCTGACAATTGTCCTCCCTTGGCCGGCCTGCCCCATCCCAACCTTCGTTCTGTCCGCCGCTTCGCCGGGAAGCCGGCGGGGTAACGCCCTGTGTTACACTTCCCATCCATATACCCCCGGAAAACGCGCCCCTGGATAAAGGATCACCATGACGTTCAAGGCCCCGGACAGCCTGGCAGAGCAGATCGCCCACCACCTCGCGGAACGCATCATCCGGGGAGAACTCAAGGAACGGGAACGTATCCAGGAGCAGAAGGTCACCCAGACCCTCAACGTCAGTCGCGGCTCGGTCCGCGAGGCGCTGCTGATTCTCGAACGCCGCCACCTGGTGAACATCCTGCCGCGCCGCGGCGCCCAGGTGTCCGAACTGTCCCCGCAACATGTGGAAAGCCTCTACGCGCTGATCGTGCAGCTCTACATCCTGCTGGCGGAAAGCGTCGCCCGGCGCTGGCGCAGCGAAGCCGAGCTGGCACCGTTCCTGGTCATCCAGCAGCGCCTGCTGAACAACCTGGCGCAAAGCGATATCGACGGCTTCGTCGAGGCCAGCTTCGACATCATGCGCGCGGCCTTTCCTTTCGCGAACAATCCCTACCTGCAGGAGACCGTCGAAAACCTGCTGCCGGCGGTGAGTCGCGCCTACCACCTGGCGCTGGAACGGCGCAAGGCGGAAATGAACCAGTTCCTCGGCAGTTTTGCTCAGCTCCTGCAAGCGGTGATCGCCCGTGACGAGGCGAGGATCCGCGAGGTCCTGCTGGAATACGGCCGCCACAACTGCCAGCTGGTGCTGGCCGCGCTCGCCGAACGCTGATGGCGACCCTGGCGGGAGCGCACGCATGCGCCTGAAGAGCATCAAGCTGGCGGGGTTCAAGTCCTTCGTCGATCCGACCACGGTGAACTTCCCCAGCAACATGGCGGCAGTGGTAGGGCCGAACGGCTGCGGCAAGTCGAACATCATCGACGCGGTGCGCTGGGTGATGGGCGAAAGCTCGGCGAAGAACCTGCGCGGCGAGTCGATGACCGACGTCATCTTCAACGGCTCGAATACCCGCAAGCCGGTGAGCCAGGCGAGCATCGAGCTGATCTTCGACAACGCCGAGACCACCCTGGTGGGCGAATACGCCCAGTACGCCGAGATATCCATTCGCCGGCGGGTCTCGCGGGACGGGCAGAACACCTATTTCCTCAACGGCACCAAGTGCCGGCGGCGCGACATCACCGACATCTTCCTCGGAACCGGCCTGGGGCCGCGCAGCTACTCGATCATCGAACAGGGCATGATCTCCAAGCTGATCGAGGCGCGTCCGGAAGACCTGCGCAACTTCATCGAGGAAGCCGCGGGCATTTCCAAGTACAAGGAGCGCCGCCGCGAAACCGAAAGCCGCATCCGTCGGACCCAGGAAAACCTGGCACGCCTCACCGACCTGCGCGAAGAGCTGGGGCGGCAACTGGAACGCCTGCACCGGCAGGCCCAGTCGGCGGAAAAATACCAGGAGCACAAGGCCGAGGAGCGCCAGCTCAAGGCCCAGCTGGGTGCCGTGCGCTGGCGCGACCTGAACGAGCAGGTCGGTCAGCGCGAGCGGGTCATCGGCGACCAGGAGGTCGCCTTCGAGGCCCTGGTAGCCGAGCAGCGCGGTGCCGATGCCGGCATCGAACGGCTGCGCGACGGCCATCACGAGTTGTCCGAACGCTTCAACCAGGTGCAGGCACGCTTCTATTCGGTCGGCGGCGACATCGCCCGGGTCGAGCAGAGCATCCAGCATGGCCAGCAGCGCCAGCGCCAGTTGCAGGACGACTTGCGCGAAGCCGAACGGACCCGCCAGGAAACCGAATCGCACCTCGGGCACGACCGTACCTTGCTCGCGACCCTGGCCGAGGAAATGGCCATGCTCGCACCGGAACAGGAACTCAGCGCGGCCGCCGCGGAAGAAGCGGGCATCGCCCTGGAACAGGCCGAGCAGGGCATGCAGGCCTGGCAGCAGCAGTGGGATGCCTTCAACCAGCAGAGCGCCGAACCCCGCCGCCAGGCCGAGGTGCAGCAGTCGCGCATCCAGCACCTGGAGCAGAGCCTGGAGCGCCTGCAGGATCGCGAGCGGCGCCTGCAGGAGGAGCGTGGCCAGTTGGCGGCCGACCCCGAGGACGCGGCGATCCTCGAACTCAACGAACAGGTGGCGATCGCCGAACTGGCCCTGGAAGAACTGCAATTGCAGGAGCAGGGCCAAGCCGAGCGACTCGAACAATTGCGCCAGGAATTGCAGCAACTGGCCGCCGAACAGCACCAGGCGCAGGGCGAGTTGCAGCGCCTGAACGGGCGCATCGCTTCGCTGGAGGCCCTGCAGCAGGCCGCTCTCGATCCCGGACAGGGCGCCTTGGAGTGGTTGCGCGAGCAGGGCCTGGAACAACGTCCGCGCCTCGCCGAAGGCTTGCGTGTCGAGCCGGGCTGGGAGCTGGCGGTGGAGACCGTGCTCGGCGCGGATCTGCAGGCGGTCTTGCTGGACGGCTTCGACGGGCTCGCCCTGGCCGGCTTCGGCAAGGGCGAGCTGCGCCTGCTCAGCCCCGCTCGCGGAGCCGCGACGGCGGCCGGTTCGCTGCTGGACAAGGTCCGCGCCGACGCCGACCTGAGTCCCTGGTTGACCCGGGTGAAACCGGTGGAGACCCTGGAGCAGGCGCTCGCCCAGCGCGGCGCCCTGGACGACGGCGAGAGCCTGATCAGTCGCGATGGCTACTGGGTCGGCCGGCACTTCCTGCGGGTCCGGCGCAGCGACGAGGCCCAGGGCGGCATGCTCGCCCGCGCCCAGGAACTGGAGGCGTTGCAGGAGCGGCGGGAGGCCCTGGAAACCCGTGTCGCCGAAGGCGAGGAGCGTCTGGCTGCGGCCCGCGACGAGCAGCGCGAGCTGGAAGGCGCGCGCGAGCAGGTGCGGCGCCAGGTCCAGGAGGAGGGGCGCCGGCACGGCGAGCTGAAGGCGCAGTTGTCCGCGCAGCAGGCCAAGGTCGAGCAACTGGTACTGCGTCGCCGCCGTCTCGACGAAGAAGTGGCGGAACTGGCCGAGCAGCGCGCGCTGGAACAGGAGCAACTGAGCGAGGCGCGCCTGACCCTGCAGGAAGCGCTGGATAGCATGGCGCTGGACACCGAGCGCCGGGAAACCCTGCTGGCGGAGCGTGACGCCCTGCGCGAACGGCTCGACCGGATTCGCCAGGATGCCCGCACCCACAAGGACCATGCGCACCAGTTGGCGGTGCGGGTCGGCTCGCTGAAGGCGCAGCACAATTCCACCCAGCAGGCCCTGGAGCGCCTCGACCAGCAGTCGGCGCGCCTCAACGAGCGTTGCGAACAGCTCAACCTCAATCTGGAGGAGGGGGCGGCACCGCTGGAAGAGCTGCGCATGAAACTCGAGGAGTTGCTGGAGCGGCGGATGGCCGTCGAGGACGAACTCAAGCAGGCGCGGCTGGCCCTGGAAGACGCCGATCGCGAACTGCGCGAGGTGGAGAAGCGCCGCGGCCAGGCCGAGCAGCAATCGCAACTGCTGCGTGGCCAGCTGGAGCAGCAGCGCCTGGAGTGGCAGGGGCTGGTGGTGCGGCGCAAAGCCTTGCAGGAGCAGCTCGCCGAAGACGGCTACGACCTGCATACGGTACTGGCCAACCTGCCCCTGGATGCCAGCGAACGCGATTGGGAGGAGCGTCTCGAGAGTCTCGCGGCGCGCATCCAGCGTCTGGGGCCGATCAACCTGGCGGCGATCGAGGAGTACCAGCAGCAGTCCGAGCGCAAGCGCTACCTGGACTCGCAGAACGACGACCTGGCCGAAGCGCTGGAGACGCTGGAAAACGTCATCCGCAAGATCGACCGGGAAACCCGCAATCGTTTCAAGGAAACCTTCGACCAGATCAATGCTGGCCTTCAGGCATTGTTCCCGAAGGTATTCGGCGGCGGTACGGCATATCTGGAACTTACCGGCGAAGATCTACTCGATACCGGTGTGGCGATCATGGCGCGCCCGCCGGGCAAGAAGAACAGCACCATCCACTTGTTGTCCGGCGGGGAAAAGGCGCTGACCGCGCTGGCGCTGGTATTCGCCATCTTCCAGTTGAACCCGGCGCCGTTCTGCATGCTCGACGAAGTCGATGCGCCATTGGACGATGCCAACGTCGGACGTTATGCGCGATTGGTGAAGGAGATGTCGGAAAAGGTGCAGTTCATCTATATCACCCACAACAAGATCGCCATGGAAATGGCCGATCAGTTGATGGGCGTGACCATGCATGAGCCGGGCTGTTCACGGCTTGTTGCAGTTGACGTGGAAGAGGCGGTCGCATTGGCTGAAGCCTGAGTGTCAGGCAGTGTAAACTTGTGCATGGGCATGTTAGTTTAATGGCCACTTTTTGTATCGCGTGGGAAAGTTCTGTCAGAACAAGGTTGGCTCCACGTTTCAAGGGACAGGACGTCCTTTTTTCATTTTTTATTCACCATTTTCACTAGGGGCTACGGAATTACATGGATATCGGTCTGCGCGAATGGCTTATCGTTATCGGGCTTATCGTGATCGCCGGCATTCTCTTCGACGGTTGGCGGCGGATGCGGGGCGGCAAGGGCAAGTTGAAGTTCAAGCTCGACCGCAGTTTCGCCAATCTGCCGGACGACGACGGCGACTCGGCTGAACTGCTGGGGCCGGCGCGCGTGGTCGAGCATCGCGAGCCATCCTTCGACGAACAGGACCTGCCCAGCGTCAGCGCCCGCGAAGCCAAGGAACGCAAGGGCGGCAAGCGCCAGGAAGAGCCGCGCCAGGGCGATCTGGACCTCGACGAGGGGCTGGCCCTGGAGGCGGACCCGAGCGATGCCGCCGAGACGGTGGAGCCGCGCAAGGGCAAGTCGAAGGGCCGCAAGGAGAAAGAGCGGGAGAAAGCCCCTGCGGTTGCTGCCGAACCTGCCCCGGTCGACGAGGTGCTGATCATCAACGTCATCGCCCGCGACGAGAGCGGCTTCAAGGGGCCGGCATTGTTGCAGAACATCCTCGAGAGCGGCCTGCGCTTCGGCGACATGGACATCTTCCATCGCCACGAAAGCATGGCCGGCAATGGCGAGATCCTGTTCTCCATGGCCAATGCGGTGAAACCGGGCACTTTCGACCTGGACGACATCGACAACTTCAGCACCCGCGCCGTGAGCTTCTTCCTCGGCCTGCCGGGGCCGCGCCATCCGAAGCAGGCCTTCGACGTGATGGTTGCCGCCGCGCGCAAGCTGGCCCACGAGCTGAACGGCGAGCTGAAGGACGAGCAGCGCAGCGTGTTGACCGCCCAGACCATCGAGCACTACCGCCAGCGCATCATCGACCATGAGCGTCGCAGCCTGATGCAGAAGCGCTGATCCGGCCACAGCCCCTTTCTTCGTACGGGAGGGGGCGAACTACTCTATAGAGCAGCCGAGGCTGCTCTTTTCGTTTCACGGACTCCCACCATGACCGACACCCAGGCTGCCGCCGAACGCATCGCGCAACTGCGAACCGAACTGGACACCCACAATTACCGTTACTACGTGCTCGACGAACCGAGCATTCCCGACGCCGAATACGATCGCCTGTTCCGCGAGTTGCAGGCGCTGGAGGCCGAGTACCCGCAACTGCTGACGCCCGACTCGCCGACCCAGCGGGTCAGCGGCACGCCGGCCTCGGCGTTCGGCGAAGTGCGCCATGAGATCCCCATGCTCAGCCTCGGCAACGCCTTCGAGGAGCAGGACCTGCTGGACTTCGACCGCCGCGTACGCGAAGGACTGGCCGACCTGTTGCCTGGCGGCGACCTGCTCGGCGGTGGCGCGGAGGTCGAGTACAGTTGCGAGCCGAAGCTGGACGGCCTGGCCGTCAGCCTGCTCTACGAGCGCGGCCAACTGGTGCGCGGCGCCACCCGCGGCGATGGCAGCACCGGCGAGGACATCACCAGCAACGTACGCACCATTCGCAACGTACCTCTGAAGCTGCATGGCGAAGGCTGGCCGGAGATCCTCGAAGTGCGCGGCGAGGTGTTCATGTCCAAGGCCGGTTTCGAGGCGCTCAACGCCAAGGCCGTGGAAACCGGCGGCAAGACCTTCGCCAACCCGCGCAACGCGGCGGCCGGCAGCCTGCGCCAGCTGGATTCGAAGATCACCGCCAGTCGCCCGCTGGAGTTCTGTGCCTACGGCTTCGGCCAAGTCAGCGGGACGCTGCCGGACACCCAGGTGGGCATCCTCGAGGCGTTCCGCGGCTGGGGTATCCCCATCAGTCGCGAGCTGCGCCTGGTCAAGGGCGCCCAGGCCTGCCGCGACTACTACGACGACATCGGTCGCCGACGCGATGCGCTGGCCTACGAGATCGACGGCGTGGTGTTCAAGGTCAACCGCATCGCCTTCCAGCGCGAACTGGGCTTCCGCGCGCGCGAGCCGCGTTGGGCGATCGCCCACAAGTTCCCCGCGCGCGAGGAGCTGACCGAGCTGCTGGGTGTCGAGTTCCAGGTCGGCCGCACCGGCGCCGTGACCCCGGTGGCACGCCTCAAGCCGGTGCAGGTGGCCGGCGTCACGGTGTCCAATGCGACCCTGCACAACATGGATGAAGTCGCCCGCCTGGGCCTGCGCATCGGCGATACGGTGGTGATCCGCCGTGCTGGCGATGTGATTCCGCAGGTCATGCAGGTGGTGCTCGAGCGCCGCCCGGCGGATGCGCAGGCTATCGAGGTGCCCGAGCATTGCCCGGTCTGCGGCTCGGCCGTGGAGCGGACCCAGTTGGTCAAGCGCAGCAAGGGCAAGGAGTCGATCAGCGAGGGCGCCATCTATCGCTGCGTCGGCCGCCTCTCCTGTCAGGCGCAGTTGAAGCAGGCGATCATCCATTTCGTATCGCGCCGGGCAATGGACATCGACGGTCTTGGCGACAAGATCGTCGAGCAACTGGTGGATCGCGGGCTGGTCGCCTCGCCGGCGGATCTCTATACCCTGACCTATGAACAGGTGTTCGAGCTGGAAGGGTTCGCCGAGCTGTCCACCAACAACCTGCTGGCGGCCATCGCCGACAGCCGCAAGCCTTCGCTGGCGCGCTTCATCTTCGCCCTGGGGATTCCCGACGTCGGCGAGGAAACCGCCAAGCTGCTGGCGCGTTCGCTGGGTTCGCTCGAGCGGATCGGCAAGGCGCTGCCGGAAGTGTTGACCTACCTGCCGGACGTCGGCGCCGAGGTGGCCTACGAGATCCACAACTTCTTCGCCGACGAGCACAACCGCCAGGTGATCGCCCAGTTGCGCGATGCCGAACATGGCGTGCAGTTGCAGGAAGAGGGCGAGGTCGCCGCGGAGTTCGCCGCTTGTGCCTCGCTGGCCGGTTTCATCGACAAGCTGAACATTCCCTTCATCGCCGCCACCGGCGCGGAAAAGCTGGCCAGCCGCTTCGGTTCGCTCGACGGCATCATCCGCGCCGACTGGCTCGATCTACGCCAGGTGGAGCGTCTGCCCGAGCGAGCGGCGAAAAGCCTGCGCGATTTCTTCGACGAGCCGGCCAACGTGCAGCGTGCCCTGGCCATCGAGGCGCAGTTGCGTGAGTTCGGCATGCATTGGCAGAGCGAGCGCAAGGCGGTCGAAGGCCTGCCTCTGGCCGGGCAGACCTGGGTGCTGACCGGCACCTTGGAGGCGATGAGCCGGGACGTGGCCAAGGACAAGCTGGAAGGGCTCGGCGCCAAGGTGGCCGGCTCGGTGTCGGCCAAGACCCACTGCGTGGTCGCCGGGCCCGGCGCCGGCTCGAAGCTGGCCAAGGCCAACGAGCTGGGCGTGAAGGTGCTCGACGAAGACGGCCTGCTGAAACTGTTCGACGAGCACGGCGTCGCCCGCTGAAGCGGCGGCGCTGCTGCGAAAGATTTCCGAAGACTGGAGTTAACGATGGACAAGGCAAGAAAGCAGCGGTTGCTGGGCGTGCTCGCATTGGTGGTGCTGTTCGGCGCCTACGTGGGTTGGAGCGAGCGGCCGCGCATCCTGCTGCATTACAGTGGCCAGGCTTCGGCGCCGATCGCCTACAGCTACAAGGAGCAGGGCGTGGAAACCTTCTCCGGGGAGATCCGGCCCGGCCAGGTCCGCGAGTTTCCGGTGAAGCTGTTCGGCGGCAGCGATTACCGGATCGCCTTCTCCTTCCATCGCGGTGAGGAGAAGTATGCGTCGTTCAGCACCAAGCCGGGCTGGGGCACCCTGGACCTGTATGTCGATACCGAGCTGAGCGTATCGACCCAGCCGCCGCCGGAGGGTCTGATCCAGCAGCAATGAACCGCTTTCGCGAAATGGATTGCAAACGTAAGTGCTTGAAGTGGTTGTAACTTACGCGCAAGCCGGTAGAATGGCGCGGCCTACCCGAGGGTAGGCTGCAATGGTGGCCCTGTCGGTCCCCCCGCAACGATTACCCGTCAACCTGGTCAGGTCCGGAAGGAAGCAGCCACAGCGGGAACATCGTGTGCCGGGGTGTGGCTGGCGGGGCCGCCTCCATTTCAGGCCCGCCATTTTCCGCACGCCGCCGCCGCTCTTATCGGTAGCGCTGCAGTATCTCCTCGATCTCTCCGCTGCGCTTCATTTCCTCGAACGTCTTCAGTATCGCTTCCACCGGAACCTCTGCGGAGTCCCGCACCATGCAGCTCACCGCCGTCTCTTCGAGCTGCGCGGCTTCCTGGAGTGGCGGCTGCCCCGGCGCCTGGCGGTTGCTCCAGTGCAGCGACAGTTGATGGCTGACCGCGTAGCGGTAGCGGCCGGCGCGCAGCTTTTCCAGCACCAGATCCTGGGTGCGCGCATCGTCGCGGCGCAGTCGGCCGATGTCGAACAGCGCTTGCAAGCGGGGATAGCTGTAGCCAAGGACGGTACCGATACGCTGGGCCGGCAGCGCCTCGGGAATCGGCGCGAAGCCTTCGCGGGCGACCAGGATGTCGCGTTGCACCAGCAGCGCGACGCTCCAGCGATAGCCGGGGAAGTCGTGGCTGAGCCAGGCGGGGCTGATGTAGCAGCGGACATCGATTTCGCCAGCGTTCATCGCCTGCTCGATGCGCCCGCGCGGGTAGGGGTGGTAGAGCGCCTTGCGGCCGACCTGCCGGGCAAGGGAGCGGGTGATGTCGTAGACGATGCCGTCGATCGGCTGGCCCCGTTGCAGGCGGACCAACGGCATGCTCCAGCTTTCCATCACCGAGAAGCGCAATGGCGTCGCGTCGGTCTCCGCGGCCGTCGCTGGCAGGGCCGCGAGCAACTGCAGCAGGAGCAGCGCCGGTGCGCCGAAATGAGGCATGAACGATGTCAGGGAAGGTAGAGTCATTGCCACCGACGAGGGCTGCTGAAGGGCCAGGGGAATTCTTAGCACGCAGTTTGCCAAGTCGGCGAGCGCAGAAGGGGTAAATTGCGCTAGCATTGGCCGACTTGTGCTTCCCTTCTGCGACGGTTTTCGATGAGTTATCAAGTTCTTGCGCGTAAATGGCGTCCCCGTTCCTTCCGTGAAATGGTCGGCCAGACCCATGTGCTCAAGGCTCTGATCAACGCCCTGGACAACCAGCGGCTGCACCATGCCTACCTGTTCACCGGTACCCGCGGGGTCGGCAAGACCACCATCGCGCGGATCCTGGCCAAGTGCCTGAACTGCGAGACCGGGGTCAGCTCCACGCCGTGCGGCGAATGCTCGGTCTGTCGCGAAATCGACGAAGGCCGCTTCGTCGACCTGATCGAAGTGGACGCCGCGAGCCGGACCAAGGTCGAGGATACCCGCGAGCTGCTCGACAACGTGCAGTACTCGCCGACCCGCGGACGCTACAAGGTCTACCTGATCGACGAAGTGCATATGCTCTCGTCGCACAGTTTCAATGCGCTGCTCAAGACCCTCGAGGAGCCGCCGCCGCACGTCAAGTTCCTGCTGGCCACCACCGACCCGCAGAAGTTGCCGGTGACCATCCTCTCGCGCTGTCTGCAGTTCTCCCTGAAGAACATGCCGCCGGAGCGGGTGGTCGAGCACCTGACCCACGTGCTCGGAGCCGAGAACGTGCCCTTCGAGGATGACGCCCTGTGGTTGCTCGGGCGCGCCGCCGACGGCTCGATGCGTGACGCCATGAGCCTGACCGACCAGGCCATCGCCTTCGGCGAGGGCAAGGTGCTGGCCGCAGACGTGCGGGCGATGCTCGGTACCCTCGATCACGGCCAGGTCTATGGCGTGCTCCAGGCCTTGCTGGAGGGCGATGCGCGCGCCCTGCTCGAAGCGGTGCGCCACCTGGCCGAGCAGGGGCCGGACTGGGGCGGCGTGCTTGCCGAAATACTCAACGTGCTGCACCGCGTCGCGATCGCCCAGGCCCTGCCGGAAGCGATCGACAATGGCCAGGGCGACCGCGAGCGGGTGCTGGCCCTGGCCCAGGCGTTGCCGGCGGAAGACGTACAGTTCTATTACCAGATGGGCCTGATCGGCCGCCGCGACCTGCTGCTGGCGCCCGATCCGCGTAGCGGCTTCGAGATGGTGTTGCTGCGGATGCTCGCGTTCCGCCCGGCGGACGCCGACGGCGCGCCGAGGACGCCGCTAAAGGACCTGGGGATCAGCAAGGCCACGACTGATCCCGCCAACTCCCCCGTGGCCGGCGCGGCCTCGCCTGCGCCGGTCGCTGCCGTTGCTCCCGCGCCTGTCGTGGCTGCGCCCGTCGAAGCCCCGGCTGCCCCGCCGGCAGCGCCATCCGCGCCGCCGGCGGCGGTCGAGGCGCGCGTCGCGGAAGCGGTTGTCGAAGAGCCCGCCGCCGCAGCAGAGGTCGTCGACTTGCCCTGGGAAGAGCCGGCGCCGAGCCTCGCTGCCGAGCCCGAGCCCGAGCCCGAGCCCGAGCCCGAGCCCGAGCCCGAGCCCGAGCCCGAGCCCGAGCCGCTAGCCGTGGAGGCTCCCTCGATCCCTCCGGCAGTGGCGGTCGAGGCGGTGGTGGAAACCGTTCTGGAAGCCCTGCCGGCTGCGTTGCCGGTAGCACCTGACGAGCAGGACGAGCAGGACGACGAGCCACCGCCCGCAGACGATTACTACGAAGTCGACATGGATACCCTGGCCTACCTGGATGCCGCGCCCGAGCCTGACGTGGTCGTGGTGGAGGAGCCGCTGCCGGCGGCGAAGCCGGCCACCGGCCTGGCCGCGGAGTGGCTGGAGCTGTTCCCGCGGCTCGGCCTCGGCGGCCTGACCGCCAGCATCGGTGCCAACTGTACGCTGGTAGCTGCCGACGGCGACCACTGGCATCTGCATCTCGATCCGGGCCAGAGCGCGCTGTTCAACGCCACCCAGCAGCGGCGGCTGAACGATGCGCTGAACCAGCACCTGGGGCGCACCCTCAAACTGGAGGTGACCCTGCAGAAGCCTGAGCAGGAGACCCCGGCCCAGGCAGCGGCACGCCGGCGTGCCGAGCGCCAGCGGGCGGCCGAGGCATCGATCGATGCCGACCCGTTGGTCCGGCAGTTGCGCGAGCAGTTCGCCGCGGTGGTCCGTGACGGTACCATCGAACCTTTGGAAGCCAAGGCCTGACCGGCGCTTGGCGCACGCAACAAGACGACATTCGAGGTGAAGAACATGATGAAAGGTGGCATGGCCGGCCTGATGAAGCAGGCGCAGCAGATGCAGGAAAAGATGCAGAAGATGCAGGAAGAACTGGCCAACGCCGAAGTGACCGGGCAATCCGGCGCCGGTCTGGTCAGCGTGGTGATGACCGGGCGCCACGACGTCAAGCGCGTAAGCCTGGACGACAGCCTGATGCAGGAAGACAAGGAAATCCTCGAAGACCTGATCGCGGCCGCGGTCAACGATGCGGTGCGCAAGATCGAGCAGAACAACCAGGAAAAGATGTCCGGCTTCACCTCGGGCATGCAACTGCCGCCCGGCTTCAAGATGCCCTTCTGATCCCGCGTTCGTGCCGGGTCCGCCTTCTTCGGACGGCGCCCGGCAGCCATTCCCCTCCCTCTATCCGACGAGTCCTGCATGAGTTTCAGCCCGCTGATCCGCCAACTGATCGAGTCCCTGCGCATTCTTCCCGGTGTCGGGCAGAAGTCGGCCCAGCGCATGGCGCTGATGCTGCTGGAGCGCGATCGCAGCGGCGGCCTGAAGCTGGCCCAGGCGTTGACCGCCGCGATGGAAGGGGTCGGTCATTGCCGGCAGTGCCGTACCCTCAGCGAGGAGGAGTTGTGCCCGCAGTGCGCCGACCCGCGACGCGACGACTCGCTGCTCTGCGTGGTGGAAGGCCCGCTGGACGTATTCGCGGTGGAGCAGACCGGCTACCGCGGCCGCTATTTCGTGCTCAAGGGACACCTGTCGCCGCTCGACGGCCTGGGGCCGGAGGCGATCGGCATTCCCGAACTGGAAGCGCGGATCAGGGACGGAGCCTTCAGCGAGGTGATCCTCGCCACCAACCCCACCGTCGAAGGCGAGGCCACCGCCCACTATATCGCCCAGCTACTGGCCGGCCGTGGCCTGACCTTGTCGCGTATCGCCCATGGCGTGCCGCTGGGCGGCGAGCTGGAGCTGGTCGATGGCGGCACCTTGGCCCACGCCCTGGCCGGACGGCGGCCGATCTCCTGAGCTCTGTGCCTCCCGTATCCGTAGGACGGGCGGCCTATACGCCCTCGCCGATGGCCAGTTTCCCGTATTGAAAACCAAGCAAGCGCTAGGTAAGTTCTGAGGCTCCCATCAGGAGCCCGGCCATGACTGACTTCCAGCAGTACTTCGACGAGTCCCATCAACTGATCCGGGATTCGGTTCGCCGTTTCGTCGAGCGCGAGGTGTTGCCGTACATCGATGAATGGGAGGAGGCCGAGGAATTTCCCCGCGAACTCTATCTCAAGGCCGGCGCGGCCGGGATCCTCGGCATCGGCTACCCGGAAGCCTACGGCGGCAGTTGCGAAGGCGATCTGTTCGCCAAGGTGGCGGCCAGCGAAGAGCTCATGCGCTGCGGTTCCGGCGGCTTGGTCGCCGGGTTGGGATCGCTGGATATCGGCTTGCCTCCGGTGGTCAAGTGGGCCCGTCCCGAGGTGCGCGAGCGGGTAGTGCCGGCGGTGCTGCGCGGCGAGAAGATCATGGCCCTGGCGGTCACCGAGCCCTCTGGCGGCTCCGACGTGGCCAACCTGAAGACCCGTGCGGTGCGCGATGGCGATCACTATCGCGTCAGCGGCAGCAAGACCTTCATCACCAGCGGCGTGCGCGCGGACTACTACACGGTGGCGGTGCGTACCGGCGGCGAGGGTTTCGCCGGCATCAGCCTGCTGCTGGTGGAGAAGGGCACTGCCGGGTTCAGTGTCGGCCGCAAGCTGAAGAAGATGGGCTGGTGGGCGTCGGATACCGCCGAACTGTTCTTCGACGACTGCCGGGTGCCTGCGGAAAACCTCATCGGCGTGGAGAATGCCGGCTTCGCCTGCATCATGGCCAATTTCCAGAGCGAGCGCCTGGCCCTGGCGGTGATGGCCAACATGACCGCGCAACTGGCTCTGGAGGAGTCGCTGCGCTGGGCGCGCGAGCGAGAAGCGTTCGGCAAGCCGATCGGCAAGTTCCAGGTGCTGCGCCATCGTCTCGCGGAAATGGCCACGCAACTGGAGGTTTCCCGGGAGTTCACCTATCGCCAGGCAGCGAAGATGGCCGCCGGCAAGAGCGTGATCAAGGAGATATCGATGGCCAAGAACTTCGCCACCGATGTCGCCGATCGCCTGACCTATGATGCCGTGCAGGTGCTCGGCGGCATGGGCTACATGCGCGAAAGCCTGGTGGAGCGGCTGTATCGCGACAACCGGATTCTCTCCATCGGCGGCGGTTCGCGGGAAATCATGAACGAGATCATCGGCAAGCAGATGGGGTTGTAGGGCCGCGTTCTATCAGGTGAAGTCCAGGTCGTAATGCGCCTGGCCACAGTGCAGGCAGTCGAAGCGGTAGATGGCCGGATTGCCGCCGGGCGTATAGGCGTCGACGAGGCGTTGCCAGGTGATAGCCGGCCAGGCGAAATCGGCGAAGCGCTGCGCCAGGCCCTCGGCTCCCAGTTGCCCGATTTCCTCACGCCCCGCGTCGCCGCGAAAGGCGCAGGCATCCTCGCAGCAAACCAGCCAGCGCTCCTGCTGCCAGGAGGTGTAGCCGGGCGTGCGCTCGCAGACTTCGGTGACGATATCCGCGGCGACGCCGGCGTCGAGCAGCGGATAGTCGTCGGAAAAGCTCGCTTCGTAGCGCGCGGCCGCGCTGCCGTCGGCTATGCACCAGGGGCAAAGGCTGCCGGGCGGCAACTCGTGGCGGGAATAGGGCGAACCGGTGTAGACGTAGCCACGAGCCTTGCCACAGCACTGGCAGGTGGTGGCGGAAGCCTCGATGCTGCCGCTGGCGAGCGGTTCGGGATGGTAGCGGAAGTGAGGAAGGGGAGGGTTCATGACGGCCGTACCCTGGAGACTGGCCGTCGAGTATGACGTGCCGGGCAGCCTAGCGGCTACCCGGCGGGCCTGTTCACTCGCTGGCTTCGCGGGCGCCCTGGGGGCTCTTCGGGCGCGGCGCGAAGCGCGCTGCCAGGCGCATGCTGGCGGTGACCAGGCGCTGGTAGAGCACTGGTGCCAGGCGCAGCATCACGTCGATCGCGTGGGCGTCGGTGCCGATCAGGATGCGCCGGCTGTCGCGCTGCACGCCGCGCAGGATGACCTGGGCGGCCTTCTCCGGGGTGGTCCGCAGCAACTGGTCGTTGAATTGCTGGCGAGCCTTGTCCGGAGCCTGGCCGGTGACCTTGGCCATGCTCTCGTTCATTCGCGCGGTCTTGGCGATGTTGGTCTTGATCCCGCCGGGATGCACGCAACTGGCGGAGACGCCGGAGTCCTCCATGTCCAGTTCCTGGCGCAACGACTCGGTGAAGCCGCGCACCGCGTACTTGGTGGCGTTGTAGGCGCTCATGCCGGGCTGGGCGAACAGCCCGAAGACGCTGGAGACATTGACCACGTGGCCGTTGCCGGAGGCCTTCAGGTGCGGAAGGAACGCCTTGGTACCGTTCACCACGCCCCAGAAGTTGATGTTCATGATCCACTCGTATTCCGAGTAGTCGCTGCCTTCCACGGTACCGGCGTGGGCGACGCCCGCGTTGTTGAAGATCAGGTTCACCCGGCCATGTTCGCTGGCCGCCTTGTCGGCCCAGGCCTGCACCTGCTCGCGGTCGGCCACGTCGACGACCGCGGTGGAGACGCGTACCCCGCTGCTGGCGAGCAATTGGCGGGTTTCCTCGAGAGCTGCGGCATTGACGTCGGCCAGGGCCAGGTGACAACCCTGCCTGCCCAGCTCCACGGCCAGGGCGCGACCGATGCCCGAGCCTGCGCCGGTGATGGCGGCGACTTTGTTTTCGAACGACTTCATGCGGGTACCCCTTCGGCCTGTTGGCGGGCTTCGTTGCTCAGGGCGGCGAGCGGTGTCGTGGTGAGGTGGTAGGCGGAGGCGTCGAACTGCCGGGTCAGGGCACGGAAGCGCCAGGTGAATCCCGGCCACAGGGTGCAGTTGCGGCCGCTGACCGGATGCAGGTACCAGCTCTTGCAACCGCCCACGCTCCAGACGCTGCGGTCCAGCTTGCGCTGGAGGTATTCGTTGTAGCGTTCCTGCACCGGGGCCTTGACCTCGAGACTGAGCAGTTCGCGGCGCTTCATCAGCTTCAGCGCATCGAGGACGTAGGCGATCTGCGACTCGATCATGTAGACCATCGAGTTGTGGCCGAGGCCGGTGTTCGGTCCCATCAGGAAGAACAGGTTGGGGAAGCCGGCGGTGGTAGTGCCCTTGTAGGCTTCCGGGCCCTTGGTCCAGCTGTCCAGCAGGTCGCGGCCGTCGCGACCGAAGACCACTCCGCGGGGGATAGGGTCGTTGGCGGTGAAGCCGGTACCGAAGATGATCGCGTCGACCTCGCGTTCCCGGCCGTTGCCGTCGACGATTCCATTGGCGGTGACGGCGCGGATGCCTTCGGTAATCACCGTGGAGTTGGCGGCAGCCAGGGCAGGGTAGTAGTTGTGCGACATGAGGATGCGCTTGCAGCCGATGGTGTAGTCCGGCGTGACCTTGCGGCGCAGTTCCGGATCCTTGATCTGCTTGTGGATGTGGCGGATCGCCAGGCGCTGCACCAGCTTCATTACCTGCGGGGCGAAGGTGAAGCCCAGCACCCGCCCTTCGAGCAGGCTGTAGAGGCCGCCGCGCCAGAGCTTCTGCACCAGCGGAAAGCGCCGGAAGCGCCGGCGCTCGGTTTCGCTGATTGCCCGGTCGGGTTTGGGCAGGATCCATGGCGGAGTGCGCTGGTAGAGATCGAGCGCGGCCACCAGCGGCTGGATCTCCGGGACGAACTGGATCGCCGAGGCGCCGGTGCCGATCACCGCCACGCGCTTGCCCTTGAGGTCGTAGTCATGGTCCCACTGCTGGGAATGGAAGACCTTGCCCTGGAAGTTCTCCAGGCCATCGAGGCGTGGATAGGCCGGGGTGGACAGGCCGCCCATGCCGGAAACCACGGCGTTCGCGGTGTAATGGTTGCCCTGGGCGTCATGCAGGTGCCAGAGGCTTTGCCGCTCGTCCCAGGCCAGTTTGCCGATCTCGGTGTTCAGCAGGGTCTTTTCCTGCAAGCGGTATTTTTCCCAGCACTTCTCCAGATAGGCGCGGATTTCCGGCTGGCGGGCGAACATCCGCGTCCACTCCGGGTTCGCTTCGAAGGAGAAGGAATAGACGTGGGATTGCACGTCGCAGGCGCAGCCAGGGTAGTTGTTGACTCTCCAGGTGCCGCCGACGCCGGCGTCCTTTTCGAAGATCAGGAAGTCGTCCTCGCCTTCCTGGCGGAGACGGATCGCCATCCCCAGCCCGGAGAAACCGGTGCCGATGATGGCGACCTTGCAGTGCCGGGCGGCGGCAGGGGTGGGTTGGGTACTCATGGCCAAGCTCCTGTTATGATTGTTTGCTGGCGTATACACTCGTCTACCTGCGAATGTAGACATCTGTATACTTCAGGGTCAAGCCAACCTTAGGTAGGGTCGGCGCGGCGCAACGGCCGAACTTGTGGCGCATGGAAACAACCAGGTGGAACATGAGCGATATGAACGAAACGAAGGACAGGGTTGCCGACGCTCCCGGCAAACGTGCCTTGCTGGAGGCGGCCTTGCGCCTGGGCAGCAGCAGCCGCAGCCTGGGGGCCATCGGCTTGCGCGAGCTGGCGCGCGAGGCGGGTCTGAATCCGAACACCTTCTATCGGCATTTCCGCGATATCGACGATCTTGGCCTGACCATGATCCGCGACATCTCTACCCAGCTGCGCCAGCCGCTGCGCCAGCTTCGCCGCGAGGCCGCGACTCGTGCGGCGCCCGGCGCCCGAGCGCAGACGACGCCGTTCGGGCTGGACCTGGAAAGGGGGCGGCGGGTCTGCCGGGAGACGGTGCGGCTGTTCTTCGACTTCGTGGAGAGCAATCCCGCCGCGTTCATCGTCGGCGTGCGCGAACTGCATGGGGCTTCGCCGGTGCTGCGTGGTGCCCTGCGTCAGATCATGGATGAGTTCGCCGAGGACATGTCGGAGGACATCATCGAATTCAGGTTGTTGCCGGCGGTGAGCGAGGCGACCATCCGTCGCCTCTCCAGCCTGATCGGCCGCCAGCTGTTTCAGTTGTCGCTGGACTATATCGGCCAGCCGGAGCGGCGTCGGGAAATCTGCGCCCTGGGTGAGGAACAGATACTGCTGTTGTTCACCGGCGCCGCGGTCCTGCAGATGATGGGCGTTTCGTTGGACGCCGAGGCGTCAGGCCAGCTTGAGCAGGCTCATGCCGGCCAGCAGCAGCAACAGGCCGAGCCAGCCGCGCCAGGCCAGGCGCTGGCCGAACAGCGCCCAGCCCATGGCGACGGTGGCGAGGATGCCGAAGCCGCCCCAGATCGCATAGGCGAGTGACAGCTCGATGTCCTTCACCGCCTGCGCCAGCGCGGTGAAGGCGGCCATCACGCAGAGGATCGAGGCGATCCCGAGGCCGCGCCTGCGGAAACCGTCGGAGTATTTCAACAGCAGGTTGGCGACGACCTCAAGGGCGATCGCCAGGCCGAGCCAGGCGAAGGGAATCCAGTTCAGGGTCAGCATGTGACGGCCTCCCCACGGGGCTGCGCCGGCGTGCCGCTGGCGTTGCGGGTGCCGGACTTGATCAGCAGGATGCCGGCGATCATCACGCCGAGGCCGACGGCCTTGTACAGGCCGATGCTTTCGCCCAGCCAGGCGACGCTGACCGCCGTGATCAGGACGATGCCAATGCCTTCCCAAAGGGCGTAGGCGACTCCGACGGGGACACGCTTGACCGCCAGGGCGAGGAAGAAATAGGACAGGCCGATCATCCCGTACATCAGCAGCATGCCTGCGACAGGGGCGTGGGTGGCGGCCAGTTTCATCGAGGTGGTGCCGATCACTTCGGCGCCGATAGCCAGTAACAGATAGATCCAGGAACGCATGTTGCCCTCCCATGGGCACCGCGGAATGGAGGCCGCGGCCAAAGATGACGAAGAGCGGTGGCGAGGGGCGGGAAAGACCGCGAAGCGCAGGGGCGGTCGCCACCGACAGCAGGTGTCGAGGGAGGGAGCTAGAGGTCGCCGGTCCAGTGACGCTCGTGGGAGACCAGACGGGAAGTGGGGAGAGGTAATGCCTTAGTGTTCAACATAATGAACATGATATTACCTCAGGGCATCGTAAAAAGCCAATCGATAGGAATTGACTAATTATTTCCTCCGTAAAATGGCGGATTCAGAAACGGTAGTCGAAACGGAGGCTTTTCCGTGTGCAATATCCTGTTCTTCTCTCGAATAAGAAACGCCAGGCGGGGCCTGGCGTCGGGGGCGGAGCGGCACTGGCGGAGGCGGGCTTCAATCGGCGAAGGCCAGTTTGTCCTTCCAGTATTTCTCCAGTTTCGCGGTGTCGTGGTCGCTGGGGTGGAAGCCCGGCCGGTAGTAGTCTAGGTAGGGCAGCAGCAGGCGGGTGAAGAAGCCCTTGCGCAGGCCGAACAGGGTGCCCAGGCCATGCTTCCAGGAGCGCCAGTTGAACAATTGGGCGTCCTTGCGTAGCAGGTCGAGCTGGAACCAGCCGATGACGCCGAAGAACATCAGGGTGGTCAGCATCATCACCAGAACCCGGGTGAAGTAGCCGCCGTAGACTTTCTGGTACACATCGTAGGCGACATTCTTGTGTTCGTTCTCCTCGATGGCATGCCACATCCACAGCTTGTACATCTTCGGCGACTGCATCTGGATGGTCAGGTCTTCGCGCTTGAGCAGCTGCGCGGCCATGGTCGCGGTGAAATGCTCGAGGGCGCAGGTGATCGCCAACTGGTGTTTCCTGGTGGTGACCTTGCTGACGTTTTCCAGCAGGACCTTGATCCGCAGTTCGAGGCACTCCAGGTCGACCCCGTGCTCCTCGGCATATTCGTTGTAGGCGGCATGCTCCTTGGAGTGCATCGCCTCCTGGCCGATGAAGGCACTGACGTCCTTCTTCAGTTGCGGATCCTCCAGGCGGTCGCGCACCGCGCGTACGCTATCGACGAAGAATTTTTCGCCGTAGGGGAAGAGCGAGGACAGGTTGTTCATGAACTGGGTCATGAAGGGTTGGCCGTCCCACCAGTACTTCGGGGTTTCGCTGAAGCTGAAATCCATCCGCCGCACGGGGAAATTGGCGCGAACCGGGGAGGCGGTGCCAGTGGCAGTCATGGCTAACTCCTTTTGTTGTTCTGGGGAGGGGAAACGCACAGGTTTCCTCGGGTTCCCTATGGCGAGTTCGCTATAACACCTCTGAATGTGTCATTAGCTGATGTAATTATTGCAGGGTTGTCCAACAGTGGGAGGTCATTCCTGGCCATTTCGAAGTCATTAATGGCCAGGTCGGCTCGACCAGACGGAAGATGGGGCGCAAGGATCGAACGCGGGGCGCCAGGGCGCGCCCCGGCGTATCAACGCTCGTCGAGAGCGAACGCGGTGAGACTGAAGGTGGAGATGCCGGCGTCCTGCAGGCGAGTGGAGCCGCCGAGTTCCGGCAGGTCGATGATCGCCGCGGCCTCGAAGACCCTGGCCCCGAGGCGTCGTACCAGGCTCGCGGCCGCCAGCAGGGTCCCGCCGGTGGCGATGAGGTCGTCGAAGATCAGTACGCTGTCGCCTTCGCAGAGGCTGTCGGCATGTACTTCGAGGAAGGCCTCGCCGTATTCGGTCTGGTAGCCCTCGGCGAGTACGTCGGCGGGTAGCTTGCCCTGCTTGCGGAACAGGACCAGCGGCTTGTTCAGCGCATAGGCCACCGCCGAGCCGATGAGGAAGCCGCGGGCATCCATGGCGCCGATGTGGCTGAAATCGGCCTCGATGTAGCGCTGGACGAAGCTGTCCACGGTCATGCGCAGCGCGCGTGGCGACTGGAACAGCGGGGTGATGTCGCGGAACACCACGCCGGGCTTGGGAAAGTCCGGCACGGCGCGGATCTGCGACTTGAGGGTGAACTCGTCGAAAATCATGGAAGATCCTGGGCTGGGCGTTTTTCGGGGCCCATCATACAACGGGCCCGCGCTGAGGCGGGCCCGTTGGCGGTTCGCAGGCGCTTCAGCCTTCCAGCTGGCCGCCGGCGAGGGCGCACAGCTCGATGGAGTCGAGGATGTGCACTTCCTTGCCTTCCGCGCTGATCAGGCCGTTCTGCTGGAAGCGGGTGAAGACCCGCGACACGGTTTCCACGGCCAGGCCGAGATAGTTGCCGATCTCGTTGCGCGACATGGCCAGGCGGAACTGCTGGGCGGAGAAGCCACGGGCACGGAAGCGCGCCGACAGGTTGACCAGGAAGGTGGCGATGCGCTCGTCGGCAGTCTTCTTCGACAGCAGCAGCATCATCTGCTGGTCATCGCGGATTTCCCGGCTCATCAGGCGCATCAGTTGGCGGCGCAGTTGCGGCAGCTGCTCGGACAGTTCGTCCAGGCGCTCGAAGGGAATCTCGCAGACCGAGGTGGTTTCCAGGGCCTGGGCGGATACCGGATAGGTCTCGGTATCCATCCCGGACAGGCCGACCAGCTCGCTGGGCAGGTGGAAGCCGGTGATCTGCTCTTCGCCGGCATCGGTGATGCTGAAGGTTTTCAGGGCGCCGGAGCGCACGGCAAAGACCGAGCCGAAAGGATCGCCCTGGCGGAACAGGAATTCGCCTTTCTTCAGGGGACGACCGCGCTTGACGATCTCGTCCAGCGAATCCATGTCTTCCACGGTCAGCGACAGGGGGAGGCACAGCGGGGCCAGACTGCAATCCTTGCAGTGTGCTTGGGGCAGTGCGCGCACCTTGATGGTTTCGGCCATTGAGGGGTCCTTGCTAGGTTAAAGGCACAACAGGAGTAAGGGTAACGCAGCCGCGATGCGGGTGCCAGCCATAGGTCTGGCAACGACCATTTCTGACAGGCCGATGGCGTTTCCAATCAGTGACTTGCGTCAAACAACTGCGACTACCTGTCGCACCCTGTCAAGGGGCGACGAAAAGGGGGCTCAAGTTCGCGACGCGTGGGCCGATCCAATGGAAGAATTCCATTTTTCCCGGAGTGACTGGAATGTTGACCCTCAGTGGCTGGATCACCACCCAGGTGCCACCCTCGTCGCGCGCCGCCGCGGACGCCAAGGCCGCGCGGACCGGCACCGCCGAGCAGGCGGAAGACCCGGCCGCCGGCACCGAGGCCGCCGATCAGCATGTACGGCTTTCCCAGGCAGGGCGCGAGCTGGCCGCCACCATGGGGGTGCCGGTGGAGGAGGAGGACGAGGATATCCCGCAGGAGTTGCGGCCGATGGTGAAGATGATCCGCGAGTTGAAGAAGAAGATCGAAGAGAAGCTCAGGGAGCTGCAGGAGGCCATGAGGTCGTCCGATCCGGGGGCGAAGGAGGCTCGCGTGCCTGAGTTGCAGAAGGAGCTGCAACAACTCAACTCCGCCCTGCAGACGGCGACGGCAGCGATGGCATCGGCCATCAAGGAGATGGGCATCAGCGACCCGGCGCTGATCATGAAGGTCATGGGCAGCCGGTAGAAGGGGCGGGGATTCACCGCCCTGTCGTGCGGGCAGGGCGGTGCGCTTTCAGATCACCCGGGAGAAGCGCTGCCGGTTGAGGCTGGGCAGGTAGCGGTCGAACAGCATGCAGATCGAACGCACCAGCAGACGTCCGGAAGACGTGATGTCGATGCCCTTGGCGTCCAGGCGGATCAGGCCGTCGGCGGCGAAGCGTTCGAGATCGGGCCACAGCTCGGCGAAGTAACTGCGGAAGTCGATGCCGAACTCTGTCTCGATATCCTCGAAGGCCAGTTCGAAGTGGCAGATCAGTTGCTGGATCACCGCGCGCCGCACCCGGTCGTCGCTGTTGCAGTGCAGGCCGCGACGGATCGCCAACTGGCCGTTGTCGAGGCTGGTCTGGTAGTCGTTGATGTCGCTGCTGTTCTGGCTGTAGAGGTCGCCGATCTGGCTGATCGCCGAGACCCCGAGACCTACCAGGTCACAGTGCCCGTGCGTGGTGTAGCCCTGGAAATTGCGTTGCAGGGTGCCGTCTTCCTGGGCGCTGGCCAGCTCGTCGTCGGGCAGGGCGAAGTGATCCATGCCGATATAGCGGTAGCCCGCCGCGGCGAGTTGCTCGGTGGTGCGCTGGAGCATTTCCAGCTTCTGGCCCGGGCTCGGCAGGTCGTCGGCGTTGATCCGCCGCTGCGGCATGAAACGCTCGGGCAGGTGGGCGTAGTTGAACACCGAGAGGCGATCCGGCTGTAGCGCGATCACTTCGTCGACCGTGCGGGCGAAGCTGTCCGGCGTCTGTTTCGGCAGTCCGTAGATCAGGTCGAGGTTGATCGAGCGGTACTGCAGGGTGCGCGCGGCCTCGACGATGGTACGGGTCTCCTCCGGGGTCTGCATGCGGTTGACCGCCTTCTGCACCTCCATGTCGAAGTCCTGTACGCCGAGGCTGACGCGGTTGAAACCGAGTTCGCGGAGCAGGCCCATGGTCGACCAGTCGGCCTCGCGCGGGTCGATCTCGATGCCGTAGTCGCCCGAATCGTCGTCCAGCAGGTTGAGGTGGGTGCGCAATTGCGACATGAGTTCGCGCAACTGGCCGGGACTGAGGAAGGTCGGGGTTCCGCCACCGAAGTGCAGTTGCTCGACCACCTGCTCGCGGGAGAGGTGGCGGCTGACGATCTCGATCTCGCGGACCAGGCGCGCAAGGTACGGCGCGCTGCGCCCGCGATCCTTGGTGATCACCTTGTTGCAGGCGCAGTAGTAGCAGATGTTGGCGCAGAACGGGATGTGCACGTAGAGCGACAGGGGGTGTCCGGCCTTCCGGCTGTCGCGCAGGGCGTGCAACTGGTCGAACGGGCCGATGCCTTCGTGGAACTGCACGGCGGTCGGATAGGAGGTGTAACGCGGGCCGGAAAGGTCGTAGCGCCGAATCAGGTCAGCGTCCCAGCGAATGGTGTCGAGCATGCCAGAGATCCCCAGTTGGCGAGCTTTAGTCGGGAAGTCTAGGGATTGCGCCGGGAAGGCCTGTTGATTTGTATCAAGCGGGTGAATGTATACAGGATGTGTCGCCCGATGTTGGGACGGGCGTCCGTCAATGCCCCATCAGCCAGGCCTGGTGCGGTCCTGGGAGGGTCCAGAGGCCGAAGAGGATGACCATCAGGCCGCCCACGATGCGTACGCCGCGACGGCGCAGCAGGGCGGTCACCCGTTCGGCGGCCATGCCGGTGGCCAGCAGAACCGGCCAGGTGCCGAGGCCGAACGCCAGCATCAGCAGCGCGCTGTCCAGTGCCGATCCCTGGCTGGTGGCCCAGAGCAGGGTGCTGTAGACCAGCCCGCAGGGCAGCCAGCCCCAGATCGCTCCGAGCAGCAGGGCCCGTGGCAGGCTGGAGACCGGCAGCAGGCGCCGGGCGAAGGGTTCCAGGTGGCGCCAGAGGCCGCGACCGAGCGCCTCGACGCGGGTCAGGCCGCTCCACCAGCCGGCCAGGTAGAGTCCCATGGCGATCAGCAGCAGCCCGGCGACCACCCGCAGCGCGCCGGCCAACGGGGTGCGCGCCACCGCCCAGCCGGCCAGGCCGAGCAGCAGGCCGGCGCAGGCGTAGCTGAGGATGCGGCCGAGGTTGTAGGCCAGCAGCAGGCGCAGACGACGGCCGCGCTGTTCGGCGGGAATGGCCAGGGTCAGGGCGCCCATCAGGCCGCCGCACATGCCCAGGCAGTGGCCTCCCCCGAGCAGGCCGAGGATCAGCGCGGAAACCAGCAGCGGCGCCAGTTCAGCCACGCGGTCGGTCCTCGGGTTTCGACGGCTTCTCCGCTTCGTCGACGCCGGCCTGGTGCTTCGGGTCTTCGTCGTCGAAGAGAATGCTGTGGGCGGGGCCGTCGAGATCGTCGTACTGGCCGCTGTCCACCGCCCAGAAGAACACGTAGATGGCGATGGCGACGATGACGATCGCGACGGGGATCAGGATGTAGAGCGCGGCCATACGGACCTCGGCGAAGGGATTCGGGTCAGCCGCAGGGCGTTGACCACCACCAGCAGCGAACTGACCGACATGCCGATCGCCGCCCAGCCCGGGGTGATCCAGCCGAGCGCGGCGAAGGGCAGGACCAGGCCATTGTACAGGCTGGCCCAGGCCAGGTTCTCGATGATGATATGGCGGGTGCGGCGCGCCAGCCGGAAAGCCTGCACCAGGCTGTCCAGGCGGTTGGACAGGAGCACCGCGTCGGCGCTGGTCTTGGCCAGGTCGGTGGCGCTGCCCATGGCGACGCTGATGTCGGCACCGGCGAGCACCGGTACGTCGTTGACTCCGTCGCCGAGCATCAGCACCCGGCGGCCCTCGCCGTGCAGGCGTTCGAGCATGGCCAGCTTGTCGTCCGGGGTCAGGCCGCCGCGGGCTTCGTCGATGCCCAGTTCGGCAGCGACGCTGGCGACCATCGGCGAGGCGTCACCGGATAGCAGGAGGGTGCGCCAGCCGCGCGCCTTGCAGGCGGCGAGCAGGGCGGGGGCGTCGCTGCGCAGGCGGTCGTCGAGACCGAACCAGGCCAGCGGTCCCTGCTCGTCGCCGAGCAGCAGCCACTGTCCGGAGTCGCCGGGCATCGCGGGCGTGGCGCTGCCGCCCAGGTTGCTGACGAAGGCGGCCTGGCCGATGCGCAGGCGGCGGCCTTCCACCAGGCCTTCGAGGCCCAGTCCCGGATGGCTTGCGACGCTGTCGGCGGCCTCCGGCGCACGGCCGAAGGCGCGGGCGATGGGGTGTTCGGAACGGTTCTCGAGGGCGGCGGCGAGGGCCAGGCAGCGATCCGCGTCGAGATCGCGCAGGGGTAGCACCTGCTTGAGCGTCAGGCGGCCTTCGGTGAGGGTACCGGTCTTGTCGAAGATTACCGTGTCGATGTGGTTCAGCCCTTCCAGCACGTGCCCGCGCGTGATCAGCAGGCCGAGCTTGTGCAGGCTGCCGGTGGCCGCGGTGAGCGCGGTGGGCGTGGCCAGCGACAGGGCGCAGGGGCAGGTGGCGACCAGCAGCGACAGCACCACCCAGAAGGCGCGCTGGTGGTCGACCTGCCACCACAGCGCGCCGACCGCTGCGGCGACCAGCAGGACGATGAGCAGGAACCACTGCGCCACCTTGTCGGCCAGTTCCGCCAGGCGCGGCTTGTCCGCCTGGGCACGTTCCAGCAGGCGGACGATGGCCGACAGGCGGCTGTCGTCGCCAAGGGCGCCGACCTCGACGGTCAGCGGCCCCTCGACGTTCAGGGTACCGCCGGTGACGGCGTCGCCGGCCTGGCGTGGATGGGGCAGGTACTCGCCGGTGAGCAGCGACTCGTCGACGCTGGACTGGCCGTCGAGGATCACTCCGTCGGCCGGCAGCACGGCGCCTGGCGGTACCAGTACGCGGTCGCCGACGCGCAGTTCGCTGAGCAGGATGCGCTCGCCCTGGTTGGCGGCGTCCAGGCGCAGGCAGGACGCCGGCAGCAGGTTGACCAGTTGCGCGGTGGAGGCGGCGGTGCGCTCCCGCGCGCGGCGTTCGAGGTAGCGGCCGGCGAGGAGGAACAGGGCGAACATGCCGACCGCGTCGAAATACAGCTCGCCCTGGCCGGTGATCGTCGACCAGATGCCGGCGACGTAGGCGCCGCCGATCGCCAGCGACACCGAGACGTCCATGGTCAGGTGGCGGGTGCGCAGGTCGCGCAGGGCGCCACGGAAGAACTGGCCGCAGCAGTAGAAGACGATCGGCGTGGTGAGGATCAGGCTGACCCAGCGCAGGATGCGGTCCATGCCGGCGGAAAGGTCGAGGTTGAATTCCGGCCAGGTCGCCATCACCGCCATCATCACCTGGATCCACAGCAGCCCGGCGACACCGAGCTGGCGCAGGGCGCGGCGGTTCTCCATGGCCAGGCGCTCGGTGGCGTGGTCGGGTTGGTAGGGATGGCCGGCATAGCCGATCTGGCGCAGTTCGCCGAGCAACTGGCTGAGCGGCAACTGGCTGTCCTGCCAGCGCACGTGCAGGCGATGGTTGGACAGGTTGAGCCGCGCCTCGGCCACGCCAGGCAACTGGCGCAGGTGCTTCTCGATCAGCCAGCCGCAGGCGGCGCAACTGATGCCTTCGATCATCAGGCTGGTTTCCGCCAGCTCGCCCTCATGGCGGACGAAGCCGCCCTGTACGTCCGGGCGGTCGTAGAGCTGCAACTCTTCGCTGAGCGCCTTGGGCAAGGCTTCGGGGTTGGCGGCGTTTTCGCTGCGGTGCCGGTAGTAGCTTTCCAGGCCGCCGGCGACGATGGCCTCGGCCACCGCCTGGCAGCCCGGACAGCACATGGCCCGCGTCTCGCCGAGCACGCGGGCCTCGAAGCGGCTGCCGGCGGGGACCGGCAAGCCGCAGTGGTAGCAGGGCAGGGGGGCGCTCATGGGCGCTTCGCTTCTGCTCCCTGGAGCGGTTCGTCACCCAGCTCCATGACCACGGTCGGCGATACCACCTCTTCCTCGAACAGGCGCCACTGGCCGCTGCCTTCCTGGCCGAGCAGTTCGACGAAGCGACGGCCCTTGACGGCGTCGGTCAGTTGCCCGACGTAGCGCTCGCGGTCGGAGTTGCTGCGCAGCAGCTCCACGCGGCGGTCCTTCTCTGGCTGGGTCGGCGAGATCAGGTTGAGGGTGAGTTGCTCCGGACGGCTGTTGCCGGTCAGGCGCACTTCGACTTCGCCGGTCAGGTCGTCGACCTTGACCTTGGCGTGCACCTGCAGGCGTACGGCCAGGTTCTCGCGTTCCAGGGAGCGGTTGATGCCCTTGCCGGCCTCGTAGTAGTTGTCGGTGACCAGGGTGTCCTGGTTGCGCACCGCGATGGTGACCAGGCTCAGCCCGAGCACCACCGAGGTCGCCAGGAGGGCCACGATGAACCAGGCCCAGAAGTGTTTGTACCAGGGTTGAGGGTGGGTCTCGGACTGCATGCTCAAGTTACTCAACGGGTGCGTGGGCCAATGAAGCGACTCTTCGCTTCTTTATGGATGCTCGGGTCGTCGGCCGACTCGATGGTGAAGACGATCTCGTTGGTGGTCGAAGGCAGCTTCTCCGGCTCGATGGACAGTTCCATCGGCAGGTTGAGGATGTCGCCCGCCGCCACCTTCAGCTCGCGCCGGCCTTCCAGGGTCAGGCCTTCGAGACCCTTGGCGCCGAGGATGTAGGTGTGGTCCTGCTGATCCTTGTTCATGATCTTCAGGCTGTACACGTTCTCGATGCGGCCGAGTTCGTTCTCGCGGTAGAGCACGCGGTCCTTGCTGACGTCGAAGCCGACCAGCGGGCGCAGGACCACCGCGGTGATCAGGGCGGAAATCATCAGCACCAGGGCGATGGCGTAGCCGATCAGGCGCGGCCGGGCCAGGTGGGTCTTCTGGCCGTTGAGGTTGTGCTCGGTGGTGTAGCTGATCAGCCCTTTCGGGTAGTTCATCTTCTCCATGATGCTGTCGCAGGCGTCGATGCACGCCGCGCAGCCGATGCACTCGATCTGCAGGCCGTCGCGGATGTCGATGCCGGTCGGGCAGACCTGCACGCACATCGTGCAGTCGATGCAGTCGCCCAGGCCCTGGGCCTTGTAGTCGAGGGACTTCTTGCGCGGGCCGCGCTTCTCGCCACGACGCGGATCGTAGGAGACGATCAGGGTGTCCTTGTCGAACATCACGCTCTGGAAGCGCGCGTAGGGGCACATGTAGATGCACACCTGCTCGCGCAGCCAGCCGGCGTTGCCGTAGGTGGCCAGGGTGAAGAAGCCGACCCAGAAGTAGGCCCAGCCGTCGGCCTGGCCGGTGAGCAGCTCGGGAATCAGCTCGCGGATCGGCGAGAAGTAGCCGACGAAGGTCAGGCCGGTGACCAGGCCGATCAGCAGCCACAGGCTGTGCTTGGCGGTCTTGCGCAGCAGCTTGTTGCCGCTCATCGGGGCCTTGTCCAGCTTGATGCGCTGGTTGCGGTCGCCTTCGGTGACCTTCTCGCACCACATGTAGATCCAGGTCCATACGCTCTGCGGGCAGGTATAGCCGCACCAGACGCGACCGGCGAACACGGTGATGAAGAACAGGCCGAAGGCGCAGACGATCAGCAGCCAGGACAGCAGCATGAAGTCCTGCGGCCAGAAGGTGGCGCCGAAGATGTAGAACTTGCGCTCGGGCAGGTCCCACCAGACGGCCTGGCGGCCGCTCCAGTTGAGCCAGACGGTACCGAAGTAGAGGAGGAAGAGCGCCGCACCGCCCACCATGCGCAGTCGGCGGAAGATACCGGTGAAGGCCCGGGTGTAGATCTTCTCGCGCTTGGCGTAGAGATCGTTGTTATTGGTGTCGCCCTTGGCAGGCGGGGTGACGTCTTGAACGGGAATCTGTTTGCTCATCAGTGCGTACCACGGCAGTGGGGGGCGCCCGGCCGGTACATGCCGACAGGGTCAGAAAATAGTTGCACGCCTACTGATTATACGCCTGATCTATCAGGCTTTTTGCGGTAACTGTGCGACTTTTGGTCGCGTATTGTCCCATTCGCGCTTTTCTTTTGCACAAAATAAAACGGCGCCGGGGTTGCCGGCGCCGTCTGGGTCGTTGGGGAGGGAGCGCTTATTCGGCGCTCTTCTCGCCGTGCGACAGGCTGTATACGTAGGCGGCCAGCAGGTGCACCTTGTCGTTGCCCAGGTGTTCCTGTTGCGCCGGCATCACACCCTGGCGACCGTAGCGGATGGTCTGCTGCAGTTGCGCGAAGCTGGAGCCGTAGATGAACGCGCCGGGGTGGGTCAGATCGGGAGCGCCCATCGCCGGGGTGCCCTTGCCTTCCGGACCGTGGCAGGCGACGCAGGTGGTAGCGAAGACCTGCTTGCCGGCCTCGATGTCCGCCTTGGCGCCTTCCGGCAGCTTGCGGCCATCCATCTGGGTGAGGACGAAAGCGGCGACGTTCTTCACGCCTTCCTCGCCGATCACTTCACCCCAGGCCGGCATGGCGGCGTGGCGGCCAGCCATGATGGTGGTCTTGATGGTTTCCGGCTCGCCGCCCCAGCGCCAGTCGGCGTCGGTCAGGTTGGGGAAGCCGTAGGCGCCCTTGGCGTCGGAGCCGTGGCAGATCGAGCAGTTGGAGGCGAACAGGCGACCGCCCATTTTCACCGCCTGCGGATCCTTGGCGACTTCCTCGATGGGCATCGCGGCGAACTTGGCGAAGATCGGGCCGTATTTCTCGTCGGCCTTGGCCATTTCCTTTTCCCACTGGTGGACGCCGGTCCAGCCTTTTTCCTTGTCGGCGAATTCGTCGGCGGACTGGTAGCCCGGCATCAGGCCTTTCCAGGTGCCCAGGCCCGGGTACAGGGCCAGGTACCCCACGGCGAACACCAGGGTGCCGACGAACAGCATGAACCACCACTTCGGCAGCGGGTTGTCGTACTCCTCGATGCCGTCGTAGGAGTGGCCCACGGTCTCGTCGGTGGTGCTGCTGCGCTGGCCCTTGCGGGTGGCGAAGATCAGCCAGGTCAGCGCCAGCAGGGTGCCGAGGGTGAGAGCTGTAATGTACAGACTCCAGAAGGTCGTCATTCTTTGTTACTCCTAGAAGCTTGCTCGACGTGCTTTTTGGCTTCGGGATCGTCTGCGAAGGGCAGCATCGTCGCTTCGTCGAAGCTCTTCTTGCGCTTGCCGCTGTAGGCCCAGATCACCAGGCCGATGAAGGCGACCATGATCACCACGGTGCCCAGTCCACGCAGAGTCCCGATATCCATCACACTCACCGTTTGCTCTTGATAGAGGTTCCCAGGCCTTGAAGGAACGCCACCAGGGCGTCCATCTCGGTCTTGCCCTTCACGGCTTCACGTGCACCGGCGATGTCCTCGTCGGTGTAAGGCACGCCCAGCTTGCGCAGGACTTCCATCTTGGTGGCGGTGTCCTTGCCATCAAGCTTGTTCTCTACCAGCCACGGGTAGGCGGGCATCTTCGACTCGGGCACCACGTTGCGCGGGTTGTACAGGTGCGCGCGGTGCCAGTCGTCGGAGTAACGGCCGCCGACGCGGGCCAGGTCCGGGCCGGTACGCTTGGAACCCCACAGGAACGGGTGGTCCCAGACGCTTTCACCGGCGACCGAGTAATGGCCGTAGCGTTCGGTCTCGGCACGGAACGGACGGACCATCTGCGAGTGGCAGCCGACGCAGCCTTCGCGGATGTAGATGTCGCGACCTTCCAGTTCCAGGGCGGTACGCGGCTTCATGCCTTCGACCGGGGTATTGGTCACGTCCTGGAAGAACAGCGGAACGATCTGGGTCAGGCCGCCGATGCTGACGGCGATCACCATGAAGATGGCCAGCAGGCCGACGTTCTTCTCGAGTATTTCGTGGTTCTTCATTTACGTCGGGCTCCTCAGGCGATCTGCGCGGCGGCTTCGTATTCGGCCGGCTTGGCAGCACGCACGGTGCGCCAGGTGTTGTAGGCCATCAGCAGCATGCCGGTGAGGAAGAAACCACCGCCGATCATGCGCACGATGAAGCCCGGGTGGCTTGCGACCAGTGCTTCAACGAAGGAGTAGGTCAGGGTGCCGTCCTCGTTGACCGCGCGCCACATCAGGCCCTGGGTGATGCCGTTGACCCACATCGAGGCGATGTACAGCACGGTACCGATGGTGGCCAGCCAGAAGTGCGCGTTGATCAGACCGATGCTGTGCATCTGCGGACGGCCGAAGACTTTCGGGATCAGGTGGTAGAGCGAGCCGATGGAGATCATCGCCACCCAGCCGAGGGCGCCGGCGTGCACGTGGCCGATGGTCCAGTCGGTGTAGTGGGAGAGGGCGTTGACGGTCTTGATCGCCATCATCGGGCCTTCGAAGGTGGACATGCCGTAGAAGGCCAGGGATACCACCAGGAAGCGCAGGATCGGGTCGGTGCGCAGCTTATGCCAGGCGCCGGAGAGGGTCATCATGCCGTTGATCATGCCGCCCCAGCTCGGTGCCAGGAGGATCAGCGACATCACCATGCCCAGCGACTGCGCCCAGTCCGGCAGCGCGGTGTAGTGCAGGTGGTGCGGGCCGGCCCAGATGTACAGGGAGATCAGCGCCCAGAAGTGGACGATGGACAGGCGATAGGAATAGACCGGACGCTCGGCCTGCTTGGGCACGAAGTAGTACATCATGCCGAGGAAGCCGGTGGTCAGGAAGAAGCCCACGGCGTTGTGCCCGTACCACCACTGGACCATCGCATCGGTGGCGCCGGAGTAGGCGGAGTAGGACTTGAACCAGCTCACCGGCAGCGACATGTGGTTGACGATGTGCAGCATCGCCGTCACCAGGATGAAGGCACCGTAGAACCAGTTGCCCACATAGATGTGCTTGACCTTGCGCTTGACGATGGTGCCGAAGAACACGATCGCGTAGGTGATCCAGACGATCGCCAGGAGGATGGCCAGCGGCCATTCCAGTTCGGCGTATTCCTTGGAGGTGGTGAAACCCTGCGGCAGGGTCAGCACGGCGCCCACGATCACGGCCTGCCAACCCCAGAAGGTGAAGGCCGCCAGCGTGTCTGAAATCAGTCGGGCTTGCGAGGTACGTTGCACCACGTAGTACGAGGTGGCGAAGAGGGCGCACCCACCGAAGGCGAAGATCACCGCGTTGGTGTGCAGGGGGCGAAGGCGGCCGAAGCTCGTCCACGGCAGGTCGAAGTTCAATTCGGGCCATACCAGTTGGGCGGCGATCAGGACACCGAGACCCATTCCAATGACCCCCCAGACCACCGTCATAACGGCGAACTGGCGGACCACCTTATAGTTATAAGCAGTCTGACTGATTGCTGTGCTCATGCTAGGGGTTCCACGGTTAATGGACTTTTTTAGGGACAAAAAATCGGCGGCAAGTATGGAGAAAGCGGGTGGGCATTGCAACGCGCCAGGCCAGGGGCGACGCCAGTTTGATGCCTGCTTCAGAGCGCTTTCCAAGGCGGCCGTATGGCTTTTTGGCGCTATCCGGGCGAGTGGGTTCGGCCGGTGAAGTTAGGTGTCCCGTCGCTCTGCCGGAGAGGGACGAATGCAGAGCAGCTTAGACGCGATTGAAAAGGAAGGGTAGGAAAGGCGTCCGCTGGTGCGACACTTCGTCGCGCCGCCTGGGACTAAGGTCTGAGACCGGGGGAAGGACCCGCGCCCGGGAGGGCGCGGGTGGGGGGAGGGGTCAGTTGCTGCCCTGGTTGTGCGACAGGTTATAGATGTAGGCGGCCAGGATGTGCACCTTTTCCTTGCCCAGGTAGGGCTCCTGGGCCGGCATCTGGCCCTGGCGGCCATGGCGGATGGTTTGTTGGAGCTGGGCGTAGCTGGAGCCGTAGATGAACGCGCCGGGGTTGGTCAGGTTCGGCGCGCCGACCAGGGCGGTACCCTTGCCTTCCGGGCCGTGGCAGGCGACGCAGTTGACCGAGAAGATCTGCTTGCCGGCCTCGACGTCGGCCTTGGTGCCTTCCGGCAGCTTCAGCCCGGCGAGTTCGGTGCGGACGTAGGCGGCGACGTTCTTCACCCCGTCTTCGCCGAGGATGTCGCCCCAGGCCGCCATGATCGCGTGGCGACCGCCGAGGATGGTGGTCTCGATGCTCTGCGGGTCACCGCCCCAGCGCCACTCGTTGTCGGCCAGGTTGGGGAAGCCGAGGGCGCCCTTGGCGTCGGAACCGTGGCAGATCGAGCAGTAGGTGGCGAACATGCGGCTGCCCATCTTCATGGCGTGCTCGTCCTTGGCCACTTCCTCGATGGGCATGGCGGCGTACTTGGCGAAGATCGGCCCGTACTTCTCCTGGGCGATGTTCATCTCGCGTTCCCACTGCTTGTCCTGGGTCCAGCCGCCCTCGTAGCCCGGCAGTACGCCTTTCCAGTTACCCAGGCCCGGGTACAGGACCAGGTAGCCGACGGAGAAGACGATGGTGCCGATGTACAGCATGAACCACCACTTCGGCAGCGGGTTGTCGTACTCCTCGATGCCGTCGTAGGAGTGGCCCATGGTCTTTTCGGTAGTACCCTTGGCCTCGCCCTTGCGGGTGGCGAAGACCAGCCAGAGCAGGGCGATCAAGGTACCGACGGTAAGAGCTGTGATGTACAGACTCCAGAAGGTGGTCATTCTTTGTTACTCCTAGAAGCTTGCTCGACGTGCTTTTTGGCTTCGGGATCGTCTGCGAAGGGCAGCATCGTCGCTTCGTCGAAGCTCTTCTTGCGTTTGCCGCTGTAGGCCCAGATCACCAGACCGATGAAGGCGACCATGATCAGCAGCGTGCCGAGTCCTCGCAGCGTCCCGATATCCATTGCCGTCACCGTTTGTTCTTGATCGAGGTGCCGAGCACCTGCAGGTAGGCGACCACGGCATCCATTTCGGTCTTGCCTTTCAGCGAGTCCTTGGCGCCCTTGATGTCTTCGTCGGTATAGGGCACGCCGAGGGTGCGCATCACTTCGAGCTTCTTCTCGATGTCCTTGCCGTCGAGCTTGTTCTCCACCAGCCACGGGTAGGCCGGCATTTTCGACTCGGGCACCACGTTGCGCGGGTTGAACAGGTGCGCGCGGTGCCAGTCGTCGGAGTAGCGGCTACCGACGCGGGCCAGGTCCGGACCGGTACGCTTGGAACCCCACAGGAAGGGGTGGTCCCAGACGCTCTCGCCGGCCACCGAGTAGTGGCCGTAGCGTTCGGTTTCGGCGCGGAACGGACGGATCATCTGCGAGTGGCAGCCGACGCAGCCTTCGCGGATATAGATGTCGCGGCCTTCCAGTTGCAGCGCGGTATAGGGCTTCATGCCTTCGACCGGGGTGTTGGTCACGTCCTGGAAGAACAGCGGCACGATCTGGGTCAGGCCGCCGATGCTCACGGCCACGGCCATGCATAGCGCCAGCAGGCCGACGTTCTTCTCGAGTATTTCGTGTTTCATGCTCGGCTCCTCAGGCGATCTGTGCGGCGGCTTCGTATTCGGCCGGCTTGGCGGCACTGACGGTGCGCCAGGTGTTGTAGGCCATCAGGAACATGCCGAGCAGGAAGATGAAACCGCCGAGCATGCGCACGATGAAGCCGGGGTGGCCGGCGGCCAGCGCTTCGACGAAGGAGTAGGTCAGGGTGCCGTCCTCGTTGACCGCGCGCCACATCAGGCCCTGGGTGATGCCGTTGACCCACATCGAGGCGATGTACAGCACGGTACCGATGGTGGCCAGCCAGAAGTGCGCGTTGATCAGGCCCAGGCTGTACATCTTCTCGCGGCCGAAGACCTTCGGGATCAGGTGGTAGAGCGAGCCGATGGAAACCATCGCGACCCAGCCGAGGGCGCCGGCGTGTACGTGGCCGATGGTCCAGTCGGTGTAGTGGGAGAGGGCGTTGACGGTCTTGATCGCCATCATCGGGCCTTCGAAGGTGGACATGCCGTAGAAGGCCAGGGACACCACCAGGAAGCGCAGGATCGGGTCGCTGCGCAGCTTATGCCAGGCGCCCGAGAGGGTCATCATGCCGTTGATCATGCCGCCCCAGCTCGGCGCCAGGAGGATCAGCGACATCACCATGCCCAGCGACTGCGCCCAGTCCGGCAGCGCGGTGTAGTGCAGGTGGTGCGGGCCGGCCCAGATGTACACCGCGATCAGCGCCCAGAAGTGGACGATGGACAGGCGGTAGGAATAGACCGGACGCTCGGCCTGCTTGGGCACGAAGTAGTACATCATGCCGAGGAAGCCGGCGGTGAGGAAGAAGCCCACGGCGTTGTGCCCGTACCACCACTGGACCATGGCGTCGGTGGCGCCGGCGTACAGCGAGTAGGACTTGGTGAAGGTCACCGGCAGCTCGAGGTTGTTCACCACGTGGAGCATGGCGACGGTGAGGATGAACCCGCCGAAGAACCAGTTGCCCACATAGATGTGCTTGACCTTGCGCTTGACCAGGGTGCCGAAGAACACCACCGCGTAGGCGACCCAGACCACCGTGATCAGGATGTCGATCGGCCACTCCAGCTCGGCGTACTCCTTGGACGAGGTGTAGCCCAGCGGCAGGCTGATGGCGGCCAGCAGGATCACCAGTTGCCAGCCCCAGAAGGTGAAGGAGGCGAGGGTGTCGGAGAACAGTCGCACCTGGCAGGTGCGCTGCACCGCGTAGTAGCTGGTGGCGAACAGTGCGCAACCGCCGAAGGCGAAGATCACCGCGTTGGTGTGCAGCGGGCGCAGGCGGCCGAAGCTCGTCCACGGCAAGCCGAAGTTCAGGTCGGGCCATACCAGCTGGGCGGCGATCAGGACACCGACGGTCATGCCGACGATGCCCCAGACCACGGTCATGATGGCGAATTGGCGGACCACCTTGTAGTTATAGGCGGACTCTGGGTTAGTGGTGCTCATGCTATGGGCTTCCATCCACGGTTATACGCTATGGCTTTTTCCGGCAGTTGGGATGCCGGGCGTCCCCCCATTGGGGCTGGTCTAATTGGCGTAATTAGCGAGAGGAAGCATGGATAATGGGGCGTTATGAAATATTGATCGGGATCAATTGGCTTCCCGACCCCCACTGCATACGAGGTGTGGCAAGTTGTCGCTGAAATGGAACCGCCCGGCCGGCTCGCTGTCGGCCACCCTGATTCTCGCCCATGGCGCCGGGGCGCCGATGGACAGCCCGTTCATGGAGCGCATCGCCGAACTGCTCGCCGCCCAGGGCATCGCCGTCGCGCGCTTCGAGTTTCCCTACATGGCCCAGCGCCGCGAGGACGGCCGCAAGCGTCCGCCGAATCCGCAGGCGCAGTTGCTCGACTGCTGGCGGCGAGTCCATGCGCAGGTCCGCGAGACCCTGGACGGGCCCTTGGCCCTGGGCGGCAAGTCGATGGGCGGGCGCATGGCCAGCCTGCTGGCCGACGAGCTGGGCGCGGATGCCCTGGTCTGCCTCGGCTACCCGTTCTACGCCGCCGGCAAGCCGGAGAAGCCGCGGGTCGCGCACCTCGCCGGGCTGCGCACGCCGACCCTGATCGTCCAGGGCGAGCGCGACGCCCTGGGCAACCGCGAGGCGGTGGCGGGCTATGCGCTGGCGCCGACGATCCGCCTGCACTGGCTGGCCGCGGCGGACCACGACCTCAAGCCGCTGAAGGCCTCCGGCCTGACCCACGAGCAGCACCTGGCGGCAACGGCGCGGGAGGTGGCCGGCTTCCTTCGCGGGCTCCAGGGCCATTAACGGTTCCTTAAGGCATCCCCTCATAAGCTGCGGCGCAACCACCCTCGCATCGAGGCGTGGGCGACTGACTTCTCTGAGGGGGGAAGACATGAACATGCATGCCGACGGTGAGCAGATCACCGCTATCGATACCCGCGAACGCATCCTGCTGACGGGGGCCACCGGCTTTCTCGGCGGTTCGGTCGCCGCCCAACTGATCGCCGCCGGGCACGGCGCCAACCTGTCCTTCCTGGTCCGCGCCGAATCCCGCCAGCAGGGGCTCGAACGCCTGCGCGGCAACCTGCTGATGCATGGCGTCGACGAAGCCGACTGCCTGGCACTGCGGGCGGAGCAGATCCTCTGCGGCGATTTCCTCGACACCTCCTGGCTGGCCCGCGAGACGCCGCGCCTGATGCAGGTGGAGCGGGTGATCAATTGCGCCGCCGTGGCGTCGTTCTCGAAGAACCCGACCATCTGGCCGGTCAACGTCGACGGCACTTTCGCCTTCGCCGACGTGCTGAGCCGTTCGAAGCGACTGAAGCGTTTCCTCCACGTCGGTACCGCGATGTGCTGCGGACCGCAGCGAGAGTCGCCGATCAGCGAGTCTTGGGAATTCCCGGCGGCGGAGCAGCAACTGGTGGACTACACCGCGTCCAAGGCGGAAATCGAGCGGCGCATGCGCGAGGAACTGCCGGGCCTGCCCCTGGTGGTGGCGCGGCCATCCATCGTGGTGGGCCACCGTACCCTTGGCTGCCAGGCCTCCGGCAGCATCTTCTGGGTCTTCCGCATGGGCTTCGCCCTGGAAAGCTTCACCTGCGGCCTGGACGAGCAGATCGACGTGATTCCGGTCGACTACTGCGCCGAGGCGCTGATCGGCTTGGCGCTGAAGCCGTGCCTGGGGCACAGCCTCTATCATATCTCCGCCGGCCATCGCGCGGCCTGCACCTTCGGCGAGATCGACGAGGCCTTCGCCCGCGCCAACGGGGCGGCGCCGGTAGGCGAGCGCTACCGCAAGGTGGAGGTGGACGACCTCAAGGAACTGGCGAAGAGCTTCGAGTCGCGCATCGGCCCGGCCAATCCGCGTCTGGTCCTGCGCGCGTTGCGCTTGTACAGCGGCTTTGCCGACCTCAACTACCTGTTCGACAACAGCCGTCTGCTGGAGGAGGGGATCTCCGCGCCGCCGCGCTTCACCGACTACCTCGACGTCTGCGTGCAGTCGTCAAGCGCGGTAAGCATCCCGGCGCAGATGCAATGGGACTTCAAGTGACGGCAGGTGCGGGGAGCTTCCTCCCCGCGGCCTGATCTCAGCGGTTGAAGCGCTCGACCAGGGAATACTGGCTCTGCGCGGTGGTGGTCAGTTCCTCGCTCAGTTTCGCCGTGCGCAGCGCCTCGTCGGAGGTCTGCTCGGCCAGGGCGGCGATGGTGCTGATGTTGCGGTTGATTTCCTCGGCCACCGCGCTCTGTTCCTCCGCGGCGGCGGCGATCTGGGTGGTCATCTCGGTGATGTTGCTGACCGCCTCGCTGATGCCGACCAGCGCGCTGTCGGCTTCCAGCACCCGCTGGACCCCGGCTTCGGCCTGCTGCAGGCCGCTCTCCATGGTATGTACCGCATCGTTGGCGGTGTTCTGCAACTTGGCGATCAGATGGTGGATCTGCTCGGTGGAGGCCGCGGTGCGTTGCGCCAGCGAGCGCACTTCGTCGGCCACCACGGCGAAGCCGCGTCCCTGGTCGCCGGCCCGCGCCGCCTCGATGGCGGCGTTGAGAGCGAGCAGGTTGGTCTGGTCGGCGATGCCCTTGATCACATCGACCACGCCGCCGATCTCGTTGCTGTCCTGGGCCAGGCGACTCACCGCGGCCCCGGTCTCGCCCACCGACTCCGACAGGCGCTGGATGGCGTTGCGCGTCTCCGCGGCGATGTCGCGGCCGCGCGAGGTCAGTTCGTTGGCCTTCTGTGTCGCGTCGGCGGTCAACTGGACATTGTTCGCCACTTCCTGGGTGGTGGCGGCCATCTCGTTGACCGCGGTGGCCACCTGTTCGGTCTCTGCGCGCTGCTGTTCCAGACCGGCGGAGCTGTGGTGGGCCAGGGTGTCGGCCTGGCGCGCCTGTTCGGTGAGGTATTCGGCGGTGTCCTGCAGGCGCGTCAGGCAGGTCTTCAGGCGCGCGTCCTGGCTGAGGATGGCCATTTCCAGGCGCGCCTGGTCGCCGCGGCTGTCGGTGTACATCTGCGCGATCAGCGGGTCGGAGGTGGTCTGTTCGGCGAGCCGCATCAGGCGCTTCAGCCCGCGCTTCTGCCAGCGCAGTCCGGCCAGGCCGAGCGGAACGGCGAGCAGGCCGGCGAGGATGAAGCCCCACCAGGAGTTCAGCCAGATACCGATGAGGAAGCCGATCTGGCTGATCAGGATGAACGGCAGCCAGTCGAGCAGTACCGGCAGCCAGCGGTCGCGCCGGGGGATCGCCGGCTTGCCGGCGCCGAGGCGACGGTAGAGGGCCTCGGCGCGCTGGATCTGTTCGGCGGTCGGCTTGACCCGCACCGACTCGTAGCCGACCACCGCGCCCTGGTCGTAGATCGGCGTGACATAGGCGCTGACCCAGTAGTGGTCGCCGTTCTTGCAGCGGTTCTTGACGATCCCCATCCACGGGCGGCCGGCTTTGAGGGTGGTCCACATGTGGGCGAACACCGCCGGCGGGACGTCGGGGTGACGGATCAGGTTGTGCGGCGCGGACATCAGCTCCTCGCGACTGAAGCCGCTGATGTCGATGAAGGCTTCGTTGCAGTAGGTGATGATGCCTTTGAGATTGGTGGTGGTGATCAGGCGTTGTTCCGCCGGATAGACGCGCTCGTGCTGGGTGATGGGCTGATTGTTGCGCATGGGCCTTCCAAAACAAGTGAAGCATTTACCTCTGCATCGGCGAAAACGCCTTTCACATGAGGGATTTGTGAATGCTTTCACGAGGAAAAACAGATAGCTATTGACCCAAAGCATGAGAACCGACCACGTGGTCGGATAGATGGCTGATTCGCTGATGGAGGTCAATGCGTTACGGTTTCGTGTCGTTCCCGGCGGCGCGCATGGGCTGGGGAGGGGCCTGGCGGATAAGCGCGAGGCGGCCATCCGCCGGTCCTGCGGGGTATCGGCGGATGACGCCGGGGCGTCGTTCGCCCTGCGAAGCGCCCGCGGCCCCGGGCGCCGGAATGAAAAAGGGGTGGCCGAAGCCACCCCTCCGCGCGTACCGCCGCTGCCTCAGAGCATGCTGCGCAGCACGTAGTGGAGGATGCCGCCGGCCTTGAAATACTCGACCTCGTTGAGGGTGTCGATGCGGCAGAGGACCTTGAAGCTGTCCTGGCTGCCGTCCTCGCGGGTCACTTCCACGCTGAGCGGCATGTGCGGCTTGAGTTCGCCGCCGAGGCCGCGGATGTTCAGCACCTCCTTGCCGGTCAGCTTCAGGCTCTTGCGGTCCTGGCCGTTCTCGAACTGCAACGGCAGCACGCCCATGCCGACCAGGTTGGAGCGGTGGATGCGCTCGAAGCTCTCCGCGATCACCGCCTTCACGCCCAGCAGGTTGGTACCCTTGGCCGCCCAGTCGCGCGACGAGCCGGTGCCGTATTCCTTGCCGGCGACGATCACCAGCGGGGTGCCGTCCTCCTGGTAACGCATGGCCGCGTCGTAGATCGCCAGTTTCTCGCCGCTGGGCACGTACAGGGTATTGCCGCCTTCCTCGCCGCCGAGCATCTCGTTCTTGATGCGGATGTTGGCGAAGGTGCCGCGCATCATCACCTCATGGTTGCCGCGACGGGAGCCGTAGGAGTTGAAGTCCTTCGGTTCCACGCCGTGCTCGCGCAGGTAGCGGCCGGCCGGGCTGTCGGCCTTGATGTTGCCGGCAGGGGAGATGTGGTCGGTGGTCACCGAGTCGCCCAGCACCGCCAGCACCCGCGCCTGCTCGACGTCGGCGATGGCCGGCGGCGCCTCGGCGATGTGTTCGAAGAAGGGTGGATGCTGGATGTAGGTGGAGTCGGCCTGCCACTCGTAGGTGTCCGACTGCGGCACCTGGATCGCCTGCCATTTCTCGTCGCCGGCGAAGACCTCGGCGTACTCCTTGTGAAACATCTCGGTGTCGACCTTCTGGATCGCCTCGGCGATTTCCTTCTGGCTCGGCCAGATGTCCTTCAGGTAGACCGGCTGGCCGTCCTTGCCGGTGCCCAGCGGTTCCTCGCTGAGGTTGATCCGCACGCTGCCGGCCAGGGCGTAGGCCACCACCAGCGGCGGCGAGGCCAGCCAGTTGGTCTTCACCAACGGGTGCACGCGGCCTTCGAAGTTGCGGTTGCCGGAGAGTACCGAGGCGACGGTCAGGTCGGCCTGCTGGATGGCTTTCTCGATCGGCTCCAGCAGCGGGCCGGAGTTGCCGATGCAGGTGGTGCAGCCGTAGCCGACCAGATCGAAGCCGAGTTCGTCGAGGTAGCGGGTCAGGCCGGCGGCCTTGAAGTAGTCGGTGACCACCTTGGAGCCCGGCGCCAGCGAACTCTTCACCCAGGGCTTGCGTTGCAGGCCTTTCTCCACTGCCTTCTTCGCCAGCAGGCCGGCGGCCATCATCACGCTGGGGTTGGAGGTGTTGGTGCAGGAGGTGATGGCGGCGATCACCACCGCGCCGTTCTTCAGGCGGTGGGTCTGGCCGTCGTGCTGGTAGTCGATCTCGCCGAAGGCGGCGTTGGCGCCGACCGCGGTGCCGCCGCCGCCCTCGCTGAGCAGGCGGCCTTCTTCGGTGCTGGAGGGATGCAGTTGCAGGCCGAGGAACTCGTTGAAGGCGCTGGCGACGTTCTGCAGGGCCACGCGGTCCTGCGGGCGCTTCGGTCCGGCCAGGCTGGCCTCGACTTCGCCCATGTCCAGGTGCAGGGTGTCGGTGAACACCGGCTCGTGGCCCTTCTCACGCCACAGGCCCTGTTCCTTGCTGTAGGCCTCGACCAGCTTGACCGTGCTTTCCGGACGTCCGGACAGGCGCAGGTAGCCGAGGGTGATCTCGTCCACCGGGAAGAAGCCGCAGGTGGCGCCGTATTCCGGGGCCATGTTGGCGATGGTGGCGCGGTCCGCCAGGGGCAGGTCGGCCAGGCCGTCGCCGTAGAACTCGACGAATTTCCCCACCACGCCCTTCTTGCGCAGCATCTGCGTGACGGTCAGCACCAGGTCGGTGGCGGTGATGCCCTCGCGCAGCTTGCCGGTGAGCTTGAAGCCGATGACCTCGGGGATCAGCATCGATACCGGCTGGCCGAGCATGGCGGCTTCCGCCTCGATGCCGCCGACGCCCCAGCCGAGCACGCCGAGGCCGTTGATCATGGTGGTGTGGGAGTCGGTGCCGACCAGGGTGTCGGGGAAGGCGTAGGTCCTGCCATCCTCGTCCTTGGTCCAGACCGTGCGGCCCAGGTACTCCAGGTTGACCTGGTGGCAGATGCCGGTGCCCGGCGGTACCACGCTGAAGTTGTCGAAGGCGTTCTGGCCCCAGCGCAGGAAGGCGTAGCGTTCGCCGTTGCGCTGCATCTCGATCTCGACGTTCTGTTCGAAGGCCGATTCGCTGGCGAACTTGTCGACCATCACCGAGTGGTCGATGACCAGGTCCACCGGCGACAGCGGGTTGATCTTCTGCGGGTCGCCGCCGGCCTTGGCCATGGCCGCGCGCATGGCGGCCAGGTCGACCACCGCGGGCACCCCGGTGAAGTCCTGCATCAGGACCCGCGCCGGGCGGTACTGGATCTCGCGGTCGGAACGGCGCTCCCTGAGCCAGCCGGCGAGGGCCTTGAGGTCGTCGCCGGTGACGGTGCTGCCGTCCTCCCAGCGCAGGAGGTTTTCCAGCAGGACCTTCAGCGACATCGGCAGCTTGCCGAGATCGCCCAGGGTCCGGGCGGCTTCCGGGAGGCTGTAGTAGTGGTAGGTCTTGCCGTCCACAGCGAGACTGCGAAGGGTTTTCAGGCTGTCCAAAGCAGGCATTTCTGATTTCCTCACGGCGGGCCCGGGGGCGGCGGGCCTGGCCTCGTCCTGACGCCAGGCCCGTCGTCGAGCCGATAGTGCCTGGCTTCGCCCGGGACCCGCGGCGTCCGCGGACGCCAGGATGCCGTTACCTCGGTAATGCGCGGTGGCCCGATCCCATCGGTACCGGCCGCTGGCGAGAGTCAGACTTTGGGATAGCGTTGTTCGAAACCTTCAAGCTAGACCGGCTCGAGGGCTCCTGCCATATACACTGGACCGACGAACGGTCGCTGCAGTTCCCTTGAGGCATGCCCGGCACTATAGTGCGCGGCCAAGGAGACAACCCCATGAATACCCTGTTGATGCACTGCCGGCCAGGCTTCGAAGGTGAAGTCTGCGCCGAAATCGCCGAGCATGCAGCCACTCTCGAGATTCCCGGCTACGCCAAGAGCAAGCCGGCCAGCGCCCACGTCGAGTTCGTCTGCCAGGACGCCGACGGCGCCGAGCGCCTGATGCGCCGCCTGCGTTTCGCCGACTTGATCTTCCCGCGCCAGTGGGCGCGCGGGCCCGGCTTCATCGAATTGCCGGAAAGCCAGCGCATCGAGGTACTGCTGGCGGAACTGGCGAGTTATCCGGTTTGCGGCAGCCTCTGGCTGGAGGTGCTGGACACCAATGCCGGCAAGGAGGTGTCGACCTTCTGCCGCAAGTTCGAGAAACCGCTGCGCGCGGCGCTGGTGAAGGCCGGGCGGTTGCAGGAGGACCCGGCGCTGCCGCGCCTGCTGCTGACCTTCCGCTCCGGCCGGGAAGTCTTCGTCGGCCTCGCCGAGCCGCGCAACAGCGCGCTCTGGCCGATGGGCATCCCGCGCCTGAAGTTTCCCCGCGAGGCGCCGAGCCGTTCGACGCTGAAGCTGGAGGAAGCCTGGCACCAGTTCATCCCGCGCAGCGAATGGGACAAGCGCCTGGCGCCGGACATGCTCGCCGTGGATCTCGGTGCGGCGCCGGGCGGCTGGACCTGGCAACTGGTTAACCGGGAGATGCGGGTGACCGCCGTGGACAACGGGCCGATGGCGGAGAACCTGATGTATTCCGGGCTGGTCGACCACCAGAAGGTCGACGGCTACCAGTACCGCCCGCGCCAGCGGGTCGACTGGATGGTCTGCGACATCGTCGAGAAGCCGGCACGCACCGGTGCGTTGATCGAGACCTGGATCGGCGAAGGGCTTTGCCGCGAGGCGGTGGTCAACCTCAAGCTGCCGATGAAGCAGCGCTACGCCGAGGTGCGCAAGATCCTCCAGCGCCTGCGCGAGAGCTTTGACGCGCGCGGCCTGAAGGTAGCGATCGGCTGCAAGCAGCTGTATCACGACCGCGAGGAAGTGACCTGCCATCTACGCCGCCTCGAACGCTGAGGGGCGGCGGCATTCCGGCCGGGGACAGGTGACCGGCCGCGCCGCATGCGCGACAATGCGCGGATTCTGTTGCGGAGTTTCCCGATGACCCATTCTGTCGACGCCATTCTCGACGCCACCGGCCTGAACTGTCCCGAGCCGGTGATGATGCTGCACAACAAGGTCCGCGACCTGGCGCCCGGCGGCCTGCTCAAGGTGATCGCCACCGATCCCTCGACCCGCCGCGACATCCCCAAGTTCTGCGTGTTCCTCGGCCACGAGCTGGTCGAGCAGCAGGAAGAGGCGGGCACCTATCTCTACTGGATCCGCAAGAAGGCCGACTAGGCCTTCCGCGGACCCCGCCATCCCTCGCGCTTCAGCGCAGCTTCTCCATGAGCTGGTAGTACCACATCCCGGCGGCCAGCATCGGATTGCCGAAGAGGTCGCCCAGCGGCACCCTGAGGTGCTTGCAACGGGCGAAGGTGTCGAACTGCTCCAGGCTCCCGCTCATCGCCTTGGCCATGATCTCGCCCATGATGTGGCTGGTGGCCACGCCATGCCCCGAGTAGCCCTGGCAGTACCAGACGTTGTCGGAGAGCTTGCCGAGCTGGGGGATCCGGTTCATTACGATGCCCATGGCGCAACTCCACTGGAACTCGATCTCCACGCCCTTCAGGCGCGGGAAGGTGCGCTCGATGCATGGCCGCAGCTCGGCGGCGATGTCCCGCGAGTCGCGGCCCGAGTAGTTGGCGCCGCCACCGAACAGCAGGCGGCCGTCGGCGGTGGGGCGGTAGTAATCGAGGACGAAGCGGCAATCGTAGACCGCCAGCCCCTGCGGGTTGATCTCCCGTGCCAGCTCGCCCAGCGGCCGGGTGGTAACGATTCCGCCCATGGCCGGGAAGATCATCCCCTTGAGCTGCCTGCGTTCGAGCTTGTGGTAGACATCGCCGGCAAGCAGGATCTGCTGCGCCTCGATCCTTCCCTCGCGGGTAATCACCGCCGGCCGCGGGCCGTGGACGATATCCAGCACCTCGGAATGTTCGAAGATCAGCGCGCCGAGGCCGGCCGCCGCCCTGGCCTCGCCGATGCACAGGTTGAGCGGGTGCAGGTGCATGTTGCGGGTGTTCTTCAGCGCGCCGCAGTACAGCTCGGTCTCCAGGTGGGCCTGGACGCCGGCCTTGTCCAGCAGGACCACCTGGTCGCCCATGCCGCGGCGCACCGCCTCCTCGTAGGAGGCCTGCAGCTCGCCCATGTGGCTGGCCTTCATCGCCGCGTGCAGGTGGCCATGGCGAAGGTCGCAGGCGATGCCGTACTTCTCCACCCGCTGGCGGATGATCTCGTGGCCGCGCCAGCGCAGGTGCCAGATGAAGTCCTCGACCTCGGCGCCCAGCCATTGGCGCATCTGCTTGTGCATCGCCGCGTCGCCGGACAGGCTGCCGGTGACCTGGCCGCCGTTGCGCCCGCTGGCGCCCCAGCCGATGCGATGGGTCTCGACCAGGGCTACCTTGTAGCCACGCTCGGCCAGTTCGACCGCCGTGGCGACGCCGGTGAAGCCGCCGCCGATGATGGCGATGTCGACCGTCACCGCGCCCAGCAGGGTCGGATAGTCGGTTTCCTCGTTGAGCGTGGCGGCGTAGTAGGACGGCGCGCGTTCCGCGGCCGGACGGGGATGGATTGCTGCGTTCATCGGGTATTCCTTGTTCCAGTGCGGCGCGTCCTGCCGGCGCGCCGCCGTATGCGGGCGGGTCCGGGATCTCAGGCCTGGGTCAGGTACCAGCGCCAGTCCTGCTCGCCGACCTCGCCCATGAATTGCCGGTATTCCGCGCGCTTCACCGCCAGGTAGACGCCGAGGAACGGCTCGCCGAAGGCTTCCCGCGCCCACTCGGAGCCTTGCAGGGTATCGAGGGCGGTCAGCCAGTCGGTGGGCAGGCGCTTGCCGGCCTGGGCGTAGCCGTTGCCCTCCACCGGCGCACCCGGATCGATGCCTTCGCGGATGCCGCGGTGGACCCCGGCGAGGAGCGCCGCGGCGGCCAGGTAGGGGTTGGCGTCGGCGCCGCAGATGCGGTGCTCGATATGCCGACTGGAGGCCGGGCCGCCCGGCACGCGCAGGCTCACGGTGCGGTTGTCGACGCCCCAGGTCTGCGCCAGCGGCGCGTAGCTGTTGGCCTGGAAGCGCCGGTAGGAGTTGGCGTTGGGACAGAACAGCAGGAGCGAGTCGAGCAGGCTGGCGAGCATGCCGCCGACCGCCTGGCGCAGCAACGGCGTGCCGGCGGGGTCGTCGCTGGCGAACAGGTTGTGGCCTTGTTCGTCGGCCAGGCTGACGTGCAGGTGCATGCCGGTGCCGGCCAGGTCGTCGAACGGCTTGGCCATGAAGCAGGCGAGCATCCCGTGCTTGTGCGCGACGCCCTTGACCAGGCGCTTGTAGCGGATCGCCTGGTCCATGGCGGCGAGGGCGTCGCCGTGGTCGAGGGTGATTTCCACCTGGCCCGGGGCATATTCCGAGATCGCCGTGCGTGCCGGCAGGCCCTGCGCCTTGCAGGCGGCATAGAGGTCGGCGAGGAACGGCTCGATCTGCTCCAGTTCGCGCAGGCCGTAGACCTGGGTCGCCCGTGGGCGGCCGCCATCGGCGTCGCGGGCCGGTTGCGGGCGGCCGTTGGCGTCGCGCTCACGGTCGAGCAGGTAGAACTCCAGCTCGGCGGCCATCACCGGGTGATAGCCCTCGCTCTTCAGCGCGTCGATGGTTCGCACCAGGAGGTGCCGCGGATCGGCGACGCTGGCGGGCAGGCCCTCGCTCGGGTGCATGCTGACCTGCACCGCCGCCGTCGGGATCTGTCGCCAGGGCAGGCGCACCAGGCTGCCGGACAGGGGGTAGGCGCGGCAGTCGATGTCGCCGACGTCCCAGACCAGGCCAGAGTCCTCGACGTCCTCGCCGTTCATCGTCAGCCCGAGGATGGTGCTCGGCAGCGGCCGGCCGCTGCGGTAGACGGCCAGCAGCTCGTCGCGGTGCAGCAGCTTGCCGCGCGGCACGCCGTTGGCGTCGAGAATGAACAGTTCGAAGAGTTCGATGTCGGGGTTGGCGGCCAGGAAATCCTGGGCTTCTTGTTCGCAGGCGAAGTTCATGGGGCTCTCTTGTCGGTCTTGTCCGGTAGCGTCGCGACGCTCACAGCGGCGCTCCGGCGACGGCAGCGTCGCGGAACGGCATGCAAGCGGCAGGCCGGCCCCGCCGTTGCGCGGGGCCGGAGGGATATCAGGCGTGACGAGCGTCCGGCGGACGCGCGTGGCGGCAATGCCAGAGCGCCCAGAAGGCCAGTTCGAGAGGGAGGGAGAGCGGCTCCAGTTCCAGCCAGTGGCTGTGCTTGCGGGGTAGACGCGCGGGCGTTCCGGCCGGGTTGGCGGAAGGCTGGTAGGGCAGGGTGCGCGTCGTCGGTAGGTGCATGAAGGAAAACTGGGCCAGGGGTTGGAACAGCCTCGCACAGGCTGACGGGTGAATTAAATGCGCTTTTTACGACCTTTGCTTGAGCGAAATCGAAACCGAAGGAAAAAGAAGGGCGCCCCCGAATGGGCTGAAGAGACGCCCGGAAAGCGGCTCAACCCTTGTCGGCCTTGCCCGCGGCGGCGGCGAACCTGGCCAGGCGTACGTCGAGATGACGCGGGCGCCGGCCGGCGTCTTCGGCGTGCTCCTTGCGACGGATCGCGTTGCGCACCATCAGCGAACCGACATAGCGGATCGGCTCCGGCGGGAAGCGGCCGAGCGGCCCCTGGGTCAGCGGCGAACGGGTCCAGGGATTGTCCAGGCCGAGCGCCAGCGAAGAAAGGATCTGCCCGCCCATGTGGCATGGACCGACGCCGCTGCCGGAGTAGCCGAAGCCGTAGAACACATTGTCGCGGCCGTCGAGCCGGCCGAAGAACGGCAGGCCGGTCACCGAGCGATCCGACGGACCGTTCCAGCTGGCCTCGATGGCGACCTCGGCGAACTCGGGGAAGAACTCCCGCAAGCTGCCACGCAGTTGTCCGAGATACGGCGAGGGGCGGTCGAACACCGGCAGCATGCGTCCGCCGTAGGCGAAGGTGTTGCCGCCCTTGCCGAGCATCAGCCGGCCGTCCGGGGTGTTGTGGTAGTAATGCACGAAGATCCGCGAGTCGAGCACGCTGACCCCGCTGGTCAGTCCGATCTCCTGCAACAGGTCTGGTCGTGGCTCGGTGATGAGCATGTCGCTGGAGACGATCGCCACGCTGCGTTCGAACTGCGGGAAGGCCCTCGCCATCCAGGCGTTCAGCGCCAGCACCACGCGGCCGGCGACGACCCGCCCGTGGGGGGTGACCACTTCCGCCGGGCGGCCGTGCTCCAGTCCTCGCATCGGCGTGCCTTCGTACAGGCGTACCCCCAGTTGCAGGGCGACCCGGCGCAGGCCGCGAACCAGCTTGCCTGGTTGCACCGTCGCGGCAGCCGGCGAGAACCAACCCTCCAGGTGCCTGCGCGAGCCGGCCAGGCGCTGCACGTCGGCCAGCGGGCGCTTGGCGAAGGAGTTGATGCCGTGGCGCTCCAGAGCGGCGATCACGCTGTCGGTGCTGCCGACCTGGGCCGGGTTGGTGGCGGTATAGAGGGTGCCGTCCAGCCGGTAGTCGGCCTCGACGTCGTAGCGCTGGCAGAAGGCGCCGATGGCCCGGATGCTGTCCTCGGAGGCCTTGACCAGGCGGATCGCCTCGGTTAGTCCGAACAGCCGTTCCAGGGTGAAGAACTTGGCCGACCAGGACAGCGCGCAGCCGCCGTTGCGGCCGCTGGCGCCGGCGCCGCAGAGATCGGCCTCGACCAGCACCACGTCGAGCCCGGGATCGTGCTCCTTGAGCATGATGGCGGTCCACAGGCCGGTGTAGCCGCCGCCGACGATGCACACGTCGGCGCGGGTATCGCCGGCCAGCGGCGGGCAGGGTGCCGCATGTTCGGAGCGTAGGGCCTGGTCCAGCCAGAAGGGTCGGAAGGTCATGGCTGTGCTCTCACTGCGGGCGGGCGGCGACGACGATCATTTCCACCCGCCAGCGCGGGTCGATCAACTCGGCCAGGCTACAGGCGCGGGTCGGCGCCCGGCCTTCGGGAAACCACTGGTCCCAGACCTGGTTGAGACCGGCGTAGTCCTCCCGGTGGGCTAGCAGTATGCGTACCGAGAGCACCTGGCCGCGGTCGCTGCCAACGCTCTGGAGCAGCCGGTCGATGTTCTCCAGAATCTGGCGGGTCTGGTCCTGGATGTCACCGCTGGGGTCGTCTGCGACCTGGCCGCCGATGTAGACCGTGTTGCCGTGCAGGGCCATCTCGGCCCGACGCTTGACGACTTCGAAACGTTCGATATGCATGAGGGGGTTCCCGGTTCGTGGAGAAGGACGCGGCGGAGCTTCCCGCCGCGGACGGTCAGGAGCGGATGGGACGGAAGTCCGCCAGGCTGGGGATATTCCGCAGGCTTTCCCGTGCGCCGCCGGGCCGGCTGTTCCAGTGCGGGAGGAGCACCGCGGTGGCGATCAGGGCTGCGATGGTGAAGCCGATGAACACCGTGTAGGTGTCGAAATAGCCGGGCAACAGACCGCCGAGGATCGCGCCCACCGAACCGCAGCCATTGACGAAGCCGGAGGCGGTGCCGGCGGCCTCGCTGGTGCCGAAGTCGATGGCGGCGGAGCCGCAGATCATCGAGTCCGGGCCGTACAGGGTCAGTCCCATCATGAACAGCAGGCCGACCACTATCGGAATGCTGCCGGTGGTCATCGCCGGGACGAACAGCGCCAGGCAGACGGTCAGCGCCAGCAGGCTGATCACGCAGGCCGGCATGCGCCGTGCGCCGAACAGCTTGTCCGAGGCGAAGCCGATCAGGATCGGGCCGAGCAGGCCGGCTACCTCGAAGGCGGTGGGAACGATCGCCGCGCCGACCTTGCCGAGCGCCGGCATGCGTTCGTAGACGATCACCGGTCCCCACAGGAGGATCGCGTAGCGCGCCGGCTTGAGCAGGAAGTAGGCCAGGCCGAGGCAGAGCACCGTGCGGTTGCGCACCACCTTGGCGAGCACCTGCAGGCTGCCGCCGTTGCCGCCTTCCGGCCTGAAGCCGGCATAGCGCACGGCTTCGCTCGCGGCCTGCGGTTCGACGGGAGGATGGCCGACGTCTTCCGGGCGGTTGCGCTGCAACAGCAGGAACAGCAGGGCCACGCCGCCGACCACCGCGGCGCTGGAGTAGAACGCCGCGTGCCAGGTACCGAACACGCTGTACGCCCACCAGCCGGCGAACGGCGAGGCGACCAGGCCGCCGAAGGCGTAGCAGGTGCTCCACAGGCCGAGCACCCGACCGCGTTCGTGGGTGGCGAAGAAACTACCGATGTTCTTGCACAGCCCCGACCAGCCGGTGGACTGCGCCAGTCCCTGGACCACCATGCAGGTGGCGAAGATCGGCAGGGTGGCGAAGGTGCCCATGACCAGCGCGGCCAGTGCGGAGATCAGCAGGCCGCCGAACACCACGATGCGCGGGCCGAAGCGGTCGGCCAGCACGCCCCAGGTGAACTGGCCGACGGCATAGGCGGCGAGATAGATAGCGTCGAGATCGGCCTCGCCATCTTGTCCAACTGGAAGTCCGGATCTTCGGCGATGCCGAGCTTGGCGACGGAAAAGGCCTTGCGGGTGAAATAGAAGGCGGCGTAGGCCAGCCAGGTGATCGCGAATATCTGCAGGCGCCAGCGCTGGAAGCTGGACACGGGAGAGGACGGCAGCGCCGTCCCGGGACGTTGATTCATGGATCTGACCTCGATCTTGTTATCGGTGCCGGCAGGTGTGAGGGGAACACGCCTTGTTGTTGTTCTGATGAGCACTTCCGCACCGCCATGTCGCGGTGCCTGGTCAGAGGTATCTGGAGTCGGCTTCACCTCCTGGGTAAGGGTTGCGGCTGCCCTGGCAGGGGCTGGCTGCCGAGGCGCTGGCGCGCTGTGGTGAAGCGATGGAAACAATTCCGGATAAATAAATGAAATCGATTTATCAAATTTTAAATATAAGTTTTACTTGTTTGTCCGTAGGCCTGGCGCGGCGTGGGTCGAGGAAGTTGACCGAACGGTCATTCCCGTGTGCGCCGCCCATGGCGCGGAACCCCTTGTCCTGCCTGGAGTGGTGAAGGTCCATGTCGGTATCCCATGCGCAGTTGAAGGCTTTCCATGCAGTCGCCGTGTACGGCAGCTTCACGCGCGCCGCTGAGCGCCTGTTTCTCACCCAGCCGGCGGTTTCCGACCAGGTGCGCAAGCTGGAGGAGCGTTACGGCGTGCTGCTGTTCCACCGTAACAAGCGCTCGGTGCGCCTGAGCGAACTGGGCGAGCGCCTGCTCGCGGTGACCCAGCGGCTGTTCGCGATCGAGGCCGAGGCGGAGGAGCTGTTGTCCGCCTCCAGCGCCCTGCAGACCGGCACCCTGACCCTGGCGGTGGATGCGCCGGTGCACGTATTGCCGCAGATCGCGCGTTTCTGCGAGCGCTATCCGGGCATCGCGGTGCGGGTGGAGACCGGCAATACCGACGAGTCTCTGCAGCGACTGTTCAGCTACCAGGCCGACCTGGCTCTGTTGGGCCGGGACGTCAGCGACGAGCGGTTGCTTTCGCTGACCCTGCGCAACGACCCGATCGTCGCTTTCGTTTCGCTCAGCCATCCGTGGGCCGGGCGCGAGTCGATCCGGCTCGCCGATCTCGACGACATGCCGCTGGTGCTGCGCGAGCAGGGCTCGGTGACCCGCCAGACCCTGGAGGAGGAGATGAGCCGCGCCGGCCTGCGGATCCGTCCGGCGATCCAGGTCGAGGGCCGCGAGGCCTCGCGCGAGGCGGTGGTGGCGGGGATCGGCGTGGGGGTGGTGTCGGCCGCGGAGTTCGGCGCCGACACGCGGGTCCATGCGCTACCCATCGTCGATTGCCAGCGACGCCTGACCGAGACCCTGGTGTGCCTGCGCGAACAGCGTTCGCGGCGGATCGTCGAGACCTTCCTCGACCTGGTCGGCGAGGACCTGCCGGCGCCGAGCTAGGGCGCGGCTTCGCGCAAGCGAAAAAAAGCCCGGCGGATGCCGGGCTTCGAAGTCGTGCTGGCGGGCGCTCAGGCCTGCTTCTGTTCCTGCTCCAGGGACCTGTCCAGTTCGCGGCAGGCGCGCTGGATCATCACCTCGGTGATCGGGATCTCCCGGCCCTGGGCGTCGATGATGGCGCCACCGGTGTGCTGCTGCGTATTGAAGGGGATCACGCGGCGCTTGGCGGTATCGGTGTGTTGCGAATTCATTGCCCGTCTCCTCATCAGGTTTATCGGCAGTCTAGGGAGCGCAGATGAAACCGCCGTGACAAACGGCGGATGTCGTGCCGCTCCAACGCGAAAGCCATGGACCATAGCAATCTTGCAGTCGGCGTGCCAGCTTGCCGGCTACCGCTGGGTTTTTCTGGTTATAGTGGTCCGACCGGTGTGGGCGTCCTGGAGTTCGCCCGAGGATGAGTATGGACATGTTTCGCCTGGGGTTGGTGGTCAATCCCCTGGCCGGGCTGGGTGGCCCGGTCGCCTTGAAGGGTAGCGACGGGGTGGCCGCCGAGGCCCTGGCCAGAGGCGCCGAACCACGTGCGCTGGAGCGCACCCGGATAGCCCTGGAGTGCCTGTTGCCGCTGGTCGAGAAGATCGAGTTCCTGACCTTTCCCGGGGCCATGGGTGGTGAGTTGCTCGAGCGCATGGGCTTCCGCCATCGCCTGCTCGGCGAGTGGCAGGGAGCGGTCAGCAGCGCGGCGGATACCCGGTTGGCGATCGAGCGCCTGCAGGAGGCCGGTGTCGCCCTGATCCTGTTCGCCGGTGGTGATGGCACAGCACGGGATGTTGCCGGGGTGGTGCGCGAGCAACAGCCGGTGCTCGGCATTCCGGCCGGGGTGAAGATCCACTCCGGGGTCTATGCCATCAGTCCGCGCGCGGCCGGCGAATTGGCCAGGCGCCTGGTCGAGGGCGGCCTGGTGCGCCTGGCCAGCGGCGAGGTGCGCGACCTCGACGAAGAGGCGCTGCGCGCCGGCCGCGTCGCCGCGCGTTGGTACGGCGAGATGACAGTGCCGGAGGAGGGCCACTTCATGCAGCACGTGAAGCAGGCAGGGATGGAGTCCGAGGAGCTGGTGCTGGTGGACCTCGCCGACTGGCTGGCGGAAAACTGGGAAGACGGCGTGCGCTATGTGCTCGGACCGGGCTCGACCTTGCATGGCCTGGCGCGCAATCTCGGCCTGGAAACCACCCTGCTGGGCGTCGACGTGCTGGAGAATGGCGCGGTGATTGCCCGCGACGTCGACGAGGCGCGGCTGTTCGAACTGGTGGACGGTCATCCGGCGTACCTGCTGGTCACCGCCATCGGCGGCCAGGGCCACGTGATCGGTCGCGGCAACCAGCAGATCAGTCCCCGGGTGTTGCGCGCCATCGGCCTGGAGCGCATGCGGGTGGTCGCCACCAAGCGCAAGCTGGGGACCCTCGGGGGCCGCCCGTTGCTGGTCGACAGCGGCGACCCGGTGCTGGACGACAGCTTCCCGGACGCCATCCGGGTCTGGGCCGGCTACAAGGAAGAACTGCTGTATCCGCTGGGATACGCGAAGGACCAGGACGCGCCCGCGGGCGCTTAGGAGGAAAAGGATGGACAAGGACGTATCCGGCGCGCTGCGCCGCCTGTTGCTGCTCGCCATGCTCGGACTGCCGCTGGTGGCGGCCGCTGCGGTCGAACCGCAGCGACTGGTGGATGCGGCGCGTGCCCAGGTGGGCGTTACCCTGGGCTACGACCCGGCCTACCGGCAACTGGACTATCCGGGCGGCGACGTGCCGCTGCAGACCGGGGTCTGCACCGACGTGGTGGTCCGTGCGCTGCGCGGACAGGGGCTGGATCTACAGAAGGCGGTGCACGAGGACATGCGTCGCCACTTCGCGGCCTACCCGCAGCAATGGGGAATGAAAGGTACCGACCGCAACATCGATCACCGCCGCGTACCGAACCTGATGACCTGGTTCAGCCGCCAGGGCCTGGCCCTGGCGCCTAGCCGCGACGCTTCCGCCTACCGGGCCGGAGACATAGTCGCCTGGCGCCTGGACAACGGCCTGCTGCATATCGGCGTGCTTTCCGATCGCAGGCTGGAGGGCAGGCCGCTGGTGTTGCACAACATCGGTGCCGGCGTGCGGGAAGAGGACCTGCTGTTCCGCTACCAGGTCATCGGCCACTACCGCTTCCCGCAGGGCTGAATGGGCTGGGCAAGCCGTTCCAGCGGCGGATGAGCGCAGCTCGATTCCTCCGCCGCAGCCGCTGGACGACGGGCAAGAAAAAACCGGCCTGCGGCCGGTTTTCCTGTCTGCCCGGGCTCAGCGATATTCGCAGAGGTAGGCGGTGTCCTGGGCGACCTTGAGCTGGAACTTGCTGTTCGCCGGGACGGTGAACTGGCTGCCGCTGGCGTATTCCTGCCACTCGTCGCTGCCCGGCAGCTTGACCGTCAGCGCGCCGGCGACCACATGCATGATCTCCAGCTGGCTGGTGCCGAACTCGTATTCGCCTGCCGCCATCACGCCGATGGTGGCCGGGCCGGCGGTCATGTCGAAGGCGATGGATTTGACGGTGCCGTCGAAGTATTCGTTGACCTTGAACATGGGCTTCTCCTGAAGGGGTGAACAGGCGGGTTTGAAAAGGCCCGCCAGTATGCCCAAGCCTCGGAAAGGCGTCACTAGGCGGCGCGGGCCTCGTTCAATGCTCCACCGGCAATACCAGCGGCAGCAGCCGTGCGGTATTGCGGGCATCCTCCAGGGCGCGGTGCTGCTGGCCCTGGAAACTCATCCCGGCCAGTTGCAGGGCCGCGTTCAGGCCGACTGGGCGGGGCAACTGGCGGACTTCGCCGAAGCGTTGCTTGAGATTGACGTGCGGCACTTCGCTGAGCTGGCTGGTCAGCCCGTGCTGGCGCCATTCCTGCTCCAACTGGCGGCGGTCGTAGTCGCCCCAACTGGCCCAGCCGGCCAGTCGCGGACGATGCTGGGCGAGCCAGCGCTCGAAGGCTTCCCAGACCGTATTGAGATGGGCTGCGCCATCGACGTTGGCCTGGCTGATATGCGTGAGGTCGCGGCAGAAGTGGGTCAGCAGCGGCCGCCTGACCGGCCGTACGAAACGCTGGAAGTGGTCCAGTTCGCGGGCGTCCGCGGCGGCGACCAGGGTGGCGCCGATCTCGATGATTTCCATTTCCTCCAGGGGCCAGCCGCCTTCCGCGGTGGTGGCCTCCAGATCGATTACCAGCCAGTGAGGCATCGGAGCTATCCATACCAGGGTCCGCGCTGAGTATGGCGGGGCTTCCGGACCTCGGCAAACCGCTGTGCTAGGCTGCGGGATCGGATTTCGAGGAGATGACGGAATGACTGCGGTCGCATTTCTCGGCCTGGGCACGATGGGCTACCCGATGGCCGGGCACCTGCAACGAGAGGGCTACGACGTCTGTGTCTACAATCGCTCGTCGGCCAAGGCGCTGCGCTGGGTCGAGGAGTACGCCGGACGGCGCGCCGATACGCCGCGCGAGGCCTGTGCTGGCGCCGAGCTGGTGTTCTGTTGCGTCGGTAACGACGACGACCTGCGTGCCGTGGCGCTGGGCGAGCAGGGCGCCTTCGCCGGAATGGCGCCGGGCAGCCTGTTCGTCGACCACACCACCGCTTCGGCGGAAGTCGCCCGCGAGCTGTCGCTGCTGGCTGCCGAGCGTGAGCTGGGCTTTCTCGACGCGCCGGTCTCCGGCGGCCAGGCAGGCGCGGTCAACGGCGCCCTGACGGTGATGGTCGGTGGCGAGGAGGCCTTCTATCGACGCGCCGAACCGCTGTTGCGCAGCTATGCGCGGATGGTCCGGCGAATGGGCGACGTGGGTAGCGGGCAATTGACCAAGATGGTCAACCAGATCTGCGTCGCGGGGCTGCTCCAGGGCCTGGCCGAGGCGCTGCACTTCGCCCGGTGCGCCGGTCTCGATGGCGAGGCGGCGATGCAGGTGATCGGCAAGGGCGCGGCCCAGTCCTGGCAACTGGAAAACCGCCACCAGAGCATGCTGGCCGGAGAGTTCGACTTCGGCTTCGCCGTGGACTGGATGCGCAAGGACCTGTCGATCCTGCTCGCCGAGGCGCGGCGCAACGGCGCGCAGTTGCCGGTCACGGCGCTGGTCGACCAGTTCTACGCCGAAGTGCAGGCGATGGGCGGCGGTCGTTGGGATACCTCCAGCCTGATCGCCCGGCTGCGTTCGTGACGCGGCTCAGGCGCGGAAGATGAAGTACACCGCGCCGAGCAGGCACAGGCCGGCCCAGAGGTAGTCCAGTTTCAGCGGCTGCTGCATGAAGTAGACGCTGAACGGGACGAAGATCGCCAAGGTGATGACTTCCTGCATGATCTTCAGTTGGCCGACCGAGAGTTCGGTGTAGCCGATGCGATTGGCTGGTACCTGCAGCAGGTATTCGAACAGCGCGATACCCCAACTGATCAGGGCGGCGATGATCCAGGGCTTGCTGTTGAGAGTCTTCAGATGACCATACCAGGCGAAGGTCATGAACAGGTTGGAACAGGCTAGCAACAAGGCGGTTTGCAGCCAGACGGGCATGATGGGTGGGCTCCGGGGGATTGGGACGGCGCCGCAGCCTAATTGGCTGCGGCGATAAATCCAAGTGGGCAGGCATCGACCGGTAGGGGCTGGTGCTCGGAAAAGGATGAAAGGTATGCGGTTGCACAAACGCTCGCTGGTCTGGGGGCTCGCCTTGAGCGGGCTGGCCGTCGTGCTGGCGGCCGCCTGGTGGGCGAGCCAGGCGTCGCGGGAGCCGGCTCTGTGGAGCGAGCTGCGGGTGCCGCCGGCGTTTGCCATCCCGCGCGATTTCGACCTGGGCGAATACCGCTTGAGCTGGGGCGGCAAGAGCCTCGCCCTGTCAGTGGCGGGTAGCGCTCGGCCGCCGTTGTGGGAGAGCGAGGGCGGTTTTCTCGGGGCCGGGCGGGAAAGCGCCGGTCGCCTGCAGTTGCGCTGCCAGGAGCAGAGCCTGGAGAGCTTCGAACTGGTCGGTCGACGCTTGTCCCTGAAGGGGCACCTGCGCTGCGCCGATGGCCGGCTCAGCGCCTACGAGCTGTCGTTCGAGCCGCGCCAGGGCGGCGTGGAGGTGCGCGTCGCGCTGGCGGACAGCGAGCTGAACCGGGTCGCCCTGTCCTGGCGGCGTGGAGCGGGGGAGCGCTTGTCCGGTATCGTCGATGACGAGGCGGAAGGTCGCTCCTGGGTCTTGCCGGCCGGGATCGCTGGCTACTGGAGTTCCGCTGGCAACGCCTTCCTCGGCCACTCGACGGCGGCGCAATCCCTCGACCTGCGCGAGCCGGGCCGCGTGCAATGGCGGGCAGCGACGGAGTCGGCCAGGGCCTGGCTGTTCGCTGCCGGCAACCGCGAGCAGTGGCAGCTTCGCAGCGCGCGTCTCGAGGCGGAAACGCGCCGCTGATCCGCCGAGCTTGGCGGCGGCCTGGCCGGTCCGTATTCTTTGCGCCCGTTTCGGACGGCTGTCCTGGCCGCTCCTCTGCCAACTTTCGGGCGAGATCCTTCCCATGCAATGTAGAGCCGGCTGCGGCGCCTGCTGCATAGCACCGTCGATTTCCTCTCCGCTGCCGGGCATGCCGGCCGGCAAGCCCGCGGGCGTACGCTGCCTGCACCTGGACGAAAACCATCTCTGCGGGCTGTTCGGCCGACCGGAGCGACCGGCCGTATGCGGCCAGTTCGGCGCCGATCCGGAAATCTGCGGCGACAGCCGTGAGCAGGCGCTGGCCCTGATCGCGGAGTGGGAAGTCATCACTGCCGCGTGAACGGGTTGGAAGTCTGGCTGTCTCACGCCATACTGCTGCGCATCCTGCGCCGAAGGCTCAGGATCGCGGCTTGCAGGGCGTCGACCGCCCGGCCGGCGAACCGAAAATAACCATAAAGAGAGGAACAGGAACGATGCGTGGCATTTTGCGTATGACCGTGCTGGCTGCCGCAGTGTTCGGGGTGGCCGGCAATGCGCTGGCCGAAGACTGGAAGCTGGCCAAGGACGAGGATGGCGTGAAGGTCTACCTCAGCAGTGTCCAGGGCTCCAAGTACAAGGCTTATCGCGGCGTTACCGACATCAAGGCCGACGTGGCGACCATCGAGGCGCTGCAGGAGGACGTCAAGGGTTCCTGCAAGTGGATCCATGCCTGCGCCGAGATGAAACTCCTGAAGCAGGAAGGCGCCGACGCCTGGACCTACTCGAAGATCGACATGCCCTGGCCAGTTACCGGTCGCGACGTGGTCATCCATGTCACCACCGAGAAGACTGCGGATGGCACCGTGATCCGTCACCTTAAGGCCGATCCGACCTATATCCCCGAGGAAAAGGGCCAGATCCGCGTGCCCAAGCTGGTCGGCGAGTGGAAGTTGCAGCCGAAGGGGCAGGGCGTGACGGAAGTGACCTACCAGGTGGAAACCGAGCCGGGTGGCAGCATTCCTTCCTGGTTGGCCAACAGCTTCGTGGTCGACGCGCCGCTGAACACCCTCAAGGGCCTGCGTAGCGCTGCCGAGAAGCGCTGAGCGCGCCTTCCTTGCAAAAAGACCGCCTCCGGGGCGGTTTTTTTGTGTCCGGCGGAAAGGGGCGGGCACAAAAAAGGCTGCCGAAGCAGCCTTTCTCGCCGGGCGTGACGGGTTTCAGCCGCGATCCTTGAGGGCGGTGAAGTCGCGCTGGGTGTGGCCGGTATAGAGCTGGCGCGGGCGGCCGATCTTGTAGGGGCCGGAGAGCATCTCCTGCCAGTGCGAGATCCAGCCGACGGTACGCGCCAGGGCGAAGATCACGGTGAACATGCTGGTCGGAATGCCGATCGCCTTGAGGATGATCCCCGAGTAGAAGTCGACGTTCGGGTACAGGTTGCGTTCCACGAAGTAGGGGTCGTGGCGGGCGATTTCTTCCAGCTTCATCGCCAGTTCCAGTTGCGGGTCGTTGATGCCCAGCTCCTGGAGGACCTCGTCGCAGGTCTGCTTCATGACCTTGGCGCGCGGGTCGAAGTTCTTGTAGACACGATGGCCGAAGCCCATCAGCTTGAACGGATCGTTCTTGTCCTTGGCCTTCTCGACGAACTTGTCGATGTTGGACACGTCGCCGATCTCGTCGAGCATGCGCAGCACCGCTTCGTTCGCGCCGCCATGGGCCGGTCCCCACAGGGCGGCGATGCCGGAGGCGATGCAGGCGAACGGATTGGCGCCGGAGGAGCCGGCCAGACGCACCGTGGAGGTGGAAGCGTTCTGCTCGTGGTCGGCGTGGAGAATGAAGATGCGGTCCATGGCCTTGGCCAGCACGGGGCTGATCGGTTTGGTCTCGCAGGGGGTGTTGAACATCATGTGCAGGAAGTTTTCCGCGTAGTTCAGGTCGTTACGCGGATACATCATCGGCTCGCCCTTGGAGTACTTGTACACCATGGCGGCGATGGTCGGCATCTTGGCGATCAGGCGATGCGCGGAGACTTCGCGATGCTTCGGGTTATTGATGTCCAGGGAGTCGTGGTAGAAGGCCGAGAGGGCGCCGATCACGCCGCACATCACGGCCATCGGATGGGCGTCGCGGCGGAAGCCGTTGAAGAAGGTCTTCAACTGCTCGTGAACCATGGTGTGGTTCTTGATGGTGCCGACGAACTGTTCCTTCTGCGCGGCGGTGGGCAGCTCGCCGTTCAGCAGCAGGTAGCAGGTTTCCAGGTAGTCGGATTTCTCTGCCAGTTGCTCGATGGGGTAGCCGCGATGGAGGAGGACGCCTTTGTCGCCGTCGATATAGGTGATCTTCGACTCGCAGGAGGCGGTCGACATGAAGCCAGGATCGAAGGTGAAGTGGCCCGTGGCGGTGAGGCCCCGTACATCCACTACATCGGGACCCATGGTACCGGATAGGACGGGCAGTTCGACGGGGGCTGAGCCCTCGATGATCAACTGCGCTTTTTTGTCAGCCATGATGGCCTCCTATTTATGCTTGAAATCATCAGTACCCCCCACGCAGGGCCCGCACCACTATAGAGGGATAAATTCGAAAGTCAATTTGCGCGAATCCATGCCGTAGAGCCTTCCGTGGCGGGGTTTTCGCAGAAAAAGGGGGCTATTTACGCCTTTTATAAAAGGCCCGCAATCAACCATTTGGCGATGGGTGTTTTCGTTGTCATTAGTAGCCTAACTGTCTATACTCGGCGTCCGACCGCAAGGGGTATTCCTGGCCCGCTTTCATAGACGGTCGCCACTCCCTGGTGATGGGTACCTGACAAGTGCACTTCCCGACAACTAGCCCTGTTCGTTAGGGCTCTCAGTGTGAAAAAAGCCGTGAATAGCAAACGACCTGTAAACCTAGACCTAAGGACCATCAAACTCCCTGTCACCGCTTACACGTCCATTCTCCACCGTATCTCTGGCGTCATCCTGTTCCTCGGTATTGCCGTGCTGCTGTTCGCGCTCGACAAGTCGCTGAGTTCGGAAGAAGGCTTCGAGCAGGTGAAGGCGTGCCTGACCAGTCCCCTGGCCAAGCTGGTGATCTGGGGCCTGCTGTCTGCGCTGCTGTACCACCTGGTGGCCGGTGTTCGCCACCTGGTCATGGACGCTGGCGTCGGCGAGACGCTGGAAGGCGGTAAGCGTGGCTCCAAAATCGTCATCGCCATCGCGGTGGTGCTGATCGTTCTGGCGGGGGTATGGGTATGGTAACTAACGTCACAAACTTCTCGCGCTCCGGCCTCTACGACTGGATGGCCCAGCGCGTTTCCGCGGTCGTGCTCGCGGCTTATGTCATTTTCCTGCTGGGCTACCTCATTGCTCACCCCAACATTTCCTACGCGGACTGGCACGGCCTGTTCTCGCAGGGTTGGATGCGCATCTTCAGCCTGTTGACCCTGGTTGCCCTGAGCGTCCATGCGTGGGTCGGTATGTGGACCATCTCCACCGACTACCTGACTTCGATGGCTCTCGGCAAGGCGGCGACAGTCGTGCGTTTCCTCTTCCAGGCGGTTTGCGGCATGGCGATGTTCGCATTCTTCGTCTGGGGTGTGCAGATTCTTTGGGGTATGTGATCCATGGCTAGCATTCGTACACTTTCCTTTGACGCCATCATCGTCGGTGGCGGTGGCGCCGGCATGCGTGCCGCGCTGCAACTGGCCCAGGGCGGCCACAAGACCGCCGTGGTGACCAAGGTCTTCCCGACCCGTTCCCACACCGTATCCGCACAGGGTGGCATCACCTGCGCGATCGCTTCGGCCGACCCGAACGACGATTGGCGTTGGCACATGTACGACACCGTCAAGGGCTCCGATTACATCGGTGACCAGGACGCGATCGAATACATGTGTTCCGTCGGCCCCGAGGCCGTGTTCGAGCTCGAGCACATGGGCCTGCCGTTCTCCCGTACCGAAACCGGCCGCATCTACCAGCGTCCGTTCGGCGGCCAGTCCAAGGACTTCGGCAAGGGTGGCCAGGCCGCCCGTACCTGCGCCGCCGCCGACCGTACCGGCCACGCGCTGCTGCACACCCTGTACCAGGCCAACCTGAAGAATGGCACTTCGTTCCTCAACGAGTGGTACGCGGTCGACCTGGTGAAGAACCAGGACGGCGCGGTGGTCGGCATCATCGCCATCTGCATCGAGACCGGCGAGACCGTCTACATCCGTTCCAAGGCCGTGGTCCTGGCCACTGGCGGTGCCGGCCGTATCTACGCCTCCACCACCAACGCGCTGATCAACACCGGTGACGGCGTGGGCATGGCCCTGCGTGCCGGCGTGCCGGTGCAGGACATCGAGATGTGGCAGTTCCACCCGACCGGCATCGCCGGCGCCGGTGTACTGGTCACCGAAGGTTGCCGCGGCGAAGGCGGTTACCTGATCAACGCCCACGGCGAGCGCTTCATGGAGCGTTATGCGCCGAACGCGAAGGACCTGGCCGGCCGCGACGTGGTCGCCCGTTCCATGGTCAAGGAAGTCCTGGCCGGCAACGGCGTGGGTCCGAACAAGGACCACGTGCTGCTGAAGCTCGACCACCTCGGCGAGGAAGTCCTGCACAGCCGCCTGCCCGGCATCTGCGAACTGTCCAAGACCTTCGCCCACGTCGACCCGGTCGTTGCGCCGATCCCGGTGATCCCGACCTGCCACTACATGATGGGCGGCGTTGCCACCAACATCCATGGCCAGGCCATCACCCAGGACGCCAACGGCAACGACCAGATCGTCGAAGGCCTGTTCGCCGTGGGCGAAGTGGCCTGCGTATCGGTACACGGCGCCAACCGCCTGGGCGGCAACTCGCTGCTCGACCTGGTGGTATTCGGCCGTGCCGCCGGTCTGCACCTGGAAAAAGCGCTGAAAGAGGGCATCGACGCCCGCGGCGCTTCCGAGAGCGACCTGGAAGCCTCCTTCAAGCGCCTGAACGGCGTGAACGAGCGCACCAGCGGCGAAGAAGTCGCTCCGCTCAAGCGCGAGCTGCAAAGCTGCATGCAGAACTACTTCGGTGTATTCCGCACCGGCGAGTACATGCAGAAGGGCATCGCCCAGCTGGCCGACCTGCGCGAGCGTATCGCCAACGTCAAGATCAACGACAAGAGCCAGGCATTCAACACCGCGCGCATCGAAGCGCTGGAACTGCAAAACCTCCTCGAGGTGGCCGAGGCCACCGCGATCGCGGCCGAGCACCGCAAGGAGTCCCGTGGCGCCCACGCCCGTGAAGACTTCGAGGAGCGCGACGACGAGAACTGGCTGTGCCACACCCTGTACTTCCCGGGTGAGAAGCGCGTATCCAAGCGTTCCGTCAACTTCGCGCCGAAGACCGTTCCGGCATTCGAACCCAAGGTTCGGACTTACTAAGGGTGCCCGCCATGTTGCAAGTGAGTGTTTATCGTTACAACCCCGACAAAGATGCTGCGCCGTACATGCAGGATTTCCAGGTCGACACCAACGGCAAGGACGTGATGGTCCTCGACGTGCTGGCGCTGATCAAGGAACAGGACGAGGGCTTCTCCTACCGTCGTTCCTGCCGTGAAGGCGTCTGCGGCTCCGATGGCATGAACATCAACGGCAAGAACGGCCTGGCCTGCATCACCCCGCTGTCGGCCGCCGGCCTGAAGGGCGGCAAGCTGGTGATCCGTCCGCTGCCCGGCCTGCCGGTCATTCGTGACCTGGTCGTGGACATGAGCATCTTCTACAAGCAATACGAGAAGGTGAAGCCGTTCCTGCAGAACGATACGCCGGCCCCGGCCATCGAGCGTCTGCAGACCCCGGAAGAGCGCGAGAAGCTGGACGGTCTGTACGAGTGCATCCTGTGCGCCTGCTGCTCGACCTCCTGCCCGTCCTTCTGGTGGAACCCCGACAAGTTCCTCGGTCCGGCCGCACTGCTGCAAGCCTATCGTTTCCTGGCCGACAGTCGTGACACCAAGACCGAAGAGCGCCTGGCTTCGCTGGACGACCCGTTCAGTGTGTTCCGCTGCCGCGGAATCATGAACTGCGTGAACGTTTGCCCGAAGGGTCTGAACCCGACCAAGGCGATCGGCCACGTGCGTAATATGCTGCTGCAGAGCGGAACCTGATCCTCTCGCAGTTGTTATATGAGTTGTACCTAGCAACACCTGTGGCGCCGGAGTTCTTCCGGCGTCGCAGCAACTAAGCGGGCCAAGCTCACAAAGCCATGGCCCAGATTTGAAAAATATGACCAGCAGGGGCATCCGGGCTGGTACCCGGACTATCTGCGGGATCTGTAGTGGCCATACCGATGTCGCTGCCTGAGGACTTCGGAGCCTTCAAGGTTTCGCCAGGTGGTTGTCCCCTTACCGAGGGTGACCTAGCATGCACGAAAGCGTAATGCAGCGGATGTGGAACAGTGCCCATCTATCCGGTGGTAACGCTGCCTACGTCGAAGAGCTCTACGAGCTCTACCTGCACGACCCTAACGCTGTGCCAGAAGAGTGGCGCACGTATTTCCAGAAGCTTCCCGCCGATGGCAATCCCGCCCCCGACGTCTCGCACTCCACAGTGCGCGATCATTTCGTCCTGCTGGCCAAGAACCAGCGCCGTGCCCAGCCGGTTTCCGCCGGTAGCGTGAGCAGCGAGCACGAGAAGAAGCAGGTCGAAGTCCTTCGTCTCATTCACGCTTACCGTCTCCGCGGCCACCAGGCTTCCACCCTCGACCCGCTCGGCCTGTGGCAGCGTCCCGCGCCTGCCGACCTGTCGATCGACCACTACGGTCTGACGGGTGCCGACCTGGACACCACTTTCCGCACCGGTGAGCTTTACATCGGCAAGGAAGAGGCGACCCTGCGTGAAATCGTCGACAGCCTGAAGAGCACCTACTGCGGTACCTTCGGCGCCGAGTTCATGCACATCGTCGATTCCGAGCAGCGCAAGTGGTTCCTCCAGCGTCTGGAAAGCGTGCGTGGTCGTCCCGGCTTCTCCGCCGAGGCGCGTGCGCACCTGCTCGAGCGCCTGACCGCGGCCGAAGGCCTGGAGAAGTACCTGGGCACCAAGTACCCGGGCACCAAGCGTTTCGGCCTGGAAGGCGGCGAAAGCCTGATCCCGATGGTCGACGAGATCATCCAGCGCTGCGGTTCCTACGGCGCCAAGGAAATCGTCATCGGCATGGCCCACCGCGGTCGCCTGAACGTCCTGGTCAACACCCTGGGCAAGAACCCGCGCGACCTGTTCGACGAGTTCGAAGGCAAGAAGATCGTCGAGCTGGGCTCCGGTGACGTGAAGTACCACCAGGGCTTCTCCTCGAACGTGATGACCAGCGGCGGCGAAGTCCACCTGGCGCTGGCGTTCAACCCGTCCCACCTGGAAATCGTTTCCCCGGTGGTCGAGGGTTCCGTTCGTGCCCGCCAGGACCGTCGCAAGGACAGCTCCGGCGACAAGGTGGTACCGATTTCCATCCACGGCGATGCCGCCTTCGCGGGGCAGGGCGTGGTCATGGAAACCTTCCAGATGTCGCAGACCCGCGCCTACAAGACCGGTGGCACCATCCACCTGGTGATCAACAACCAGGTCGGCTTCACCACCAGCCGCCAGGACGATGCGCGTTCCACCGAGTACGCCACCGACGTGGCGAAGATGATTCAGGCGCCGATCTTCCACGTCAACGGCGACGATCCCGAAGCCGTGCTGTTCGTCACCCAGCTGGCCGTCGACTATCGCATGCAGTTCAAGCGTGACGTGGTCATCGACCTGGTCTGCTACCGTCGCCGCGGCCACAACGAGGCGGACGAGCCGAGCGGCACCCAGCCGCTGATGTACCAGCAGATCGCCAAGCAGCGTACTACCCGCGAGCTGTACGCCGATGCCCTGGTGAATGCCGGCGTGCTCAGCGCCGAGCAGGTTCAGTCGAAGATCGACGACTACCGCGACGCCCTGGACAACGGCCTGCACGTGGTGAAGAGCCTGGTCAAGGAACCCAACAAGGAACTGTTCGTCGACTGGCGTCCGTACCTGGGTCATGCCTGGACCGCGCGTCACGACACCCGCTTCGACCTGAAGACCCTGCAGGAACTGTCCAGCAAGATGCTGGAAGTGCCGGAAGGCTTCGTGGTTCAGCGCCAGGTTTCGAAGATCTACGAAGATCGCCAGAAGATGGCGGCCGGTGGCCTGCCGATCAACTGGGGCTTCGCCGAGACCCTGGCCTACGCGACCCTGCTGTTCGAAGGCCATCCGGTACGGATGACCGGCCAGGACGTCGGCCGTGGCACCTTCTCGCACCGTCACGCGGTGCTGCACAACCAGAAGGACGACTCGGTCTACGTACCGCTGGCCAATCTGTTCGACGGCCAGCCGCGCCTGGATATCTACGATTCCTTCCTTTCGGAAGAGGCCGTGCTGGCGTTCGAATACGGTTTCGCCACCACCACGCCGAACTCGCTGGTGATCTGGGAAGCCCAGTTCGGCGACTTCGCCAACGGCGCCCAGGTGGTCATCGACCAGTTCATCACCAGTGGCGAAAGCAAATGGGGCCGACTCTGCGGCCTGACCATGCTGCTGCCGCACGGCTATGAGGGGCAGGGCCCGGAGCACTCCTCCGCGCGCCTGGAGCGCTACCTGCAGCTCTGTGCCGAGCAGAACATCCAGGTCTGCGTGCCGACCACCCCGGCTCAGGTCTACCACATGCTCCGCCGTCAGGTGATCCGCCCGCTGCGCAAGCCGCTGGTGGTGATGACGCCGAAGTCCCTGCTGCGTCACAAGCTCGCCATCTCGACCCTGGAAGATCTGGCCAACGGTTCCTTCCAGACCGTGATCCCGGAAATCGACAGCCTGGATCCGAAGAAGGTCGACCGCGTCGTGCTGTGCAGCGGCAAGGTGTACTACGACCTGCTGGAGAAGCGTCGCGCGGAAGGCCGCGAAGATACCGCGATCGTCCGTATCGAGCAGCTGTATCCGTTCCCGGAAGACGACCTGGCGGAAGTTCTGGCTCCGTACAAGAACCTCAAGCACATCGTCTGGTGCCAGGAAGAGCCGATGAACCAGGGCGCCTGGTTCTGCAGCCAGCATCACATGCGTCGTGTCATCGCCGCGCACAAGAAGGGCCTCAACCTCGAGTACGCCGGCCGCGAAGGCTCCGCTGCTCCGGCTTGCGGCTACGCCTCGATGCACGCCGAGCAGCAGGAAAAACTGCTGCAAGACGCCTTTACTGTTTAACGCCTACGCGCTGAAGAAACCGAATTTAAGGAAACGCACACAATGGCTATCGAAATCAAAGCCCCAACCTTCCCGGAATCGGTCGCCGACGGCACCGTCGCCACCTGGCACAAGAAGCCGGGCGAAGCAGTCAAGCGCGACGAACTGATCGTCGACATCGAGACCGACAAGGTGGTCATCGAGGTTCTCGCCGAGGCTGACGGCGTGCTGGCCGAGATCATCAAGAACGAAGGCGACACCGTTCTGAGCAACGAGCTGCTCGGCAAGCTGAACGAAGGCGGCGCCGCCGCTCCGGCCGCTCCGGCTGCCGCTGCGCCCGCCGCCGCTCCGGCTGCACAGGCCGCCGCTCCGGCCGCCGCTGGCGGCGACGACGCCATCCTGTCCCCGGCCGCGCGCAAGCTGGCCGAGGAAGCCGGCATCGATCCGAACAGCATCGCCGGCACCGGCAAGGGCGGTCGCGTGACCAAGGAAGACGTGGTCGCTGCGGTCGAAGCGAAGAAGAACGCCCCGGCCGCCCCGGCCAAGCCTGCCGCCCCGGCTGCCGAGGCGCCGATCTTCGCCGCCGGCGACCGTGTCGAGAAGCGCGTGCCGATGACCCGCCTGCGGGCCAAGGTCGCCGAGCGCCTGGTCGAGGCGCAGTCCGCCATGGCCATGCTGACCACCTTCAACGAGGTCAACATGAAGCCGATCATGGACCTGCGTTCGAAGTACAAGGACCTGTTCGAGAAGAAGCACAACGGCGTGCGCCTGGGCTTCATGTCTTTCTTCGTCAAGGCCGCCACCGAGGCGCTGAAGCGCTTCCCGGGGGTCAACGCTTCCATCGACGGCAACGACATCGTCTACCACGGCTACCAGGACATCGGTGTTGCCGTTTCCAGCGACCGCGGCCTGGTGGTTCCGGTACTGCGTAACGCCGAGTTCATGAGCCTGGCCGAGATCGAGGGCGGCATCGCCAACTTCGGCAAGAAGGCGAAGGAAGGCAAGCTGACCATCGAAGACATGACCGGCGGCACCTTCACCATCTCCAACGGTGGCGTGTTCGGTTCCCTGCTGTCGACCCCGATCGTCAACCCGCCGCAGACCGCTATCCTCGGCATGCACAAGATCCAGGAGCGCCCGATGGCCGTGAACGGCCAGGTGGTGATCCTGCCGATGATGTATCTGGCGCTGTCCTACGACCACCGTCTGATCGACGGCAAGGAAGCGGTGAGCTTCCTGGTGGCGATCAAGGACCTGCTGGAAGATCCGGCTCGCCTGCTGCTGGACGTCTGATTTAGCGTTTCTCTTCACGGCGGCCCCCTCGTGGGGCCGTCCGGTTTCACCCGAATAAGGATTGAGATATGAGCCAGAAATTCGACGTGGTAGTGATTGGTGCCGGCCCCGGCGGTTACGTTGCCGCCATCCGCGCTGCCCAGCTGGGCCTGAAGACCGCCTGCATCGAGAAGTACATCGGCAAGGAAGGCAAGGTGGCGCTCGGCGGTACCTGCCTGAACGTTGGCTGCATCCCGTCCAAGGCGCTGCTGGACAGCTCCTACAAGTACCATGAGGCCAAAGAGGCCTTCAAAGTCCATGGTATCGAAGCCAAGGGCGTCACCATCGACGTTCCGGCGATGGTTGCGCGCAAGGCCAACATCGTCAAGAACCTGACCGGCGGCATCGCTACCCTGTTCAAGGCCAACGGCGTGACCTCCTTCGAAGGCCACGGCAAGCTGCTGGCCAACAAGCAGGTGGAAGTGACCGGTCTGGACGGCAAGACCCAGGTCCTGGAAGCCGAGAACGTGATCATCGCTTCCGGCTCCCGCCCGGTGGAGATCCCGCCGGCCCCGCTGACCGACGACATCATCGTCGACTCCACCGGCGCCCTGGAATTCCAGGCCGTACCGAAGAAGCTGGGTGTGATCGGCGCCGGCGTCATCGGCCTGGAGCTGGGTTCGGTATGGGCCCGCCTGGGTGCCGAGGTGACCGTGCTGGAAGCCCTGGACAAGTTCCTCCCGGCTGCCGACGAGCAGATTGCCAAGGAAGCCCTGAAGGTCCTGACCAAGCAAGGCCTGAACATTCGCCTGGGTGCCCGCGTGACCGCTTCGGAAGTGAAGAAGAAGCAGGTCACCGTGACCTTCACCGACGCCAACGGCGAGCAGAAGGAAACCTTCGACAAGCTGATCGTCGCGGTCGGCCGTCGCCCGGTGACCACCGACCTGCTGGCCGCCGACAGCGGCGTGACCCTGGACGAGCGTGGCTTCATCTACGTCGACGACCACTGCAAGACCAGCGTTCCGGGCGTCTTCGCCATCGGTGACGTGGTTCGCGGCGCGATGCTCGCGCACAAAGCCTCGGAAGAGGGCGTGATGGTCGCCGAGCGCATCGCCGGCCACAAGGCGCAGATGAACTACGACCTGATTCCGTCGGTCATCTACACCCACCCGGAAATCGCCTGGGTCGGCAAGACCGAGCAGACCCTCAAGGCCGAGGGCGTCGAAGTCAACGTCGGCACCTTCCCGTTCGCCGCCAGCGGTCGCGCGATGGCTGCCAACGACACCACCGGCCTGGTCAAGGTCATCGCCGATGCGAAGACCGACCGCGTCCTGGGCGTCCACGTGATCGGCCCGAGCGCCGCCGAGCTGGTACAGCAAGGCGCGATCGGCATGGAATTCGGCACCAGCGCCGAAGACCTGGGCATGATGGTCTTCTCTCACCCGACGCTGTCCGAAGCCCTGCACGAAGCTGCCCTGGCAGTGAATGGCCATGCCATCCACATCGCCAACCGCAAGAAGCGCTGAGTGATCCGACGCCCCGGTTCACGCCAGGGGCGTCACAGCGACGCGGGACGCGTCGTCCGTCAGGCCAGGACAGGTTCCTGGCCTTGTCGGGTCCGGGTTCTGTAGAATCCACGGTTTGCCGCCTGCGTCGGGATGCCGCAGGCGGCAGACTTTCAGAAGAACCACGGCGGGTGAGCGCCGGCGACCGTTGCGAGGTGGCCGCGGGCGTATGCCGCCGGACTGTTTTTTCGCGAGCCGGGTGGTTCGCGAAACGACGGTCACAGGTGGTGGGGCGCCACGAGCGCTCCGCCGAAATGCGCAATACCTAGACGAATAACGGTAGACAAGCATGAATCTCCACGAATATCAGGGTAAGCAGCTGTTCGCTGAATACGGCCTGCCTGTATCCAAGGGCTTTGCCGTAGACACCCCCGAAGAGGCCGCAGAAGCCTGCGACAAGATCGGCGGCAGCGAGTGGGTCGTCAAAGCTCAGGTGCACGCCGGCGGCCGCGGTAAAGCGGGCGGTGTGAAGCTGGTGAAGAGCAAAGAGGACGCCAAGGCGTTCGCCCAGCAGTGGCTGGGCAAGAACCTGGTGACCTACCAGACCGACGCCAACGGCCAGCCGGTCAGCAAGATCCTGGTGGAGTCCTGCACCGACATCGACAAGGAGCTGTACCTCGGCGCCGTCGTCGATCGTTCCAGCCGCCGCATCGTGTTCATGGCTTCCACCGAAGGTGGCGTGGACATCGAGAAGGTCGCCCACGACACTCCCGAGAAGATCCTCAAGGCTACCATCGACCCGCTGGTCGGCGCGCAGCCGTACCAGGGCCGCGAGCTGGCCTTCCAGCTGGGCCTGAAGGGCGACCAGATCAAGCAGTTCACCCATATCTTCGTCGGCCTGGCGAAGCTGTTCCAGGACTACGACCTGGCCCTGCTGGAAGTGAACCCGCTGGTGATCAAGAAAGACGGCAACCTGCACTGCCTGGATGCCAAGATCAACATCGACAGCAACGCCCTGTACCGTCAGCCGAAGCTGCGCGCCATGCACGACCCGTCCCAGGACGACGCCCGTGAAGCCCATGCGCAGAAGTGGGAGCTGAACTACGTCGCGCTGGAAGGCAACATCGGCTGCATGGTCAACGGCGCCGGCCTGGCCATGGGTACCATGGACATCGTCAACCTGCACGGCGGCAAGCCGGCCAACTTCCTCGACGTTGGCGGCGGTGCGACCAAGGAGCGCGTGACCGAAGCGTTCAAGATCATCCTGTCCGACAGCAACGTGAAGGCTGTCCTGGTGAACATCTTCGGCGGCATCGTGCGTTGCGACATGATCGCCGAAGGCATCATCGGCGCCGTCAAAGAAGTCGGCGTGAAGGTTCCGGTTGTCGTCCGCCTGGAAGGCAACAACGCTGAACTGGGTGCCAAGGTCCTGGCCGAAAGCGGCCTGAACATCATCGCGGCAACCAGCCTGACCGACGCTGCCCAGCAAGTCGTCAAGGCCGCGGAGGGTAAGTAATGAGCGTCCTGATCAACAAAGACACCAAAGTCATCTGCCAAGGCTTCACCGGTAGCCAGGGTACCTTCCACTCCGAACAGGCCATCGCCTATGGCACCAAGATGGTCGGCGGCGTGACCCCCGGCAAGGGCGGCACCACCCACCTCGGCCTGCCGGTGTTCAACACCGTCAAGGAAGCCGTGGAAGCCACCGGCGCCGAAGCCTCGGTCATCTACGTTCCGGCTCCGTTCTGCAAGGACTCGATCCTGGAAGCGGCATTCGGCGGCATCAAGCTGATCGTCTGCATCACCGAAGGCATCCCGACCCTCGACATGCTGGACGCCAAGGTCAAGTGCGACGAGCTGGGCGTACGCCTGATCGGCCCGAACTGCCCGGGCGTGATCACTCCCGGCGAGTGCAAGATCGGCATCATGCCGGGTCACATCCACCTGCCGGGCAAGGTAGGCATCGTGTCGCGTTCCGGCACCCTGACCTACGAAGCCGTGAAGCAGACCACCGACGCCGGCTTCGGCCAGTCCACCTGCGTGGGCATCGGCGGCGACCCGATCCCGGGCTCCAACTTCATCGACATCCTGAAGCTGTTCCAGGAAGATCCGCAGACCGAAGCCATCGTCATGATCGGCGAGATCGGCGGTTCCGCCGAAGAAGAAGCCGCGGCCTTCATCAAGGCCAACGTGACCAAGCCGGTGGTGTCCTACATCGCTGGTGTGACTGCCCCTCCGGGCAAGCGCATGGGCCACGCCGGCGCCATCATCTCCGGCGGCAAGGGCACCGCGGACGAGAAGTTCGCCGCCCTGCAGGACGCCGGTGTGAAGACCGTGCGTTCCCTGGCCGACATCGGCAAGGCCCTGGCCGAGCTGACCGGTTGGGAAGTGAAGAAGGCCTGATTTCCCGGGTTTTCTGAGTTCCAGGACGAAGGCCACCGCCTCACAGCGGTGGCCTTCGTCGTTCTATCGCATCCGTCAAACGAATGTTGCCGCGATGCGCTATCATTGCCAACGGTTCGTGTCCGACAAAACCCCGGGCGCGCCACGCATCATCCCGCAGGCCAGCGCGCCTGCAGCTATAGCGCCACATGGCCCTCAAAAGGGGTCGGGCGGCTTGACCGGTCCTCCTCATCCGGAAGGACGATGTTTCCTAACACCCCCAAAGGGAAACCCCGAACAACCGAGACTTCTGCCAGTGGTACATCCTCCTATGACTCATTTGAAAGGGTTCGACCTGCTCGCCCTTGGCTTCATGACGTTCGCGCTTTTTCTCGGCGCGGGTAACATCATCTTTCCTCCCAGTGCCGGCATGGCGGCGGGCGAACACGTATGGAGCGCGGCTTTCGGCTTCCTCCTTACCGGTGTCGGCCTGCCGTTGCTGACGGTGGTCGCCCTGGCCCGGGTCGGAGGCGGTATTGGCCGCCTGACCCAGCCGATCGGGCGGCGCGCGGGAGTGGCGTTCGCCATCGCCGTCTATCTTGCCATCGGCCCGCTGTTCGCCACCCCGCGTACAGCCGTGGTGTCCTTCGAGATGGGCGTCGCCCCCTTCACCGGGGACGGCGGCGTGCCGTTGCTCGTCTATACCGTCGCTTACTTCTCCGTGGTTCTGTTCCTGGTGCTGAACCCGGGTCGCCTTGTCGACCGGGTCGGAAAGGTCATCACGCCGGTGCTGCTGTCGGCCCTGCTGGTCCTTGGCGGCGCGGCGATCTTCGCGCCGGCGGGAGAGATCGGCAGCAGTTCCGGCGAGTACCAGAGCGCGCCCCTGGTGCAGGGCTTCCTGCAGGGCTACCTGACCATGGATACCCTCGGTGCGCTGGTCTTCGGTATCGTCATCGCCACCGCCATTCGCGACCGCGGCATCAGCGACAGCCGGCTGGTCACGCGCTATTCCATGATCGCCGGGGTCATCGCCGCCACCGGCCTGTCCCTGGTCTACCTGGCGCTGTTCTATCTTGGCGCCACCAGCCAGGGCATCGCCGGCGACGCCCAGAATGGCGTACAGATCCTCACCGCCTATGTGCAGCAGACCTTTGGCGTTTCCGGCAGCCTGTTGCTGGCGGTGGTCATCACCCTGGCCTGCCTGACCACGGCGGTAGGGCTGATCACGGCGTGCGGCGAGTTCTTCAGCGACCTGCTGCCGGTTTCGTACAAGACGGTGGTGATCGTGTTCTCGCTGTTCAGCCTGCTGGTCGCCAACCAGGGACTGACCCAGTTGATCAGCCTTTCGGTACCGGTTCTGGTGGGACTCTATCCGCTCGCCATCGTGCTGATCGCCCTGAGCCTGTTCGACCGGCTCTGGGTGTCGGCCCCGCGGGTGTTCGTGCCGGTGATGATCGTCGCGCTGCTCTTCGGCATCGTCGACGGGCTGGGGGCGGCCAAGCTGAACGGGTGGGTGCCGGACGTCTTCGCCAAGCTTCCGCTCGCCGATCAGAGCCTTGGCTGGCTGCTGCCGGTATCCATTGCGCTGGTCCTGGCAGTCGTTTGCGATCGGCTGCTGGGCAAGCCGCGCGAAGCGGTCGCCTGAGACGTCAGGCGAACCCCAGGAAGGCCGCCTCCGGGCGGCCTTTTTCATGAGCCGACGAAAGTCGTGTCCTGGCCGCGGCGAGCGGCGTCCCAACGGCGCGAAACAACGGCGGGGCGATTCCCGGCCGGCTCAAGAGGGAGTTTTCATGACCGCCGAACTCGGCATTTTCAACGGGCACCTGCTGCAACACCTGCTGGCGGCGCTCTGGTTCCTGTTCTGCTGGGTGGGCTACACCCGCTACGCCACCTGGAAGGGTCGCGACACCGCCTGCCTGGCCAGTGTCCTGCACCTCTACCGGGAGGACTGGATGCGCCGGTTGCTGCTGCGCGACAACCGTATCGCCGACGCCAGCGTGATCGGTAACCTGGAGCGTAACGCGTCGTTCTTCGCCTCCAGCACGCTGATCATCCTCGCCGGCATCCTCACCCTGCTGGGCTCCACCGATCGCGCCGTCTCGGTACTGGCCGACCTGCCGTTCGTGGAGGAGGCCAGCCGGGGACTATCGGAACTGAAGCTGCTGTGCCTGGCAGTGGTCTTCGTCTATGCCTTCTTCACCTTCAGCTGGTGCATGCGCCAATACAACTTCGCGGCGATCCTGGTCGGCTCGGCACCGATGATCGGCGAGCGCAACGTCGGCGAGCTGGAGCGCAAATCCTTTGCCGAGCGTGCCGCCCGGGTCATCTCGCTGGCGGCCAACCAGTTCAACTTCGGCTTGCGCTCGTACTATTTCGGCCTGGCCATGCTCGCCTGGTTCATCAATTCCTGGTTCTTCATGCTGGTGACGGCCGGCGTGGTGCTGGTCCTGTATCGCCGCGAATTCCATTCGGACGTGCTGGAGGTGATGGTCTACACCGAGACCGCAATCGCCGAAAGCCCGCGGGAAGGCGAGGGCGAGGTGCCCAGGGGCTGAATCCCGGGCATGAAAAAGCCCGCTTGCGCGGGCTCTTTCAGGGTACGTCAACGAGAACTTATTGCTGGTTCTGTTGCGGTTGCTCCGGAGTCGGTGCCGGAGTCTGCGGGGTTGCCGGAGTGTCGCTCGACGGCGCCGGGGCGCTGGGCTCGGCAGGGGGAGTAGCCGGAGCGCTCGGCTGGGTCTCGGTAGCCGGAGCTGCCGGGGCCGCTGCCTTGTCTTCCTCTTTCTTGTCGCAAGCGGCCAGGCCAAGGCTGGCAGCGAGCAGCAGGGCAAGAGTTACGGTCTTTTTCATCGTTTAGCCTCCATGTGCGGCTTTCCTCGTTGTAGCCCTTTGAACATTTGCGCTGGCGTGAAGTTCCACACACTTCGACTATTTCGATCGTTATGTCCAAAACCCCGGCTGCCGGGGCTTTGGCGGCAGGGTATGATTCGCCCTCCAGAAAACTCCCAGCAAGGTCGCCGTCATGTCGGAAAATCCTCTCCTCGAGCGCGCCCGGCGCTTTCTCTCGGCCTTGCGTCATTGCCAGGTGCTGGGGTTGACGGTCGAGGCCGCCGACGAGAAAGGACTGACCCTGCGCCTGCCCTACAGCCAGGCGATCATCGGCAACCCGGAAAGCGGGGTCGTCCACGGCGGCGCGATCACCACCCTGATGGACACCACCTGTGGTATTTCCACGGTCTGCGTGCTGCCGGACTTCGAGATCTGCCCGACGCTCGACCTGCGCATCGACTACATGCATCCCGCCGAACCGCACAAGGATGTCTATGGCTTCGCCGAGTGCTACCGGGTCACGCCGAACGTGATCTTCACCCGCGGCTTCGCCTACCAGGACGATCCGGGCCAGCCCATCGCCCATGTCGTCGGCGCTTTCATGCGCATGGGCGGTTCGGCCCGCGCCGGGGCGGCCAGGCCGGCCGCGCAGGGAGGTGCGGCATGAGCCCGACCAGCCTCGAGCAACTGGTCCGCGACGCGCGTCGGAACAACGACTACAGCCCGCTGGTGGAGCTGATCCCGTACGCCAAGCTGCTCGGCATCGAATGCCTGCGCCTGGGCGACGACATGGTCTTCCGCCTGCCGGCGAACAAGGACAACATCGGCAACCCGACCCTGCCGGCCATCCATGGCGGTGTGATCGCCGGCTTCATGGAGCATGCGGCGATGTTGCACCTGCTGACCTTCATGAGCATTCCGCACCTGCCGAAGATCATCGATTTCTCCATCGACTACCTGCGTGCCGGGCACTTCCGCGATACCTACGCGCAATGCCAGGTCTGGCGCCAGGGGCGACGGGTGGCGAACGTCGCGATCAACGCCTGGCAGACCACCCAGGGCGAGCCCATCGCCACTGCGCGGGCGCATTTCAAGGTGGACGAGCCGTGAGCCGTACGCTGCGGAAAGTGGGCTGAGGATATCGCGATGGATGCCTTGCTGATTCTGGGCGGCCTGCTGCTGATGGTCGCCGGCTATATCTGGGTCATCGTCCTGGCCTTCGGTACCGGTCTGCTGTGGGGTTACGGCAGCCTTTTCCCGCCGGTGGCGCTGGCCTATATCGGCGTGCACTGGCGTACGGCGCGCAAGGGCGTCGGGCTGGCCGCGCTGGGTTGCATCCCGCTGGTGGTCGGCCTGGCGCTGCTGGCCAGTCACGACGCTGCGCGACTGGAGGCGATCCTCAGCCTGCGCTGGCTGAAGCCGGAGGCCAGGCCGCCGGCGGAACTGGCCATCGCGCTCAGCGGGGAGTTCAACGGCAAGCCTTTCGCGCCGCAGAGCGGCGAGTTGATCGGCGGCGTGCTGAGCCTGCGCCAGGGGCACGATTTCTACGCCCAGCGCGAGCTGCAGATCCGCCTTCCGGCACAGCCGCTCGGGGCGCTGCGCCTGGACGTGCTGCCCGAGGACGGCGGCGCGTTGCCAGAAGTCGAGCTGAGCTGGCTGCAACCGGATCAGGACCTGCCCGAGGCGCGTCGTCTCCTGCGTGGCTATACCTTGCACCTGGACCTGCGGCCCAAGGCGCCGAACCGCCTGGAGGGCGAGTTCCACCTGAGCCTGCCGAGCGACTACCGGACCACCCTCAGCGGCCACGTCGAGCTGTATACCGACCGGCTGCGCTATCGGCACGGCAAGGTCGACCTGGGCTACGACTCCGACGATACCCTAGCCCTGGTCTTGCGCGACTATCTGCAGCGACGTTTCGCCAGCCGCGACGTCAGCCTCGTGCGGGCGCCGTCCTGGCGCGCGGCCAGCCATGCGCGGCCGCTGCGTATCGAGGCCCTGGTGGCCGGCCAGGCTCAGGTGCTGGAGCTGACGCTGGAGAAGAACGCCCGGCGGGAGTGGACGGTGCGCGGCGACGCGTTCCCCGCCTTGCCGGCGGAGCCTGCGACCGTGGCCGCGGCGGCGGCGCCGCCCGAGCCGCAGGCGCTGCCGGCGCCGGGTAACGCCACCCTCGACCTGGAGCTGGTCCAGGTCGAACCGCAGCGCTACAGCCAGCGCCTGGTCAAGGCCACTACGGTACGCGGGCGTATCGCCGAGGGCCGTTTCACCGGCCTCGACAGCGAGGGGCGCCTGGTGATCCGCCGGGAAATGCCCGGTGCGGGGGAGGCGAGCTACCTGTTGCGCCCGGCGGAGATCGCCCGTCTCGAACTGCTCGAACGCTAGTCGTCGCACGATGGTGCGCGGTTTTTTCGCATAAGCGCTTGAAAAGCCGGAAGAAGGCCCCACCTAGGGGACATCCGCCGTGGTACGCGGCTTATGTCATTGATGGAGCTTGGAGCGATGAGCGTGGAAACCCAAAAAGAGACACTGGGCTTTCAGACTGAAGTGAAGCAACTGCTTCACCTGATGATTCATTCTCTCTATTCGAACAAGGAAATCTTCCTCCGCGAACTGATTTCCAACGCCTCGGACGCCGCCGACAAGCTGCGTTTCGAAGCCCTGGCCAATCCCGAGCTGCTCGAGGGCGGCGCCGAGCTGAAGATCCGCGTCAGCTTCGACAAGGAAGCCAACACCGTCACCCTGGAAGACAACGGCATCGGCATGAGCCGCGAGGATGTGGTGACTCACCTGGGCACCATCGCCAAGTCCGGGACCGCCGACTTCCTGAAGAACTTGTCTGGCGACCAGAAGAAGGATTCGCACCTGATCGGCCAGTTCGGCGTCGGTTTCTACAGCGCCTTCATCGTCGCCGACAAGGTCGATGTCTACTCCCGTCGCGCCGGCCAGCCGGCCAGCGAAGGGGTGCACTGGTCGTCGAAGGGCGAGGGCGAGTTCGACGTCGCTACCATCGACAAGCCCGAGCGCGGTACCCGCATCGTCCTCCACCTGAAAAAGGGCGAGGAGGAGTTCGCCGATGGCTGGCGCCTGCGCAACGTGATCAAGAAATACTCCGATCACATCGCTTTGCCGATCGAGCTGCCCAAGGAATTCCACGGCGAAGAGGCCGACAAGCCGGCCGAGCCGGAATGGGAAACGGTCAACCGCGCCAGCGCGCTGTGGACCCGTCCGCGCGCCGAGGTGAAGGACGAGGAATACCAGGAGTTCTACAAGCACGTCGCCCATGACTTCGAGAACCCGCTGAGCTGGAGCCACAACAAGGTCGAAGGCAAGCTGGAATACACCTCGCTGCTCTACGTGCCGGGCCGCGCGCCGTTCGACCTGTACCATCGCGAAGCGCCGCGGGGCCTGAAGCTGTACGTACAGCGCGTGTTCATCATGGACCAGGCCGACGAGTTCCTGCCGCTGTACCTGCGCTTCATCAAGGGTGTGGTCGACTCCAACGACCTGTCGCTGAACGTCTCCCGGGAAATCCTGCAGAAGGATCCGGTGATCGACTCGATGAAGTCGGCGTTGACCAAGCGCGTGCTGGACATGCTGGAGAAGCTGGCGAAGAACGAGCCGGAGCAGTACAAGACCTTCTGGAAGAACTTCGGCCAGGTCCTCAAGGAAGGCCCGGCGGAAGACTTCGGCAACAAGGAGAAGATCGCCGGCCTGCTGCGCTTCGCCTCCACCGGCGACGATTCGGGCGAGCAGAGCGTAGCGCTGGCCGACTACATCGGTCGGATGAAGGAAGGGCAGGACAAGATCTACTACCTCACCGGCGAGAGCTACTCGCAGGTGAAGAACAGCCCGCACCTGGAAGTCTTCCGCAAGAAGGGCATCGAGGTGCTGCTGCTCACCGATCGCATCGACGAGTGGCTGATGAGCTACCTGCCGGAGTTCGACGGCAAGCAGTTCGTCGATGTCGCCCGCGGCGACCTGGACCTGGGCAGCCTGGACTCGGAAGAGGACAAGAAGGCCCAGGAAGAAGTCGCCAAGAGCAAGGAAGGCCTGATCGAGCGCCTGAAGAAGGTGCTCGACGAGCAGGTCAGCGAAGTCCGCGTTTCCCACCGCCTGACCGATTCGCCGGCGATCCTCGCCATCGGCGAACAGGACCTTGGCCTGCAGATGCGCCAGATCCTCGAGGCCAGCGGGCAGAAAGTGCCGGACTCGAAGCCGATCTTCGAGATCAACCCGCAGCATCCGCTGATCGAGAAGCTGGATGCGGAGCCGGACGAGGACCGCTTCGGCGAGCTGTCGCATATTCTCTTCGACCAGGCCGCCCTGGCCGCGGGGGACAGCCTCAAGGATCCGGGCGCCTACGTACGCCGACTGAACAAGCTGCTGGTGGAGCTGTCCGCTTAAGCAGTAGCCCCGACAAAGCCCGCTTCGGCGGGCTTTGTCTTTTCCAACTCTCGCAGGAGCAGTACCCATGAGTGAGATTCGTGTAGAGCCGGTCGCCTACGACATCGATGGGCAGCCGTACGAAGGTCAACTGGTGTACGACGCCAGCCACGCGGGGCCGCGCCCGGGCCTGCTGATGGCGCCGAACTGGATGGGCGTGAGCGCCGCCGCGCTGGACATCGCCCGGCAGGTCGCCGGCCGTGGGCACGTGGTGCTGGTGGCGGACCTCTACGGCAGGGACGTGCGTCCGCAGAACGGCGACGAGGCGGGCGCGGCGATGATGCCGCTGAAGAACGACCGGGCCCTGCTGCGCAAGCGCATGCAGGCAGCGCTGGCGGCCTTGCGCGGACAGGCGCTCGCGGCTGTCGATACGACCCGCCAGGCTGCCTTCGGTTTCTGCTTCGGCGGTTGCTGCGCGCTGGAGCTGGCTCGCGACGGCGCCGAGCTGAAGGCCTTCGTGTCCTTCCATGGCACCCTGGATACGCCGGACCCGGCGCATGCCAGGAACATCAAGGGCGCGGTACTGGTCCTCGACGGCGCCTCCGATCCGCTGGTGCCGCGCGAGCAGTTGCCGGCCTTCGCCAGGGAGATGACCGATGCCGGCGTCGACTGGCAGCTCACCAGCTACGGCGGCGCGGTGCATTCCTTCACCGATCCGAACGCCAAGGTGCCGGGCAAGATGCACTATGACGCCAGGACCTCCCGGCGTGCCTTCCAGGCGATGGACGACCTGCTGGCGGAAGTCTTCGCCTGAGACCGCCGGCTCACTCGCGCATGGCGAAGCAGTGCTTGGCCTCGGGGAAGCGCCGTTCGCGCACGTCCTCGGCGAAGCGCCGGGCCGCCTCGTCGATTTCCCGGTCGAGGCGCGCGTAGCGTTCGACGAAGCGCGGTACCTGTTCGCCGCTTAGCCCGAGCAGGTCCTCGCTGACCAGTACCTGGCCGTCGCAGGCCGGCGAGGCGCCGATACCGATGCAGGGGATCGCCAGTTCTTCGCTAAGGCGACGGGCCAGCGGCTCGCCTACGCCTTCGATGACCACCGCGAAGGCGCCGCCGCGCTGCATGGCGAGGCCGTCGCGGCGTACCCGTTCGGCGCTTTCCGGGTCACGCCCCTGGGCCTTGAAGCCGCCCATGGCGTTGACCTGCTGCGGCATCAGGCCGATATGGGCGAGCACCGGTATGCCACGGCGTACCAGGAAGTCCACGGTTTCTTCCATTTCCTCACCGCCTTCCAGCTTCACCGCCTGGGCGCCGCTGTCGGCCAGCAGGCGTGCGGCGTTGCGGAACGCCTGTCGGGGCGATTCCTGGTAGCTGGCGAACGGCAAGTCGGCCACCACGCAGGCGCGCCGACTGCCGCGCATCACCGCCAGGGTGTGGGCGACCATCATCTCCAGGCTCACTCCCAGGGTGCTGGGCATGCCATAGAGCACCATGCCCAGCGAATCGCCGACCAGCAGCAGGTCGGCATGCGGATCGAGGAGGCGGGCCATGGGCGTGCTGTAGGCGGTCAGCGCCACCAGGCTGCCGGCACCCTTGCGGCGCTGGATATCGGGAACGGACAGGCGATGTTGCGGGTGATGACTGCTCATGGCGTGGCTCCGGTTTGTCTATGGGGAGCCACACGCTACCATCGGCCGCGTACCGCTCACTCGACGGATGGGGACAACCGATGCCGCAAACGGGACAAGAACGCGACCTGCCGCGATTCCGCAGCCTGCCCTGCGCGGTGTACCTGCGCGCCTTCGAGATGCCCGCCGGGCACCGGGTGGAGATGCACGAGCACCCCTGGGGCCAACTGATGTACGCCGCCAGCGGCACCTTGCGCGCCAGCACCGAGCGGCACAGCTATCTGGTGCCGGCGCAGCGGGCGCTGTGGATTCCGCCGGGCGTCCGGCACGCCGCGGAGGCTTGCAACCCTGTGCTGTTCCGCAGTCTCTACCTGGATCGTTCGCTGCCCGGCGGTTGCCGGGTACTGGAGGTGTCCGGCCTGCTGCGCGAACTGTTGCTGCGGGCGGCGGAGTTTCCCCGTGAATATCCGCCGGGTGGCGAGGCCGAGCGTCTCATGCAGGTGGTCGCCGATGAGGTCGGGCGCCTTCGCGAGGCGCCGCTGAACCTGCCGTTGCCTGGCGACCCGCGCTTGCGCCGGATCACCGACGCGCTACAGGCGGATCCCGCCGATCCGCGCGGCATCTCGGATTGGGCGGGACTGGTGGGGGCGTCCCGACGGACCCTGGCGCGGTTGTTCCGCGAGCAGACCCAGTTGTCGTTTCGCGAGTGGCGCCAGCGCCTGCGTCTGCTCAACGCGGTCGCCGCGCTGGAGGAGGGCGCCAGCGTGACGCGGGTGGCCAGCGACCTTGGCTACGACTCCACCTCTGCGTTCATCAGCCTGTTCCAGCGTCATTTCGGCCAGACCCCCGGTTGCTTCGCCCGCTCCCTGCGCTTGCCCAACTGAGCCGCATGCTTCAGGGCGCCGCCTGTCGGCGCAGGCTTGCCGCCTTGGCCGCGAGGTCCGGCCAGGCGGGCTTGCCGGCGAAACGCTCGCGCAGGTAGTTGGCCAGGGCGGCGACTTGCCGGTCGTCGAGGCTGTGGCGGAAGCCGGGCATATAGCCGAGGTCGCCGGTGGCCGGGCTGTGGATGCCGTCGAGGATGATCCGCAGCAGGTTGTCCGGGCTGTCCGCATGCACATTGCTGTTCAGCGCCAGGGATGGACGCACGCCGAAGAAGCGCGGTCCGTCGCCGTCATGGTGGCAGGCCAGGCAGGCCCCGGCGAACAGGCGCGCGCCGCTGCCGCTGGGCGGTTGCACGCGGCCGTAGCCCTGCCGGTCGAGGCGTTGCGCCTGTTGCTGATCGGTTTCCCCGGCCGGGGCAGCGGCGTAGGACGCAAGGTAATGGGCCAGGGCCCGCAGGTCCTCGTCCGACTGCTTGGCCAGGCCTTCGCCGACCACTGGCGCCATCGGCCCGCTGGCGACCCCGTGGTAGGCCGAATAGCCGTGGCGGAGGTAGGCGTAGAGGGCCTCCTCGCTCCAGGCGATGGGCGCCGGCGAACTGGCGTTCAAGGCTGGCGCGGTCCAGCCCTCCGCCTCGCCGCCGGCGAAGTGCGCGCTGCCGGACTTTTCCGCGCCGAGCGCATTGCGCGGCGAGTGGCAGGCGCTGCAATGGCCGAGGCCTTCGGCGAGATAGGCGCCGCGGTTCCATTGCTGGTTGCGCGTCGGCTCGTCGCGGTAGGCGCCGGGCTCCAGGAACAGCAGGTTCCAGCCGGCCATCAGCTGGCGTTGGTCGAAGGGGAACGGCAGCTGGTTGGCAGGCGTTTCGCTGTGCACCGCCGGCTGGCTCATCAGGTAGGCGTACAGGGCCTTCAGGTCTTCGTCGCGAGTCCTGGTGAAGGCGGTGTAAGGGAACGCCGGATACAGGTAGCTGCCGTCGCGGGCCACGCCATGCCGCATGGCCCGCTCGAAGGCGGGGTAGGACCAGCCACCGATGCCGCTCGCGCGATCCGGCGTGAGGTTGCTGCTGTAGATCGTCCCGAACGGCGTCGGCAAGGCCCGTCCGCCGGCGTTGCGCGGGCCGCCTTCGCGAGTGTGGCAGACCGCGCAGTCGCCGAGGGCGGCGAGGCGTTCGCCGCGGGCGATCTGCTCGGCGCTGAAGGGACCGGGTGTGCCTTCCAGTGGCCCGATGGCCGGTTGCCAGGCGTAGCCGAGGGCGATGGCGGCGAGCGCGACGAGGCTGCCGGAGGCCCAGAGGCCGATGCGTGTTGCCTTCTTCATCTGTCAGTCATCCACTGCGCGGGGCGCCGCGGCGCCCCGGGGAAAAGGATCAGGCCTGCGCGCTGCGCAGCGCCGCGAGTACGCGTTCCGGAGTGAACGGCACCTGTCGCAGGCGCGCCCCGGTAGCGTCGAAGATCGCATTGGCGATGGCCGCGGCGCTGGGCACCGAGGCTGACTCGCCAGCGCCCATCGGTGGCTGCTCGGGGCGGTCGAGCAGCAGTACGTCGATCTCCGGCAGTTCGGGGAAGCCGAGGATCGGGTAGCCGCCCCATTCCAGGCTGGTGACGCCACGGCGGTCGAAGGTGGCGAACTCCTTGAGTACCCGGCTGGTGGACTGGATGACGTTGCCGTGGACCTGGTGCCTGACCCCATCGGGATTGACCATCTGCCCGCAGTCATGGGCGACCCAGACCTTGGCGACGCGCACCGCGCCGTTCTCCGGGTTCACCTCGACGTCGACGATCCAGGCGGCCCAGGCGGCGCCGAAACCGGGAAACTTGCTGTGGAAGTAGCGCGCATAGGCGAAGCCGCGTCCCTTCAGCAAGCCGTCCCGGCGCGCCTCTGGGTTGGGGGAGGTGCGTGGCTGCCAGCCGGCGCGGGCGACCAGGGCGTCGATCAGCGCCAGGGCGCGCTGGTCGTCCAGGTAGCGGCGGCGGAAGGCGATGGGGTCGATGCCGGCCAGGTGCGCCAGTTCGTCGACGTAGGACTCATGGGCGAACACGTTCGGCAGCGCCGAGACGCCGCGCATCCAGGACGCGCGGACGATAGGGGCGGCGTCGTTGGCCACCACCCGCATCCGCGGGTAGCGGTATTGCGGGATCGCGGTGCGGTCGCCCATGTCGGCCACCTGCGGGGTGGCCGGGATCCGCCCGGTGAGGAGCAGGGCCAGGGTCGGCGCGCCGTTGGAGGGGTAGCAGGTGGCGAAGTCGTAGGCCGCCACCCGGCCTTGCTCGTCGAGGCCGCCGCGGACCTCGATCAGTTGCGCGGTGCCTTTCGGTTCCCAGCCATGTTCCTGTTCGCGCATCAGTTGTACCCGCACCGGCCGGCCCACTGCCTGCGCCAGGAGCACGGCGTCGGCGCTGACGTCGTCGGCGCCGTTGCGTCCGTAGCAGCCGGCGGCTTCCATGCGAATCACCTCGATGTCCCCGGTCTCGCGCTGCAGCAGCCTGGCCAGGTCGTTGCGCAGGTCGTGCGGGTTCTGCGTGCCGGACCAGACGCGAGCGCGCTGCGCATCGACCTCGGCGAGGGCGCAGGAAGGGCCGATGGAGGCGTGCAACTGGTAGGGCCAGACATAGGTGGCCGACAGCGGCCGGGCGATGCCCGCGAGGTGCTGCTCGAGACCGGGTGAGTCGTGCAGCGTGCGTGGCTTCTTCGGATGCCGGCGAAGCGTGTCCTCGAGCCGGTCGGGTTCCAGCGGCGGCAGGCCCTGCCAGTCCTTCCAGCGCACCTTGAGCTGGCGCGCGGCGCGGATCGCCTGCTCCTCGCGTTCGCAGACCACGCCGACGAAGTCGCCGATCACGACCACCTTGACCAGCCCCGGCAGCCCGGCGACCGAGCTTTCGTCCACCGCCAGCAGGCCGCTGCCGAGCGGGGCGCTGACATCCGCGCCGGTATAGGGCGGGCGTACCACTCGCCCATGCAGCATGCCGGGCAAGCGCATGTCGTGGACATAGGTCAGTTGACCGGTCAGCTTCGCCGGGATGTCCACCCGACGCACCGGCTTGCCGACCAGACGGTACTCGCTGCGCGGCTTGAGCGGCGCCTTGCCGTCGATGTTCAGGTTGAAGCGCTGGCCTCGCAGCAACTCGCCGTAGCCGATCCGTCGCTGCGGATTGGCGGCGGCGAAGACCTGGCCGTTTTCGCTGCGCAGGCTGTCCGGATGCACCGGGAAATGGCTTCCGGCCTGGCGCAGGAGGAAGCGCCGGGCTTCGGCGGCGGCCTGGCGCAGCGGCACGGCGCTGACCTGGATGCTGGCGCTGGCGATGGTCGGCCCCTGGTCCGGTGTGCGACGGGTGTCGCCGAGGATCATCTCGACCTGCTCGAACGCGACGTCCAACTCTTCGGCGACGATCTGCGCCAGTGCCGTGCGGATGCCGGTACCAAGGTCGACGTGGCCGCAGAAGGCGGTGACCTTGCCGTCCGCGGCAATGGCGATGAACGAGTCGACCTGGTCCAGCGGCAGGTCGGTGGCGCCCTGCTCGGCAAGGGCGAGCAGCGGGGCGGGCAGGTTGACGGTGACCAGCAGCAGGCCGCCGGCCTTGAGGAAGCCGCGTCGCGAGGGATTGGCCAGGCTCATGCCGGGTGCTCCTCCTGATGCTCCTTCAGGCTCTCGGCGGCACGCCGCACGGCCTTGAGAATCTCCACATGGGTGCCGCAGCGACACAGGTTGTAGGCCAGTTCCTGGCGGATCTCGCCGTCGCTGGGGTTCGGGTTGCGATCCAGCAACGCCTTGGCGGTCATCACCATGCCGTTGATGCAGTAGCCGCATTGGGCGGCCTGTTCGTCGATGAAGGCCTGTTGCAGCGGATGGGGATGGGCGGCATCGCCGAGTCCTTCGAGGGTAACCACCCGGCGGCCTACGGCGGCCTCCACCGCGGTGATGCAGGAGCGGGTGGCGACGCCATCCATCAGCACGGTGCAGGCGCCGCACTCGCCGAGGCCGCAGCCGAACTTGGGACCGTTCAGTTGCAGGTCGTTGCGCAGGACATAGAGCAGGGGGGTATCGGGGGCGACATCGAGGCGCAGGGACTGACCGTTGACGGTCAGGGCAAGGGCATCGCTCATGGCGGTTTCTCCCCATGCCGGCGGCATGGCTGTTCATCAGGCGGATATCCCGTCAGCCGTGCCTGGTAGCATGCGGCTATGCGGGAATTTGTTTGTATACAAACATGTTATGAACGCCTGCGGCGAACTGTCAATGGCAGGCCGCTACGACGAAAGGCGCAGCTCCGGGCGACGCAACGCGGACAAAAGGATAGACCGCAATGGCCTCAGGTCAGGCGAGCGAGCAACCCGCGCAGGGTTTCCTGTTCTTGCGGGGAGAGGGGGGCCAAGGCCTGCCGGTTGATCTCGCGGGCGGCCGCCAGGCCGGCCTCGAGTTCGGCGCGTCCGGCAGGACTGAGGCTGACCAGCAGGCGCCGGCCGTCGTCCGGATCGGCGCTGCGCTGGATCAGTCCCCGTTTGTCCAGGCGTTCGACGACGCCCTTGATGGTCGCGGCGTCCATGGCGGTGAGTCGGCCGAGCTGGTTCTGCGGGCAGGGTCCGGTCTCGCCGAGGCGGACCAGGGCGGCCCACTGGGTGGGGGTCAGGCCGTTGCCGATGCCATTGGCGAACAACGCCGCATAGCGCTGGTTGGCTTGGCGCAGGATGAAGCCGATCTGGTCGTCGAGGCGGTACGGGGCGTTACGGGACATGCTGGACATCGGTGGTGGCGTGAGGGCTTCATTCTAGCTCACGGCCGGTACCAGAGCGCCTCGCGCTGAAAAGGAGTTTTTCCTGGAAGATAGGGGTTTTTCAGCTCGATTATTCTCCGCTGCCGAAGGGCAAGCTTGCCCAGCCGCGTCTTGAAATGTCGCTCGAACAGCCGTTCGAAGCTACCGTCGGCAATCGCCTTCTCCAGGCCCTGGCGAATGGCCTCGGCCAGTTCCGGGCGTTGACGCGAAACGAAGAAATAGAAGGCCGCGGGGTAGTGCAGGGCCACGTGCTGGTCGATCGCCAGGTGCAGCCCGGCGCGGGAGGCGTCCTCCAGTTCTCCGTCGATCACTACGACCTCGCGGGGGAAGACCTCGAAGCGGCCGGCATCGAGCATGCGGAACAGGCTCTCGTAGTTCTGGCTGGTCTTCACCTCCAGGCCGTTGGCGCGCAGGATCGGTGTGTCGGCCCAGTCCTGGCGCTGGCCGAAGCGCAGGCGGCGGAGATCGTCGAGGGTCCGCGCCGAGGCCAGGAGATCCTTGTTGGCGGCGCTGACCAGGGGAATGCGCCAGCCGATCAGGCCGCGATAGATCGGAATGCGGATCGGCAGCAGGGTCTCTTCCAGGTCGTCGCGGGACTGCGCCCACATCACCTGCAGGCCCGGATCGTCCTGCTCCAGGCGCAGTTGCGCACGGGACTGCGGCATGGGCTGCGCGCTGGGCTCCAGGCGGTAGTCGCCGCCGCTCCTGGCCAGCGCCAGTTGCAGCAGCTCGACGACGTAGGGTTCGGGGTTGCGCCCTTCGGAGTGGCGCGGATAGATCACCCGTTCGCCAGCCCCGGCATGCCAGGCCAGCAGGCCGAACAGCAGGGCCAGCCAGCGGAGCGGCGAACCCTGGCCGAGCGGCAGCGGTCTATGTTCACTCAGGCCTATCAGGAGGAATGCCATGGCTGGCCCCCGTACGCGTGCCCTGTTTTCGACATTGTTCGCCCTGTCCCTGGTGACATCCTTGACCCATGCCAGGGATTATCGCTACAGCGACGCTCACGTGCACTATGTGGATTTTTTCCAGGAAAGCGAAGGCATGCCGCGGCTGCTGGAGGCGATGGACAAAGGCCGGGTCGACCATGTGATGCTCAGCGGCGTCGCGGTCGCCAAGAAATGGCACGAGGACGAGCCGAAGCGGCCGCGCTACTACGCTGGTGACGATGCCGGAGCCTATTGGTACAGCGCCACCGACGTGATCGTGGCGGCGGCGGTGAAATCCCTGCCAGCCGAGCAGCGGCGGCGCGTGCATCCGTTCCTGACCGGTTTCAACCCGACCGACAAGAACGCCGACGCGCACATCCGTCGCATGCTGGAGCTGGACCCGGGACTCTGGCAGGGCATCGGCGAGATCTTTACCCGTCACGACGACCTCACCGCGCTGACCTACGGCGACGTGCCGAGGGCCAACAACGAGGCGCTGGCGCGGGTCTATCACCTGGCCGCCGAATTCGACCTGCCGGTGTTGCTGCACGCCAACGTCACTTCCAAGCGCGAACGCAACCCGCTGTACCTGGCGGAAATCGAGGAGCCCCTGCGCAATCACCCGCATGTGCGGTTCATCTGGGCCCATGCCGGGACCAGCATGGAGATCCATCGCCACCAGAAGAAACTGGACTTCCTCCTGCCGACCCTTCGGCGTCTGCTACAGCGCTACCCGAACCTCTACATCGACCTGTCCTGGTCGGTGTTGCGCCCGTACCTGCTGGACGAGCAGGGCAAGCCCGATCCGCAGTGGCTGGCACTGGTCGAGCGGTTTCCGCAACGCTTCATGCTCGGTTCCGATGTGGTCGGCCAGTTCGACAGCCTGCCCGAGTTGATGGCGAGCTTCGATCCGTTCCTCGACGCCTTGCCCGAGCAGGTCGCTCGCCAGGTGGCGCGGGACAACTTTCTGGCGGTGCTGCCGCGCCAGCCCGCCGATCCGCGAGGCGAATAACCCGGATTCGTCATCAGTCTGTCATGCCGGCGTCATAGGCTCGCGCCAGTCCCATCCAGGAGTGAGTCATGTCCTTCATCCGTTCTTGCATCAGTCGTTCCGTCTTCCTGCTCGGCGCCGGCGTCGCCGTGGCGGCGCAGGCCGAGGTGCGTATCGACGGCCCCATCGAATATGGCGTGTTCGAAAGCCGCTACCAGGACTTCCAGCCCGGCGAACGGGTATTGACCCGTAGCGAGCAGAACATCCAGCAGACCACCGAAGTCCCGGCCAAGCTCGGCACCAAGTTCGGCATGCGTTATCAACTCAGCGGCAAGCAGGAAGGCGATACGCCTTTGACGCTGCTCTACCTCACCCCGGGCGTGGTCACTCCGGATGGTCAGCGGCATGACAAGTTCGAAGTGGTGCAGAAGCTGGTGCCGGGCGCGCCGACCGATGTCATGGCCTACGAATTCACCGAGCCGCACGAAGTGGTGAAGGGCGAATGGCGGTTGATGGTGTTCCAGGGCGATCGCCTGCTGGCGGAGAAATCCTTCGACGTGCGCTGAGCGCGAGCCATGCAAAGCGCTGGTTTTCTTGTGTGGCGTGGATAACGCGGGGGCGCCATTCGCTCTACCGGGCAAGGGTTGCCTGCGTGCGGTAGGGCGAATAACCGCCTGCGGTTATCCGCCGTTTGGGCGGCGTACGAACGGATGCCGTCGGTAGCCTGTTCGTCCTTCGATCAGTCCCTGCTGACCCGGGTATCTTCCGCGGCGAGCGGACTGCCGTCGCCGGCGCGTACCTGCAGGCGCGGCACCGGCTGGCCGCTGTCGCGCTCGACCAGGCGGACATGGGATTCGTCCGGGGCGAAGAAATAGTCCTCGCCCCACTGCCGAATCGCCACCAGCAGGGGGAAGAGCGCGCGTCCCTTGTCAGTCAGACGGTATTCCTGGTGACTGCCGCTTTCGGCCGGGACCGCCACCATCACGCCGTGCTCCACCAGGTTGCGCAGGCGCGCCGCCAGGATGTTCTTGGCCAGGCCGAGGCTCTTCTGGAATTCGCCGAAGCGCGTCAGTCCTTCGAAGGCATCGCGCACGATGAGCATCGACCAGCCGTCGCCGATCACGTCCAGCGGGCGGGCGACTGGACAACTGGCTTGCTTGTGGCTGGTGCGCTTGACCATCTGGGCGGCTCCGGAGGGGGAGAGGATCGGGTTTCATGGTAAAACCCGGGCTCCACGCTGGGCAACCGGAGGAAGTGCGCCGCCGTGAGACGGCGCACGGCATGGTCAGACGACGAAGCGGGTGACCATGTTGTTCAGGTCGATGGCCAGTTGCGACAGTTCCTGGCTGGCGGCGGCGGTCTGGTTGGAGCCGGCGGACGTCTGCAGCGAGATGTCGCGGATGTTCACCAGGTTGCGGTCGACCTCGCGGGCCACCTGGGCCTGCTGCTCGGAGGCGCTGGCGATCACCAGGGTACGCTCGTTGATCTGGCCGACCCGCTCCGCGATCTCGTTGAGCGCCAGGCCGGCGGCTTCGGCGATCTCCAGCATGTTGCGGGCGCGTACGCTGCTGCTGTCCATGGCGCCGACCGCGGCGCCGGTGCCTTCCTGGATGTTGGCGATCATCTGCTCGATCTCGCGGGTGGATTCCTGGGTGCGATGGGCGAGGGCGCGAACCTCGTCGGCGACCACGGCGAAACCGCGGCCCTGCTCGCCGGCGCGAGCCGCCTCGATGGCCGCGTTGAGCGCCAGGAGATTGGTCTGTTCGGCGATACCGCGGATCACGTCGAGGACCTTGGAAATGTCCTGGGCCTTTTCCGCCAGGCCGCCGACCAGCGCCGAGGTATTGTCCACTTCTTCGCTCATCAGGCGGATCGCCTGGACCGTCTCCAGTACCCGCTGGCGTCCGTTCTGCGCCGATTGCTCGGAGGCGGACGAGGCGTCCGAGGTGGAGCTGGCGTTGCGCGCCACTTCCTCGACGGCGGCGGTCATCTCGTTGACCGCGGTGGCGGCCATCTGGATTTCGTCGTTCTGCTGGGTCAGCGAGCGGTTGCCCTGCTCGGTGACGGCGCTGAGTTCCTCCGCGGCGGAGGCCAGTTGGGTCGCCGAGCTGCCGATCTGCTGGATGGTCTGGCGCAGTTGTGCCTGCATGCCCTGGAGGGCGACCAGCAGCTTGGCCGGTTCGTCGCGGCCAGAGGTGTCGATGCGGCTGGTGAGGTCGCCGGAAGCGATCACCTCGGCCACTCGCAGCGCCTCGCCGATCGGTTGGGTGATGCTGCGGGTGAACAGCCAGGCCAGTACCACGGTAGCGAGGCCGGCGACCAGCAGTACGCCGATCACTGCGGCGAAGGCGCTGTCATAGACCTCATCGGCCGTGTGGCTGGCCTGGCTGGCGCCCTTGACGTTGAAGTCGATCAGCGCCTGCAGTTGCTGCTGGGTGGCGCGGTACTGGTCGAGCAAGGTGCTTTCGGTGTACTGGCGGGTCTCTTCCAGCGGCTTGCTGCGCGACATCTGCACCAGGGTCTGCTGGCTTTGCAGGAGCGTCTGCCGGGTAGCCAGGTAGCGCTCGTAGATCGAGCGCTCGTCGGCACCACTGATCAGCCGTTGGTAGGCGCCCTCGCGATCGGTCAGTTCCTTGCCGATTTCCGTCATGCGGCTTTCCAGGAAGCGCTTGCTGCTATCGTCCGCCGCCAGCACATGGGCCAGTTGCACCTGCCGCAGTTCGGCGAGCAGAACGTTCAACTCGGCGCTTTCGCGGACGCTAGGCAGCCAGTTGTCGCTGATGTCCGAAGAGGCTTCGTTGAGCGAACCCATCCGGTTCAGGGAAAAGATGCCGGTGATGACCAGCAGAGCGGTGATCAGGGCGAAACTCAGGGCGGCACGGGTCGCGATGGGCATACTGCGCAAAGACATGATGGCGGATTCCAGGGGGCAGGAAGAGGGACGGGGCTGACCAGTACTATCGGCAGGCAGGGCGGGAGGTTTAGCCCGTTCATGCAGTCCGGGTAAAGAAACGCTGGGTACAAAAAAGCGCCCCGAAGGGCGCTTCATGCGGCTATGGAGGGAATCAACCCTGCCAGCGCTTGAGGACCAGGGTGGCGTTGGTGCCGCCGAAGCCGAAGCTGTTGCTCATGACGGTATCGAGCTTGGCGTTCTCGCGGGTCTCGCGGAGAATCGGCAGGTCGGCCACTTCCGGGTCGAGTTCGTCGATGTTGGCGGAGCCGGCGATGAAGCCGCCTTCCATCATCAGCAGGCAATAGATCGCCTCGTGTACGCCGGCGGCGCCCAGCGAGTGGCCGGACAGGCTCTTCGTCGAGCTGATGGCCGGCGCCTTGTCGCCGAACACTTCGCGCACGCCTCGGATCTCGGCGACGTCGCCGACCGGGGTGGAGGTGCCGTGGGTGTTCAGGTAGTCGATCGGCGCGTCGACGGTGGCCAGCGCCTGCTGCATGCAGCGGATCGCGCCTTCGCCGCTCGGGGCGACCATGTCGTAGCCGTCGGAGGTGGCGCCGTAGCCGACGATCTCGGCGTAGATCTTGGCGCCGCGCTTGAGCGCATGCTCCAGCTCCTCGACCACCACCATGCCGCCGCCGCCGGCGATGACGAAGCCGTCACGCTTGGCGTCGTAGGCGCGGGAGGCCTTTTCCGGAGTGTCGTTGTACTGGGTGGAGAGGGCGCCCATGGCGTCGAACAGGCAGCTCTGGCTCCAGTGTTCCTCTTCGCCGCCGCCGGCGAAGACCACGTCCTGCTTGCCCAACTGGATCTGTTCCATGGCTTGGCCGATGCAATGGGCGCTGGTGGCGCAGGCGGAGGAGATCGAGTAGTTGACGCCCTTGATTTGGAACGGTGTGGCCAGGCAGGCCGATACGGTGCTGCCCATGGTGCGGGTCACGCGGTATGGGCCGATGCGCTTGACGCCTTTCTCGCGCAGGGTGTCGATGGCTTCCATCTGGTTCAGGGTGGAAGCGCCGCCGGAGCCGGCGATCAGGCCGGTGCGGGGGTTGGAAATCTGTTCCGGAGTCAGGCCGGAGTCCTTGATCGCCTGCTCCATCGCCAGGTAGGCGTAGGCGGCGGCATCGCCCATGAAGCGGAAGACCTTGCGATCGATCAGCTCTTCGAGGTTCAGGTCGACCGAACCGGAAACGTGGCTGCGCAGGCCCATCTCGGCGTAGGACGGATTGAAGCGAATGCCGGGCCGACCCGCACGGAGGTTGGCGGAAACGGTGTCTTTGTCATTGCCGAGGCAGGAAACGATGCCCAGACCGGTGATAACGACGCGACGCATGCGGATAACCCTTAGAAGCTGTCAGTGGAGGTGAACAGGCCGACGCGGAGGCCTTCGGCACTGTAGATTTCGCGGCCATCGACGCTGACGGTGCCGTCGGCGATGGCCAGGACCAGCGAACGATTGATCGTGCGCTTGATATGAATGTTATACGTGACCTTCTTCGCTGTCGGCAGAACCTGACCGAAGAACTTCACTTCGCCCGAACCCAGGGCGCGGCCGCGGCCGGGGTTGCCCTGCCAGCCGAGGTAGAAACCGACCAGCTGCCACATGGCATCCAGGCCCAGGCAACCGGGCATGACCGGATCGCCTTCGAAGTGACAGGCGAAGAACCACAGGTCCGGGTTGATATCCAGCTCGGCGACCAGTTCGCCCTTGCCATACTTGCCGCCGACATCGCTGATGTGAACGATGCGATCGATCATCAGCATGTTGGGGGCGGGAAGTTGCGCGTTACCCGGGCCGAACAGCTCGCCGCGACTGCAGCGCAGCAGGTCTTCTCGGGTGAAGGCGTGTTGTTTGGTCATGCGAGCTCCTCAAAAATCCCTGAACTGCAGGGTTGTGGCGGTTCGTCCAGCGGCCGTCGCGCCGGGTTATTGTATCGGCGTCGCAGCGGCAGCCTAGTCATAGACTGTTGCGTTGCGGTGAAAGTCACAGTGTCCGGCGAACAGATGTTCACTTTATTCCCGCGTCCGCTTGCCGCCCTTGTCGTAGATCACTCCGGCTCCCCTCGTCCGGTTTCGTTCGATGTCACGGGGAGTTCCGGCTGCGAGCCGATCCAGCGTTGCAGTATGCGTTGCAATTCCGCCCGTTTGAATGGCTTGGCCAGGTAATCGTTCATTCCCGCCTGCAGGCAGTTCTCCCGATCGCCCTGCAGGGCGTTGGCGGTCAGGGCGATGATCGGTACCTGCCGGCCGTTCTCCTGGGCCCTGATTTCCCGTGTCGCCGAGTAGCCGTCGAGCACCGGCAGGCGGCAGTCCATCAGGATCGCGTCGTAGCGCTGGCGCTCGGCGCTGCGTACCGCCTGGATACCGTCGGCGACCAGGGTGACGCGATAGCCGAGGCTGCGCAACATGGCTTCTATGACTGTCTGGTTCACCGGATTGTCCTCGACCAGGAGGATTTCCTGACCGGCGGCGACCGGGGCGGCGTCGCCGGCGGCCTGCTGCCGGTGCGCCGGCGACTGCTGGAAGGGCAGCGGAATCTCCAGGGTGAAGGTCGATCCCGAGCCTTCCTTGCTCTCTGCCTGCAGGGTGCCGCCCATCCGTTCCGCCAGGGTCCTGGCGATCGCCAGGCCGAGCCCGGTGCCGCCGTAGCGTCGGGAAATCGACGAATCCGCCTGCTGGAAGGCGTCGAACATATGTTCCAGGCGTTCCGGCGAGATGCCGATGCCGCTGTCGTGCACCGCGCAGGTCAGCCACAGTACGTCGTGATCGAGAGCCTGCCACTCCAGGCTGAGATGGATGGCGCCTTCCTCGGTGAACTTCAGCGCATTACCCAGCAGATTCACCAGGATCTGTCGGATCCGCGTCGGATCGCCGCAGACCTCGATATTCTCCAGGCCGGCCTGGATCTGCAATTCCAGCGCCAGTCCGCGTTGCTGGGCGCTGTGCTGGAACACCAGGGCGGAGCCTTGCACCAGTTCCAGCAGGTTGAAGGGGATGCACTCCAGTTCCAGCGCGCCGCGTTCGATCCTTGAGAAATCGAGAATGTCGTTGATGACCTTCAGCAGGTGTTCGGTGGACTCGGTGGCCAGCGCCGTGTACTCGGCCTGTTCGCGGGTCTGCTCGGTGGTTTCCAGCAGTTGCAGCATGCCCAGCACGCCATTCATCGGGGTGCGAAGCTCGTGGCTCATCATCGCCAGGAAGTCGGACTTCGCCCGGTTCGCCTGCTCCGCTTCCTCGCGGGCGCTGATCAATTGGCTGATCGCCTGTTCCTGTTCCCGGCTCGCGCGGTCCAGCCCGCTGGCGAGATTGTTGATGTGACGGGCCAGGTCGCCGATCTCGCCGTCGTCGAGGATCGGCAGGCTGGTCTTGTAGTCGCCGCTCTGGATCGCCTCGACCGCCTGGCCCATGGTACTGATCGGCGCCGACAGGCGCTGCGCCAGGCGGCGCGCGACGAGGAAGGTGAGGATCAGGGCGAAGGCGGCCAGCAGGGCGGCCTTCAGGAGGATTTCCTGTTGCCGCTGGCTGAAGGCGTCGTTGGACATGCCGACCACCACCCGGCCGAGGTAGTCCTCGCCGGACTGGCCGTCGCCTTCGCTGGCGCCATCCAGCAGCGGGTCGCTGGCCAGGGCGATACGCTGGCGCTGGATGGTGGAGTGGAAGATGTCGATCGGCGCGGCGTTCTGCAACGCGCCGGGCAACTGTTCGACGTACACCAGGATATTGTCGTTGCGGTCGCGTACCTCGATGAAGCGCACATGCGGGGTGTCGAGGGTAGCCTGCAGCAGCTTCTGCAGCACGGGCGTGTTGCCGGCGATCACGCCGTATTCGGCGGCCGGCGCCAACTGGTCGGCGATCAACTGGCCGGTATGGGTCAGTTCCTGGCGCAGGTCCTGCAGGCGCGAGTAGGTGAAGTAGGCGGTGAGCAACAGGGTCAGCAGCAGCGCCGGGCCCAGGCTGATCGCCAGCATGCGGGTACGGATGTCCCAGCCGTGGCGCTGGCTCATGGTTCTTCTCCTTCGGCGAGGCGCCGGCCGAGGTCGGCGTCGCTGGCCAGGTCGATACCCAGGGAACGGGCTACCTGCCGATTGCCGAGCACCTTGAAATGCCCTGGATAGAGGCTGAGGGGCCAGTGCCTGGGCGCCTGGCCGAGCAATTCGTCGAGGGTGTCCAGCCAATCCTCCTGGTCGCTGTAGCTGCTCGCCAGGCTGCCGGCCTTGACGAAGGCTGCGGTGGGGCCGAGCAGCGCGCGGTTCTTGGCGTAGCTGCCGAGCAGCAGGCTCTTGATGCTCTGCGAGTTGTACAGCTGTTTGTCGTCGATGCCGAGCAGCAGGTCACTATTGCCGAGCAGGAACTGCAGCGGGCGCGGGTCGTCGTTGCCGCTGCTGCTGGCGACGAACAGCTGGAGCCCCTGGCTGCGGGCCTCGCGGCGAAGCTCGTCGAGGAGGAATTCGCTGTCCTTGCCGTAGAGCACGCCGATGCGCTGGATGCCCGGCAGGATCAGGCGCGCCAGGCGGAGCTGGCGGGACGCCGGCGGGTCGCTCCAGAGTACGCAGAGACCTCCGACGCCGTGTCCGCCATGTCCGTTGGCGCCTGGCAGCAGGCGCTGGCCATCGACCCGGTTGAGCAGCAGCGCCAGGGTCGGCGGCGCCCGGTGCTGGCGCAGGCGCCAGGCCAGGGCCTCGGGGCCGAGCAGGAGCAGGCGGGTGTCGTCGGCGAAGACCATCCCCTCCGCCAGGGCCGCGGGCGTGCGCAGTTCCACCTGGTCCTGCGGCCGTCGCTGCGCCAGGGCATCGCGAAAGGCGTTCACCGCGGCCCCCTGGTTGGCGCTGACCAGGACCAGTTGCGCGGCCTCGCCGACATGCGGGAGACAGCAGAAGACGAGCGCGAGCAGCGCCTGGAAAGCCCGGCGGGCGGGGCGCAAGCGACGCATCTAGAACGTCACCTCGGCGCTGAAGTAGAGCAGGTGGCGGCTGTCGTAGCGGTTGTCGGGAAACGTCAGCGGTTCGTCGTCGAGACGCTGCTGGAGCACGCCGGCCAGTTCCAGGGCGGCCTTGCCCAGGGGAATGCGCTTGGCCAGGCGCAGGTCGACGCGTTCGAAACGATGTCCATTGAGCGAGTCGTCGCCATAATAGAAGAGGGCGCTGGACCAGCCTTGGCCCCAGTCGTGCATCCAGCCGGCCGAGCCGCCGTGGCGGGCGGTCAGGCGCCGGTCGTAGCGACTGGTGGCGTCGTAGTCGAGATAGGCGTAGGTGGCGCGCAGGCGGTCGCGTAGGCCCAGGCGCCAGTCGAGCTGGCCTTCCGCGCCGGAGAAGCGGATGCGATCGCCGTTGTCCGGACTGAAGTCGACGACGCTGAGCGGATCGCTGATCAGTCCGGTGATTTCCTCGTGGAACAGGCGTACATCCACGGCCAGCCCGGTCTCGCGGAAAAAACCGTTGTAGCCGATCTCGCGCGAACGGGTGTGTTCCTTGCCCAGGTCGCCGGGGCCGTGGGCGCTGGCGAAGTAGTAGGCTTCGCTCTGCCCATAGGGCGCCGGTGTCAGGTGGCGGACCCGGTAGCGCCAGTCGACGTCGTTTTCGTACATGCCCGGTGACCGCACTGCCTCCGAATAGACCGCGCGCAGGCTGTGCTGGGGGTTGAACAGGTAGTTCACCGCCAGCCGCGGGCTGAACGAACTGCCGGAGCCCTCGACGTCTTCGAGCATCCCCCCGCCCTGCAGCAGCCAGTGTTCGCCGGCATGCCACTCCAATTGGCTGAACAGCCGCCAGATCTGGCTGCTGACCCTGCCGCCGTAGAAGGTCTCGGAGTTTGCCTGGTCGTAGCGGTAGCTCAGGCCGTTCAGCAGGCGCAGGTTGTCGCCCAGGCTGAGGGTGTCCTGCATCTCCAGGTCGTAGCGGCTTTCCCGGATGTTGCGGTCGACCCGTCCGCAGACCGGACGCAGTCCGCCATTGCGTAGCTGGTCGAGGACCTGGGTCGCCAGTTGCAACTCCTGGGCGCTGCCGGGCGGCAGCCGGGTCGGATCGTCGGCGAACCTGCGCAGGTAGTCCGGGTTCAGTTCCCAGAGCTGCGCCAGTTGCGGGCTGAAGGCAATGGCCGCCTCGCAGGCGTTCCATTCCTGCCGGCGCTCCCAGTGCTGTGCGTAGCCTTGTATATAGAAGCTGTGGCGCGGGTCGAGGTCGACATTCCAGCGCAGAGAACCGGCATAGTCGTGGGCGAGCGTATCGGAGTTGTCGATGTCGTCGGGAACCTGGGGAAACGGCGAGCGGTAGGCGTAGGGGTGCTGGTTCGAGCCTTCCTTGGCCGCCAGTTGCCACTCCAGGCTCTGGTTCGGCGCCAGGCTGTGGCTGGCGTTGAGGTTGAAGCGGCTGAGCCGGCGGCCGTCGCGCAGGGCGTGACCGTCGTGGTCGCGGTCGAAGCCGTCGTCTTCCTGGCCGGACAGCGACAGGCGGAAGTCGCTGTCTTCCAGGGCGATGCTCTGGCTGGCGTACCAGTCGCGGATGCCGCGCTGGCCCGCCGTGTACTTCAGGCGCGTGCCGGGCGACTCGCCGGGGGCGCGGGTGATGATGTTGATCACCCCCATCAATGCGTTGGCGCCGTAGCTCACGGTATTCGGCCCACGGAACACTTCGATCCGCTCGACATCCTCGAGGGCCAGCGGCAGGTCGCTCCAGTCGACGCTGGCAAGGCCCGGGCGGTACACCGAGCGGCCGTCGATCAGCACCTGCAGGCGCCGCGCCCCCGACATGCTGGTGCCGTGGTAGTTGACCGTGGGCTGGTTGCCGGACAGGTAGCCGACCATCATGCCCGGGACCAGGCGCATCAGTTCGGGAATGTCGCGGGCGCCGCTGGCGACGATCAGCTCGCGGTCGAGCACGCTGATGCTGCCGGGAACTTCCGCCGGGGATTGTTTCAGGCGTGTCGCGGTCAATACTTCGGGAACGCCGCTGGGATCGTTGAACAGGTCGGCGGCCGCGAGCTTGCCGCCGAACAGCAGGGCCAGCAGGGTCAGGGAGGCGGGAGCACGTGAAGCGATGGGCACGGAACGACCTTGTTCTCGATAGGTATTGTCTGGCCCGGGCATGGTAAACGAGGCGCGGGCTTTTGCCAGCGCCGGCGTCAAGACTGGTCGGCCGGCTGGCCGACCGTATAATGGCGTGATTGCCGCGTGGCGGCCAGAAATGGATGAATCATGACAGAGCAGCAACCGATTGCCGTGCTCGGCGGCGGCAGTTTCGGCACCGCCATCGCCAACCTGCTGGCCGAGAACGGCCAGGCGGTCCGCCAGTGGATGCGCGACCCGGAGCAGGCCGAGGCGATCCGCAGCCGACGCGAGAACCCGCGCTACCTGAAAGGGGTCAAGGTGCATCCCGGGGTCGAGCCGGTCACCGACCTGGAGCGCACCCTGGCCGATTGCCAACTGATCTTCGTCGCCTTGCCCTCCAGCGCCCTGCGCAAGGTGCTGCAACCACACCAGGCGGCATTGACGGACAAGCTGCTGGTGAGCCTGACCAAGGGCATCGAGGCGCACACCTTCAAGCTGATGAGTGAGATCCTCGAGGAAATCGCCCCGCAAGCCCGCATCGGGGTGATTTCCGGCCCGAACCTGGCGCGCGAGATCGCAGAGCACGAGCTGACCGCCACGGTGGTCGCCAGCGAGGACGACGAGCTGTGCGCCCGCGTCCAGGCGGCCCTGCACGGCCGCACCTTCCGCGTCTACGCCAGCCGCGACCGCTTCGGAGTGGAACTCGGCGGTGCGCTGAAGAACGTCTACGCGATCATGGCCGGCCTGGCCGCGGCGATGGACATGGGCGAGAACACCCGTAGCATGCTGATTACCCGCGCGCTGGCGGAAATGACCCGGTTCGCCGTCAAGCTCGGTGCCAACCCGATGACCTTTCTCGGCCTCGCCGGCGTCGGCGACCTGATCGTCACCTGTTCCTCGCCGAAGAGCCGCAACTACCAGGTCGGCCACGCCCTTGGCGAGGGGCTCAGCCTGGAGGAGGCGGTATCGCGCATGGGCGAGACCGCGGAGGGTGTGAACACTCTCAAGGTACTCAAGGAAAAGTCCGACGAGATGCAGGTGTACATGCCGCTGGTCGCCGGTCTCCATGCGATCCTCTTCGAAGGCCGCACCCTGGCACAGGTCATCCAGCTGCTGATGCGCGGCGAGCCGAAGACCGACGTCGATTTCATTCCCACCACCGGCTTCTGACGAGGAGACCGCCATGTCCGCAGACCCGCAAGCACGCGAATCGATCGCCATCCGCATCCTCTGGATGCTGCTGTTCGTCCTGGTCTGGCAGGTCGCCGAACTGCTCCTCGGGGCGGTGGTGGTGATCCAACTGGTCTACCGACTGATCTACGGCGCGCCGAACGGCAGCCTGATGGCTTTCGGCGACAGCCTCAGCCAGTACCTGGCGCAGATCGGCCGTTTCGGTACCTTCCACAGCGACGAGAAACCCTGGCCGTTCGCCGACTGGCCGAGCGCCCGCGCCGCCGAGGGCGAGGCCGCCCACAGCGTGCCGCCCGCCGCGCACCCGGCGCGCGACGAAGAGCCGAAGTTGTGAAACTCTGGCTGTTGCGCCACGGCGAGGCCGAACCGCACGCCAGCCGGGATTCCGAGCGGCGCCTGACCGCCCATGGACGCAAGGAGGTGCTGCAGAGCGCCGCGCGGCTGGCCGGGTTGCCGCTGGACGGGATTCTCGCCAGCCCCTACGTGCGCGCCCAGCAGACCGCCGAGCTGGTGCGCGAGGCACTGGGCCTGGTCGAGCCGGTCGGCACCGCGCCCTGGTTGACCCCCGACGACGATCCGCGCGAGGTGCTCGGTTTCCTCGACGAGCGCAGCGAGCGCAATCTCCTGCTGGTCAGCCACCAGCCCCTGGTCGGGGCGCTGGGCGGTCTGCTGGTGCATGGCAACCGGCGCGATCCGTTGCCGATGAGCACTGCCTCGCTGGCCGAGCTGGAAGGCGACTTCGCCGCCGCCGGGCTGATGACCCTGGTCTCGCTGCATCACCCGCGGCACGGCTAGGAAGCGCCTGGCACAACGACTACAAACCGAAACATTTCCCGGCTTGCCTGCGGTTGGCTGTGATGGAATATTCGACCAAGCAAGTGCTTGGTCGATCTCCCAGAACAACAACAACGGAGGCGGTACGTGGTCACTGCAAATCGTCTGCCGCTCGAAGTCTTCTTCGAGCGCGAAAAGCGTCATCCGCAACGGCGTTACCTGGTGCAGCCCATCGGTGGCGGCCGGGTCGAGGAGCTGAGCTGGGGCGAGGTGGGCGACCAGGCGCGGCGTGCAGCCGCCTGGTTGCGCAGCCTGGATCTCCCCGCCGGCAGCCGTATCGCGATCATCTCGAAGAACTGTGCGCACTGGATCGTCATTGACCTGGCGATCTGGATGGCCGGGCACGTTTCCGTCCCCCTCTATCCCAATCTCACCGCCGAGTCGGCGCGCCAGGTGCTGGAGCATTCCGAGTCGGCGGTGGTCTTCGTCGGCAAGCTCGACGACTGGCCGGCGATGGCGCCCGGAGTCCCCGAGGGCATACCGACCGTGGCCATGCCGTTGCACCCGGAAGGGCGTTTCGACCGCCAGTGGAGCGACCTGCAGGCCTGCGCGCCGCTCGAAGGCGACACGCCGACCGCTGCCGAGCAACTCGCCACCCTGATCTACACCTCCGGAACCACCGGCGTGCCCAAGGGGGTGATGCACAACTTCAGCAGTTTCGCCTTCGCCGCCAGCCGCGGCGTGGAACTGTTCGGCACCCGCGAAGACGACCGGATGCTCTCCTACCTGCCGCTGTGCCACGTGGCGGAGCGGATGTTCGTCGAGATGGGGTCGCTCTACGGGGGAACCACGGTGTTCTTCGCCGAAAGCCTGGACACCTTCGTCGAGGACATGAAGCGTGCGCGGCCGACCCTGCTGTTCGGCGTGCCGCGCATCTGGACCAAGTTCCAGATGGGGGTGTATTCGAAGATGCCGGCGCAGAAGCTCGACCGCCTGCTGAAGCTGCCGATCCTCGGCCGCATCGTCGGTCGCAAGGTGCTCGCTGGGCTAGGCCTGGACGCGGTGCGCTACGCGCTCTGCGGCGCGGCGCCGGTACCCGAGGCGCTGCTGCTCTGGTATCGCCGCCTGGGCCTGGATGTGCTCGAGGTCTACGGGATGACCGAGAACAGCGGTTACTCCCACGTCTGCCGGCCCGGCAGGCAGAAGACCGGCTGGATCGGCCAGAACAGCCCCGGCGTCGAGGTACGCATCAGCGACGAGGGCGAGGTGCAGGTGCGTAGCGGCGCGACCATGGTCGGCTACTACAAGGAGCCGGAGAAGACCGCAGAGGTGCTCACCGCCGATGGTTTCCTGCGCACCGGCGACAAGGGCGAGCAGGACGCCGAAGGCAACCTGCGCCTGACCGGGCGGATGAAGGAAATCTTCAAGACCAGCAAGGGCAAGTACGTGGCGCCGGCGCCGATCGAGAACCGCCTGGCGGTACACGATCGCATCGAGCAGGTCTGCGTGGTCGGCGAGGGCCTCAGCGCGCCGTTGGGGCTCTGCGTGCTCTCCGAGGTCGGTCGCCGGGAGGCCCTCAACGGGACCCGCGGGGCGCTGGAAAGCAGCCTGCGGGCGCACCTGGAACAGGTCAACGGTGCGCTTGACAAGCACGAGCGCCTGGTCGGCCTGGTCCTGGTGCAGGAAACCTGGGCGGTGGACAACGGTTTCCTCACGCCGACCTTGAAGATCAAGCGCAATATGGTGGAAGGTGCCTATGGCTCGCGCTTCCACGAATGGGTGGAACGCCGCGAGGCCGTGCTCTGGCACGAATGACTCCCACCGACGGGAAGCCCTTGGCTTCCCCCTTGCGCAAGGAATTCCCATGAGCCTCTGGCGACAAACGCCCGACCTGGAGCAACTGAACGCCTCGCAGAAGAACAGCATCGGCGACCTGCTTGGCATCCGCTTCGAAGCCTTCGACGACGAGTCGCTGACCGCCAGCATGCCGGTCGACTCGCGTACCCACCAGCCGTTCGGCCTGCTGCATGGCGGCGCCTCGGTGGTCCTCGCGGAAAGCCTGGGCTCGATGGCCAGCTACCTGTGCGTCGATACCAGCCAGTACTACTGCGTCGGCCTGGAAGTGAACGCCAACCACCTGCGTGGCCTGCGCAGCGGCCGGGTCACCGCGGTGGCCAGGGCGATCCACCTGGGGCGCACCACCCATGTCTGGGACATCCGCCTCAGTGGCGACGACGGCAAGCCGAGCTGCATCGCCCGCCTGACCATGGCGGTGGTGCCATTGGCGGGCAGGGCGGGCTGAGCGCGGTCCGCAATTTTGTCCAAGATCGTTCCGTCCCGCGGGCGGTAGAGTAGCGGGATGGAACAGATCACCCATCTCAGCAGCGGGATTCCCGGCGTACGCCTGATAGACGCCGAGCACAACCGCTTTTCCTTTCCCCGGCACTTCCACCTGGAGTACCACATCGGCTTGCTGTTGCAGGGCCGGCATCGCTATGCCGCCGGCGGCGAACGGCGCCTGGCCGGGGCCGGCGACGCGTTGCTGATGGCGCCGGAAAGCATCCACGACGGCAGCAGCGCCGGCGAGGAGGGCTACCGTATCCGCGTCCTGGCGCTCGATGCCGACTGGCTGGAGCGCGCCAGCCGTGACTTCAGCGACGGCCGCCGGGGGGCGCCGCGCCTGACCAGCAGCCTGGTCCGCGACGAGCGTCTGCAGCAGCGCCTGCGTCAGTTGCACCTGGGCATGCTCGGCGGAGCGGCGGCGCTGGAGAACCGTCTGGCCCTGGAAGAGCACCTCTGGCAGGCGCTGGCCTGCCTGCTCAGCCTGGGCAGCAGCCTGCGCCTGGAGGAGGGCGACCGGGAAGGCTTCGGCCAGCGCGACTGGACGCGGCTGCGCGACTGGCTGGAGTCGCGCCTGGAGTACCCGCCGAACCTGGAGGAACTGGCCGCCTTCTGCGGCCTGAGCCCCTGGCAGGTGCTGCGGCGCTTCCGCCGTCACTGCGGCCTGCCGCCCCACCAGTGGCTGACCCAACTGCGCCTGGAGCGCGCCTTGCCGCTGGTTCTGCGCGGCGAGCAGCCATTGAGCCAGGTGGCCCAGCAGTTCGGTTTCTACGACCAGGCGCACTTCAGCCGTCTGTTCCGGCGCACCTATGGGTTACCGCCGGCGCGCCTGCGCCAGCGCTGATTCGCGTTTTCCTTTCCGATCCCTTTTTCGTGGAGTAGCCATGCAGGAATTGTCTGTCTTGCTGACCCTGGCGGCGGTGTTCGCCATAGCCCTGGTCAGCCCCGGTCCCGATGTCGCCCTGGTGGTGCGCACGTCCCTGCACCAGGGGCGGCGGGCCGGCCTGGCCAGCGCGCTGGGGCTGGCCTGCGGGATTCTCCTGCATACCACCCTGGTGCTGACCGGCGTGTCGCTGCTGCTCAGCCGTACGCCTGTGCTGTTCGCCATCCTGCAGGCGCTCGGCGCGCTGTACCTGGCCTGGCTCAGCGTCGGCGCGCTGCGCGCCTGGCTGCGGCGCGGCGACGGCCAGCCGGGCCGGCTCGACGGGGCACTGCCGCCGTCGCCCCTGGGGCCCTGGCTGCGCGGAGTGGCGACCAATCTGTTCAATCCCAAGGCGCTGGTGTTCTTCATCGCCTTGCTCGGCAGCCTGATTCCCGCGCAGATGTCGCTCGGCGGCAAACTGGCGGTGGCGGCGCTGCTGTTCGGCATGGGCGCCTGCTGGTTCGGCCTGCTCAGCCTGACCCTTACCCGCCCGGCCCTGCAGGCCCGCCTGTTGCGCGCGGTGCCCTGGCTGGACGCGGCCTGCGGGGTGGTGTTCCTGCTGGTGGCGGCGGCGATCCTCGAGCATCTCGTCCGCTCTGCCTGAGGTTTTGGCCGCTTCGCCGTGCAAGGCAGCCGGCAAAGCCATTGCCGCCTCGGCGAGGCTGCCGGAGAATCCCTGGCATCAGCCCTGTCGAGACGTCGCGCATGTCGCAATCGGTTTTCTTCGCCCACGCCAACGGCTTCCCGTCGGCTACCTACGCCAAGCTGTTCGAGGCGTTGGCGCCGGAGTACCGGGTGGATCACCTGGAAATGCACGGGCACGACCCGCGTTTCCCGGTGAACGACAACTGGGACAACCTGGTGGACGAACTGCTGCACCATCTCGCCAGCCTGGAACAGCCGGTCTGGGGCGTCGGCCATTCCCTCGGCGGCGTGCTGCACTACCACGCGGCGCTGCGCCGGCCGGAACTCTACCGCGGCGTGGTGATGCTCGATTCGCCGGTGCTGACCTTCGCCGACCGCCTGGTGATCCGTGCCGCCAAGCGCTTCGGCTTCATCGACCGGATCACTCCGGCCGGGCGCACCCTGGGGCGTCGCGAGGCGTTCCCCGACCTGGAAGAGGCGCGGGCGTACTTCTCCGGCAAGGCGCTGTTCCGCCGTTTCGACCCCGATTGCCTGGAGGCCTACGTACGCCACGGGCTGGCCGACAGCGGCGGCGGTTCCGGCCTGCGCCTGCGCTTCGATCCGGCCACCGAGATCAGCATCTACCGCAGCGTGCCGCACAGCAGTCCGGGGCGTGCGCGGCAGTTGCAGGTGCCGCTGGCGATGGTGCGCGGGCGGCACAGCAAGGTGGTGTTGCCGCACCACACCCGGCTGATCCGGGCGATGCCGCGCGGCGAGTTCATGTCGCTGCCCGGCGGCCACATGTTCCCGCTGGAGCGCCCGCGGGAAACCGCCGAACTGCTGAAAGGCGTGTTCGATCGCTGGTCGCGGGCGACCGAGGAGCGTTCGGCATGAGCCTGCAGGTCGAGGAAGTACGCATCAGCCTGCCGCACATCGAACTGGCCGCGCATCTGTTCGGTCCGCCGGACGGCAAGCCGGTGATCGCCCTGCATGGCTGGCTGGACAACGCCATGAGCTTCTCGCGCCTGGCGCCGAAGCTCGCCGGGCTGCGTATCGTCGCCCTCGACTTCGCCGGCCACGGGCATTCCGCGCATCGTGCCGAGGGCGCCAGCTACCTGCTCTGGGACTACGCGCTGGACGTGCTGATGGTGGCCGAGCAACTGGGCTGGGAGCGGTTTTCCCTGTTGGGGCACTCGATGGGCGCCATCGTCTCGGTGCTGCTCGCCGGGGCCTTGCCCGAGCGCATCGAGCGGCTGGCGTTGATCGATGGCCTGATTCCCTACACTGGCGAAGCCGACAAGGCGCCGCAGAAGCTCGGCGAAGCGCTGAAGGCGCAACTGGCGCTACGCCACAAGCGCAAGCCGGTCTATGCCGAGCTGGAAAAAGCCGTGGAAGCGCGGATGCGCGGGGTCGGCGAGATCTCCCGGGAGGCCGCCGAACTGCTCGCCCAGCGCGGCCTGGAACCGGTGCCCGGTGGCTATACCTGGCGCACCGACGCGCGCCTGACCCTACCGTCGCCGCTGCGCCTGACCCAGGCCCACGCGCTGAACTTCGTGCGCAGCGTGGAATGCCCGGTCAGCCTGGTACTGGCCGAACAGGGCATGCTGGCGGTGGAGCCGCGCATGCGGGCGCTGCTGGAGACCCTGCCGTTCGAGCGGCACCACCTGCCGGGCGGGCATCACCTGCATCTGGACGATGAGGCCGGGGCGCAGGCGGTGGCCAGGGTCTTCGCGGCCTTCTTCGCGCGCTGAAACACCGGCTTGCCGTTGTTTCCTTGACTATTCCGGGTCCAGCCGTAAGGCTGGACGGATCGTTACGGAGAGTCACCGCATGATCGATCTCTACACCGCCGCCACGCCGAACGGCCACAAGGTTTCCATCGCCCTCGAGGAAATGGGCCTGCCCTACAGGGTGCACGCGCTGTCGTTCGACAAGAAGGAGCAGAAGGCTCCGGAATTCCTCAGGATCAATCCCAACGGCCGCATCCCGGCCATCGTCGACCGCGACAACGACGACTTCGCCGTCTTCGAGTCGGGCGCGATCCTCATCTACCTCGCCGAGAAGACCGGGCAACTGATGCCCGCCGACGTCAAGGGCCGCTCGCGGGTGATCCAGTGGCTGATGTTCCAGATGGGCGGGGTCGGCCCGATGCAGGGGCAGGCCAACGTGTTCTTCCGTTATTTCCCGGAGAAGTTGCAGGGCGCCATCGACCGCTACCAGCATGAGACCCGGCGCCTCTACGAAGTTCTCGACGGTCGCCTGGGCGAGGCCGAGTACCTCGCCGGCGACTACAGCATTGCCGATATCGCCACCTATCCCTGGGTGCGCATCCACGACTGGTCCGGTGTCGCCGTCGACGGGCTGGACAACCTGCAGCGCTGGATCGCCGCCATCGAGGCGCGTCCCGCGGTGCAGCGCGGACTGCTGGTGCCGCGGCGGGAGAAGGAGGGCGACGACGCCATCCGTACCGCCCAGTCGATGCTGACCCGTTGAGGGCCGGTATGCGAGGGTTCCTGTTGCTATCCCTGGGCGTTTTCAGCTTTTCGGCGCTGGCCGCCGACCTTCCCGGCAGCCATGACCTGGACATCCTGCCGCGCTTCCCGCGCGCCGAGATCGTCGACTTCCGTCAGGCGCCGAGTGAGGAACGGATCTACCCGCTAGGGGCGATCAGTCGCATCAGCGGTCGCCTGCGCATGGAGGGCGAGGTGCGCGCCGAAGGCGAGCTGACCGCACTGACCTACCGCTTGCCGCCCGAGCACAGCAGCCAGGAGGCGTTCGCCGCGGCGCGCACCGCGCTGCTCAAGGCCGACGCCACGCCGTTGTTCTGGTGCGAGCGACGCGACTGCGGCTCCAGCAGCCTGCTGGCCAACGCCGTGTTCGGTAATGCCAAGCTGTACGGCCCGGACGAGCAGCAGGCCTACCTGCTGGTGCGTCTGGCGGCGCCGCAGGAGAACAGCCTGGTGGCGGTCTACTCGATCACCCGTGGCAATCGCCGCGCCTACCTGCAGGCCGAGGAACTCAAGGCCGATGCGCCGCTGGCGGAACTGCTGCCGAGCCCGGCGACCCTGCTGCGCCTGCTCAAGGCCAACGGCGAACTGACCCTCAGCCATGTGCCGGCGGAGCCGGCCGGCTCCTGGTTGGAGCTGCTGGTGCGGACCCTGCGCCTGGATACCGGGGTGCGGGTCGAGCTGTCCGGCAAGCACGCCCAGGAGTGGCGCGACGCCCTGCGCGGGCAGGGCGTGCTGAACAGCCGCATGGAGCTGGGCCAGTCGGAGGTCGAGGGCCTGCACCTCAACTGGCTGCGTTGAACGCGTTCGCCCGGGCCTGCGGGCCCGGGCGATGGCGAAAATGCCTTCGGCAAGGCCGCCCGCCAGAGTAGACTGCCTTTCCCCCGCGCCCCACGCTCCGGCTGGAAACGGCGCACGCCGAGCGCTGTCTATCGGTGTATCCCCCTTTGAGGAAGGCCTGCCTTGATGTTCGATAACGATCGGCTGTTGCTTCGCGTGCTGCTGTTCGGTCTGCTCGGTGCCAGTCTCTGGGTGCTGGCGCCATTCTGGTCGGCGCTGTTCTGGGCCGCGGTGCTGGCTTTCGCCAGTTGGCCGCTGATGCGCATGCTCACGCGCCTGCTCGGTGGCCGCGAGTCGCTGGCGGCGGGCCTGCTGACCCTGGGCTGGATCGTCCTGGTGGCATTGCCGCTGATCTGGCTCGGCTTCGGCCTGGCGGACAACGTTCGCTCGCTGATGGAGCTGCTGAAGAATCTCCAGGTCGAGGGCCTGCCGCCGCCGCCTTCGTGGATGGCCGGCGTACCGCTGATCGGCGACCGCCTGATCGGCTGGTGGGACTCCATCGACCAACAGGGCGTGGCGTTCTTCTACGTGCTCAAGCCCTATGTCGGCGAGGTCGGCAACTGGCTGCTGGCGCGCAGCGCGAAGATCGGCGGAGGGATCCTGGAACTGGTCCTCAGCCTGATCCTGATCTTCTTCTTCTACCGCGACGGGCCGCGCCTGGAGTCCATCGTCCACCGTGCCCTGGAGCGCCTGATCGGCAACCGCGCGGAGCACTATCGCGACCTTGTCGCCGGCACCGTACAGCGGGTGGTCAACGGGGTGATCGGTACCGCCGCGGCGCAAGCCCTGCTGGCCTGGATCGGCTTCATGATCGCCGGCGTACCGGGAGCCATGCTGCTCGGCCTGCTGACCTTCGCCTGCAGCCTACTGATGGTCCCGCCGCTGGTCTGGGGTCCGGCCACCGCCTGGCTGTTCTTCAAGGGCGACTATGGCCACGGGGTGTTCCTCGGCCTGTGGGGCTTCTTCATCATCAGCGGGGTGGACAACATCCTCAAACCCTACCTGATCAGCCGTGGCGGCAACCTGCCGCTGGTGGTGGTGCTGCTCGGGGTATTCGGCGGCCTGCTGGCGTTCGGCTTCATGGGCCTGTTCCTCGGCCCGATCCTGCTGGCAGTGGCCTACAACCTGCTCAGCGACTGGATCGCCAGCACGCCGCGGACGCCGCCCGCCGAAGGGCGCGGCCCGGATGCCTGAGTGACGAAGGAGAAAAAGCCCCGCGATGCGGGGCTTTTTGCGTCTGCGGGGCTACAGGTGTTCGCTGCGGGCCCCCACGTACTGGCTGCGCCCGGCGCCGAGGCCGAACAGGGTGGCGGCGATGGCGACGCCGATGAAGATATAGCCGACCGCGTTCCAGCCGCCGGTCAGGTCGTGGACCACGCCGACCATGAACGGCCCCATGGCCGCCAGGGTGTAGCCGACGCCCTGGGCCATGCCCGACAGATGCGAGGCGACGTGGGCGTCGCGCGAGCGCAGGACGATCAGCGCCAGGGCGATGCTGAAGGTACCGCCCTGGCCGAGGCCGAGCAGGACCGCCCAGCCCCAGATGGTCTGCAGCGGCGCATAGAGGAAGCCGAGCAGGCCGGCGAGGGTGGTCGCCATCACCAGCACCACCGCCAGGCGCTGGTCCCTGGCGCGAGCGGCGAGCCAGGGCGCGAGCAGGGCGGTGATCAGTTGCAGCATCACCGAGCCGGACAGCACCAGGCCGGCTTCTACCGCAGTCATGCCGCGGTCGATCAGGATCGACGGCAGCCAACCGAAGACGATGTAGGCCAGGGACGATTGCAGGCCCATGTACAGCGTGACCTGCCAGGCCAGCGGGTCGCGCCACAGGCCGATGACACGGAAGGCCTGGCGATGGGCGTGCTGGCCCTGGCGGGTCTGCGGCAGCCAGAAGGCGGCGGCGAGGATCGCCGGCAGCGACCAGAACGCCAGCGCCAGTTCCCAGTTGCCGAAGAGCTTCTCCAGCGGCGCGGTAGCGCCGGCGGCGAGCGCTGCGCCCAGGCACAGGGCCATGGTGTAGACCCCGGTCATCACCCCGGCCTGGCGCGGGAAGTCGCGTTTGACGATGCCCGGCAGGAGCACGCCGATGATGCCGATGCTGGCGCCGGCCAGGACGCTGCCGGCGAACAGGCCGAACACCGGGAACAGGCTGCGCAGGACGATGCCGCCGGCCAGGCAGAAGAGGATCAGCAGCACGCTGCGTTCGGCGCCGATACGCCGGGCCAGGCGCGGCGCGAGCGGCGCGAACAACCCCAGGCAGAGTACCGGCGCGGTGGTCAGCAGGCCGGCGGCGGCGGCCGAGAGGCCGGTATCGTCGCGTACCTGGTTGAGCAGGGGGGCGAGGCTGGACAGCGCCGGGCGCAGGTTCAGCGCCACCAGCACCAGGCCCAGCAGGAGCAGCCAGGGGCGTAGCGGCGGCGCCGGCGGGGCTGGTTCGTCGTCGACTTCGGCATCGATCAGCAGTTCTTCCGGAGGATGGCCGGGGTGCGCTCCCGGCCGGGCATTCAAGGCGTGAGTCATGGGTCTGTCCCGGGTTCAGATCAGCAGTGCGCGGTTGGCCGCGGCGGCAGCGTCCGGGTCTCCGCGTTCTATGGCATCGAGCAGTTGCTGGTGCAGCTCGAAGCAGGGCTGGGCCCTTTGTGGGTCGGCCATGGTGCGTTCCAGCGAGGTCCGGATGACCTGCGAGAAGTAGCGGTAGAGTTCGCTGAGCACCGGATTGTGGGCGGCATCGACCATCCGTTGGTGGAAGCGGACGTCGTGCTCGATGTAGTCCTGCAGGTCGGCGCTGCCGTAGCGCTGGCGCGAAGCGTCGAGATGTTCGCGCAATGCGCTCAGGTCGCTGTCGTCGCGGCGAACGGCTGCCAGGCGCGCCGCCTCGATCTCGATCATCCCGCGTGCCTCCAGGGAGTGCTGCACCGCGCTGCGCGCCAGCACCAGCATGGTTTCCAGCGGATCGGCGCAGGCGCGCACGTAGGTGCCGTCGCCCTGGCGGACTTCCAGCACGCCGGAGAAGGTCAGCACCCGCACCGCTTCGCGCACGGTGTTGCGGCTCATGCCGAGCAGCTCGGCGAGTTCCGGCTCCGGCGGCAGGCGCTGGCCGAGCGGCCAATGGCCGGCGTCGATGCGCTGGCGGATCTGCTCCAGGGCGATGTCCACCAGGGAGCGCTTGAGGGGAATGGTCACGGAAGAAACATCCAATCATCGGATGAATTTGCGCGCAGGATACCTCGGCAGCTGCAAGCCCGGAAAGCGTCGCTCGGGGAAAAAGCGTTGGCCTGGCGGCGAGACGCATGACGCTGCGCCGCCAGGTCGCCGATGCGTCAGCCTACGGCGGCGGTTTCGCCGGCGCGCAGGGACATGCCCAGTTGCGCTCGTCGGCGCAGCCAGGGACTGGGCCGGTAGCGCGGGTCACCGGTAAGCGTCTGCAAGCGCTGGAGAATGCTCAGCAGGCGCCGCGGGCCGAGGCGGTCGCCCCATTCCAGCGGGCCGTGGGGATAGCCGAGGCCGAGGTGCACCGCCTGGTCGATATCCTCGACGCTGGCAATGCCCTGCTGGGCGATGTCGCAGGCGAGGTTGACGATCATCGCCAGTACCCGCTGGACGACGAAGCCGGGACTGTCGCGCAGCACCGTGACCCCGACGCCGTCGCCAGCCAGTAGCGCGTGGGCGGCGTCGCGCATGGCCGGGGTAGTCAGTGGCGAGAGCATCAGGCAGCGCCGGCGCTCGAGGTCGCAGAGCAGGTCGATGCCGACGCTGCGCTCGGCGGGACAGGCGAAGCGCTGCACGGCGCTGCTCAGGTCCTCGCCCCAGGCGGCCAGCAGGCAGAGCGCTGCGGCGGAAGGGCGTTCGCCGGTTTCCGGCTCGACGCCGAGGCGATGCAGCAGTTCGGCGAGCGTGCGGCGGTCGTCCTCGTTTTCGCAGCCCAGCCACACCGGGGGCCGGATGGCGGCCTGCGGCACCGGTTGCGGACCGGGCTTGTCCTGCGGCTGGCCGTCGACGTAGCGATAGAAGCCCTGGCCGCTCTTGCGCCCGAGACGGCCGGCGGCGAGCAACTGGCGGGTCAGCGGGTGCGGGCGGTAGCGCGGTTCCTGGTAGTACTGCTGGTAGATCGATTCCATTACCGGGTGCGACACGTCGAGGCCGGTAAGATCGAGCAGTTCGAACGGCCCCATGCGGAAGCCGGCACACTCGCGCAGCACACGGTCGATCTCGGCGCATTCGGCGACGCCTTCGCCGAGGATGCGCAGGGCCTCGGTGCCATAGGCGCGGCCGGCATGGTTGACGATGAAGCCGGGGCTGTCCTTGGTCCGTACGCCGCGGTGGCCCAGGCGCGCGGCGAGGGCGAGCAGGGCGTCGCCGACTTCCGGAGCGCTGGCCAGGCCGTCGACCACCTCGACCACGCGCATCAGCGGCACCGGGTTGAAGAAGTGAAAGCCGGCGACCCGCTGCGGCCGCTCGCAGGCGGCGGCGATGGCGGTGATCGACAACGACGAGGTATTGCTGGCGAGGATGGTCTCCGGCGCGACTATGGCTTCCAGCCGGCGCAGCAATTCCTGCTTGGCCTCCAGGCGCTCGACGATGGCCTCCACCACCAGTTCGCAGTCGCCCAGTTGTTCCAGGCGTTCCGCCACCCGCAGCCGGTTTTGCGCGGCCTCGGCGTCGGCGGCGCTCAGCTTGCCTTTGCCGCACAGGCTCTCGAAGGTCTGCCGCAGGCGCTGGCGTGCCTCGGCGGCGGCCTCGGCGCGGCTGTCGAACAGCCACACAGTCAGGCCGGCCTGGGCGGCGATCTGGGCGATCCCGGTGCCCATCGCACCGGTACCGACCACGGCGATACAACGAATATCGGGCATCGTCTATTTCCCCTGGTAGTTCGGCGGGCGTTTCTCCAGGAAGGCCTGCATGCCTTCCTTCTGGTCCTGCGAGTCGAACAGCAACTGGAACGCCTTGCGTTCCAGGGCCAGGGCACTGTCCAGCGGCAGGTCGGCACCGGCCAGGACCACCTCCTTGATCTGCGCCAGCGCCAGAGGGGGCAGGCGGGCGATCTCCGTGGCCAGTTCCAGGGCGCGCGCCAGCGTCGACTCGTCCGCCACCACTTCGCTGACCAGGCCCATGGCCAGCGCTTGCGGAGCCTTCACCAGGCAGCCGGTGAACAGCATGCGCAGCGCCTGGAACTTGCCCACCGCCCGTACCAGGCGCTGGGTGCCGCCGGCACCCGGCATCACCCCGACCTTGATCTCCGGCTGGGCGAACTGTGCCGACTCGCCGGCGACGATCAGGTCGCAATGCATCGCCAGTTCGCAGCCGCCGCCCAGGGCGAAGCCGTTGACCGCGGCGATCACCGGCTTCGGGCAGCGCGCGATGGCTTCCCAGTAGCGCTCGCCGTGGCGGCCGTACAGGCCGATCGCCGTGCTCGTCGAGAGATCGCGGAGATCGGCGCCAGCTGCAAAGCAGCGCGAGTCGCCGGTGAGCACGATGACGCGGATCGCCGGATCCGCGCCGAGCGTCTGGAAGTGGCTGGCGAGGCGCTGGCGCACTTCGTCGTTCAGCGCGTTCCTGGCTTGCGGACGATTGAGGCGAAGCAGGGCGATATCGGCTGCGGGAAATTCGAGCAGGACCACGGGCGAAGGATCGGCGGACATGGAAGCTCCGATGAATTGATATTTCGCTATGCGAAATATAGTTTCATGATTTATCGAAAATAATCAGCGCCAGCCGGGGCGTTGTAAATACTCGCGTCGGATTTTGGACGATCTACTTATACAATTTACTGTTTTAAAAGGATTTTATTTTCGTTGTTGAAAGTGCATGGGTTCTTCTATTAGTTTCGCTATGCGAAATATGATTTTGTTTTATTGATTTTTTGAAAAAGAGGTCCCTACTATGCGCGGCAACGACGAGCGCCGGAGTCCGGCGGAAGGTGCCAGTACGGAAGCGGAAGTGTCCGCCTTCGAAGCTGTGCTGATCGACCCGATGCAGGAGAAAGACGAGGAACTCAAGGACCGCCAGTTCGTCACCGCGCTGGCCCGCGGGTTGGAATTGCTGCGCTGTTTCACACCACGGGAAAGCCTGCTGGGCAACCAGGAACTGGCGAAGAAGACCGGCCTGCCGAAGCCGACGGTGTCGCGTCTGACCCACACCCTGACCCGGCTGGGCTATCTGCGTCACCTGCCGCATAGCGGCAAGTATCAATTGGAAGTGGGGGTGATGTCGTTCGGCTACGCGATGCTCTCGAACCTGTCGATTCGCGCGCTCGCCCGCCCTTTGATGGAAGAGATGGCCGGCTACGCCAAGGCCGCGGTGGCCATGGCGGCCCGCGACCGGCTGAGCATGGTCTACCTCGACGTGGTGCATGGCGAGGCCAACCTGACCATGCGTCGCCAGGTCGGCAGCCACCTCTCGCTGCACCGCAGCGCGATCGGTCGGGCCTGCCTGGCGGCGATGCCGGAGGACGAGCGGGAGTTCATCCTCGGGCACATCCGCAAGCGCCACCCGGAAGACTGGCCGGAAGTGCGCAAGGGGCTGGAGCGGGCCTTCCGCGACTATGCCGACTACGGCTTCTGCCTGTCGCTCGGCGAGTGGCAACGCGACGTCAACGCGGTGGGCGTGGCCTTGCACCATGAGAGCCATGGGCTACTGGCGTTCAATTGCGGCGGGCCGAGTTTCCATCTCAAGCGCGAGAAACTGGAGGACGACATCGGCCCGCGCCTGCTGCACATGGTCCACAACATCGAGGCCGCCACCCGCTGACCGAGGCCGGTGACGGAATCATGGCAACCGGCCTAGGGGCCTATTGGAGTGAGCATGATTCGTGATCCGGAAACCCTGAACCTGCTGCTGGACAGCATCCGCCAGTTCGTCCGCGAAAGCCTGGTGCCTCATGAGCAGGAAGTGGCGGAAACCGACCGCATTCCCGAGGCGATCATCGCCCGCATGCGCGAGATGGGCCTGTTCGGCCTGTCGATCCCGGAGGCCTACGGCGGCCTCGGGGTGACCATGGAGGAAGAGGTGAGCATCGCCTTCGAGCTGGGGCGGACCTCGCCAGCGTTCCGTTCGCTGCTGGGCACCAACAACGGCATCGGCTCCCAGGGCATCGTCATCGACGGCACCGAAGAACAGAAGCGGCGCTACCTGCCGCGCCTGGCGTCGGGCGAACTGCTCAGTTCGTTCTGCCTCACCGAACCGGACTCCGGTTCCGACGCCGCCTCGCTGAAGACCACGGCGGTGCGTGACGGCGAGCACTACGTGCTCAACGGTACCAAGCGCTTCATCACCAACGCCCCGCAGGCCGGCATCTACACCGTGATGGCGCGCACCGACCCGGCGATCCGTGGCGCCGGCGGAATCTCCGCTTTCGTCGTCGAGCGCGGTACGCCCGGGCTGTCCCTGGGCAAGCCGGATCGCAAGATGGGACAGAAGGGCGCGCATACCTGTGACGTGATCTTCGACGACTGCCGGGTGCCTGCCAGTCAGTTGATCGGCGGGGTCGAGGGCGTCGGCTTCAAGACCGCGATGAAGGTGCTCGACAAGGGCCGCCTGCACATCGCCGCAGTCTGTGTGGGGGTCGCCGAGCGGATGCTCGAGGATGCGTTGCGCTATGCCCTGGAACGCAAGCAGTTCGGCCAGCCGATCGCCGAGTTCCAGTTGATCCAGGCGATGCTTGCCGACAGCAAGGCCGAAGCCTACGCGGCGCGCTGCATGGTCATCGACGCCGCGCGGCAGCGCGACGAAGGCCGCGATGTCGGTACCGAGGCGTCCTGCGCCAAGCTGTTCGCCTCGGAAATGTGCGGCCGCGTCGCCGACCGCGCGGTGCAGATCTTCGGCGGCGCCGGCTATATCGGCGACTACGGGATCGAGCGCTTCTATCGCGACGTGCGGCTGTTCCGCATCTACGAGGGCACCACGCAGATCCAGCAACTGCTGATCGCCCGCAACATGATCCGCGCCGCCCAGGGCTAGCGTCGATCCTTCGCCTTGTCACCGGCCGTGGCGCAGTCCCCGGCCGGTTGCTGTCCCAGGCGCTGTCCGCGCCACTCTTTACGCTTTCTTTATGCCGTCCGACGCGGCCCTGAATCGCTTCTTTACGCCCCCTTTGCGGAGACTTTCCCTCAAGCGGCAGAGGCCGCTCGAAGGAGAGATCGCACACATGACCGTTCTGGATTGGTTGTCCCTGGCCCTGGCCACGGGACTGTTCGTCTATTTGCTGGTGGCGCTGCTACGCGCCGACCGTGCCTAGGGGAGGGCACATGAACAGCCACGAGATTCTCTTGATCCTGGCCTTTTTCGCCCTGGTCCTGGTGCCTGCACCGTTCCTCGGGCGCTACTGCTTCAAGGTGATGGAAGGCCAACGCAATCTCCTCAGCGCGCCGCTGGCGCCACTGGAGCGCGTCTGCTATCGCCTGTTCGGCGTCGATCCGGCGAGCGAGCAGGACTGGAAGACCTACACCCTGGCGCTGCTGGCATTCAACCTGGCCGGCCTGGTCCTGCTGTTCTCGATCCTCATGCTGCAGGGCAGCCTGCCGCTGAACCCGCAGCACCTGCCGGGCCTGGAATGGACACTGGCGTTCAACACCGCGGTCAGTTTCGTCACCAACACCAACTGGCAGGCCTACAGCGGCGAGGCCTCGCTGAGCTACTTCAGCCAGATGGTCGGCCTCACGGTGCAGAACTTCGTCAGCGCGGCGGTCGGCCTCTGCGTGCTGGTGGCCCTGGCGCGCGGCATCAGCCGCCGCTCCACACGACAGCTGGGCAACTTCTGGGTCGACCTGACCCGCGGCACCCTCTACGTGCTGCTGCCGCTGTGCCTGCTGCTGGCGTTGCTGCTGGTCTGGCAGGGTGTGCCGCAGACCTTCTTCGACTATGTCCATGCCACCACCTTGCAAGGCGCCGAGCAGACCATCCCGCTCGGCCCGGCGGCCAGCCAGATCGCCATCAAGCAGCTGGGCACCAATGGCGGCGGCTTCTTCGGCGTCAACTCGACCCATCCGTTCGAGAACCCGAGCGCCTGGAGCAACCTGTTCGAAGTGGCCTCGATCATCCTGATCCCGGCGGCGCTGGTATTCACCTTCGGCCATTACGTGAAGGACCTGCGCCAGAGCCGCGCGATCCTCGGCTGCATGCTGCTGCTGTTCTGCCTCGGCCTGGGCCTGTCGCTGTGGGCCGAATACCAGCCGAACCCGGCGCTGGCGCAGTTGCCGATCGAGCAGGGCGCGCCGATGGAGGGCAAGGAGAGTCGCTTCGGCACCGCCGCCAGCATGCTCTGGGCGATCACCACCACCGCCGCCTCGAACGGCTCGGTGAACGCCATGCACGACAGCCTGAGCCCCCTGGGTGGCATGCTGCCGCTGCTGAACATGATGCTCGGCGAGGTGATCTTCGGCGGCGTCGGCGCCGGCCTCTACGGCATGCTGCTGTTCGTCCTGATCGCGGTGTTCCTCGCCGGCCTGATGGTCGGGCGGACGCCGGAGTACCTGGGCAAGAAACTCGAGGCGAAGGAGGTCCGCCTGCTGGTCTTCACCCTGCTGGTGATGCCTGTCGGCGTGCTGGTGCTCGGCGCCATCGCCGCCAGCCTGCCGGGGCCGGCCTCGGCGGTGACCAATCCCGGCCCGCACGGCTTCAGCCAACTGCTCTACGCCTACACCTCGGGGAGCGCCAACAACGGCTCGGCGTTTGCCGGTTTCGGTGCCAACACGCCGTTCCACAACCTGATGATCGGCCTGGCCATGCTCATCGGCCGCTTCGGCTACATCCTGCCGATCCTCGCCATCGCCGGCAGCCTGGCGGCGAAGAAGGCCAGCCCGGTGGGGCCGAACAGTTTCCCGACCCATGGTCCGCTGTTCGTCAGCCTGCTCACCGTGACCATCCTGCTGGTCGGCGGCCTGACTTTCCTGCCGACCCTGGCCCTCGGCCCGATCGCTGAACAACTGAGCCTCGGCTTCTGAAGGAATCGCACATGAACGCTCAGACCCAGGCGTCCAAGAACGCCTTGCACAAATCGCTCGAACGTCGCCACAACGCGTCCACCAGCCTCGCCGCCTTGTGGCGGCCGGCGCTGCTGCAAGCCTTCGTCAAGCTCGACCCGCGCCAGTTGCTGCGCTCGCCGGTGATGCTGGTGGTCGAACTGACCGCCGTGCTCACCACCTTGCTGTGCTTCGTCCCCGACCAGGCGGTGCCGACCTCGGTGGCGCTGCAGATCGCCCTCTGGCTGTGGTTCACCGTGCTCTTCGCCAATTTCGCCGAAGCGCTCGCCGAGGGGCGTGGCAAGGCCCGCGCGGACAGTCTCAAGGCCGGCAGCCAGGGCCTCTCCGCCAATAAGCGGCGCGCCGACGGCAGTTTCGAGAGCGTCGTTGCCAGCAGCCTGCGCAAGGGCGATGTGGTACGGGTCCAGGCCGGCGAGATGATTCCCGGCGACGGCGAAGTCATCGAAGGGGTGGCGGCGGTCAACGAGGCCGCCATCACCGGCGAATCGGCGCCGGTGATCCGCGAGTCCGGCGGCGATCGCTCGGCGGTGACCGGCAACACCCAGGTGGTGTCCGACTGGCTGCTGGTACGGATCGGCGCCAACCCGGGCGAGTCGACCCTGGACCGGATGATCGCCCTGGTGGAAGGCGCCAAGCGGCAGAAGACCCCCAACGAAGTGGCGCTGGACATCCTGCTGATCGGCCTGACCCTGATCTTCCTGCTGGTAGTGGTGACCCTCAAGCCGTTCGCCCTGTTCGCCGGCGGCAACCTGCCGCTGGTGTTCCTGGTGGCGCTGCTGGTGACGCTGATCCCGACCACCATCGGCGGCCTGCTCTCGGCCATCGGCATCGCCGGCATGGACCGCCTGGTGCGCCTGAACGTGATCGCCAAGTCCGGTCGCGCGGTGGAGGCGGCCGGCGACGTCCACGTGCTGCTGCTCGACAAGACCGGCACCATCACCTTCGGCAACCGCCGCTGCAGCGCGCTGTACGCCGCGCCGGGGGTGAGCGGCAAGGAACTGGCCGAGGGCGCGTTGCTGGCCTCGCTGGCCGACGACACCCCGGAAGGCAAGTCGATCGTCGAATACCTGCGCATCCTGCATCCGATCGAGGAGCCGCGCCGCGAGGAGCTGACGCCGATCGCCTTCAGCGCGGAAACCCGCCTGTCCGGGGTCGACTGGAACGGCCAGGTGTACCGCAAGGGGGCGGTGGATGCGGCGCTGCGCTTCATCGACCTGCCGCGGGAGAAGATGCCCGAGGTGCTTTCGCGGGAGGTGGACAAGATCGCCCAGAGCGGCGGCACCCCGCTGCTGGTGGTAGCCAACGGCCGGCTGCTCGGCGCCATTCACCTGAAGGACGTGGTCAAGCCGGGCATTCGCGAGCGCTTCGCCGAACTGCGCCGGCTGGGCATCCGCACCGTAATGGTGACCGGCGACAACCCGCTGACCGCCGCTGCCATCGCCGCCGAGGCTGGGGTCGACGACGTGATCGCCGAGGCTACCCCGGAGAAGAAACTGGCGCGGATTCGCCAGGAGCAGGGCGAAGGTCGCCTGGTGGCGATGTGCGGTGACGGTGCCAACGACGCCCCGGCGCTGGCCCAGGCCGACGTCGGCATGGCCATGAACGATGGCACCCAGGCCGCCCGCGAGGCGGCCAACCTGGTCGACCTGGACAGCGACCCGACCAAGCTGCTCGACGTGGTCCAGGTGGGCAAGGAGTTGCTGGTCACCCGCGGCGCGCTGACCACCTTTTCCATCGCCAACGACGTGGCCAAGTACTTCGCCATCCTGCCGGCGCTGTTCGTCGGCATCTACCCGCAGCTCGACGTGCTCAACGTGATGCGCCTGCAAAGCCCGCAGAGCGCGATCCTGTCGGCCATCGTGTTCAACGCGCTGATCATCGTCGCGTTGATCCCATTGGCCTTGCGCGGCGTGCGGGTGCAGGCGGCGGACGCTTCGCAACTGCTGCAGCGCAACCTGCTGATCTATGGCGTCGGCGGCCTGGTGGCGCCGTTCCTCGGGATCAAGGCGATCGACCTGCTGCTGACCGCCGTCGGCCTGGCATGAACAACGGCCCTCGCCGTCGGGCGAGGGCCTGGGACTGAAGAGAGGATCTGCACATGTTCAAGCAACTCCGTCCGGCACTGGCGTCACTGCTGGTGCTGAGCATGGTCACCGGCGTGGCCTATCCGCTGCTGGTCACCGGTATCGCCCAACTGGCGTTCCCCGAGCAGGCCAATGGCAGCCTGCTGCGCGACGCCGAGGGCAAGGTGCTCGGCTCGCGGCTGATCGCGCAGAAGTTCGACGGCGAGGAGTGGTTCCATTCGCGGCCTTCGGCGGGCGACTACGCCACCGTTTCCAGTGCCGCGAGCAACCTGGCGCCGAGCAACCCGGCACTGGCCGAGCGCATCGCCAGGGACGCCGCCCAGGAGCGTATCGCCGACCAGGGGCCGGTGCCGCTGGCGCTGGTCACTACCTCCGGTAGCGGACTCGATCCGCAGCTGCCGCCGCAGGCCGCGCGTTACCAGGCGCTGCGGGTGGCCACGGCGCGCGGGCTGCCGCTGCGGCTGGTGGAAGACCTGGTGGAAGGCCACACCGAGCGGCCGCTGGTGGGGCCGGCGGTGGTCAACGTGCTGGCGCTGAACATGGCGCTGGCGGGGTTGAAGCGCTAGGTTTCCCCAGAGACCCACGCAAGGGCTTGCAATATCGCCGCATCGGCGGATGATCGCCGGCGATCGTCCGCCCTGCGCGGCGCAGAGCAACGGAGTACGACCGATCCATGACCGACACCGCACGCGCCGACGCGCTGCTGGCCGACCTGCCCGCTGACGGGCGCGGCCGCCTGAAAGTCTTTCTCGGCGCGGCGCCGGGGGTGGGCAAGACCTTCGCCATGCTGCAGGCCGCCCAGGCCCAGTTGCGCCAGGGCGTGAAACTGCGCGCCGGGGTGGTCGAGACCCACTCGCGGGCGGAAACCGAGTCCCTCCTCGCAGGCGTGCCGCAGCAGCCGCTGCGCAGCCTCGAGTATCGAGGGATGAAACTGCAGGAAATGGACCTCGACGGTCTCCTCGCCGACCCGCCGGCGCTGGCCCTGGTCGACGAACTGGCCCACAGCAACGTTCCCGGCAGCCGCCACGCCAAGCGCTGGCAGGACATCCAGGAGTTGCTGGCGGCGGGAATCGACGTCTACACAACGGTCAACGTCCAGCACCTGGAGAGCCTCAACGACCAGGTCCGCGACATCACCGGCGTGCAGGTCCGCGAGACGGTGCCGGACTGGGTGTTGCAGGAGGCCTACGAGATCGTCCTCATCGACCTGCCGCCGCGCGAGCTGCTGGAGCGCCTGCGCGAGGGCAAGGTCTACGTGCCGGAACAGGCGCGGGCGGCGATCGATGCGTTCTTCTCGCAGACCAACCTCACCGCGCTGCGTGAACTGGCGATGCAGACCGCCGCCGCGCGGGTCGACGCCGACCTCAACCACCGCTACCGCCAGCGCGGCGAGGAAGCGCCGGCGTTGCGCGGGCGGCTGCTGGTGGGCATCGACGGTGACGAACAGGCCGAACGCCTGGTGCGCCACGCCTGCCGGGTCGCCGAACGTCGGCACCTGCCCTGGAGCGTGGTACACGTCGATACCGGCGGCTTGCGCGGCGAGCAGGCGCGGATGCGCCTGCAGGGTGCGCAGCAACTGGCCGAGCGGCTCGGCGGCGAGATCGTCGTGCTGCGCGCCGGCGAGGTGGCGCGGACCCTCCTGCAACATGCCCGCGAGCGCCGCGCCAGCCTGGTCCTGGTTGGCCAGTCGCGGCGCCGCTGGCACCGCCGGGCCTTCGGCGGTGGTCTCGCCGGGCGTCTGCTGCGCGACGGCCAGGGCCTGGAGATCAGTGCCCTGGACAGCGAGGCCGACCTACGCCCGGCGGAACCGCGGCCACGCTATCCGGTGGTGTGGAACGACTATCTGCTGGCGCTGCTGGCGACCGCCCTGGCCAGCGGCCTGGCCTGGATCGTGGCGCACCTGCTGGAGCTGCCGAACATCTCCCTGGTGTTCCTGATGGCGGTGCTGCTGGTGGCAGTGCGCAGCAGCCTGATGCCGGCACTGCTGTGCGCGGTGGCGTCGTTCCTGGCCTATGACTTCCTGTTCATCCCGCCGCATTTTTCCTTCGCCATCCATCGCCACGAAGACCTGCTGAGCCTGGCGTTCTTCCTGTTCATGGCCGGCCTCACCGGCAACCTGGCGGCACGCCAGCGGCGCCAGCTGGAGGCGCTGCGCGATACCCAGGAGGAAACCAGCCTGCTGCTGGAGCTGTCGCGCAAGCTCACCGCCGCCACCGACCGCCAGGCGGTGCTGGCCGCCGCCGCCCAGCAGTTCGACGACTGGAAGGACGTCGAGGTCTGCCTGCTCGGTCAGGTCAATGGCGAGTGGAAGACCGAGGCCGGCGTGCAGCGGCAACTCGCCGACCAGGAACGGGTCGCCGCGGACTGGGCCTGGGCCCACGACCAGCCGGCCGGCCTCGGTACTGGCACGCTGCCCGGAGGACGCTGGTGGTGGTGGCCGCTGTCGGCGGAAGAGGGACCGCTGGCACTGCTCGGTGTCGCGCCGCTGGACGGCCAGCCGCTGAGCCCGCAGCGCCGGCGCCTGCTCGCCGCCCTCGGCCAGCCTCTGGCCCAGGCCCTGGCGCGGGCTCGCCTGGCCGAGGACCTGGAGGCCGCGCGCCTGCACGGCGAGACCGAGCAACTGCGCAGCGCCTTGCTCGCCTCGGTGTCCCACGACCTGCGCACGCCGCTGACGGCCATGCGCGGCTCCATCGACAGCCTGCTGGCGCTGGGTGAGGCGATCCCGCCGGCGGATCGTCGCGAACTGCTGGAAAGCACCCGCGACGAGGCCGAGCGACTGGACCGCTATATCCAGAACCTGCTCGACATGACCCGTCTCGGCCACGGTGGCCTGAAGCTGGCGCGCGACTGGGTGGCGCCGGGCGACATCGTTGGCAGCGCGCTGAACCGCCTGCGCGCGGTGCTGGCGCCGTACCGGGTGCAGGCGATCGTGGCCAACGACCTGCCGTTGCTCTACGTGCATGCGGCGCTGATCGAGCAGGCGCTGATCAACGTGCTGGAAAATGCCGCGCGCTTCTCGCCGAACCACGGCCGGTTGCGCATCGAGGTCAGCCAGGATGCCGCCGAGCTGCGTTTCGCGGTGAGCGACGAGGGGCCGGGGATTCCCGAGGCCGAGCGGGAGAAGATCTTCGACATGTTCTACACCGCTGCCCGTGGCGACCGCGGTGGCCAGGGCACCGGCCTGGGCCTGGCGATCTGCCAGGGCATGATCGGCGCCCACGGCGGGCGCATCAGCGTCGGCGAAGGCCTCGACGGTCGCGGCACCACGCTGATCCTGCACCTGCCGCTGCATCCGCAGCCGGACCTCGGGCAACTGGAGGGCGACGAATGAGCCCGGCGCACTTGCCTGGCGCCCGCGCTCGCGCTATTCCTGCCGTTTCCGCGACGCCGCCGCTGGCCTGTCGCCGTGTTCACCTGCCGTGCCGAGTGCCATGACCCAATTGCAGAACAGCATCCTGCTGATCGACGACGAACCGCAGATCCGCAAGTTCCTCCGTATCAGTCTCAATGCCCAGGGCTACCGGGTGCTCGAGGCCGGCACCGGCGAAGAGGGGCTGGCCCAGGCCGCGCTGAACCGACCGGACCTGGTGGTGCTCGACCTCGGCCTGCCGGACCGCGACGGCCAGGACATCCTTCGCGACCTGCGCGAATGGTCGCAGGTGCCGGTGCTGGTGCTGTCGGTGCGCGCCAGCGAGGGCGAGAAGGTACTGGCCCTGGACGGCGGCGCCAACGACTACGTGACCAAGCCGTTCGGCATCCAGGAGTTCCTCGCCCGCGTGCGCGTCCTGCTGCGCCAGGCGGCGCAGGGCGAAAGCCCGGAGGCGTCGGTGGCGGTCGGCCCGTTGCAGGTGGACTTCGCCTATCGCCGAGTCACCCTGGAGGGTGCGGAAGTGGCGCTGACGCGCAAGGAGTATGCAGTGCTCGCCGCGCTGGCACGCCATCTCGGACGGGTAGTGACCCAGCAGCAACTGCTCAAGGATATCTGGGGTCCGACCCATGTCGAAGACACCCATTACCTGCGGGTCGTGGTCGGCCACCTGCGGCAGAAACTCGGCGACGATCCGGCCAGCCCGCGCTTCCTGGTGACCGAGGCGGGCGTCGGCTATCGCCTGCGCGACAGCTGACGCGCAGCGCAATTCTGCGCGAGGGGCATGCCTCCCGCGCGTTCATCGCCTATGATGCCGCGCATTCGCGCTGGCCCGGATGCGCCGGGTCGGCGCCCCGGTGTCACGACGAAGGTCATCATGCAGCAACTGTTGAACGAGATTCTCGATGAAGTCCGCCCGCTGATCGGGCGCGGCAAGGTCGCCGACTACATTCCCGCGCTCGCCGGCGTCGAGCCGAACCAACTGGGGATCGCCGTGTACAGCCGCGACGGCGAGCTGTTCCATGCCGGCGACGCCCTGCGGCCGTTTTCCATCCAGAGCATTTCCAAGGTGTTCAGCCTGGTCCAGGCGATCCAGCATTCCGGCGAGGACATCTGGCAACGCCTCGGCCACGAGCCCTCCGGCCAGCCTTTCAACTCCCTGGTGCAGCTGGAGTTCGAGCGCGGCAAGCCGCGCAACCCGTTCATCAATGCCGGCGCCCTGGTGATCTGTGACATCAACCAGTCGCGTTTCGCCGCGCCGGCGCAATCGATGCGCGATTTCGTCCGGCGCCTGTGCGGCAACCCGGAAGTGGTGTCGGACTCGGTGGTGGCGCGCTCGGAGTACCAGCACCGCTCGCGCAACGCGGCGGCGGCCTACCTGATGAAATCGTTCGGTAACTTCCACAACGACGTCGAGGCGGTGCTGCTCAGCTATTTCCATCATTGCGCGCTGCGCATGAGCTGCGTCGACCTGGCGCGGGCGTTCTGCTTCCTCGCCGACAAGGGCTTCTGCAAGCACAGCGGCGAGCAGGTACTCAACGAGCGGCAGACCAAGCAGGTCAACGCGATCATGGCCACCAGCGGGCTCTACGACGAGGCCGGCAACTTTGCCTATCGGGTCGGCCTGCCGGGCAAGAGCGGTGTCGGCGGCGGCATCATCGCGGTAGTGCCGGGGCGCTTCACGGTCTGTGTCTGGTCGCCGGAACTGAACGCCGCGGGCAATTCGCTGGCGGGTATCGCCGCGCTGGAGAAACTCAGCGAGCGGATCGGCTGGTCGATCTTCTGAAACCGCCGCCCGTCGTGGCGGCGCTCGAATTCCCGGCGCCGCTGCGCTATGTTCTGCGGCTACCGCTTGCCGGCGCCGGATGCGCCGGTCCACTCGCCAGGAAGGTCGCCATGTCCCGTCCGATCCCCGTTTCCCGTGTCTTCGCCTGCCTCACCGTTCTCGCCGCCTGCGCGCATGCCGGCGCCGCCGAACCGGACTGGCGTGGCTACACCAGCGAACAGCAGCAGCGCAGCGTGCTGGCCGTCGAGCAGGACGCCGAGGCCATCAACAAGCGCTACTACGACAGTGCCTTCGAGGAATTCCTGCCGGAACTGGAGCAACTGGAACTCAGCCTGGCGCAGCCCGTCGTCGCCGTCGACGAGAAAGGCCTGCTGGGCGACTGGAAGTGCCGCTCGACCCAGGCCGACCAGTACGGCATCTATCGCTATCCGAACTTCCAGTGCCGCATCCGGCGTACCGACCGCGGCCTGTTCCTGGAGAAGACCAGCGGTTCGCAGCGGGTCAGCGGCTACCTGTTCCGCGAAGGCACGCAGCGCTACGTGTTCCTCGGCGGCGCCACGGTCAACGACGAGCCCCAGGTGGCCTTCAGTGGCCTGGCCCACGGCGCGCCGGCTGAGTCCGACGTGGTCGCGCTGCTGCGCCCGCACGCCGGTGGCTTCCTCCTGCTGTTCCCGGAACGGCGCGGCGGCTACGAGGTCCTCGAGTTCAGCCGCTGAGGCTCAGGCGTTGTCTTCCTCGTAGCGGTCCAGGGTGTCGCTGGCGATCTGCCGGCCGAGGGCGATCAGTTCCGGCGCCTTGTAGAACTCGAAGAAGCGGCAGACCCGCTTCGGCACGTTGATCAGGATGTCCGGCGGGTAGCCGGCGATCTTGTACTGCGCCAGCGAGGTCTGCATCACCTCGAAGCTCTGGTTGACCAGTTCCAGCAGCGATGCCGGACCGCTGCTTTCCACCACCGTGGTGCCGCTGGCCGACTTCGGCGAGTCCTTGCCTTGCGGCGCCGCGGCTGGCTGTTGCAGTTGCGGCTCGGCGGGCTCCTCGGATTCCGCCGGAACCGGATGGAGCAGGGCGTCGGCGCTCAGCTCCGGCGGGGTATTGTCGTCGCCGTGGCGGCGGAAGAACGAGAGTTTGTGGCCGAGGCTCTCGATCATGCTGTCGAAGCGCCCCTTGAGCGCGGCCGGACGCTCGATCACCGGCAGGTGGTACTGCTTCTGGTTGGTGGCGTTGAGATTGACCGCGATGATCAGGTCGCTGTGGGCCGACACCACCGGCACGATCGGCAACGGGTTGAGCAGGCCGCCGTCGACCAGCATGCGGCTGCCCTGCATGACCGGTGTGAACAGGCTGGGGATTGCCGCCGAGGCGCGCATGGCCTGGTGCAGGCAGCCTTCCTGGAACCAGATTTCCTGCTGGTTGGTGAGGTCGGTGGCAACCGCCGTGTAGGGAATCGACAGGTCCTCGATGTTTACCTCGCCGAGGATCTCGTGGATCTTGCCGAACACCCGCTCGCCGCGGATCGCGCCGAGGCGGAAGCTGACGTCGAGCAGGCGCAGCACGTCGAGGTAATCCAGGCTTTCCACCCACTCGCGGTACTCGCGCAGCTTGCCGGCGGCGTAGATGCCGCCGATCACCGAGCCCATGGAACAACCGGCGATGCAGGTGATCTCATAGCCGCGTGCCTCGAGTTCCTCGATCACGCCGATGTGCGCGTAGCCGCGCGCACCGCCGGAGCCCAATACCAGGGCGACCTGTTTGCTCATCTGCAACCCCTTGCCAATACTGCGTGACGAAGCGAAAACGATACGCGTGTCGCCCGGCCGCCGCCAAGTGCGTCGCGGCGATGCGCGGCCCTTTCCCTGTCCGGAGATCGTTCGATGAAAACCTGGATCGTTCTGCCCGTCCTTGCCCTGACCCTGGCCGGCTGCGCCGGCAAGACCGCCTACCGGGAGAACTGCGCCGACCAGTTGGACGCGGCCTGGAAGGAACTCGACCTGGCCAAGGCCGAAGGCTTCGCCGGCACCGTCAGCTACTCGAAGGCCCTGACCCTGCTCACCGGGGCCAAGACCCAGCAGCAGTTCGAGGCCTACGAGGGCTGCACCAGCAAGGCCGAGAAGGCGCGCTTCTATATCCGCGAGTCGCGCGCCGGGCGCTGAGCCGGGCGCGGCGATCGGTCCTCTGGCGGCGGCGCCGGCTTTGCTAGAATGGGCACTTTTCCGACATCCACGGGAGTACACCGATGAGCGAGGCGATCCGCCTGACCCAGTACAGCCACGGCGCCGGCTGCGGCTGCAAGATTTCGCCCAAGGTACTGGAGGTGATCCTCGCCGGCAGCGGCGCGCAGAACCTCGATCCGAAGCTCTGGGTCGGCAACGCCTCGCGCGACGACGCGGCTGTCTACGCCCTCGACGAGGAGCGCGGGGTGGTCTCCACCACCGATTTCTTCATGCCGATCGTCGACGACCCCTTCGACTTCGGCCGTATCGCCGCGACCAACGCCATCAGCGATATCTACGCCATGGGCGGCGACCCGCTGATGGCCATCGCCATCCTCGGCTGGCCGGTCAACGTGCTGGCCGCGGAAGTCGCCCGCGAGGTGATCGCCGGCGGCCGCAAGGTCTGCGAGGAAGCCGGCATCCCGCTGGCCGGCGGACACTCCATCGACGCCCCCGAGCCGATCTTCGGCCTGGCCGTGACCGGCGTGGTGGAGAAGCGCTTCATGAAACGCAACGACACCGCCGAGGCCGGCTGCAGGCTGTACCTGACCAAGCCGCTGGGCATCGGCATCCTCACCACCGCCGAGAAGAAGGCCAGGCTGCGCGCCGAGGACGTCGGCGTGGCGCGTGACTGGATGTGCACCCTGAACAGGCCCGGCGCGCGCTTCGGCCGGTTGGCGGGGGTCAAGGCGATGACCGACGTCACCGGTTTCGGCCTGCTCGGCCACCTGGTGGAAATGGCCGACGGCAGCAAGCTCACCGCACGCGTGGAGTACGCCGCGGTACCGCGCCTGGCCAGTGCCGAATATTACCTGGAGCAGGGCTGCGTGCCTGGCGGCACACTGCGCAACTTCGACAGCTATGGCGAGCGCATCGCGCCACTGCCGGAAGTGCAGAAGCTGTTGCTTTGCGATCCGCAGACCAGCGGCGGCCTGCTGGTGGCGGTGGCTCCGGAAGGCGAGGCGGAGTTCCTCGCCGTGGCGGCGGAACTCGGCCTGCAACTGGCGCCGATCGGCGAGCTGGTCGAGCGACAGAGTCTCGCGGTACAGGTGCTGTAATGCGCGACAACACCCAGCACTACCGCGAACTGTTTCTCGACGATATCCCCCTGATGGATGTGCGCGCCCCGGTGGAGTACCACAAGGGCGCCTTTCCCAACACTGTCAACCGGCCGCTGATGAACGACATCGAGCGGCAGAAGGTCGGCACCAGCTACAAGCAGCACGGCCAGCAGGCCGCCATCGCCCTTGGCCACGAACTGGTCTGCGGGGCGCTCAAGGCCGAACGGCTGGCGGCCTGGAAAGCCTTCGCCGAAGCCAACCCGAACGGCTACCTGTATTGCTTCCGCGGCGGCCTGCGCTCGCAGATCGTCCAGCAGTGGCTGAAGCAGGACGCCGGCATCGACTACCCACGGGTGATCGGCGGCTACAAGGCGTTGCGCAACTTCCTTTTCGAAACCACCCGCGCGGCGGTCGACGAGTGCGATTTCGTGCTGGTCGGCGGCCTTACTGGTTGCGGCAAGACCGAGGTGATCGCGGCGCTGGACAACAGCCTCGATCTCGAAGGCCACGCCAACCATCGCGGCTCCAGCTTTGGCCGGCGAGCCACGCCGCAGCCGGCGCAGATCGACTTCGAGAACCGCCTGGCCATCGACATCCTGAAAAAGCGTCATCGTGGCGTCGGCCAGTTCGTCCTCGAGGACGAGGGGCGGATCGTCGGCAGCTGCTCCTTGCCGCTGGAGCTGTACCAGGGTATGCAGAGCTACCCGCTGGTCTGGCTGGAGGATGCCTTCGAGCAGCGTGTCGAGCGTATCCTCAGGGACTACGTGATCGATCTGCGCAGCGAGTTCGAGCGCGTGGTGGGCGTGGAGGAGGGCTTCGCCGCCTTCTCCGCCTACCTGCAGAAGAGCCTCGCCGGCATCGTCAAGCGCCTCGGCGGCGAGCGCTACCAGCGGCTGGCGGCGATCCTCGTGCAGGCGCTGGAAGAGCAGGGCCGCGACGGCTCGGTGGATACCCATCGCGGCTGGATCGAGGGGCTGCTCAAGGAGTACTACGACCCGATGTACGCCTTCCAGCGGCAGAGCAAGGAAGACCGCGTCGAGTTCCGCGGCAACCAGGCCGAGGTGATCGGCTACCTGCGCCAGCGTCAGGCGTTGCGGCCATCGTAGTGCTGTACCGGGAGCGCGTTGGCGTCGATGTCCTCCAGGCAGCGCGCGTTGACCGCGGCCATCGCCTGGCCGTCCGGACCTATGCCTTCGCTGAACGGCGCGCAGCCGCAGGTGGGGCAGAAGTGATGCTGCAGGCGGTGGGTGTTGAAGGTGTAGGTGTGCATCGCGCTGGCCGGCGTCTTCAGCGCCAGACGGTCGCGCGGGACGAACCACAGCAGCCAGCCGCGCCGGCTGCACAGTGAACAGTTGCACTGGATCACCTGGTCGAGGTCGCCTTCGACTTCGTAGGCGATGGTTCCGCAGTGGCAGCTTCCTCGATAGTTCATGGCAGGGCTCCTGGGTGAGGGTAGGGCAAGTCTAGCCGCTGCCTCCAGGTGGCGCAGGGCTGCGGCGCAGACGGTCGCGAGAGCTGCGGGGCTGCGGCATAATCGGCGTCCCCTCCGTCGATTTCCGCGAGACCGCCATGCAACTGGACTTCACCACCATCGCTCCCGCCGAGGCCTATCGCTGGTTGGCTTCCACCGTCACCCCGCGACCGATTGCCTGGGTCTCGACCCTGTCCGCCGAGGGCGCCAGCAACCTGGCCCCGTTCAGCTTCTTCCAGGTGATCAGCGACGAGCCGCCGACCCTGATGGTCAACGTCAGCCTGCGCGACGACGGCAGCCTCAAGGACACCCTGCGCAACGTCCAGGCCACCGGGCAGTTGGTGATCCACCTGGTCGGCGCCGCCCAGGCCGAGACCATGAACGCCACCTCCGCCTGGCTGCCCCATGGTGTGAGCGAGATCGAGACGGTCGGCATCCCTACCGTGTCCAGCGTACGCGTGGCGCCGCCGCGGATCGCCGCGGCGGCGGTGGCCTTCGAGTGCGAGGTGGCGGAGATCAAGCCGTATCCGGCGGAGAACCCCAATTGCCACCTGATCTTCGCCCGCGTGCTGCTGGCCCATGTCGACGATGCCGTGCTGGCCGACGAGCGCCATGTGGATAGCGCCCGGCTCGACCTGGTCGGTCGCCTGGGCGGCAGCCACTACAGCCATACCCGCGACACGTTCAGCATGATCCGGCCCAGGTAGCCGGGCTCAGTCCGGCGCCCGCAGGCACTCGTCGACCGTGCGCCGGCACACCGGCGCCTGGCCCGCGGCCTGGCGTTCCTGCCACTGGCGATAGGCGAACTGGTAGCTTTCCGGATACACCCCGCCGCGCTTCAGCGGCGCCACGATACTCGCGCGCAGCGCCTGTTCGGTCAGCGCCAGGTGCGCGGCCAGGCGCTGGAACTGCCAGGGCTGCTGGCCCTGGCGGCGCTCCAGGACCTCGACGTGGTACAGGCCGTCGGCCGCCGCGCTCGACAGGTTGTGCACGATCAGCCAGCGCGACAGGCCCGGCGCCGCCGGCAACGACCAGAGCGGCTGCTCGATCGGGCCGCTCCAGTCGGCCAGGGCGGGGGCGCACAGACTCAGCGACAGCAACAGCGGCAATACGGGACGCATGGCAAGCTCCTTTTCCATGGGGCGCCCAGTATGGCTCCGCGCTCGACCGACGTCAGCCCGGATATCCTGGAAACGACCTGCGCATATCTCTCCTGGCCATTATCGTGCCACTACCTTGCCCGGCCGCTCAGGTTCGGCGAAAAACGCGCGACACAGCGGGAAATGCGCACGCAGACGGCGCGTCACGGGGGAGGGGAGTCATGCTGGGGTTGCTGCGCAGGCGTCTGGCCGATCTCGGCACGGCGAAGAAACTGGCCATCGGTTTTACCCTGGTCCTGCTATTGACCGCGCTGGTGGCCGCGCTCGCGGTGCTCTCGCTGCATGCGCTGGGGCAGCGCTTCGCGCGCCTGCAGGAGATGAGCGCGATCAATCGCGACGTGCTGGAGGTTCGCCAGGCCGAGAAGGAATTTGCCCTGCACGGGGAAAAGAGCGACGCCGAGCGCTTGCGCCAGCGCCTGGCCGCGACCCTTGAACGGGTGGGCCGGCTCAAGGCCGACGGCGACGCCGATCAGGCGCTTGGCATGGCCGAGGTGGAGCAGGTGCTGGCGGCATACCTAGAAGCGTTCGGCCGCTTCGAGCAGTCCATCCAGGGACGCCAATTGGCTTGGGAAAGCGCCAGTTGGTCGCTGAACGGCGCCGCCAACAGCCTCGATATCCTCCAGTCCAGCCTGGCCGAGGATGGCGCCTATGCGCTGAAGGAGAGCCAGGGGCACGACGGCGAGCCGCTGTTGCAGCAGGCGGCCCAGGTCGCCCAGGTCAATCGCCTGGTCCTTCAGGGGCTGGACGAGGCCCGCTCGCGTCTCGAAGCGCGCGCCGCGGATGCGCAGGAGGGGCCGCCGAAATCGCTGCGCGAGGCGCTGGAGCTGGCAGCCCGGCTGGAGCAGGCGATCACCGACGATGCCTACGTGTCGGTGGTCAAGGACGTGCTGACCAATATCCGCGGTTTCGCCGACAAGCTCGCCGAGTACCGCGCCAGTCAGCTCCAGGAGCGGCAGATGTACGCCGCCATGGGCGAGCGCGCCGGGCAGGTGATGGCGCGTGTCGACCGTAGCTGGGAGGCGCAGCAGCAGGCCATGCTCCACAGCCTGCGGACAAACTCCCTGCTGATCGTCGGCGCCGCCGTGCTGGCGCTGCTGGTGGGCCTGGGCGCGGCCTTCGGCATCAGCCTGCTGATCGTCCGTCCGCTGCGCCAGGCGATGGGTGTGGCGCAGCGGATCGCCGAAGGCGACCTTGCGGTACGGGTCGACAGCGAGCGGCGCGACGAGGTTGGCCAACTGATGGCCGCGATGCGCGCCATGACCGGCAGCCTGCGCGGTATCGTCAGCCAGTTGCAGGACGGCGTCGGGCGGATTGCCGGCGCTTCCGAGGCGCTGTCCGGCGTTACCACGCGCACCCGCCTGGGAATCGACAGCCAGCGGGCGGAAACCGAACAGGTGGCCACGGCGATGAACCAGATGGCCGCCACCGTCCATGAAGTGGCGCACAACGCCGAGGAAGCCGCGGGGGCGGCGGAAAGCGCCGACGGCAAGGTCAGCGTCGGCCAGGAGGTGGTACGCCAGACCCTGGAGCGGATCGAGCGACTGGCCGAGGCGGTGCGCGCGGCCACCGCCAGCGTCGAGGCGCTGAGCGCCGACAGCCAGCGCATCGGCAGCGTGCTGGACGTGATCAAGAGCGTGGCCGAGCAGACCAACCTGCTGGCGCTGAACGCCGCCATCGAGGCGGCGCGGGCCGGCGACCAGGGTCGAGGCTTCGCCGTGGTCGCCGACGAGGTGCGGGCGCTGGCGCGGCGCACCCAACAGTCCACGGCCGAGATCGAGACCCTGATCGGTGCCTTGCAGAATGGCACGCAGCAGGCGGTGCAGCGTATGCAGCGCAGCCACCAGTTGGTGGACCAGAGCGTCGACGACGCGTTGCAGACCGAGGCGGCGCTGGGCAACATCGCCACGGCGGTGGCGCTGATCCAGCAGATGAACCAGCAGATCGCCGCGGCCTCCGAGCAGCAGAGCGCGGTCGCCGAGGAGATCAACCGCAGTGTCACGGCGATCCGCGAGGTGGCCGATCAGTCGGCCCAAGCCATGCAGTCGACGGCTTCGTCCAGCGAACAACTGGCGGAGCTGGGCCGCGAACTACAGGGCATGGTCAGGCATTTCCGCTTGTAGCCGCGGCCTGGGCGGCGAGTCTTTCCTGCTGGCGCAGCCAGTAGCGATAGGCACTGACCCCGGAGCGCACCGAGCTGAACACCAGCGGCGGCTTGATCTCGCCGAGCATGCTCGAGCGTTGCAGCAGGTCCAGCGTCTGCCCGGTCACCCGCGCCAGCGACAGGTGCACGCCCTGGGCCTTGAGGATCTGTTGCACCTCGTGGAGGGTGGCCAGGCCGCTGATGTCGAGGTTGGTCATGGCTTCGGCGTTGAGCAGCACCGCATTCGGCCGCTCGCTGCCGTCCACCACGGCAAGCACCCGCTGCTTGAAGTAGTCGGCGTTGAAGAACAGCAGGGGGGCGTCGAAGCGGTAGATCACCAGGCCGGGAAGAGTGGTGGCCTGCGGGTACTTGGCCAGCTCGACCTGGCCGTCGATGCCGTGCATCCAGCCGAGCACCGCGTCGCTCGGGCGATAGGTGTAGTAGAGCAGGCGCAGTACGGCGATGCTGACGGCGACGAAGATTCCCGGCAGCACGCCGACGCTGAGCACGCCGACGGTGGTCAGCAGGCAGAGGCTGAACTCGAAGCGGCTGAGCTTCCAGAAGCCCTTCAGCGCCTGCACGTCGATCAGGCCCCAGCCGGCCAGCAACAGGACCGCACCGAGCGCCGGCATCGGCACCCAGCCCAGGGGCTTGTTCAGCAGCAACAGGGTGGCGGCGATCACCAGCGCGGCGACCACGCCGACCAGTTGGGTCTTGCCGCCGACCATGTCGTTCACCGCGGTGCGTGAGTCGGCGCCGCTGATGGCGAAGCCCTGGGAGACCCCGGCGCCGATGTTGGCCAGGCCGAGGGCGACGAATTCGTGGTTGGGGTTGATGCTGTAGCCGTGACGGGCGGCGAAGCTGCGTGCGGTGAGCATGGCGCTGCAGAAGCTGACCACCGTGATGCCGGTGGCGTCGCGCAGCAGGCTTTTCAGTTCCTCCAGGCTGGTCTGCGGCCAGCTCAGTTGCGGCAGCCCGGCCGGTACCTCGCCAAGCAGTTCCACGCCGTAGCGATCCAGGCCCAGCAGCGCCGCGGCGAGGCTGGCCAGGAGGACGCCGCAGAGCGCCCCGGGCAACTGCGGGAAGCGCCGCGGCAGCAGCACCATCAGCAAGAGCGAGAGGCTGCCGAGGATCAGCGTCGGCCAATGGATGTGCAGCAGGTTCTCCAGCAGCGCGAGGATGCCGGCGACGAAGCCGCTGGTCGCCGCCTCGTAGCCGAACAGCTTGCCCAGTTGCCCGACCAGCAGGCTCAGGCCGATGCCGTTGAGGTAGCCGACCAGGATCGGTCGCGAGAGGAAGCTGGCGATGAACCCGGCGCGGGCCAGGCCGGCGACGATGGAGAACAGCCCGACCATGATCGCGACGATCATCGACAGGTCCACCAGGCGCTGCGGATCGCCCGCCGCCAGCGGGGTGATGGCGGCGGCGACCATCGCCGCGGTCGCCGCGTCGGGGCCTACCATCAACTGCCGCGAGCTGCCGATCAGGGCGTAGATCAGCATCGGCAGGATGCACGCATAGAGGCCTACCTGGGGCGGGAAGCCGGCGATCTGGGCGTAGGCGATGGCGGTGGGGATCTGGATCGCCGCTACCGACAGCCCGGCCTGGACATCCGGACGGAACCAGGCGCGGCGGTAGTGGAGCAGGCTATCGAGTCCGGGTACCCAGCGGGCGAGTGGCATGCGGCTGATTCCTTGCAGGCGCGGATGCCGCAGCTTAGCCCGAAGGACAGGCGGCAGGATTGCCGGGAATCATTATTTCTTCAGTGCACACGCTCTTCGAGGCGAGGCGCTATCCGCCGCTTCTTCGCGCCGGCGGCGGACCTCAGACCTTCAACACCAACTTGCCGAAGTTTTCCCCGCTGAACAGCTTGAGCAGCGTTTCGGGGAAGGTCTCCAGGCCTTCGACGATGTCCTCGCGCGATTGCAGCTTGCCTTCCGCCAGCCAGGTGGCCATCTCCTTCAGGCCTTCTGGGAAGCGCTGGGCATAGTCCATCACCACCATGCCTTCCATGCGCGCCCGATTGACCAGCAGCGACAGGTAGTTGGCCGGGCCGCGCACCGCTTCCTTGTTGTTGTACTGGCTGATCGCCCCGCAGAGGACGATGCGTGCCTTGAAGGCGATGCGGGTGAGCACTGTGTCGAGGATTTCGCCGCCGACGTTGTCGAAGAACACATCGATACCCTTCGGGCATTCGCGCTTGAGTCCGGCGGCGAGGTCTTCGTTCTTGTAGTCGATGGCGCCGTCGAAGCCCAGTTCTTCGACCAGGAAGCGACATTTCTCGGCGCCGCCGGCGATGCCCACCACCCGGCAGCCCTTGAGCCTGGCGATCTGCCCGGCAACGCTGCCCACCGCACCGGCGGCGCCGGAGATCACCACGGTCTCGCCGTTCTTCGGCTGGCCGACGTCGAGCAACGCGAAGTAGGCGGTCATGCCGGTCATGCCCAGCGCCGAGAGATAGCGTGGCAGCGGCGCGCGGGACGGGTCGACCTTGTAGAAACCCTTGGGCTCGCCGATGAAATAGTCCTGCACGCCGAGGGCGCCGTTGACGTAGTCGCCGGCCTGGAAGCCGGGGTGCTTCGAAACCAGCACCTTGCCGACGCCGAGCGCACGCATCACCTCGCCGATCCCCACCGGCGGGATGTAGGAGCGGGCGTCGTTCATCCAGCCGCGCATCGCCGGGTCCAGCGACAGGTACTCGTTCTTCACCAGAATCTGGCCCTCGGCCGGTTCGCCGAGCGGGGTTTCGACGAAACTGAAGGTGTCGCGGCCGGGCAGCCCGCTGGGACGCTGGGCCAACTGGTATTGCCGATTGATCTGGGAGGTCATGGCAGGGCACTCGAATGTCGGGAAACAGGCCCCTAGGGATAGCTGGCGCCGGCGCCGGCGGCAAGCGAAGGCGAGTGCGGAAATGACCGGTCATCTATGCCGATGATTCGCCGCCATCAGTCTTATCAGCGGGCTGGATGGCCCATCCTCCAGTCCCCTGATAGTGCTATGCCTTGCGCCGGCCCTGGCTAGACTGGCGCGGCCCGGTTCCGTCGCAGTTGGCGGAAGGCGATTTTCCGAGGAGCAGCAGATGAGCAAACTTCTTTCCGGCCAGGTCGCACTGGTCACTGGCGGTGCGGCGGGCATCGGCCGCGCTACCGCGCTGGCCTTCGCCGCCGCCGGGGTCAAGGTGGTGGTCGCCGACCTGGACAGCGCCGGCGGCGAGGGCACGGTCGAAGCGATCCGCCAGGCAGGTGGCGAAGCCGTCTTCATTCGCTGCGACGTCACCCGCGACGCCGAGGTCAAGGCGCTGGTAGAGGGTTGCGCGGCGGCCTACGGCCGTCTCGACTACGCCTTCAACAACGCCGGTATCGAGATCGAGCAGGGCAAGCTGGCCGACGGCAACGAAGCCGAGTTCGACGCCATCATGGCTGTCAACGTGAAGGGCGTCTGGTTGTGCATGAAGCACCAGATCCCGCTGATGCTGGCCCAGGGCGGTGGCGCGATCGTCAACACCGCCTCGGTCGCCGGGCTCGGCGCGGCGCCGAAGATGAGCATCTACGCTGCTTCCAAGCACGCGGTGATCGGCCTGACCAAATCGGCGGCGATCGAGTACGCGAAGAAGGGCATCCGCGTCAACGCCGTGTGTCCGGCGGTGATCGACACCGACATGTTCCGCCGCGCCTACGAGGCCGATCCGCGCAAGGCCGAGTTCGCCGCCGCGATGCATCCGCTGGGTCGGGTCGGGCGGGTCGAAGAAATCGCCGCCGCGGTGCTCTATCTGTGCAGCGACAACGCAGGCTTCACCACCGGTATCGCCTTGCCGGTGGACGGCGGGGCGACGGCGATCTGAGCGGGCGGCGATACAACCGGGATGCCCCGGCGCGGGGCATTCGCATTCTGTTACAGGTCGGCGCGCGGTTTGGCGCGCCAGGCCACTGCCGGGGGACTAACCTGGGTCGAGAATCCGGGGCCTGAGCCCGTCTCCATCGCATCGGAGCAATAACAATAATGACCGCCGATCCCATCCTGACCCTGTTCCTCCCCATCGCCCTGGGCATCATCATGCTCGGTCTCGGACTGTCCCTGACCCCGGCCGACTTCCTCCGCGTGGTGCGCTACCCGAAGCCGGTGCTGGTCGGCCTGGTGTGCCAGATCGTCCTGCTGCCCCTGGCCTGTTTCCTGATCGTCCAGGGCTTCGCCCTGGAGGCGGCCCTGGCGGTCGGCATGATGTTGCTGGCGGCCTCGCCCGGCGGCACCACCGCCAACCTCTACAGCCACCTGGCGCATGGCGACGTGGCACTGAACATCACCCTGACCGCGGTGAACTCGGTGATCGCCATCCTCACCATGCCGCTGATCGTCAATCTGTCGCTGCAATACTTCATGGGCGACGGGCAGGCGATTCCCCTGCAGTTCGGCAAGGTCGTGCAGGTCTTCGTCATCGTCCTCGGCCCGGTGGCCATCGGCATGCTGGTGCGCAACCGCCTGCCGGCCGTGGCGGATCGCCTGCAGAAGCCGGTGAAGATCCTTTCCGCGCTGCTGTTGCTGGTGATCATCCTGCTGGCGCTGGCCAAGGACTGGCAGACCTTCGTCACCTACGCGCCGGTGGTCGGGCTGGCCGCGCTGGCCTTCAACCTGCTGAGCCTGGCGGTGGGCTACTGGGTGCCGCGCCTGCTGCGCCTGCCGAAGGCCCAGGCGGTGGCCATCGGCATGGAGATCGGCATCCACAACGGCACCCTGGCGATCGCCCTGGCGCTGAGTCCGAGCCTGCTGAACAACAGCACCATGGCGATTCCGCCGGCGATCTACGGAGTGCTGATGTTCTTCACCGCGGCGGCCTTCGGCTGGTGGGTCAGCCGTGGCCACCAGGCCACGCCGGCGCCCGTGACGGCGCCGGACTGAGGTCGGTCAGCCGCGCCGCCAGTTGAGCACGAACTGAGTCAGCAGGCCGGCCACCAGGCCCCAGAACGCCGAGCCGATGGACAGCAGGGTGAAGCCGGAGGCGGTTACCATGAAGGTCACCAGCGCGGCCTCGCGCTGGCGCTCGTCGGCCATCGAGTTGGCCAGGCCGTTCATGATCGAGCCGAGCAGGGCGATGGCGGCGATGGACAGTACCAGTGCCTTGGGGAACGCCGCGAACAACGCTGCCAGGGTGGCGCCGAAGGTTCCTGCGACGCAGTTGAAGAAGCCGCACCAGAGCGCCGCGGTATAGCGCTTGTGCGGGTCCTCGTGGGCCGAGGGACCGGTGCAGATCGCCGCGCTGATCGCCGCCAGGTTGATCCCGTGGGAGCCGAACGGTGCCAGCAGGATCGAGGCGATGCCGGTACTCGAGATCAGCGGCGAGGCTGGCACCTGGTAGCCGTCGGCGTGCAGCACGGCGATGCCGGGCATGTTCTGCGAAGCCATGGCGACGATGAACAGCGGGATGCCGATGCTGATGGTGGCGGCCAGGGAGAAGCTCGGCGTGGTCCACTCCGGTACCGCCAGTTCCAGGCGGAACCTGCTGAAGTCCAGTTGGCCCAGTATCCCGGCCAGCAGCACCCCCACCAGTAGCGCAGCGAACACCGCATAGCGCGGCGAGAAGCGTTTGCACAGCAGATAGCTGAAGAACATCGCCAGCACCAGCAGGGTCTGTTGCTCGGCGGCGTTGCAGATCTCGATGCCGATGCGGAACAGCACCCCGGCCAGCAGCGCCGAGGCCAGCGAGGAGGGAACCTGGCGCATCAGGCGTTCGAAGCTGCCGGTGACGCCGCACAGGGTGATCAGGAGGGCGCAGACGATGAAGGCGCCGATCGCCTCGCTGTACGGCACTCCGGGCAGGCTGCTGATCAGCAGCGCCGCGCCGGGGGTGGACCAGGCGATCACGATCGGCACCCGGTAGCGCAGGGTCAGGCCGATGGTCGCCAGGCCCATGCCGATCGACAGGGCCCAGATCCACGAGGAAATCTGCGCGCTGCTGAGACCGGCGTTCTGCCCGGCCTGGAACATCAGTACCAGCGAGCTGGTGTAGCCGGTGAGCATGGCGACGAAGCCGGCCACCACGGCGGCGGGAGAGGAGTCGGCGAACGGACGCAGACGAGGCTGGGGCTGGGTGGTTTCGGTCATGCCGGGTACTTCCATGGAGTGTGCGGGACGACCGGGCACGGCGGTGGGCGGAGCCACGGGGCAGGTTGCGCGAGGCGCGGAGTGCCGATCATCTTTTTCTGTTTTGCGCAGCCTAAACAGCCGGCCAGGGGCTGTCCCGGTACAGCCGCGGACATAGTTGGCCATACAGTCGCAGCTGCCGGAAGCTGGCGGAGCTGGTAACTTCCCGGCATTTGCCGAGGAGCTTCGCCATGGATGCAAACCCCTACGCCACGCCGCGTGTCGAATTGGTCGAGCAGGGCATACCGGATGCTTTCCGCCGGCGCTGGACGCCCGCGCAACTGCGCATCCTCGCCTGGCTCTGCCTGGCCTCGATAGCCGGCGGCGTGGTGCTGATGGTGCTCAGCCTGCTGGAGGCATTCGGCGACGGCGCCGCGTTCAGGGTCTACGCCGACTGGCTGGGCCTGCTCCTCAGCCTGCTCGGCGCCTACCTGCTGCTGCGGCTCAAGCACCTGGTCGAGTCGCGCTTTCGCGGCCCCTCGCTGGCCTGGCCGGTATGGTTGTCGATTCTCCTGACCCTGCTGGGCGAGGGCTGGAGCCTGCTGGCGGTTACCGACGATGCGCTGCAGGGCTGGAACTGGCAGGCGCTGGTGTACTTCGCGCTGCTTGCGCTGATCGGCGCTACCACCCTCTGGCTGGGCCTGCGTCTGCTCAAGCAGGAAAACCTCTATCCGTCGCTGCGGATCATGGCCTGGCTGGACATCGCCGGCGGCGCGATGCTGGCTTCGGTGCTGTTGCTGGTGCTGGCGGTACTGCCGCTGCTGGCAGCCACCGTGGCCATGGCGCTGGCCTGCTGGCGCGCGGCGCGGGAGTTGGAGCGGAGCTAGCGGGCAGCCGGTCGGCTTGTCGAGCGTCCATGCGCCAGGCCCATGGGGCGTCAGTCGGCGGCCTCCGTCGCCGCTTCGCCGCGGCTGCCTGCATGCGCCCGAGCCAGGGTGCGATTGACCGCCAGCCAGCCGGAGACCGCTTCGCCGCCGGCTTCCTCGAAGCAGCGTTGGAGCAGCCGCGACTGCTCGCGACGCAGCGCCTTTTCCAACCGCACGCCCTCGGCGGTGAGGCCGAGGAGGCGTTTGCGCTTGTCGTCGTCGGCGGTGGCGCTGCCGATCAAGTTCATCTCCAGCAACTGGCGCAGCGGGATGTTCAGCGCCTGCTTGGTCACGCCGAGCAGGGCCAGCAGTTCCTTCACGCTGAGGCCCGGATAGCGGGCGATGAAGAACAGCACGCGGTGGTGCACACGTCCCAGGCCGCGGCGGGCGAGCATCTCGTCAGGCTTGGTGGTGAAGGCCTGGTACGCGAAGAAGAAGGCTTCCATCATGGCCTGCTGCTGGACGGCGTGGTTTTTCAGGTCAGGCATATTGACGCTTCCGGGTGCGGCATCGTAGTTTCGGTCAAGCAGTTTGACTCATTTTTCCCCGCCTACGCTACCGGTGATCCCATGGCCTTCTCTGAACGCATCTCCCGCCTGAAAAGCTCCTTGATCCGCGAAATCCTTGCCGCGGCGCAGCGTCCGGAGGTGATGTCGTTCGCCGGCGGGCTGCCGGCCGAGCCGATGCTGCCGAAGGTGCAGTGGGAGCAGATGCCGGCCTCCATGGGCCAGTACGGCATGAGCGAAGGCGAGCCTGCCCTGCGCGAAGCCATCGCCGCCGAAGCGCGTGCCCTCGGCGTCCCCTGCGAGGCGAGCCAGGTGCTGATCGTCAGCGGTTCGCAGCAGACCCTCGACCTGGCCAGCAAGCTGTTCATCGATCCGGGCACCGAGGTGCTGCTCGAGGCGCCGACCTACCTCGCCGCGCTACAGGCCTTCCAATTGTTCGGCGCCGATTGCGTGACCGTGCCGCTGGGTGCCGAGGGCCCCGACCTGGTTGCCCTGCGGCAGCGCCTGGAGCGACACAAGCCGGCCTTCGCCTACCTGATCCCGACTTTCCAGAATCCGTCCGGCGTGCGCTACAGCGAGGAACGCCGCGACGCGGTGGCGGCGCTGCTAGACGAATTCGGCGTGACCCTGATCGAAGACGAACCCTATCGCGAACTGGTGTTCGACGAGGGCCGCGCAACCCCGCTGGTCAGCCGCCTGCGCAAGTCCAGCTGGATCTATACCGGCACGGTGTCGAAGACCCTGCTGCCGGGCCTGCGCGTCGGTTTCCTGATCGCCACCCCGGACCTGTTCCCCCACCTGCTGCGGCTGAAACAGTCGGCCGACCTGCATACCAACCGGGTAGGGCAGTGGCAGGCGCTGCAATGGTTCGGCAGCGAGGCCTACCGCCAGCACCTGGCCGAACTGCGCGAGTTCTACCGGGTCCGCCGCGACGCCATGCAGGAGGCGCTGCTGGAGCACTTCGGTGAGCTGGCCGAATGGAATATCCCGGAGGGCGGGCTGTTCTTCTGGCTGACCCTCAGGCAGCCGCTGGATACCCGCACCCTGCTCCAGCCGGCGCTGGCCGCCGATGTCGCATTCATGCCCGGCGAACCTTTCTTCGCCGAGCCGGAGCAGAACCTCGGGCGTCTGCGGCTGAACTTCAGCCACGTCGCCCCGGAGCGCCTGCACGAAGGCCTGCGGCGCCTGGCCAAGGTCGTCCGCGACGCCCAGGCCGCCGAAGCGGCCTGAACCCTCATCGGCGCTCCTTCCGGGGCGCCGGCCATCCGATCCGAGGAGCGACACGATGTACAAGGTCTACGGTGATTACCGTTCGGGCAACTGCTACAAGATCAAGCTGGCCATGTCGCTGCTCGGCATCGACTACCAGTGGGTACCGGTGGACATTCTCAAGGGCGAGACCCAGACCCCGGAGTTCCTGGCGAAGAACCCCAACGGCAAGATACCGGTGCTGGAGCTGGAGGACGGCAGTTGCCTGTGGGAGTCCAACGCCATCCTCAACTTCCTCGCCGACGGCAGCGCCCTGTTGCCCAGCGAACCGCGCCTGCGCACCCAGGTGCTGCAATGGCAATTCTTCGAGCAATACAGCCATGAGCCCTATGTGGCCGTGGCGCGCTTCATCAAGCTCTACCTCGGCCTCCCGGAAGCCCGCCGCGCCGAGTTCGAAGAGAAGAAGATCGGCGGCTACAAGGCCCTCGACGTCATGGAGAAACAGCTGTCGCGCACGCCATTCCTGGTCGGCGAACAGTTCTCCATCGCCGATATCACCCTCTACGCCTACACCCATGTCGCCCATGAAGGCGGCTTCGACCTGACGGCCTACCCGGCGATCCGCGCGTGGATCAAGCGAGTGGGGGAGGTGCCGGGGTATGTGGGGATGCTGGATTGAGGGGAGCTTCGATCAGCGGTTGGCGAGGCAGTGATTTCTGTCATGAGCGGGAGTTTCGGGTAGAGCGAAATTTTTATGCATCGGGCTGGATGCGCGTTTTTCCTGATTATTCGTAGCTCGCTTTCCTGGCGCTGCTGTTGGTACCCGGCGCTGCGCTGGTGGCGGGTCAGTTACTGGCCGTTGAGGTCGATGCCCAGGAGGGCAACGACCGACTGGCCGCGCTAGCCGACCCGACTACTGTCGGGCAGCTTTCTCGCCAGTAGGCGCACAGCACTGTCGAGCGGGTAAGCGGTGCGCAATTCTCTGTCGTCGCCGTACGCGGCCTACCGCATAAGTTGGTCATCGAGGGCTTGGCGATAGGCGCTGCGGCGGTCATCGAATCCTGCTTTCCTGACTGCTCGGGTCGCTATCGATTTCCGTCCAGCCGGTGCGGTACGGGCGTGTCCAGGGTAAACGCAGCGGTGCGTCCCGCCTACAGTCGGTCACGGCGCAACTTCCTCGCCGGTGGCCATGGGACCGCCCATCTCGATTAATTTCTCTAACAATTCCCGTGCCAGTCTTTCATGGCTCTTTTAATCAATCTCATTCAATGGCTGATTGTTATCCATGTCTCATTCTGAAAAGAAATATAACAAGTGAATTGAGCAAGAAGTTGCGCAGTGTTGTGCAACTTTTTGCGCAGTAGTGTTCAGGCCAGTATTTTCAAGGGCTGTGGACTGTTATTGGGGATGTTTCTTGGTTTTCATTGTGCAACTTCTTGCACAATCGCTATTACGCTCTAAATCAGCTGTTGGTCCGCTTGGAAGGCCTATGTTTCGAGGCTCTCCGGAGAAATCCATACTGCCTGCCTTATTTTTTATAAATTGTTAACTACCTGTTTTGGTAGGGTTTTCCAAATGGCCATCAATGTCGTTATGATGGCTATAGCCAAGCCGTAAAGGGCATGGACGCAGACGCCTGACGTTTGGCTGAAAATCTTTCATTGATTCGTATCAATGAATAGGAAAATTCCCAAAGAGGGAATGTCCTGTTGCTTGCCAGTTTTTATGTTGTTTTCATGGAAAAGGCAAAGAGCTCTTCAGACTATTGGGATTTTCGTTCGGTTTTTATGCCAACTAGTTGAATTGTTAAGATATTCATTGGCGCACATGGTGTGCATTGAAGGGTTAGGATGACCTATTCGAGCAAGCTCTCCTCGCATTATCTGGAACTCGCGGAACAGCCGATTTCAAAGGATGCCTTTGCGGGTGAGGATGTGCGTTTTTCCAGCGAATACGAGGCGCTGGAAAATGAGCTGGGCAAGGCGCTCTCGCTCCATGAGAACGGCCAGACCGACTGGTTGAAAATCCTGGAAAACAGCGAAGCGCTGCTTCGTGCCCAATCCAAGGACCTGCGTGTTGCAGCCTGGTTGACCTGGGCCCTCTACCAACGGGAATCCTTTCCCGGTTTGCTGGCCGGACTGGGATTGCTGGAACGTCTGTGCAGCCGGCATTGGGTCGAGATCCATCCGCTCAAGGCGCGCACTCGCGCCGCGGCCATTGCCTGGCTGGTGCCCCGGCTGGAGCAGGCGCTGAACGAGAACGTACCGATCAAGGAGCAACTCCCCCTGTTCCGGCGTCTCGCCGAGCACCTGGAAAAACTCGATACCGCGCTGACCGCGCAACTGGGCGACGACGCGCCCTTGTTGCTGCCGATCAGCCGACGCCTTTCGGGCATGCTCCAGCGCGCCGCCGACAACCAGCCCGAACCTGGCGTGGTCGGCGCCGTGGTGGCCCAGGTCAAGCAGGCGGCCAGCCAGTTGCTGGCGCCGGGTGCGCCCATCGACAACGAGCGCGACGCCCACAAGGCCATGCGCGCCCAGCAGGAGGCCGCACGCCCCCTGTGCGCCTGGTGGCTGAAGCAGAAGGCCACCGATCTGCGCGCGCTGCGCCTCAACCGAACGATGCTCTGGCTGCCCATCGAGTCCATGCCCGAGCGCAATGCCGAACAGGTCACCGCGCTAAGGGGAGTGCCGGCGGACAAGCTGAAAAGCTACCAGGAGCGTTTCGCCCAGGGCCTGTACGCCGATCTCCTGGTGGAGCTGGAGGCGAGCCTGGCACGGGCGCCGTTCTGGTTCGACGGCCAGCGCCTGGTCTGGGAGTGCCTGCAAGGGCTCAACGCCGAGCAGGCGATGCGGGAAGTCGAAATGCATTTCGCCTTGCTCCTGCAGCGTCTGCCGGGGCTGGTGGAGCTGCGTTTCCACGACGGCAGCGCATTCGCCGATGCGGCCACCCGCGGCTGGATCAGCGCCCATGTCATGCCCCATCTCCAGAACGACAGTGCGCCGCGCAAGGTCGAGACCGTGGCCCTGCAGGCCGAATGGGACGTCGCCCTGGACGAGGTCCAGCCGGTGTTGCGCAAGGACGGCCTGAAGGCGGCGGTACAGGTGTTGAAGCAGGGCATGAAGCGCGCCCACGGCGGGCGCGCCCGGTTCTTCTGGCAACTGAGCCTCGCGCGACTGTGCTTCCTGGCGAAGAAGTACGAGCTGGCCAAGACCCAGCTGGAGAGCCTCGACCATCAGTTGCACGAATCGGGATTGCACGCCTGGGAGCCCGATCTGGCGCTGGATGTACTGCACCTGCTGCATAGCTGCTGCGAGCTGTTGCCGCAGAACCACGCCGTGCGAGAACGCAAGGAAGACATTTATCGCAGGCTGTGCCACCTCGATCTCGAGGTGGTGCTCGAATAGGGCTTCGCGCCCTCAATTCTCAAGGAGAAAAAGCCATGGCCAAAGAAGGCTCGGTAGCCCCAAAGGAACGCATCAACGTCACCTTCAAGCCCGCCACTGGCGGTGCCCAGGAAGAAATCGAACTGCCGTTGAAGCTACTGGCGATCGGCGATTACACCCAGCGCACGGATGAGCGCAAGGTGGAGGACCGCAAGCCGATCGGCATCGACAAGATGACCTTCGACGAGGTCCTGGCCAAGCAGGAGCTGGGGCTGACGCTGAGCGTACCCAATCGTCTCCAGGAGGAGGGCGGCAGGGACGAGCTGGCGGTGGGGCTGCAGATCAACTCGATGAAGGACTTCAACCCGGCCAGCATCGTCGAGCAGGTGCCCGAGCTGAAGAAGCTGATGGAGTTGCGCGATGCGCTGGTGGCCCTCAAGGGCCCGCTGGGCAACGCCCCGGCGTTCCGCAAGGCCATCGAAAGCGTACTCGCCGACGACGAGTCCCGTAGCCGTGTGCTGGGCGAGCTGGGGCTGAGCGCCGCCCCCTCCCAGGACGCCTGAGCCACCCCCTAGCCAAGGAAGCAGATACATGAGCACCAGTGCCGCACAGCAAGGCCGGAACCAGAACGGCGAATACAACATTCTCGACAGCATCATCGCCGAGACCCGCCTGAGCCCGGACGACGAGGCCTACGACATCGCCAAGCGCGGCGTCTCCGCCTTCATCGAGGAATTGCTCAAGCCGCAGAACGACGGCGAGCCGGTGAAGAAGGCGATGGTCGACCGGATGATCGCCGAGATCGACGCCAAGCTCAGCACGCAGATGGACGAGATTCTCCATCATCCCGATTTCCAGGCGCTGGAGTCGGCCTGGCGCGGCCTGCAACTGCTGGTCGACCGCACCAACTTCCGCGAGAACATCAAGATCGAGATTCTCAGCGTTTCCAAGCAGGACCTGCTGGACGATTTCGAGGACTCGCCCGAGGTGATGCAGTCCGGCCTGTACAAGCACATCTACACCGCCGAATACGGCCAGTTCGGTGGCCAGCCGGTCGGCGCCATCATCGCCAACTACTACATGTCGCCCAGTTCGCCCGACGTCAAGCTGATGCAATACGTCTCCAGCGTGGCCTGCATGGCCCATGCGCCATTCGTGGCGGCCGCCGGTCCGAAGTTCTTCGGCCTGGAAAGCTTCACCGGCCTGCCGGACCTGAAGGACCTGAAGGATCATTTCGAAGGCCCGCAGTTCGCCAAGTGGCAGAGCTTCCGCCAGTCCGAGGATTCCCGCTACGTGGCGCTGACCGTACCGCGCTTCCTGCTGCGCACGCCCTACGATCCGGAAGAGAATCCGGTCAAGTCGTTCGCCTACAAGGAGACCGTGGCCAACAGCCACGAGCATTACCTGTGGGGCAACACCGCCTATGCCTTCGGCACCAAGCTGACCGACAGCTTCGCCAAGTATCGCTGGTGCCCGAACATCATCGGGCCGCAGAGCGGCGGTGCGGTAGAGGACCTGCCGTTGCACCACTTCGAGAGCATGGGCGAGATCGAGACCAAGATCCCCACCGAGGTGCTGGTGTCCGATCGCCGCGAGTACGAACTGGCCGAGGAAGGCTTCATTTCCCTGACCATGCGCAAGGGCAGCGACAACGCCGCGTTCTTCTCCGCCAGCTCGGTGCAGAAGCCGAAGTTCTTCGGCATCAGCGCCGAAGGCAAGGCCGCGGAGCTGAACTACAAGCTCGGCACCCAGTTGCCGTACATGATGATCGTCAACCGCCTGGCCCATTACCTGAAGGTCCTGCAACGCGAACAGCTGGGGTCGTGGAAGGAGCGTACCGACCTCGAGCTGGAGCTGAACAAGTGGATCCGCCAGTACGTCGCCGACCAGGAAAACCCCAGCGCCGAAGTGCGCGGCCGTCGCCCGCTGCGCGCTGCACAGATCATCGTCAGTGACGTCGAGGGCGAGCCGGGCTGGTACCGCGTCAGCCTGAACGTGCGCCCGCACTTCAAGTACATGGGGGCGGACTTCACCCTGTCGCTGGTCGGCAAGCTGGACAAAGAGTAAGCGGAGCTTTCCATGACCGGATACGGCAGCCTGTTCGAGCGCCTGAACGGCGACGCGGATAAGCGCGTCGGCTGGAGCCGCGAGGTTTCCGCCATGGCGTCGGTGGCTGCCCATCTGGGCAAGATGCTCAGCACCCGGGCGGGCAGCGTGCAGACGCTGTCCGACTACGGGTTGCCCGATCTCAACGACATGCGCCTGAGCCTGCACGACTCCCTGAGCCAGGCCCGCTCGGCCATCGAAGGTTTCATCGAGGCTTACGAACCGCGCTTGAGCGACGTGCGTGTCGTTTCCCTGCCACGCGACAACGACCAGCTCCGCCTGGCCTTCAGCATCGAAGGGTTGCTGGAGGTGGAAGGTTTCAAGCGCCAGGTGAGTTTTTCCGCATGCCTGGATGGCAGCGGCCAGGTGAAGGTCAGCTAAGGAGGTTTCGATGTCCGGCAAACCCGCAGCCCGCGTTTCCGATCCCACCGCTTGTCCGCTCCCCGGGCACGGCAGCAATCCCATCGGCGTCGGTTCCGCCGACGTGTTCTTCGACGGCCTCGCGGCGGCCCGCCAGGGTGACGCCTCGGCCTGGCGCTGTACCGCTTCGATGCCTGGTTCGTCCATGAGGTCTTCTGAGATGGGCGCGAATCGGGTCGATTACGGAAAGACAACGGACACCGTGGGTTTCCGATCTTCAGGCCAGAAATGTCATTGCGGTTTTGGCGGCAGCGGTCAGACGACTGCCATCAGTGAAACGATATCCAGCAGGTAAGCCGTGTCCTTCAATCATTACTACCAGAGCGAACTCACCGCACTGCGCCAGCTGGGGCGCCGTTTCGCCGAGCGTAGCCCGGCCCTGGCCCCGTTTCTCGGGCAGGTCGGACGCGATCCGGATGTCGAGCGCCTGCTCGAGGGCTTTGCCTTCCTGACCGGGCGGTTGCGGCAGAAGCTGGACGACGAGTTGCCGGAACTCAGTCACTCGATGATGCACCTGCTGTGGCCGAACTATATGCGCCCGCTGCCGGCTTTCAGCATTCTCCAGTTCGACCCCCTGACCCGCCCGGGCGGGGCGCTGCGCGTGGAGCGCGATACGCCGGTCGAGAGCCGGCCGGTGGGCGAGGTCGCCTGTCGCTTCCGTACCTGCTACGCCACCGAGGTCCTGCCGCTGGTGCTGGAGGCGCTCAACTATTCGGTGACCGGCGAGGGTGCGCTGCTCGGCCTGCGCCTGGCGATGAACTGCGACGGGCATCTCGGCGAGCTGGGCCTGAGTCGGCTGCGCCTGCACCTGGCCGGCGAGCGCTACATCAGCCAGATGCTCTATCTGTGCCTGCTGCGCAACCTCGAGAGCATCCAACTGATTCCGCTGGACGCCCATGGGCGGCCGCTGGATGGCGTGGCCGGCAAGCCGATGTCGTTCCGCCTGACGGGCGAGCGGGTGCAGCCGGTGGGGTTCGCCGAAGACGAGGCGTTGATTCCCTATCCGCTGAATACCTTCCGTGGCTATCGCTACCTGCAGGAATACTTCGCGTTCCAGGACAAGTTCCTGTTCGTCGACGTGGATGGCCTTGACCTGCTCGGCGCTCTGCCCGAGGAAACCCTCAAGCAGGTTCGCGGCCTCGAGTTGCGCTTCGATATCCGCAAGAGCGGCATCCAGCGCCTGCACCCGACGCTGGAGAACGTCAAGCTGTACTGTACGCCGGTGGCCAACCTGTTCCGCCACGATGCGCTGCCGATCCGCCTCGACGGCAAGCAGGACGAGTACCTGCTGATGCCGGCCGAATACAGCCTGGAGGACTGCGGGGTGTTCTCGGTAGAGGGCGTCACCGGCTGGCGGCCGGGCGGGCTCGGCTACCAGGCCTATGTGCCGTTCGAGTCCTTCGAGCACGATCCCAGCTTCGACGTCCCGGAAGCACGGCCCCACTACAGCGTCCGGCAACGGACCTCGTTGCTGCACGATGGCCTGGACACCTACCTGAGCTTCGGCATCCGCCATCCCGAGCAGACCGAGACGCTGTCGGTGGAACTGACCTGCACCAACCAGAACCTGCCCCAACGGCTGCGCCTGGGCGATATCTGCGTCGCCTGCGAAGGCACGCCGGAGTTCCTCGGTTTCCGCAATATCACCCCGCCGACGCCGAGCTACGCGCCGCCGCTGAACCGCGATTTCCTCTGGAAACTGATCAGCAACATGTCGCTCAACTACCTGTCGCTGGCCAACGTCGACGCACTCAAGGTGATCCTCGAAACCTACGACCTGCCGCGCTACTACGACCAGCATGCGGCGAAGGTCAGCAAGCGCCTGCTGGGCGGGCTCAAGGCGGTCCGCCACGAGCATGTCGACCGCCTGCATCGGGGCCTGCCGCTGCGCGGCTTGCGTACCGAGCTGACGATCGATCCGGAAGGCTACATCGGCGAGGGCGACCTGTTCGTGTTCGCTTCGGTTCTGAACGAATTTTTCGCGCTTTACGCCAGCATCAACTCCTACCACGAGTTGCGGGTGAGGAGCACACAGGGAGACGTGTACCAATGGAAACCGCGCATGGGTTTGCAGCCCCTGCTGTAAGCGCGCTGGCCCGGGGCATTCGCGAGTACTCGCTGTTCCAGGCGGTCCTGCTGGTCATGGATCGCCTCCGCGAGGAATATCCCGGCCTGGGAGACGAGGCGCTCTACGATCAGTTGGAATTCCAGGCCAATCCTAGCCTCGGTTTCCCGGGCAGCGATGTCGATCGGGTGGAGTTCTTCGAAGAGCGCGGCATGCTGCGGGCGCGGCTGCGTTTCAACCTGATCGGCTTGTTCGGTGCCAGTTCGCCGTTGCCGGCGTTCTACAGCGAGCAGGCTCTGGGCGACAGCGAGGAGGGCAATCCTACGCGGAACTTCCTCGATCTCTTCCATCACCGCCTGCATCGGCTGCTGTTGCCGATCTGGCGCAAGTACCGCTACCGGGTGAGCTTCCAGAGCGGCGCGAGCGATGCGTTTTCCGCCCAATTGTTCGCCCTCGTCGGATTGGGCGGGGAAGAGATCCGCAAGGCCAGGGAACTGAACTGGAAACGCCTGCTGCCCTACCTGGGCCTGCTCAGCCTGCGGGCGCACTCGGCGGCCTTGATCGAGTCGGTGCTGCGCTACTACTTCAAGCATGCCGAACTGGTCGCCGAGCAGTGTATCGAACGGCGCGTCGCGATCCTCGAAGAGCAGCGCAACCGGCTCGGCCTGTTCAACAGCCAGCTTGGCGAAGACGCGGTGCTGGGCGAACGGGTCCGCGACCGCAGCGGCAAGTTCCGCATTCATATCCGCCAGCTCGACTGGCAGCGCTTCCACGAGTTCCTGCCGATCGGTCCCGGCTACCAGCCGCTTTGCGCGCTGGTTCGCTTCACCCTGCGCGACCCGCTCGACTACGACATCCGGCTGGTCTTGCGCCACGAGGAAATCCGCGAGTTCCGCATCGGCGCGCAGAACGCCTGCCGCCTTGGCTGGACCAGTTGGCTGGGCCGGGAGCGCGCCGATGGCGTGGTGACGCTGGGCAGCAAGATTCATTAAGGATGGATGAGCATGATCAACGTAGACCTGCAACAACTGATTCAGGCGCTGGATGCCGACACCCGGCGCGACCTCGAAGGCTCGGCCGAGCGCTGCGTAGCCCGTGGCGGCAGCAAGGTACTGGTGGAGGACCTGTTGCTGGGTCTGCTGGAGCGTCCCCAGGGACTGCTGGCGCGCGCCCTGCAGGATGCCGCGGTGGACGCTGGCGAACTCAACGCCGCGTTGCAAGCGCGGGGCGAGCACAGCGCCTCGCGCAATCCGGTGTTCGCGCCCGAGCTGGTGCAGTGGCTGCAGGATGCGCTGTTGCTGGCCAACCTCGAACTGGGCCGTAGCCAGATCGACCAGGCGGCATTGATCCTGGCCCTGCTACGCAACCCGTTGCGCTATGCCGGCAGCCGCTACCAGCCGCTGCTGGCGCGGCTCGACATCGAGCGGTTGAAGGATTTCGCGCTCTCGCAGCCGCTGGAGGGCGCGCCCAGCGGCAAGCCGGGCGGCGGCGAGTCCCTGTTGCAGCGTTTCACCCACAACCTTACCCAGCAGGCGCGCGACGGCAAGCTCGATCCGGTGCTCTGTCGCGACGGGGCTATTCGCCAGATGGTCGACATCCTGGCCCGTCGGCGGAAAAACAACCCCATCGTGGTCGGCGAGGCTGGCGTCGGCAAGACCGCCATCGTCGAAGGCCTGGCCTCGCGGATCGCCGCAGGGGAAGTGCCGCCGGCGCTGAGGGACGTCGAGCTGTTGTCCCTCGACATGGGCCTGTTGCAGGCCGGTGCCAGCGTGAAGGGCGAGTTCGAGCGGCGCCTGAAAGGCGTCATCGACGAAGTGAAGGCAGCGCTCAGGCCGACCATCCTGTTCATCGACGAGGCCCATACGCTGATCGGCGCGGGCGGTCAGGCCGGCGGCTCGGATGCCGCCAACCTGCTAAAGCCGGCCCTGGCACGTGGCGAGTTGCGCACCATCGCGGCGACGACCTGGGCCGAATACAAGAAGTATTTCGAGAAGGACCCGGCGCTGGCCCGGCGCTTCCAGCCCGTGCAGTTGCATGAGCCGAGCGTTGCCGAGGCGGTGACGATCCTGCGTGGCCTGGCCCGGGTTTACGAGGAAAGCCACGGTATCTACCTGCGCGACGACGCGGTGGTGGCCGCCGCCGAACTGTCCGCCCGCTACCTGGCGGGTCGCCAGTTGCCGGACAAGGCCGTCGACGTCCTCGACACCGCCTGTGCGCGGGTGCGCATCAGCCTGGCGGCGGCGCCGGAGAGCCTCGAGCGCCTGCGCGGCGAGCTGGCCGAAGGCGAGCGCCAGCGCCAGGCCCTGCGCCGCGATGCCGAGGCAGGCCTGCCGATCGACCACGATGCCCTGCAGGCGCTGGAGGAGCGCCTGGCCCAGGCGGAAAGCGAGCGGCACGTACAGGAGGACCAGTGGAGCCGCCAGCGCGAACTCGCCGAGCGCCTGCTCGCCCTGCGCCAGCAATTGGCCAGGGCCCGCGAGGCGAACCGGGAAGAGCAGGGCGGCGAGGCGGACGCGGAGACTTTCCCGGCCGACGAGCATGGCGGTGTCGAAGCCCTGGAAAAGGCCCTTCACGAAACCCGCCAGGCACTCGCCGATGCCCAGGCCCAGGGGCGGCTGGTCAGCTTCGAGGTCTGCCCGCGCCTGGTTGCCGAGGTGATCGGCGCCTGGACCGGCGTACCGGTGGAACAACTGGCGCGGGAACACAACGCCAAGGTGATGGGGTTCGCTGACGACCTGCGGGCGCGGATCCGTGGCCAGGAACAGGCGGTCAGCGCCCTGGACCGCGCGATGCGCGCCACCGCGGCCGGGCTGAACAAGCCCGATGCGCCGGTCGGCGTGTTCCTGCTGGTGGGCCCGAGCGGGGTGGGCAAGACCGAGACCGCGCTGGCGCTGGCCGACCTGCTGTATGGCGGCGAGCGTTTCATCACCACCATCAACATGTCCGAGTTCCAGGAGAAGCACACCGTCTCGCGCCTGATCGGCGCGCCGCCCGGCTATGTCGGCTATGGCGAGGGTGGCATGCTCACCGAGGCGGTACGCCAGAAGCCCTATTCGGTGATATTGCTGGACGAGGTGGAGAAGGCCGATCCGGACGTGCTCAACCTGTTCTACCAGATCTTCGACAAGGGCGTGGCCAACGATGGCGAAGGGCGCGAGATCGATTTCCGCAATACCTTGATCCTGATGACCTCCAACCTCGCCAGCGAGCACATCGCCGCGCTTTGCCAGGACGGCGCGCGGCCTTCCGCCGAACTCCTGGAGGAAACCATCCGGCCGGCGCTCAGCCGGCATTTCAAGCCGGCGCTGCTGGCGCGCATGCGCGTGGTGCCTTACTACCCGGTGGGCGGCCCGGTACTGCGCGAGCTGATCGAGATCAAGCTGCAACGCCTCGGCGAGCGCCTGGCGCGCCGTCAACTGGCTTTCGACTACAGCCAGGCGCTGGTGGGCCACCTGGCCGAGCGTTGCACCCAGAGCGACAGCGGCGCACGGTTGATCGACCACCTGCTGGACACGCACCTGCTGCCGCTGGTGGCCGACCGTTTGCTGGAAGCGATGGCGCGCGACGAGCGTCTCGAGCGGGTCCATGCGACGCTGGGCGAGCACGGCCGCGTGCTCTGCGAGTTCGCCTGAGGTGGGTGCGATGTTCAGCCGCGTACCGCAACCCCTGGCCTTCGCCGAAGCCCTGCTCGCTCAGTTCGGCGCGCTGTCGCGGGAAACCGACATCACGGCCCTGCTGGGCGGTTTCGCACGCGCAGTCGGCGAACTCAGCGGCTGTGAGCTGAGCCAGTTGTATCTGCTCGACCAGACCCATACCGCGCTCACCCTCAACGCCGAATGCCGGGACGGCCTGTTGCAGGCGCTGGAGCCGTCGAGCCTGCCGGCGGACTACACCGGCGAGCAGTTGCTGCAGTTCGCCCTGTGCCAGAACCGCGTGGTCAGTCTCGTCGACCTGCCGTCGCGGCTGCACGAGACCGGCTTCCTGCCGGCAGGGGAGCAGCCCTGGCTGTCCCTGCTCTGCGTTCCGCTGGTGAGCCCGGAGAAAACGGTCGAGGGCATGGTGGTCTGCGCTACCCGGCGCCCACTGGACCTGCAGGGATTCGCCCATCCACTGGGCCAGCTGGGCTCGTTCGTGCTGGCCCAGCTGCATCTGCTGCAACGCCTCTCGCAACCCTCCGGCGAGCCGCAGGGACCGTCCAGCGCACCGGTGGTCAGCGGCTACGGGCTGATCGGCAGGAGCGCGGCGATGCGTGAGACCTGCCGCCTGATCAGCAAGGTCCTGCACAACCCCTATACCGTGTTGCTGCAGGGCGAGACCGGCACCGGCAAGGAGGTGGTCGCACGGGCGATCCACGAGTACGGCCCGCGGCGTGCACAGGCGTTCGTGGTGCAGAACTGCGCGGCGTTTCCGGAAAACCTGCTGGAAAGCGAGCTGTTCGGCTACCGCAAGGGCGCCTTTACCGGTGCCGAGCGCGATCGTCCCGGGTTGTTCGATGCCGCGGATGGCGGAACCCTGTTGCTCGACGAAATCGGCGACATGCCCCTGTCGCTCCAGGCCAAGCTGTTGCGCGTGTTGCAGGAAGGCGAGATTCGCCCGCTCGGCGGCAACGACACGCACAAGGTCGATGTACGCATCATCGCCGCTACCCACCGTGACCTCGCCCTGCTGGTACGCGATGGCAAGTTCCGCGAAGACCTCTACTACCGGCTGGCGCAGTTTCCCATCGAGTTGCCGCCGTTGCGCCAGCGCGAGGGCGACGCCCTCGAACTGGCCCGGCATTTCGCCGAGCGCGCCTGCGTGTTCCTGCGCCGCGCGCCGCTGGGCTGGTCCGCGGAAGCGCTGGAACTGCTCGACGGCTATGGCTTTCCCGGCAACGTTCGGGAGCTGAAGGGACTGGTGGAATGCGCGGTACTGCTCTGCGAAGGCGAGGTGCTGCTGGCCGAACACTTTTCCCTGCGCGCGCCCCCGGAAGCGGAGGCGCCGCTCAAGCTGCGCGAGCATCTGGAGCAGATCGAACGGGACCTGCTGCTCGCCTGCCTGCGCAGGAACGCTGGCAACCAGACCCTCGCCGCGCGCGAACTGGGTCTGCCGCGACGAACCCTGATCTATCGCATGGGACGCCTGAACATTCATTTCGGCGATCCCCGGACCTGAAGCCCATGATCGAGATTTCCTTCCAACCAGCCCAGCCGGGCGCGCGCCTGGAGCGCGGCGTCCGCGGCCCTTCCATGGAGACTCCCTGATGCCTGTTCGTCACTGGCCCGCCGTGCTTCTGGCCCTGGCCGTCCTCTGCGGCCTCGCCGGTTGCAGCGGCAACTACAAATTCAACGATGGCGACTATCGCCCGCTTGGCGATCCGCAGGCGGTCAATCGCGGCAAGTGACCGCAAGGAGCGATCTCATGGAACTGGTATTGGAAATGCTCAGCGCCAAGCAATTCGTACCGACGGAGCTATGCAGCAAGACCTTCGGCAGGAGCGGCGGCCTCATCGGCCGGGGCGGTGAGTGCGATTGGGCGATTCCCGATCGCAAGCGGCACCTGTCCAAGCAGCATGCGCGGGTCAGCTATCGCAACGGCGCGTTCTACCTGACCGACACCAGCAGCAACGGCATCCGCGCCGGCAACGGCAGCCGCCTGCCGCATGGCGAGCCGCAGCGCATCGAGCAGGACAGCGTCTTCCTGCTCGGCGACTTCGAGATCCGCGCGCGGTTGCTGCGCGAGCCCGACGAGCTCGCCATGGACGTCGGGCGGCCGCAGCCGGCGGGCAGCATCATTCCGGACGATGCCTTCCTGGCCCTCGATCCGTTGCAGGCGCTCGACCAGGACGGTGCAGATGCCTACGAACTCGACGACCTGAGCGCGATCGCCCAGCCCAGCCAGGAGGCCGGGGCGCGTGCGGACTACGCGCGGATCGACATGGAAAGCCTGGTCGTACCGGAGCTGGTGCCCGCCCCGGCGGCTCCGCAGGAACCCGTGGAAAGTCCGCGTCCGGGTCGCGACGAAGCCTTCTGGCAGCGTTTCGGCCAGGCCCTGGGAATGGACCTCGAAGGCCTCGACGGCGCTGCGCGCGAAGCGCTGGCGATCAACGCCGCCGGTTTGCTGCGGCAGTGCATCGGCGGCTTGCAGCAGAGCCTGCGGACCCGCAGCGAACTGAAGAACGAACTGCGCCTGTCGCTGAGCACGTTGCGCGATACCGGCAAGAATCCCTTGCGCTTCAGCGCCGATGCCAGCGAGGCGCTGGGGCATCTGCTACGGGATGGCAAGCCTGGCCAGTTGAGTGGCGAACAGGCCGTCGCACGCAGTTTCCGCGACCTCCAGGCGCACCAGGTGGCGCTGCTCGGCGCCAGCCGGGCGGCGGTGCGCGCGACCCTCGAGCATTTCTCGCCGCAGCAGCTGGCCCTGCGTTTCGAGCGCGACGGTCGCCGGCCGTTGCTGGCCACCTCGGGCAGCCGCTGGCGTGCCTACGGTCGCTACCACCAGTCGCTATGCCAGGACGACGATTGGAGCGAGCGTCTGTTGGCGCGTGATTTCGCCCAGGCCTACGAAGAGCAGGTTCGCCTGATTTCCACCCTCTACACCGAGCACCAAGGATGATCGCCATGTCTCGTCGCCCGATCCCGCCAGCCAGGGCGCTGGCCATGCTCGCCGTCCTGGCGCTGCTGGCCGGCTGTTCCACGCTGTCGCCGTATTCCAGACTGACCAAGCTCGACCTCGCCCTGAGCGCCGGCGAGCGGGTCAATCCCGACCTCAATGGCCGGCCGTCGCCGGTGGTAGTGCGGCTGTTCGAGCTGAAGCACCCGGTGGCGTTCGAGAACGCCGACTTCTTCAGCCTCTACGAACGTCCCAAGGAGACCCTGGACCCCGACCTGGTGACCAGCGAGGAGCTGGAGCTGCGTCCCGGCGAGCGGGTCGAACTCAAGCTCAGCGTGGGGGAGGGGAGCCGCTACGTGGGCGTGCTCGCCGCCTACCGCGATCTCGGCGAGGCAAGCTGGCGCTACGTGGTGCCGGTCACGGCGAAAGAGCTGACCCGGGTAGAGCTGAAGCTGGGCCAGAAGGGCATCCTGAATGCCGGCGAACTGCTCGGCAAGGCGGGTGACGCGCGATGAACGTGCACAAGATCGTCTGGCAGGAAGGCATGCTGCTGCGCCCGCAGCACCTGCAACACAACGACCGCTACTACGACAACCAGATGAAGGCCCGGACCCAGTTGCTGGGCAGCTACAACTGGGGCTTCCTCGCCCTGGAGCTGGACCGCCAGTTCCTCAACATGGGCAAGCTGGTGATCAGCCAGGCCTCCGGCGTATTGCCCGACGGCAGCCTGTTCGAACTCGGCGGCAACACCGAGCCGCTCGCCCTCGACGTGCCGCCCAATACCTCGAACGTGCCGATCTACCTGGCCCTGCCGCTGGTCACCGGCAACCACATCGAGGCGCGTCGGCCGGAACAGGCCGAGGTCCTGGCGCGCTATACCGCCTACGACCTGGAGGTGGCGGACTCCAACGCCGGCGAGGATTCCATGGTGCAGGTCAGCTGCGCGCGGCCGGATTTTCGCCTGCTGCTCGGCGAGCAGCAGAGCGACCAGGCCTACGTCAAACTGAAGGTGGCGGTGGTGCTGGATACCACGCCGGACGGGGTGATCAGCCTCGATCCCGACTTCGTGCCGAGCTACCTCCACGCCCACGCATCCGCCTACCTGCTGTCCTGCCTGAAGGAGGTGATCAGCATGCTCGGCCATCGCGGCGACACCATCGCCGAGCGTATCCGGTCCAATGGCAAGGTCGGCGGCGCGGAGGTCGGCGATTTCATGATGCTGCAACTGATCAATCGCACCGAGTTGCTGCTGCGCCACTACCTGGGATTGGAGCAGGTGCATCCGGAGCAGTTGTACCGGGTGCTGCTGACCATGCTCGGCGACCTCGCCACCTTCGGCAGCGAGAGCAAGCGTCCGCGCCTGGACAGCCGTTACCAGCACAGCGACCAGGGCGCCAGCTTCCGCAGGCTGATGGAGGCGATCCGCCAGGTCCTGTCGATGGTGCTCGAGCAGCATGCCATCGAACTGCCTCTCCAGGCCCGCCAGTACGGCATCCTGGTCTCGCCCCTGCACGACCACAAGCTGCTCGGCAGCGCCTCGTTCGTGCTCGCCGCCAGTGCCAATTGCGAGTCGGAGGAACTGCGCCAGCGCCTGCCCGCGCATCTCAAGGTGGGTGCGGTCGAGCACATTCGCCAACTGGTCAACCTGCACCTGCCGGGGATCCGGGTCAAGCCGCTGCCGGTGGCGCCGCGGCAGATCCCGTTCCACTCCAACAAGACCTATTTCATTCTCGAACCCAACGCCGAGGACATGGCCCAGCTGGAGCGCTCCGGCGGTTTCGCGTTCCACGTATCCGGCGAGTTCTCCGAGCTTGAACTGAAATTCTGGGCCATCAGGAACTGAACATGATCAAGGAAAGGGAATACCACGAGGACGAGAAGACCGTCCTCCTCGATCACCAGGGACAGGTACCGGCCCAGGGGCCGCTGACCGATTTCGCCGAACCGCCGCGCTTCGAGCAGCTCGAGGAGCGGATGATCTACGCGGCGCGCCTGCGTCCGGGCGAGGCCTTCAACGTCAGCCTGAACCCGCTGGTGGCGGCGGCTTCCGAACTGCTTTCGGAAGTGGTCCGGCTCAAGCACAGCACCGTGCTGGAGAACCTTGCGGCGCTCAAGGAGCGGTTGACCTCCGCCATGAAGCTCTTCGAATTCCGCGCCGTGCAGGATGGCGTGGAAAACAGCCAGGTCATGGCGGCGCGCTACGTGCTGTGCACGGTGGTCGACGAGGCGGTGGTGACCACCCCGTGGGGCAACGAAAGCGAATGGTCGAAGATCAGCCTGCTGAGCAGCTTCCATAACGAGACCTTCGGCGGCGAGAAGTTCTTCCAGTTGCTCGACCGGCTGTCGAAGAACCCGGTCAAGCACCTGCCGATGCTGGAGCTGATGTACCTCTGCCTGGCCCTCGGCTTCGAGGGCAAGTACCGGGTGATGGCTCGCGGCGTGCTCGACCTGGACGGTATTTCCGATGCGCTCTACCGGCAGATCCGCCAGTTGCGCGGCGACGTGCCGCGCGAACTGTCGCCGCACTGGCAGGGGCTCAGCGACCAGCGTCGCGGCCTGGTGCGGATCGTGCCCTGGTGGATGGTGGCGCTGTTCACCCTGGTCTGCCTAGTGGTGATGTATTCGGGATTCGCCTGGGTTCTCGGCGAACAACGCGACACGGTGCTGCAGCCTTACCAGTCGCTCGATGCGGCGGCAGGACAGCCCGGTTCGTAAACACAGGGACGCGAAATGAAAAACTTCTTCAAGAAAGTCGGCGCCTTCCTGCGCAAGACGTGGGTCTGGACGCTGTTGCTGGTACTCCTGGCGGCATTGCTGGTGTGGTTCGTCGGGCCGCTGCTGGCGGTCGCCGACTACAAGTTCTGGGAAAGCCCGACCTCGCGGTTGCTGAGCATCAGCCTGATGTTCCTGGTCTGGGGGCTGGCGATGGTCTTCGTCAGTTGGCGCGCCGGAGTGCGGCGCAAGGCCGTCGAGGACAGCGACGAGGGCCAGGAGCGCCTGCGCCGCGACGGTCTGATCGAAGACGAACAGAAGGAATTGCGCAGCCGCTTCAAGGACGCCTTGCGCACCCTGAAGACCTCCAGCCTGTACCGCGGCCGCAGCGAGCGCTGGCGCAACGAGCTGCCCTGGTACCTGCTGATCGGCCCGCAGGGAAGCGGCAAGACCAGCCTGCTGGACTTTTCCGGACTGGAATTCCCGATCAACCGGATCGACCGCAAGCTGACCCGCGACACCGCCGGCACGCGCTACTGCGACTGGTACTTCGCCGACCACGGCGTCCTGATCGACACCGCCGGGCGCTACCTGACCCAAGCCGACGGCGAGGTCGACGGGGGCGCCTGGGCGACCCTGCTCGGCCTGTTGCGCAAGCGCCGCCGCGCACGGCCGCTGAATGGCGTGATGGTGTCGATTCCGGTGGAAACGTTGCTCAGCGACGACGAGATGGCGCTGGATACGCTGGCTCGCCAGGTGCGCGCGCGCCTGCAGGAAATCCAGCAGACCCTGCACCTCGATCTGCCGGTCTACCTGGTGCTGAGCAAGGCCGACCAGTTGCTCGGCTTCGACGAGTTCTTCGACCAGTTGAGCCGCGAGGAGAGCGACCAGGTTCTGGGCACCAGCTTCGGCAAGGAGCAGAACGGCACCGATGTGACGGTTCTGCGCCAGGCGTTCGAGGACCTTCTGCGACGCCTGAACAGCCAGGTGATCATGCGCATCCACCAGGAGCGCGATACCCTGCGTCGCGGTCGCATCCTCGACTTCCCGCACCAGCTTGGCCAGATCGGCGAGCGGTTGTGCCTGTTCGTCGAACTCGCCTTCACCGGCAACCGCTACCAGCGCGCCAGCCGCCTGCGCGGCTTCTACCTGACCAGCGCGCCGCACCTGGCCCAGCAGCTGGATGAAGACACCGCCGGCATCGGCGCCAACCTGGGGATCGCCAGCGGCCTGTTGCCGACCCTGCGCAACGGGCGCTCGCGCTTCATCCATCACCTGCTGAGCCAGGTGATCTTCCCCGAGGCCAACCTGGCAGGTCTCGATCGCCGCGAACGCACGCGCATCCACTGGGGCCAGCGCGCCCTGTACGTCGGTTCGCTGGCGCTCCTTCTGCTATTCGGCCTGCTCTGGGCTGGCGGTTTCTCGGCCAACCACGAGCGCCTGGAGCGGCTACGCGAGCTGGCGCAGCAATGGACCCAGCAGCGCCAGGCGCTTGGCGAGCGCGACGACGCCATGGCGGCGCTGAAGACGCTGGATAGCAGCTATGCGGCGACCACCGTGTTTCCGCCCAAAGGGGAAGTCTCGCTGCACGAGCGCGCCGGGCTGTACCAGGGCAACGAGGTCAACCCGCCGCTGGCCGCTGCCTATCGCCGCGAGCTGGAGACGCAACTGCTGCCGCGCGTGGCGCGGATGCTCGAAGCGCAGATCCGCGGCAACATGCAGAATCGCGAACGCCTGCTCAACAGCCTGCGGGCCTACCTGATGCTGAATCTGCGCGAGCGCCGCGAGAACGGATGGCTCAAGGACTGGGTGGCTACCGACTGGTCGCAGCGCTATGCCGGCAACGGCACCGTGCAGAATGGCCTGAACACGCATTTCGCCCGTCTGCTCGAGCAACCGTTCAGCTATCCGCTGAACGAGACCCTGGTGGCCCAGGCACGCCAGGTGCTGCGCAGCGAGTCCCTGGCCAACGTGGTCTACCGGGTGCTGCGCGAACAGGCGCGAAGCCTGCCCGAGTATCGCTTCGGCCAGCACCTGGGGCCGCAGGCCGGTCTGTTCGTCGGCACCGACTACGTGATCCCGGGCTTCTACACCCAGCAGGGCTACCAGCAGTACTTCGTGGTCCAGGGCGCCAGCCTGGTCAACGACATCCTTCGCGACAACTGGGTCCTGGGCGAGGGCAGCGGGATCAGCGACATGGACCTGCGGCGCCTGATGGTCGAACTCGAGCAGCTGTATTTCCGCGACTACGCGAACTTCTGGAGCGAGGCGGTCGGACGCCTGGGCCTGCTGCCGTTCAACGATGCCGGCGAGGGCGCCGACCAGGTTTCCGGGCTGCTCGCCGCCAACTCGCCGATCCTCCAGTTGTTGCTGGAGGTCCGTGAGAACACCCGTTTCCCGGTCCTGGCGGAGAGCGCCGAGGCGCTGGCAGAGGCCAGCGACAAGGCCGCGGAAAAGGGCGGCAAGCTGGGCAAGGCGGCCGCCGCGGCGGCCGGCAAGGCCAGGGACGCGTTGGCGAAGAACCTGCCGGATACCGCGAAGAAGTCCCTGCAACGCCGCTTCGAGCCCCTGCATCGCCTGCTCGACGATAACAACGGCCCGGCGGCCGACCTCACCCCGCTGTTGCAGGCGCTCAACGAGTTGCAGTTGCAACTCGCCGGACTGGCGCGCGCCAGCCAGCCGGAGCAGGCGGCTTTCGACATGGCGAAGAGCCGCATGGGCGGCCAGCGCGATGCCCTGAGCAACCTGCGCAACGCCTCCGCGCGACTGCCGCGACCGCTCGGCGGATGGTTCAGCGTGCTGGCCGAAGACGCCTGGCGGCTGGTCCTCGGCGATGCCTACCTGTACCTCAACCAGCGCTACCAGAGCGAGCTGTACGGTTTCTACAGCAAGGCGATCAACAAGCGCTACCCGTTCAACGCGCACAGCGCCAGCGATGTCGCGGTCAGCGATTTCCGCGAGTTCTTCAAGGCGCAGGGCGTCGCCGAACGCTTCTTCGAAACCTACATGCGGCCCTTCGTCAGCGGCGACCCGGGCAGTTACCGCCTGCGCAGCGTGGACGGTTACAGCCTGCCGATGTCCAAGGTCTATCTCGACCAGATGGGCACGGCCCAGGTGATCCGCCAGAGCTTCTTCGCCGAGAACCCGGCCGAGCCACAGGTGCGCTTCCGCCTGGAGCCCTATACCCTCGATCCTGGCGTCAGCCGCGCCGAGTTCCGTTTCGACGGTCAGTCCATGGAGTACCGCCACGGCCCGATCGTGCCGATGTCGTTCAAGTGGCCCAGCGACACCGACGGCGGCCGCACCAGCCTGGTGCTGGAGAAGATGGCCGGACGACCGGTGGGAATCGAACGCAATACCGGGCCCTGGTCGCTGTTCAGGCTGTTCGACCTGATGCAGACCGAGTACCTCAGCGGGCGTGACGTGATGGTGCTCAAGGCCGACCTGGGCGGCCTGCGCGCCAACTACCTGCTGCTCGCCCAGCGCACGCCGAATCCGTTCGATCTCGCGGTCCTGCGCAGCTTCCGCATGCCGGTGCAGCTCTGATGCAACGCACCGAGCCCTGGCGCAGCGCGGCACGCACGGATCGCGGCAAGGTCCGCGCGCGCAACGAGGATGCCTTCCTGGACTGCCCGGATCGCGGGCTCTGGGCGGTCGCCGATGGCATGGGCGGGCACCAGGCCGGCGACCTGGCCAGCCGGATGATCGTCACCAGCCTGGCGGAACTGCCGGCCCGGGCGGGATTCGACGAGCGCCTGAACGCGATGCGCCAGTGCCTGCACTGGCTCAACCGGCGCCTGGGCGAGGAACTCACCCTCAGCGCCGAACGCGGCGACAGGATCATCGGCAGTACGGTGGTGGCGCTGGTCGTGGAGGGTTCGCGGGCGGCCTGCGTGTGGGTCGGCGACAGCCGCTGCTACCTGTGGCGCGGCCAGCGGCTGTACCAGCTGTCCCGCGACCACTCGCTGTTGCAGCGACTGGTCGACGAACGGCGGATGGATATCGAGCAGGCCCGCGCCTATCCCTCGGCGCGCGCGCTGACCCGTGCCGTCGGCGCTAGCGAACAACTGGTGCTGGACGTGTTGGAACTGGAGGTGCATCCCGGTGATGTCTTCCTGCTCTGCAGCGACGGGCTCTACGAAGAGCTGAGCGCCGATGCGCTGGGTCGCGCGTTGAGCCTGGCATCGCCGCAGGTGGCGGTGGAGCGGCTGTTCGACGGTGCCCTGAGCGGCGCCGCACGGGACAACCTGACGGCCGTGGTGATCCGCCAATGAACGAACCGCTGTCGTCGCTGGAGCTGCTGCCGGAGGAGGAGGGCGGCGCGAACCTGACCTATTTCGCCTTCGCCGCCCCGACCGCCTCGGCGCCGGACCTGCCGGCGGTGTTGCCCGGTCCGCTGCCGGACGTTCTTTCCGGGCGCTACCGTCTGGAGCGGATGCTCGGCGCCGGCGGCATGGGGACGGTCTACCGTGCCCGGGACCTGCTCCATGAGCAGTTCGGCGACCCGGCGCCGCTGGTAGCGCTGAAGCTGCTCAACGAGTCGGTCGCCGAGTCACCCGACGCCAGCGCCTTGCTCTATAGCGAGTTCGCCCTGACCCGGCGCTTGCGCCATCCGAACGTCGTGCGTCTGTTCACCTTCGACGTCGACACCGCATGCCAGCGCGCCTACATCGTCATGGAACTCATGCCTGGCCTGCCGCTCGACCGCCTGCTCTGCGAGCGTCCCGAAGGCCTGCCCTGGTCCGAGCTGAGCGCGATCGCCCGGCCGTTGCTGGATGTTCTGGCCTACGTCCACGAACAAGGAGTACTGCATGGCGACCTGAAGCCGAGCAACGTGATGCTCGGCGAAGAGGGCGTGCGGCTCTTCGACTTCGGCCTCGGCCAGGCGCAGGCAGGCATCCTGGATGGCCTGCCGCAGCTCAGCCGGGGCCGCATCGACGCCTGGACTCCGGGCTACGCCGCTCCCGAACTGCTCGAGGGTGCGCCATTGTCGCCGGCGGCCGACCTGTATGCGCTGGCCTGCGTCCTCTACGAACTGGCCGATGGTCGCCATCCGTTCCGCCGCCTGCCCTCGAACCAGGCCCGGGAGCAGGGGCTGGAGCGCCAGCTGCGCGCGCCCGGACACCTGCCTCGGCGCTGCTGGCCGGCGCTGCGTACCGCCCTGAGCCTCGACCCCGAACGGCGCTGCATCGGCGTCCGCGAATTGCAGGAAGCGCTGGGCGCGCGGCGTTCCTGGCTGGCCGGCGTTCTTGCCCGTTGAGCCGGCGGCGCTCGGTTTGCAGGACCTCTACGGCCGCTCTCCGCAAGCGCTCTGCAGGGCGATACGATTGCCTTCGCTGTCCCTGATCTCGGCGATGAACACGCCGTCGCCAAGCGGCGTCTTCGGGAAGAGGATTTCGCTGCCTTCGCCGAGGGCCCGGGCAATGACGGCATCCAGGTCCGCGACATTCAGGTAGATGATCGCCCCATGTAGCGTAGGCACGTAGACGTCGCCCTCGGCGAGTGCGCCGCTGGCACCGTCACGGCCTTCCTCGAAGGGGAAATGCGCCATTCTGCTTCCGTGCAGGGTGGCTACCTCGCCGAACGCCACTCCGAACACCGAGGCGTAGAAACGCATCGCCCTCTCCAGGTCGGACACCGGTATTTCCACGTGCGCGATCAGGTTCATTTCCTTCCTGTCCTGTCGGGACCACTGGTGACGCTGCTTTCCGGCGACGATGGCGGATGTTCAGCCGCGCGAAACCGAGCGGATCGAGCGGGCATGCCGCCGCGAGGGGGGCGAATGAATTCATGCGAAATTCATTAACATCTTGTCCCGCTTGACCGGCGTCAATACCCGTACTGCGTCACAAAAATACCCTGGCCCCAGGCCGTTCGGAAAGGCCGTTCGCTGTTCGCTTGGGGGAAGTCATCATGGCGCATCTGGTCTGGCAGGATGACCTGAATACCGGTATTCAGGTCATCGACAATCAACACAAACGCATCGTCGAGATGATCAATCACCTGCACGACGCCCAGCAAGGCAAGGAACACGCGGCGATCGCCGAGGTGATCGAGGAGCTGGTGGACTACACGCTGTCGCACTTCGCCTTCGAGGAAACCCTGATGGAGGATGCCGGCTACCAGTTTTCCCGGGCGCACAAGAAGATCCACGAGCTGTTCATCCGCCGGGTCTCCGAATACCGGGTGCGCTTCCAGGCCGGCGAGGATGTCGGCGACGAACTCAAGGGCTTGCTCTCGCGCTGGCTGTTCAACCACATCCGCAACGACGACGCCGGATATGTGGATGCGGTACGCCACAGCATGTCCGAACTGGTCAAGGACAAGAGCGAGGGCGGTTGGTTGTCGCGCTCGATGAAGCGCTTCTTCGGCTGATCGCCGGGGAAGGAAACGCAAAACCGGCCCAGTGGGGCCGGTTCTTTCGCCAGCGGACCTGGCCTCAGCGGATCAGGCTGAGGAATTCGCTGCGGGTGGCGGCGTTGTCGCGGAATTCGCCGAGCATCACCGAAGTGACCATGGACGAGTTCTGCTTTTCCACGCCGCGCATCATCATGCACATGTGCTGGGCCTGGATCACCACCGCGACGCCGAGGGCGCCGGTGACCTGCTGGACCGCCTCGGCGATCTGCCGGCTCATGTTCTCCTGGATCTGCAGGCGGCGGGCGTACATGTCGACGATCCGCGCGACCTTCGACAGGCCGAGCACCTTGCCGTTCGGGATATAGGCCACGTGGGCCTTGCCGATGAAGGGCAGCAGGTGGTGCTCGCAGAGCGAGTACAGCTCGATGTCCTTGACCAATACCATTTCGCTGTTGTCGGAGCTGAACAGGGCACCGTTGACGACTTCTTCCAGGCTCTGTTGGTAGCCGCGGCACAGGTACTTCATGGCCTTGGCGGCACGCTTGGGCGTGTCCAGCAGACCTTCGCGGTTAACGTCCTCGCCGAGCTGGGTGAGGATCGAGGAGTAGTGTTGTTCCAGGGACATGAGCGTTCCAGTCAGACGATTACCAGCGCGGAGGGTAGGACGTCGCCGGGCCGCTGGCAAGACTCGGCGCTTGCCGGCTACTCGTCGCGGCCTTCGAGCATGGTCCTGCGCAGCATCACGTAGACCGAGCCGGTGCCGCCGTGGCGTGGCAGGCAGGAGGTGAAACCGAGCACCTGCGGGTGTTGGCGCAACCAGGTATTGACGTGGCTTTTCACCAGCGGGCTGCGTCCGTCCTTGCGCGCGGCCTTGCCATGGGTCACGCGCACGCAGCGGATTTCCAGGCGGGTGGCCTCGGCAAGGAAGTCCCACAGTGTCTGCCGGGCCTTCTCCACGCTCATGCCGTGCAGGTCGAGGCTGCCGTCGAAAGGCACCAGGCCCTGCTTGAGCTTGCGCAACTGGCCTTCCTGGACGCCGTCGCGGGCCCAGGACAGCTCGTCCTCGGGGCCGACGTCGATGACGAACTGGTCGGACAGGCCATCGACGCGGATTTCGTCGTTGCGCACGCTGGCATTGAGCTGGCGTTGCTTGAGTTGCTGGCGGTCGTTGCGAGGTTTGCCGGTATCGGCTCGATCGACCGAGATGCGCTTGACGCCGCGCATCTCGCTCTTGAACAGGGAAAAGTCGTCGTCTTGCATGGGAGCCTCCGCGAAGCGGCGCAGTTTACCGGATCGGCCGGACGCCGGCAGCCCGCTCAGTCGCGCTTTTTCATCAGGTTCGGCGACAGGCTCAGGTCGCTGTTGCGGCGGCTGCGGCGGCGGCTGAAACGCCAGAAGAACACGCCGAGGCAGAGCGACAGCAGGCCAAGGGCCAGCAAGACGCCGCCAGCGGCGGGTTCGATATGCAGCATGCCGACAGCCGGCTGGCGGCCGATCAAGGCCGAGGTGCCGGCCAGCGACAGCAGCACGCCCAGGCTCGCCACCAGGGCCGCGAACGCCGCCGCCAGGCGCCAGCGCCAGACTCTCGGCCGGCGCGGGCGCAGCCGGCGCGCATCGAAACTATCGGACAACTTCATCCCGACTTCCTCGTGTGTCATCGGGGCTAGGACCGGAACCTTCCGGCCGGGTTCCCGGACTCCCGGGAGCCGTGCGCCACTCGTCTTCTCGCCGCAAGCCATGGCCCTGCAGGCAGACTAGTCCTCCGCAGGGCGGGACGGGAGGGCGGCTGGATGGGCGGTCAGAGCAGTTCCCGGGCCTGGGCGACGATCGCCGCGAAGTTGTCGCCGAGGGCGGCGATCTCGGCGCGTTGCAGGTCCGCGGCGCTCAGGACCCCGCCGTTCAGGGTGGGTATGTCGCGGGTGGCGCAGGCGCTATCGGCGAGGGTGCAGCGGTAGCCGTAGTCCTTGGCCGCGCGCACGGTGGTGCTGACGCTGGAATGGGTCATGAAGCCGCAGACGATCAGGTCGAGACGGCCGTGGTTCTGCAGCAGGTCGTGCAGCTCGGTGCCGGAGAAGGCATTGGGCAGGCGTTTCTCCACGACCTTTTCCCCGGCTTCCGGTTGCAGTTCCGGGAGGAACTGGCCGCGCGGCCCTTGCGGATCGAACAGGCCGCCCTGGATACCCAGGTGGCGTACATGCACGATGGGCGTACCGCTGGCGCGGGCCGCCTGCACCAGCACGCCGATCTCCGCGGCGGCGGCGTCGAGGCCTGGCAGGCGCAGGGCGCCGCTGCGGTACTCTTCCTGGGCATCGATGATCAGCAAGGTGCTCTGCCGAAGGGGGGCTGGCGGGTAGCCGCGTCCGCTGATCTGCAAAAGGGTGAGCGGATGAGGCATGTCACTACTCCTGAGAAGGCACATGCCTTTCATTCTGGCCCCTATCGGCGAGCCTGTGAACCTTTGCCGCATGCGCACTAAAGTGGTATGGACTTCCCGCGCTGGAGGCCAGCTCCGGCGCGATCGGCTAGAATGTCGCCCTTTTGTGCGTTGCGAGGAGCAATTCCGTCATGTCCGAGTCCCGTCTGCTCACCCTGCGCGACTACATCCGCTGGGCTGTCAGCCGTTTCCACGCCGCCGGCCTGTTCTTCGGTCACGGCACCGACAATGCCTGGGACGAGGCGCGCCACCTGGTTCTGGGCTCCCTGCACCTTCCCTGGGAAATTTCTGACAGCTACCTGGATTGCCGCCTGGAAGACGATGAACGCGCCGAGTTGGCGGAGATCCTCCGGCGGCGCATCGAGGAACGGATTCCGGCGGCCTACCTGCTGGGCGAAGCCTGGTTCTGCGGGATTCCCTTCAGCGTCGACGAACGCGTGCTGGTGCCGCGCTCGCCTATCGCCGAACTTATCGAACAGCGCTTCGCGCCCTGGCTGCCGGCCGAGCCGGCGCGAATCCTCGACCTCTGCACCGGTTCCGGCTGCATCGGCATCGCCTGCGCCTATGCGTTCGAGCAGGCGGAGGTGGTGCTCGCCGACCTGTCCTTCGATGCGCTGGAGGTGGCCAACGTCAATATCGAGCGCCACGACCTCGGCGAGCGGGTCTACACCGTCCAGGGCGACGGTTTCGCCGGGCTTCCCGGCCAGCGTTTCGACCTGATCGTGTCCAATCCGCCCTACGTGGATGCCGAGGATTTCGCCGACATGCCGGCGGAGTTCCATCATGAGCCTGAACTCGGCCTGGCCTGCGGCGACGACGGCCTGGACCTGGTGCGACGGATGCTCGCCGAGGCGGCCGACCACCTCAGCGAGAAAGGCCTGCTGATCGTCGAGGTGGGCAACAGCGAGGTCCATGTGCAGGCGCTGTATCCGGAAGTGGACTTCACCTGGCTGGAGTTCGAGCACGGCGGCCACGGGGTGTTCATGCTGTCCGCCGCGCAGTGCCGCGAGCACCGGGAACTGTTCCGTTCGCGCTTGGAAAAGTGATCGGAGGCGGCTGGTGCCGCCGGTTCAGTGAGTGGCGATCCAGATCAGCAGGCCGGCCTGGAACACCGCGAAGGTGGTCAGGCAGGCGATGGTGAAGCGCAGGCTGGTGTCGTCGCGGCGGTAGTGGTTGATGCGCTGTTCCAGTTGGCGGATCTCCGCATCCTGGGCCTGCAGGGTCTGCTCGGCCTGTTCCAGCATCGCCGCGGCGTCCAGCAGCGGCACGATCTGCACCTTGTCCTTGTGCCAATCGCTGTGCAGCTCACTGACCCGGCCGGCGCTGTAGCGGGCCTTGAGCAACCGCTGGTCCTCATAGCTGACGTCGAAGCCCTGGGCGCGGATGAAATGGTCGCGGCGCAGGCGTGCGTCTTCGGTCAGGCCATCCTTCAGCGCCAGTGCGCCGCCTTCCACCTTGTAGTGGGCCCAGCGTCGTTGCGCCCAGGCGATCGCCTGGGCCAGCAGGAAGCGGCCCAGCCCGCGGTTCAAGGGTTCCAGGCTGAGCCCGGCGTCCGAACCGAAACGCACTTCCTTGTTGCGATGATCGGCCCAGACCTCCAGCAGGTTCTGCTCCTTGCGCAGCATCAGGCCTGGCACCTGGATGCTCAGGCGCAGCAGGCTCTGGTCCGCGCTGTGCCGTTCGACCCTGCCGAGCTGGACGAAGCGCAGGGGGCGGGCGCCGGTCGCGCGGTCGGTGGGCAGTGGCGCCAGGCGGAGCAGGCGGAAATGCTCCGGGGCCAGTTCGGCCCAGGGGTGCGGCGGTTTCTTCTCGGCTTCTTCTGCGGCCGGTTGGGTATCGCTATCGATCATCGGACATCCTCTGGCCGGCCGCCTTCACGGGCCGGCTTTCAGAACTTGTCGGCGCGGGAAGCGATTTCTGTAGCGGCTCAGCGGCCTTTTTCCGCCTCTGCGCCGCGCAGGATGAAGCGGCTGACCGCCTCGACCAGTTGCCGGGCCAGCGGCAGGTTCGGGTCGTTGTAGGCGGAAAGCTGCTGGAGACCGGTGCTCGGGGCGATCCGCAGGATGTGGTTCATGCCGTCGATGAGCACCAGTTGCGAGTCGGGCTTGGCTCGCTGGAGCGCCTCGGCGTCGGCGACGCCGACCTGGATGTCATTGCGGCCCTGGACGATCAGGGTCGGGATGCGCAGGCGGCCGAACGCGCGGGCCGGGTCTTCGCGGAACAGCGAGATCAGGTACGGCTGCACGCTGGGGCGGAGCAGGTTGGCGAGCGCCGGCGGGATATCGCCGCGGGTCTCGCCGGCCTTCAGCGAAGCCAGCACCGAGTCGGCCTGGCGCAGTTGCGCCGGCGGCAGGCGACCGCGCAGTTGCTCGCGCAGCACCCGGTCGATGGGTTGGCCGCTGCCGGCGATGGCGATCAATTCCTCGGCCGGCGTGCGAGGCGCCGCCAGGCTGGCGATCAGCGCGCCTTCGCTATGGCCGACCAGGATCAGCCGGGAGAAGCGCGGGTCGCGGGCCAGCCGCTCGCTCCAGGCGACCACGTCGTCGACATAGACGCCGACGCTGAGGTCTTCCTCGCGCGGCGCCGCCGCCAGGCTGCGGGCGACTCCACGCTTGTCGTAGCGCACGCTGGCGATTCCGCGTTCGGCCAGGGCCTCGGCGAGACGCAACAGGTAGCGGTTGTTGCCGCCGAAGGGGTTGTTGCCGTCGCGGTCGGTGGGGCCGGAGCCGGCGACCAGCAGGACCACCGGCGGCGGCACGGCGCTGCGCGGCAGCAGCAAGGAGCCGCGCAGCACGCCGTGCCCGGTGTCCAGGTCGTAGGGGCGGTGCAGGATGCTGTTGGGAGCGGCGTGGGCCAGGCTGGCGAGCAGGCAGAACAGGGCGAGGAGGGCGCGCGGCATGGAGGTCTTCATGGGCCGATGATAGCGCTTTGATCGCGTCCTCCGGGGAAGGTTCGCAGGCCCGTCCTTGACGGGTATACTCCGATGTCTTTCCCTCTCGTCCTCACGCGGAGCCTCGCATGTCCGGCAACACCTACGGCAAGCTCTTCACCGTCACCACCGCAGGCGAAAGCCACGGCCCGGCGCTGGTCGCCATCGTCGATGGGTGCCCCCCGGGGCTGGAACTGTCCGCCCGGGACCTGCAACGCGACCTCGACCGGCGCAAGCCCGGCACCAGCCGGCACACCACCCAGCGCCAGGAAGCCGACGAGGTGGAGATTCTTTCCGGGGTGTTCGAGGGCAAGACCACCGGCACGCCGATCGGCCTGCTGATCCGCAACACCGACCAGAAGTCCAAGGACTACTCGGCGATCAAGGACCTGTTCCGCCCGGCCCATGCCGACTACACCTACCACCACAAGTACGGCGTGCGCGACTACCGCGGCGGCGGCCGTTCCTCGGCGCGCGAGACCGCCATGCGCGTGGCCGCCGGGGCTATCGCCAAGAAATACCTGGCGGGCCTGGGCATCCAGGTGCGCGGCTACATGAGCCAGCTCGGGCCGATCGAGATTCCGTTCAGGAGCTGGGACAGCGTCGAGCAGAATGCCTTCTTCAGCCCCGACCCGGACAAGGTGCCGGAGCTGGAGGCCTACATGGACCAATTGCGCCGCGACCAGGATTCGGTCGGGGCGAAGATCACCGTGGTTGCCGAAGGCGTGCCGCCGGGCCTGGGCGAGCCGATCTTCGACCGCCTGGACGCCGAACTGGCGCATGCGCTGATGAGCATCAACGCGGTGAAGGGCGTGGAGATCGGCGCCGGCTTCGCCAGCATCGCCCAGCGCGGCACCGAGCACCGCGACGAACTGACCCCGCAAGGCTTCCTGTCGAACAATGCCGGCGGCATCCTCGGCGGGATCTCCTCCGGCCAGCCGATCGTCGCCCACCTGGCGCTGAAGCCGACCTCCAGCATCACCACTCCCGGGCGCTCGATCGATACCGCCGGCGAGCCGGTGGACATGATCACCAAGGGCCGTCACGACCCGTGCGTCGGCATCCGCGCCACGCCGATCGCCGAGGCGATGATGGCCATCGTCCTGCTCGACCAGTTGCTGCGCCAGCGTGGGCAGAACGCCGACGTGCGCGTCGACACGCCGGTCCTGCCGCAGCTGTGAGGGCTGTGGCAGGCAGCGATGCGGGACGGGTGAACGGCGGATCGTGACCAGCGCGGTTCCCTACTGGCGCCTGTCCAGCTTCTATTTCTTCTATTTCAGCCTGCTCGGCGCCACGGCGCCGTTCCTCGCCCTGTATTTCCATCACCTGGGCTTCCCCAGCCCGCGCATCGGCGAGCTGGTGGCGATTCCCATGCTGATGCGTTGCGTCGCGCCCAACCTGTGGGGCTGGCTGGGCGACCGCAGCGGCCAGCGCCTGACCATCGTGCGCTTCGGCGCGGTATGCACGGCGCTGGGCTTCTCGCTGATCTTCGTCAGCCACAGCTACGCCTGGCTGGCCTTGGTGATGGCGTTGCACGCGTTCTTCTGGCACGCCGTGCTGCCGCAGTTCGAGGTCATCACCCTGGCCCACCTGCGCGAGCGCAGCGCCAGCTACAGCCGGATTCGCCTGTGGGGCTCGATCGGTTTCATCTGCACCGTGGTCGGTCTCGGCGCGCTGTTCGAGCGCCTGAGCCTGGATGTCTACCCGGCGACGCTGCTGGGTATCATGCTCGGCATCGTGCTGTGCAGCTGGTGGGTGCCCAATGCCCAGCCGGCCCATCGCGAACCGCGCGAAGGCGAGGGCGGCTTCCTCGCCCAGTTGCGCCAGCCGGGCGTGCTGGCGTTCTACCTGTGCGTGTGCCTGATGCAGCTGTCCCATGGGCCGTACTACACCTTCCTGACCCTGCACCTGGAATCGCTGGGCTACAGCCGGGCGCTGATCGGTCTGCTCTGGGCGCTGGGGGTGGTCGCCGAGGTCATGTTGTTCCTCGCCATGCCACGCCTGCTGCAACGTTTCAGCCTGCGCCAGGTGCTGGCCGCGAGCTTCCTGCTGGCGTCGCTGCGCTGGCTGCTTCTCGGCAACCTGGCCGACAGCCTGGCGCTGCTGGTCTTTGCCCAGACGCTGCATGCCGCCACCTTCGGCAGTTTTCATGCGGCTGCCATCCATTTCGTGCAGCGTAGCTTCGGCCCGCGCCAGCAGGGCCAGGGCCAGGCCCTGTATGCTGCGCTGGCCGGTACCGGCGGAGCCCTGGGCGCGCTGTATTCCGGCTATAGCTGGAACAGCCTGGGCCCTGCCTGGACCTTCGCCATCGCCAGCCTGGCAGCCTTGCTGGCAGCCGCTATCATCAGTACCCGTTTGCAAGAGGTGCGGGCATGAACGACAACCGTGAACAGCTGACCCAGCAGATCATCGACGCCGGCCGGTTCCTCTACGGCCGCGGCTGGTCGCCGGCAACCAGCAGCAACTACTCCGCGCGCCTGGACGAACAGCGCGCGCTGCTCACCGTCTCGGGCAAGCACAAGGGCCAGTTGGGCTTCGACGACGTGCTGGCCACCGACCTGGCCGGCAACAGCCTGGAACCGGGCAAGAAACCCTCGGCGGAGACCCTCCTGCACACCCAGTTGTATGCCTGGAACCCGGCGATCGGCGCGGTGCTGCATACCCACTCGGTGAATGCCACCGTGCTTTCCCGCCTGGTCCGCGGCGACCGCCTGGTGCTGCAGGACTACGAACTGCAGAAGGCCTTCGCCGGGGTCACCACCCACGAAGGCCAGGTCGAGGTGCCGATCTTCGACAACGACCAGGACATCGCCCGCCTGGCCAGCCGCGTGCAGCCCTGGCTGGAGGCGCATCCGCACTGCCCGGGGTATTTGATCCGCGGCCACGGGCTGTACACTTGGGGCGCGCGCATGAGCGATGCCCTGCGTCAGGTGGAAGCTTTCGAGTTTCTGTTCGAGTGTGAACTGAAAGTACTGAGTCTGAGCCGATGAGCAGCCTTACCGTCTATCACGAGAACCAGCCGGAGCAGCCGCTGAAGCTGCTGACCCATGCCGAGGACATCGCTTCGACCCTGGCCGAGGTCGGTGTCCGTTTCGAACGCTGGGAAGCCGCCGCGCCGATCGCCGCCGGCGCCAGCCAGGACGAGGTGATCGCCGCCTACGCCCACGAGATCGAGCGGCTCAAGCGCGAGCGCGGCTACATCACCGTGGACGTGGTCAGCCTGAACAGCGACCACCCGCAGAAGGCCGAATTGCGCGCCAAGTTCCTCGACGAGCACCGCCATGGCGAAGACGAGGTGCGCTTCTTCGTCGCCGGGCGCGGCCTGTTCGTCCTGCATATCGAGGAGCATGTCTACGCCGTGCTCTGCGAGCGCAACGACCTGATCTCGGTGCCGGCCGGCACCCGCCACTGGTTCGACATGGGCGAGCACCCGCATTTCGTCGCCGTGCGCCTGTTCAACAACCCGGAGGGCTGGGTCGCCCAGTTCACCGGCGACGACATCGCCAGCCGCTTCCCCCTGCTGGAAGACTGAGCGAGGCACCGTCCCATCCGTCACCATCCGCGCCCCCGGTCCTGCCGGGGGCGGTTTCATCCGGAGTCCGCATGACCATCAAAGCCATCCTCACCGACATCGAAGGCACCACCAGCGCGGTCAGCTTCGTTTTCGACGTGCTGTTTCCCTATGCCGCCCGGCACCTGCCGGACTTCGTCCGCGAACACGCCGGAGAGACCGAGGTAGCCGCACAGTTGGCGGCGGTGCGTGCCGAGAGCGGTGAGGCGGACGCCGATGTCGAGCGGGTGATCGCGATCCTCCTGCAATGGATCGCCGAGGACCGCAAGGCGACGCCGCTGAAGGCCCTGCAAGGCATGGTCTGGGCCCAGGGCTACCGCGACGGTCAGTTGAAGGGCCACGTCTACCCGGACGCGGTGCAGGCGCTGCGCGAGTGGAAGGCCCGTGGGCTGGACCTGTACGTCTATTCCTCCGGCTCGATCCAGGCGCAGAAGCTGATCTTCGGCTGTTCCGAGGCCGGCGACCTGGGCTCGCTGTTTTCCGGCTACTTCGACACTACCAGCGGGCCGAAGCGGGAAAGCGCCTCCTATGCGCGGATCGCCGGGGCCATCGGCCTGCCGGCCGCGGAAATCCTTTTCCTTTCCGACGTGGTGCAGGAACTGGATGCCGCGCGCGACGCGGGCATGCGCACGCTCGGCCTGGCCCGCGAAGGCGGCAGCCTGGACGGCCATCCGACGGTGGCCAGCTTCGCCGACATCCTCGTGGAGTGAACGCGCCGGCTATCCTGAGGGAACACTCTTGCTCGGGAGCATCGCGCCATGGGTTCCACCCTCAGCGGGCTGATCAGCCTGGTCATCCTGGCCCTGGATATCTGGGCCATCGTCAACATCCTGAAAAGCGCTGCGGAAACCGGGATGAAGATCATCTGGGTCCTGGTGATCATCGTCCTGCCGGTGCTCGGCCTGATCATCTGGGCCATCGCCGGCCCGCGCGGCAACGTCAGGCTGTAGCCTCCCGCCGCGGCGTTAGCCGCCTGCGGCGTAGTGGTTCCACAGGTGGATCGCGGCGTAGGCGCGCCAAGGCCGCCAGGCCTCGGCGCGGGCCTTCAGGCTGCGCGCATCGATGCCTTGCGGTCCCCAGACCGTGGATTTCAGCAGGCCGAGGTCGGCGGCGGGGAAGGCGTCGGCTTCGCCCATGGCACGCAGGGCTATGTATTCGGCGGTCCAGGGGCCGATGCCGGGCAACGCGCAGAGGCGCTCCACCAGGGCCTCGGGGCCGTCCGCCAGGTCCAGGCTCAGCTCTCCCGAGGCGATCGCCGCGGCGAAGCGTTGCAGCGTCTGTACCCGCTTGCCGGGCATGCCGATGCCGTCGAGGTTGGCTTGCGCCAGCGCGGCGGGCGTCGGGAACAGGTGGCTGATGCCGTCGTAGCCGAGATCTTCCAGCGGCTCGCCGAGGCGCTGGATCAGGCGCCCGGTGATGGTCACCGCGGCCTTCACCGTGACCTGCTGGCCGACGATGGCGCGCACCGCCTGTTCGAAGGGATCGAAGGCCACCGGCAGGCGCAGTCCCGGATTGGCGGCCACCAGCGGGCCGAGCAGGGGATCCCCGGCGAAATGCCGGGCGATGGCGGCCGGGTCGCTGTCCAGGTCGAACATCCGGCGGACCCGTGCCTCGAGTTCGGCGGCCAGGGCATGGGCGGACGGGCTGAGGCTCAGCGCCAGGACCTGGCGTTCCGCCAGCGGTCGCACCTCGAACCAGGCCGGGCGGCCGTTGGCCCGGAAGCTGCGGGCATAGTGGTCGTCACCCAGGCTTTCGACACCGGCGAGCAGGCGCAGGGCGAAATGCTGGTGGAACTGGCGCCATTCCCAGGGTGACTGGTAGGGCAGGTGCAGGACGAGGGGAGAGGTAGGCTGGCTCATGGGCAGACGATACCTGTCCGGCGCAGCCGGCGCCATCCGCCGGCGGGGTTCGACCTGTCATTGCCGCCAGCGTAGAATGCGCGCCTTTCTTCGCGGCGCGGGCAAGTCCCGCTGCCAGATTGCAGCCTTACCAGGGAGATCCCGGCCCATGAGCGATTATCAGGAAACTCTGTACCAGGGCTACGGCCAGCGCTTCAGCATCGACAACATGCTGCATGAGGTGCGCACCGAGCACCAGCACCTGGTGATTTTCGAAAACGCCCGGATGGGCCGGGTGATGGCGCTCGATGGAGTGATCCAGACCACCGAGGCCGACGAGTTCATCTACCACGAGATGCTCACCCACGTGCCGATCCTCGCCCACGGCGCGGCCCGGCGCGTGCTGATCATCGGCGGCGGCGACGGTGGCATGCTGCGCGAGGTGGCCAAGCACAAGAGCGTCGAGCGGATCACCATGGTCGAGATCGACGGCACCGTGGTCGACATGTGCAAGGAGTTCCTGCCCAACCACTCCCAGGGCGCCTTCGACGACCCGCGGCTGAACCTGGTGATCGACGACGGCATGCGCTTCGTGGCTACCACGGAAGAACGCTTCGACGTGATCATCTCCGACTCCACCGACCCGATCGGCCCTGGCGAGGTGCTGTTCTCCGAGAACTTCTACCAGGCCTGCCGGCGCTGCCTGAACGAGGGTGGCATCCTGGTCACCCAGAACGGCACGCCATTCATGCAACTGGAGGAAGTGCGCACCACCGCCGCACGTACCGACGGGCTGTTCGCCGACTGGCATTTCTACCAGGCGGCGGTGCCGACCTATATCGGCGGCGCCATGACCTTCGCCTGGGGTTCGACCCGCGAAGGCCTGCGTCGCCTTCCGCTGGAAACGCTGCGCCAGCGCTTCCGCGACAGCGGCATCGCCACCCGCTACTACAACGCCGATATCCACCTGGGCGCGTTTGCTCTGCCGCAGTACGTGCTGCAGGCCATCGGCAAGCAGGACAACGACTGACGCTTCACCAAGAAGGGCCGCAAGGCCCTTTTTCATGCGTCGCTCCGACATCCCCTGTTACTGCCAGCTAACATTTTTTTCACAATCGATCCGGGAAAATCTGCGCGCTTTTTTCCGTTGCCATGGCTATAAATGGCAGTTTTGTCCTTGAGTGCATCGAATGCTGACCAAACGATTGCGCCAGAGCGGCGTAGTAGTCTCCTGCCTGCTCGGTAGCGTCCTCTTCATCGCCCTGGCCTTCCTCGGCTGGCAGCGTTTCGCCCCGGCAGCCACCGTATCCGGCTGGACCTACCGGGTAGTGCTCGAGGACATTCCCCACGTCAGCGCCCTGGCCCGCGACCCGGACGGCCTGCTCTACGTGAGCCAGGAGTTGCAGGACGGCAAGGGCCTGGTGTTCCGCATCGCCGCCGATGGCAGCCGCGATACGGTGCTCGACGGGCTGTCCAAGCCCGACGGCATGGCCAGCTTCCGCGACGGCATCGCGATCAGCCAGGAGCAGGGCGCCTCGCCGGTGTTCTGGTGGCATGCCCAGCAGGCCCGGCCGCTGTTCGACGGCATCCAGGTGGAGGGCGTCGCCAGCGACGGCCGCTACCTGTACGCCGCCGAGGATCGCGACCTGGACGGGCGGATTCTCCGCTACGACCCGGAGACCGGCGGACTGACGGTACTGCGCGAGGGATTGCAGCGCTCCGAAGGGGTGGCCGCCTGCCCGGACGGAAGCGTCTTCTACACGGAAAAGAAACGTGGCCACGTCATGCGTCTGCATGAGGGGGCCGAGGACGAGGTGGTGCTGAACGGACTGAATGCACCGAGCTTTTTGCTGTGCGACAGCGAAGGCCTGTGGATCACCGAGGACTCGACGCATAACGCGCGAGCCTTGCTGCTGCCGCCCGACGGGCCGCTGCAGGTGATCGTACGGCGCCTGCGTTCCGCACAGTCCCTACTGCCCATCGGGCCCGGCCGCTACCTGCTGGCCGAGCAGGGGCGGGACCGCATTCTCGAAATCGAACGACAGAAGAGCGAATTGTAAACATGGACCAAACGGAAGTCCGAACCACCCAATCGCCCCCACGGCTGTTCCAGCCCACCATCCGCAGCCACCTGGCGTTCACCGCGCTCAGCGCGCTGGTGCTGCTGGTCATGTTCAGCCTGCTGCGCCTGGCCTTGCTGATCTACAACCGCGAACTGATCGGCGCGACCCCGGCGAGCACCTTCCTCGAGGCGTTCGGCAACGGCGTGCGTTTCGACCTGCGGGTCGTCGTCTATGCCGTGGCGCCGCTGGTGCTGTCGTTGTTCGCGGTACGCGCGATGGCCGCTCGCGGCCTGTTCCGTACATGGTTGACGCTGTTCGCCAGCATCACCCTGTTCCTCGGCGTACTCGAACTGGACTTCTACCGCGAGTTCCACCAGCGCCTGAACAGCCTGGTCTTCCAGTACATGTCGGAAGACCCGAAGACCGTCATGAGCATGCTCTGGTACGGCTTCCCGGTGGTCCGCTACCTGCTGGCCTGGGCCTTCGCCACCTGGGTGCTGTACCGGGTGTTCAAGGCCATCGACCTGGCGACCCGCCCGAGCCAGCGCAAGCCGCGCGAAGACAGCGTGATCGCCCGGCCGAGCGCTGCCGCGCCCTGGTACGTGCGCGGCGTGGTGCTGTTCCTCTGCGTGCTGGTCTGCGTCCTCGCCGCCCGCGGCACCCTGCGCCAGGGCCCGCCGCTGCGCTGGGGCGATGCCTTCACCACCGAATCCATGTTCGCCAACCAACTGGGCCTGAACGGCACCCTGACCCTGGTCAAGGCGGCCAAGGAGCGCTTCTCCGAAGACCGCGCGAACATCTGGAAGGCCACCCTGGACGACAAGGTCGCCCTGGAGACCACCCGGCAGATGTTGCTGACCCCCAACGACAAGCTGGTGGACGCCGATGAGGCCGCGGTGCGCCGCGAGTTCACCCCGCCGGCGGCGAATGCCCTGCCGATCCGCAACGTGGTGGTGGTCCTGCTGGAAAGCTTCGCCGGCCACTATGTCGGCGCCCTGGGCGCGCCGGGCAACATCACGCCGTATTTCGACAAGCTGTCGAAGGAAGGCCTGCTGTTCACCCAGTTCTTCTCCAACGGCACCCATACCCACCAGGGCATGTTCGCCACCATGGCCTGCTTCCCCAACCTGCCGGGCTTCGAATACCTGATGCAAACCCCGGAGGGCGGCCACAAGTTCTCCGGCCTGCCGCAGTTGCTCAGCGCCCGCCAGTACGAGGACGTCTACGTCTACAACGGTGATTTCGCCTGGGACAACCAGTCCGGCTTCTTCAGCAACCAGGGCATGACCACCTTCATCGGCCGCAACGACTATGTCGACCCGGTGTTCTCCGATCCGACCTGGGGCGTCTCCGACCAGGACATGTTCGCCCGTGGCAACGAGGAACTGGACAAGCTGGCGAGCACCGGCAAGCCGTTCTATGCGCTGTTGCAGAGCCTCTCCAACCACGTGCCCTATGCGTTGCCGAAGGACCTGCCGGTGGAGCGCGTGACCGGCTACGGTTCGCTCGACGAGCACCTGACCGCCATGCGCTATTCCGACTGGGCGCTGGGCCAGTTCTTCGAGAAGGCGAAGAAGTCGCCGTACTACAAGGACACCCTTTTCGTGGTGGTCGGCGACCATGGCTTCGGCAGCCCCGAGCAGCTCACCGAGATGGACCTGCACCGCTTCAACGTGCCGCTGCTGCTGATCGCCCCCGGCATCCAGGAGAAGTTCGGTACCCACCTGCCGACCGTCGGTACCCAGGTCGACATCGTGCCGACCATCATGGGCCTGCTCGGCGGCGAGACCGTCCACCAGTGCTGGGGCCGCGACCTGCTGAACCTGCCGGAAGGCGACAAGGGCTTCGGCGTGATCAAGCCGTCGGGCAGCGAGCAGAACGTCGCCATCGTCTCCGGCAACCGCATCCTGGTGCGGCCGAAGGACGGTGACGTGCGCGTCTACGATTACCAGCTGGGCGGCGATGCCAAGGCGGTGATCACCAAGGAAGTGCCGGACCAGGCCGAGCTGCAGAAGAAGCTGGAGTCGTTCATCCAGACCGCGACCAAGAGCCTGCTGGAGAATACCGCGGGCGTGGTACACGGGATCCCGGACAAGGACTGACCCGTAGCAAGCATGTGAAAGGGGCCTTCGGGCCCCTTTTTTTCGGCGCCAGGTCGCAGCGTCTTGCGTCGCCGGTGCCGCGGCGGCCGCCCTGCCCGATAGCGATCAGGGCGTATCCGTCTGCTGGCTTTCCAGCCAGCGCAGGACTTCGGCGGTGGCCTGGATCAGGTCCGCCGGTATGTACTGGTCGACATTGCCGTCGCGCAGCAGCGCCCGTGCCAGCGGAATTCGTTGCAGCACCGGGATTCCTTCTTCCTCGGCGATGCGCCGGACCCGCAGGGCCAGGGCGTCGGTGTGCTTCAGGGTGACCAGCGGCAGGGGCGTTTCGCCGCGTCGATAGCGTATGCCGATGGCGACGTGGGTCGGGTTGGCGACGATCACCGAGGAGCGCCGGACATCCGCGCGCAGGTTGCTCGATTGCAGTTCCTGATGGAATTGCCGGCGCTTGCTCTTGATCTCCGGACTGCCCTCCATCTCCTTGTACTCGCGCTTCACCTCGTCCTTGCTCATGCGCAACTGCTTGTAGTGCTGGTGGCGTTCGAAGGCGTAGTCGGCGACGGCAATCGCCAGGAAGCCGACCGCGCAGACCAGCATCAGTTGCCTGAGCATCAGCCCGCTCACCGGTGCCACGCAGTCCAGCCCGCAGGCGGGAATCCGCAGGAGGCTGGCCAGGTTGCCCTGCAAGGTCAACCAGACCAGCAGGGAGAGCAGGGCGACCTTCAGGGTCGACTTGAGGAACTCCACCAGGCTCCGGATCGAGAAGATCTTCTTCGCGCCCTCCACCGGGTTGATCTTCTTCAGGTCCGGTTTGACGCTGTCGAGGCTGAGCAGGAAACCGTACTGGCCGACATGGCTGAGCACCACCACCAGCGCCGCGACCAGCAGGACCGGCGCCAGCAGGTAGAGGAGCTCCTGGAGAAGGTTCTCCAGGATGGTCTCCAGCGCCTGGCGAAACGGCAGGTCGATGTACTCGGCGGGCAGCAGGAGTAGCTTGCCGAGATGCTCCAGGTAGTAGTCGGAAAAGCCCATCAGCAGCGCCACCAGCGACAGGATCAACGCGCTGGAGACAATTTCCTTGCTCTTCACCACCTGGCCTTGCCGGCGGGCGTCGCGCAGCTTCTTCGCCGTGGGCTGCTCGGTCTTCTCGGCGCTCATGGCGTCTCCAGCACGGGACGCAGCAGGCGCAGCGGGTCGACGGCGAGCAGCAGGGCATCGTAGGCGTGCTCCATGAGGATGCCCAGGTAGAGCACCAGCAGCAGGCTGGCCACCAGGCTCTTGATCGGCATGGCGAGGATGAACACGTTCAGCGACGGGGCGAAGCGGCTGACCAGCGCCAGGCCGAACTCGGCGAGGAACATGGCGATCAGCAGCGGCGCGGCGAACAGCGCGCAGAGCATCAGCATCTGCGAGAACTGCGCGTAGAAGAATGCCACCCATTGGCTGCCGAGCTGCGGGAAGAAACTGCTCACCGGCCAACTGGCATAGCTCCTGAACAGCGAGCCGACCAGCGCGAGGAAGGCGCCGCCGGAGAAGAACAGGGTGATCAGCGTCTGCGTCAGCAACAGCCCGGTGGGGCTGGTCTGGCTGCCCAGGCTGGGGTTGAAGGTCGAGGCGAGTGCCGCGCCACGCTGGTTGTCGATGATGAAGCCGGTCGCTTCCATGGCCCAGAAGGGAATGGTGGCGACGAAGCCGATGAGCAGGCCGAGCAGCACTTCCTTGCCGATCAGCAGGGCGATGTCCAGCGCGTCGAGGGCCGGCGGCAGGCTGCCGGCGACGATCGGGTAGGCGAACAGCGCCAGCGAGCAGGCCACGCCGTTGCGCACCAGGCCGCCGCCCAGGGTTTGCTTGGCCAGCACCGGCAGGACCACGAAGCAACTGATGATCCGCGGCAGCAGCAGGCTGTAGGTCAGCAGCAGTTGCTGCAGGTCCTGGACGCTCATCGCACCAGCGGCACCTTCAGCAGGGTCATTTCGGCGAAACGGTACAGCTCGCCGCCCAGCCAGCCGCTGGTGGCGAACAGTACCACCACCACGGCCACCAGCTTGGCGACGAAGCCGAGGGTCTGCTCCTGGATCTGGGTGAGCGCCTGGACCAGCGATACCAGGGTGCCGATCAGGGCCGCGACCAGTACCGGCGGCAGCGACAGGACCAGCACCAGCCACAGGGTCTGGTTGGTGAAGTGGAGGATGTCGGCGCTGCTCATGGTCAGCCTCCGTAGCTGATGACCAGGCCGTGGGTCAGCCGCGCCCAGCCGTCGAGGAGGACGAACAGGAGCAGCTTGAACGGCAGGGAAATGGTCATCGGCGACACCATCATCATGCCCATCGCCAGGAGGATGTTGGAGATGATCAGGTCGATGGCGATGAAGGGCAGGTAGATCAGGAAGCCGATCTCGAAGGCACGGGTCAGTTCGCTGACGGTGAAGGCCGGCAGCAGGATCAGCAGGCTGTCCGGGTCGAGCCGCTCGGCGTATTCGCTGGGCCAGACCTGGCGGGTGCTTTCCATGAAGAAGGTGTGTTCGCGCTCCTGGATCTGCCGCTTGAGGAAGTTCCGGTAGGGCGCCATGCCCTCGTCGAGAAAGCGTTCCACCGATGCCGAGTCGCTCAGGCTGACGTCGTGGTTGCGCAGGTAGTCGCGGGTGGCGAAGCCGACCGGTGCCATCACGTACAGGCTGAGGATGATCGCCAGCCCGTACATCGCCATGTTCGGCGGAATCTGCTGGACGCCCAGGGCGTTGCGCAGCAGCGAGAAGACCACGGTCATCTTGATGAAGGAGGTCGCCATCACCGCGATGAACGGGACCAGCGCGAGCAGGGCCAGGCCGAGGATCAGGCCGAGCTCGTCGGGCAACTGGATCATGCTTCGTCGTGTCCGAACAGGCGGGTTACGCGCACCCCGAGCCGATCCTGGAGCCTGACCAGTTCGCCGATACCGAGGCAGCGCTGGTTGGCGAGGATGCGCACTTCGCCGTCCAGGGCACTGTCGAGATCGAGCAGCGAGCCTGGCTGCAGGGTGGAGAGGGTATGCAGGTCCAGGGTGCGGCGGCCGACCTCGAAGCTGACCGGGATCGGCAGTTGGTCGAGTTCGTGCAGGTCCTCGCCGTCGGCGAGGGAGGGGGTGTCGTGCATGTCGAGCAGTTCCAGTTGCGTGGAGTGGAGTTGGCAGCGCGCCCAGGGGCGTCCTTCGAGAACCCCCAGCAGCGCTGCGTCGGGGCGATGACCGGCAGGCAGCAGCAACAGGTCGCCGGGCTCCAGGGTGCGCAGCTCGCTGGCGTCCAGCGGCAGGCCGGGCCATTGCAGCGACAGGCGCAGCGGTATGGCCAGGCGTTGCGTCGAGGGGCGCGGCGGCAGGCGTGCCAGCAGCGTCGCGGGATCGCCGTCGAGCCAGAGCGCCAGGCGCTGGTCGTCGCGTTCCAGGCTCAGGCGCAGGCCCATCGCAGCGCGTGGTTGCGCCGGGCTCAGGCCGTACCAGACCAGGCCGGGAAAGACGTTGCCTTCGCGCTCCAGCAAGGCCAGTTGCAGGGCCGCCGGCAGGCTGGCGAAGGCTGCCTCCTGCAGGTTCGGCGCGAGCCAGTGGGCCAGTGCCGGAGCCTGGCAGAGAAAGCGCAGGGGCAGGCCGTCCCACGCCAGGCTCAGTTCGAGATCGACGTCGGGGGCGGCCTGGGCGATGTCCAGGCGCGCTTGCAAAGCGTTGCCGACATAGTGGCGACGGCAACGCGCGAGACGTCGCTGGAGATCCAGTTCGGCGCGGCTGGCGAGCGGCAGGTCGAGGTCCGTACCGTTCATTCGGCTTGCCACTCTTCATGCAGGTAGCGACGTTGCCGCGAGCGCTGGCCGCTGTCCTGCTGCTGGTTGAAGGTGAGTTGCACCGGTTGTTCCGGATGCAGCCGTTGCAGGCGTTCGAGCAACTCGCCACGGGCTTGCTGGAGAAACGCCAGGCTGCCGGGGCTGGCACTGATCTCGACCTGCAACTGGCCATGGCCATGCAGGACCTGCACCTCCACGGCGCCGAGCTGGGGCAGTCGCACCTGCAGGCGCGCCGCATGGCTTTCGGCTGCGCTGGCGACCTGGATGCGCCCCTGCACGGCATCGAGCAGGCGCGCGAGATCGGCCAGCGGCAGTGGCCGGCTCCCGCTCGATGCCAGCAGGCGTGCCAGCAGGCGGTCGCCGGGGGTTTGCATGGCAGGCAGTGGCACAGGCGCTTGGTCGTCGGGGGGCAGTGCGGATGGATCGGTTTCTCCGGGTTGCCGACGCTCCTCTCCGCGGCCTTCGCCGCCCGCTGTCGGCGCGGGCGGCGAAGCCTGGACACTGGCCTGCGCCGTGGACGCGACCTCGGCTGCGGTTTTCGCCGGGAAGCCGGGGCCGGGCTGTGGCCGCTCATGCGTCCGACCTGCGATTTGCGGGTGGGAGGACACCGGCACCAGCGGCGGTTCGTCGACCGGAGGCGCCGAAACGCTGGCCGGCTCCCGGCCTTGCGTGGACGCCGCGACGCGCGCGGTGACTGCCGGCGCTTGCCGTGCTACCGATCCGGACGGCGACACTGTTGGCGTTGGCGTTGGCGTTGGCGTTGGCGTTGGCGTTGGCGTTGGCGTTGCGTCCGCGGCAACTGGCATGGGATCCTGCCGAGTGGTCGGCGGCCGGTCGGCGGCAGGCGCCGCGGGCTGGTCGGCGAGAGGCGTCGAGGTCGGCGCGTCGGCTGTCGCGGCGGCCTCCGTCGTTTCGTCGCCCTTGTCGAACGGTGGCCTGGGCGCCGGCGGTCGGTGCGCGGGCAGGGCCTGTTCGAAGGCGATCTGCTGCGCGCGCAGCGGCGGAAGGGGGGCAAGGGTGTCGGACGACACGAGCGGAGCCGTATCCACGGCGTTCAGCTTGAGCATGGCCAGGTCTCGTGGCGGGTGAATTCTTCCAGTTCGCCTTCCTCGCTGCGTTCGCGCAGCCCCTGGCGCTCGGCGTCGACGTGGCGCTCCAGTTCGGCGAACTTCTCCAGTTGCCGCTGGCGTTCCAGCAGCTCTCGCCGGCACTGCCGCAGGCGCTCGCGCTCCCCTTCGAGGCGCTGCGCGGCCTCGGCGCAGTCCTGTTCCAGGCCGGCTTCCTTTTCCCGCAGCAGCCCTACCTGCTGCTGCCAGGCTTCCAGGCGCCGGCGGTCGAGCATGGCCGCCTGGCAGGCGAGAAACAGCCGTTGCTCTTCGGCCAGTCGCCAGTCGCGGTAGTCCCGTTGCGCCGCCTGGCGCTCGGTGTGTTCCTGCGCCGCGGCGCGAACCCGTAGCAATTGGCGGCCCTGGGCGCGCTCGGCCCGGTCCAGGCGCAGGCGTCGGACGCGCAACAGCAGCGCCAGGCTCATGCGCAGAGGCTCCGCAACTGCGCGCAGGCCTGTGCGTAATCGCTGGTTTCGTGGGTACCCTGGCGCAGCCACTGGCGGATCGCCGCGATCTTCTCGATGGCCCGGTCGGCTTCACTGTCCTGGCCTTTCTGGTATTCGCCGATCTTCAGCAGCAACTCGACTTCCTCGTACTTCGCTAGCCATTCGCGCAAGCGTCCGGCCGCATGGCGCTGATCGTCGTCGACGATCTGGTTCATGACCCGGCTCACCGAGTGCAGCACGTCGATGGCCGGATAGTGGTTGGCGGCGGCCAGCTTGCGCGACAGCACGATGTGCCCGTCGAGAATCGAGCGGGTCTCGTCGGCCACCGGCTCGCTCATGTCGTCGCCTTCCACCAGTACGGTGTAGAGCGCGGTGATCGAGCCCCGCTCGGATTGCCCGGCACGCTCCATCAGGCGTGGCAGCGCGGCGAACACCGAGGGCGGGTAGCCGCGGCGGGTGGGCGGTTCACCGGCCGCCAGGCCGATTTCGCGCTGGGCCCTGGCGAAGCGGGTCAGCGAGTCCATCAGCAGCAGGACGCGGCGACCCTGATCGCGGAAATACTCGGCGATGCTGGTGGCGACGAAACCGGCCTTGGCGCGTTCCATCGCCGGTCGGTCGGAGGTGGCGACCACCAGCACCGAGCGGCGCAGCCCCTGTTCGCCGAGGTCGCTTTCGATGAACTCGCGGACTTCGCGACCGCGTTCGCCGACCAGGGCGAGTACCGTCACATCCACCTCGGCATTGCGCACCAGGCTGGCCAGCAGGGTGCTCTTGCCGCCGCCGGCGGCAGCGAAAATGCCCATGCGCTGGCCTTCGCCGCAGGTCAGCAGGCCGTCGATGGCGCGCACACCCAGCGATAGCGGCCGCTCTATCAGGCGCCGGCTCATCGGCGGCGGGGCATCCCGGTAGACCGGATACCAGGCCGCCGGCTCGGCCGGCGGGCTGCCGTCGAAGGGGCGGCCGAGGCCGTCGAGCACCTGCCCGAGCAGGTGCTCGCCGACCGCCACGCGATGCATGCCGCCGGTAGGGCTGACTTCGGTGTTGGAGGAAACCCCGAGCATCTCGCCGAGCGGGGTGAGCAGCGCCTGGTGCTGCTGGAAGCCGATGACCTCGGCGAGCAGCGCCAGGCTCTGGTCGGGATTGCGCAACTGGCAGAGTTCGCCGATGCGCACGCCGGGCACCACGGCCTTGAGCAGGGTTCCGGTGACCTGGGTGACCCGCCCGCGGATCTGGATCGGCCGGCAGCCTTCGATGGCGTGGCGCATCCGGACGATGAGAGGAGAGAGAGGCGCGGGCATGGCGGGTCGGTTCGGCTGGAGTCGGCGCGCACTATAGAGAAAGCCTCGCGCGACGAATTTCAGTGCCAGCCGGGAGTTTTTAGAAATCGGTTGCCGCCGCGGCTAAAAAAAACCGGCCGATATTGGCATCGGCGGCACTGGACCGGTTCCTATACTGCGCCGCCTTTGCAGACCAGGAACCACAGCCACGATGGACATCCTCCAGAGTTCCTCCGCCGCGCCCCTCGCGCCGCGGGAAGCGGCCAACGCCCCCGCGCAGCAGGCCGGCGGCAGCTTCCAGGGCGAGCGCGTCCACTACGTCTCCGTTTCGCAGTCGCTGGCCGATGCCGCGGAAGAGCTGACCTTCGCCTTTTCCGAGCGCGCCGAGAAATCCCTGGCCAAGCGCCGCCTGAGCGACGCCCATGCGCGCCTGAGCGAAGTCCAGGCCATGCTGCAGGAGTACTGGAAGCGCATTCCGGACCTGGAAAGCCAGCAGAAGCTCGAGGCGCTGATCGCCCACCTGGGCAGCGGTCAACTGAGCAGCCTGGCGCAGCTCAGCGCTTACCTGGAGGGCTTCTCCAGCGAGATCAGCCAGCGCTTCCTGGCGCTGTCGCGGGCGCGCGACGTCCTGGCCGGGCGGCCGGAGGCGCGGGCGATGCTGGCGCTGGTCGACCAGGCGTTGCTGCGGATGGCCGACGAGCAGGGCCTGGAGATCGAACTCGGCCTGCGCATCGAGCCGCTGGCCGCCGAGGCTTCCGCCGCCGGTGTCGGCGATATCCAGGCGCTGCGCGATACCTACCGTGACGCAGTACTCGACTACCGGGGCCTGTCGGCGGCCTGGCAGGACATCCAGGCGCGCTTCGCCGCGACGCCGCTGGAGCGGGTCGTGGCCTTCCTGCAGAAAGCCCTGAGCGCCGACCTGGACAGTCAGTCGAGCCGGCTCGATCCGGTGAAGCTGGAGCGGGTCATGAGCGACATGCACAAGCTGCGCGTGCTCGGCGGCCTGGCGGAGCAGGTGGGGGCGCTCTGGCAGGTGCTGGTGACGGGGGAGCGGGGCCATGGCATACGGGCCTTCTGAATTGACCGGCGCAGTCATCGCCTTGCTCGAGAAGCGCTGGGTCGGCGTCGCCGAGGTGCAGGCGTTGCTCGAGCCGTTGCCGCTGGCCGACGTCGCCCGGCAGATCCATTTCTTCCGCGAACTGAAGCGTCTCTACCGCCTGTTGCCGGTCGAAGTGTTCGGCGACGACGAGCAGCGCCAGAATCTTTTGAATGCCTGCCAGATGGCACTCGACCTGGCGATCGAGCGCGAAGAGGAGCAGCAGCATGGACTGGGTTGAGCTGGCCGTCGCGCAGTTCTGCCAGGACCTGCGGGTGAGCGTACCGGCGCCGTTGGCGCGCGTGGTGCAACTGGATTTCGAGGACAGCGGCACCTTGCAGCTGGAACGCCATGGCGAACAGTTGTCGCTCTGGCTGGCCTGTGACCTGGCCTGGCACCAGGCCTATCGCGGCACCCTGCGGGCGTTGCGCCTGTGCCATGCGCGCGCGGCCGGGAGCCTGCCGCTGCGTTGCGCCTGGAGCGGCGAATCGCGCCTGCTGCTGTGCATCACCCTGGAAGCCCGGCAGGTCGGCATGCCGACGCTGCACCAGGCCTTGCAGGCGCTGCGCTCGGCGCGCAGCGAAGTGCTCGCCGCATGAGCCGGGTCGGTGCCTGGCACATCGGCATCGAACGGCTCGACCTGGCGCATGCCGAGCCGTTCGCACCGCCCCTGCCGGAGCGCCATCTGCTGGCGCCCGACGGCCGGCCGGTGGAGACCCACGTCGCCAGCCTGTATCCCGCGCAGCAGGCGCAACAGCGCCTGTTCGACTACGCCCGGCCACAGCTGGAGTTGCACGGCCTGCTGCGCCCCGGCGACTTCCGCCGGGCGCTGCGCGATCTCCGCCTGGCCCTCACGCTGCCCCGCCAGCCGGCCCTGCAGGCCGCGGCCTGCCTGCTCGGCGAGCGCGATGAAGACGAGCGACTGCTGCAAATGGCCCTGAACCTGTTGCACAAGGTATGAATCGATGACGTTGAAACCGACGCAACAGCGCCTGTTGCTGATGCTGGGCTGGTTGCACCTGCAATGCGGCCAGCCGCGACGCGCCCAGGTGTTGCTGGAGGCCTTGCTGAGCGTTGCGCCGGAGCGCCGCGACGGGCGCCGTGCCTTGCTCCTGGCGTTGCTCCAGCAAGGCCTCGGCGAGCCCGCCGTGCGCCTGTGCCGGCAGTTGCAGGAGGATGGCGAGGAGGAGCCCGGTCTGTGGCGTTGCCTGAGCCGTGCCGAACAGCTCGCCGGGCGTCTCGACGCGGCGCGTGCCGCGCACGCCCGGGCGCTGGAGCTGGAGGCGCGGGAATGAACGACCTGAGCGGGCTTCTCGGCCGGGTCGGCGAGCGCAAGGACATCCTGCTGGTGGTGTTGCTGCTGGCGGTGGTGTTCATGATGGTGCTGCCGCTGCCACCGCTGCTGCTGGACATCCTCATCGCCGTCAACATCACCATCTCCGTGGTCCTGCTGATGATGTCGGTGTACATCGGCTCGCCGTTGCAGTTCTCGGTGTTCCCGGCGGTGCTGCTGATCACCACGCTGTTCCGCCTGGCGCTGTCGGTGAGCACCACACGGATGATCCTGCTGCAGGCCGACGCGGGGCAGATCGTCAACACCTTCGGCAGCTTCGTGGTCGGCGGCAACCTGGTGGTGGGCATCATCATCTTCCTGATCATCACCATCGTGCAGTTCCTGGTGATCACCAAGGGTGCCGAGCGGGTCGCCGAGGTCAGCGCGCGCTTTTCCCTGGATGCCATGCCGGGCAAGCAGATGAGCATCGACGGCGACATGCGTGCTGGCGTGATCGATGTCAACGAGGCGCGGGCGCGGCGCGCGGTGATCGAAAAGGAAAGCCAGATGTTCGGCTCCATGGACGGCGCGATGAAGTTCGTCAAGGGCGACGCCATCGCCGGGCTGATCATCATCGTCGTCAACATCCTCGGCGGCATCGCCATCGGCGTCACGCAGAAGGGCCTGAGCACCGCCGACGCGCTGCAACTGTACGCGGTGCTGACCGTCGGCGATGGCATGGTCTCGCAGGTGCCGGCGTTGCTGATCGCCATCACCGCCGGGATCATCGTCACCCGGGTGTCTTCCGACGAATCGGCGGACCTCGGCAGCGACATCGGCGAACAGGTGGTGGCGCAGCCCAAGGCGCTGCTGATCGGCGGCCTGTTGCTGGTGCTGTTCGGCCTGATTCCCGGTTTCCCGACCCTGACCTTCCTGGCTCTCGCGCTGCTGGTTGGCGGCGGCGGCTACTTCATGCTCTGGCGCCAGCGGGCCCAGGCCAGCGCCGGTTCCCGCGACCTGCCGGCGCTGCTCGCGCAGGGCGCCGGAGCGCCATCGGCCAAGGCGCGTGGCAAGGCTGGCGGCGGCAAGCCGAAGGCCGGGCGTCTCGCCGAGCAGGAAGAATTCGCCCTCACCGTGCCGTTGCTGATCGACGTCGATGCCAGCCTCCAGGAACGTCTCGAGGCGATGTCGCTGAACGAGGAGCTGGTGCGGGTACGACGCGCGTTGTATCTGGATTTCGGCGTGCCGTTCCCGGGTATCCACTTGCGCTTCAACGAAGCGATGGGCGATGGCGAATACCTGGTGCAGCTACAGGAGGTCCCGGTCGCGCGCGGATGCCTGCGGCCGGGCTGGTTGCTGGTGCGCGAACGCGCCGCGCAGCTGGAATTGCTCGCGGTCCCCCACGAGCCGGCAGAGCTGCAGGTGCCGGGAGAAGAGGCGAGCTGGGTGGAGCAGGCGCATCAGGATCGCCTGGAGCGTTCCGGCTGTGCCTGCCTGGGCCTGGAGCAGGTGCTCACCTGGCACCTGTCCCATGTGCTGCGGGAGTACGCCGAGGATTTCATCGGCATCCAGGAGACGCGCTACCTGCTGGAGCAGATGGAGCAGGGTTACGGCGAGCTGGTGAAGGAGGCGCAGCGGATCGTTCCCCTGCAGCGGATGACCGAGATTCTCCAGCGCCTGGTCGGCGAGGACATCTCGATCCGCAACATGCGGGCGATCCTCGAGGCGATGGTGGAGTGGGGGCAGAAGGAGAAGGACGTGGTGCAGCTCACCGAGTACATCCGCAGCAGCCTCAAGCGCTACATCTGCTACAAGTACTCCAGCGGCAACAATATCCTTCCCGCCTATCTGCTGGACCAGGCGGTGGAGGAGCAGATCCGCGGTGGCATCCGCCAGACCAGCGCCGGCAGCTACCTGGCCCTCGACCCGGCGATAACCCAGGCCTTCCTCGAGCGCGTGCGGCAGACCGTCGGCGATCTCGCGCAGATGCAGAACCGGCCGGTGCTGATCGTTTCCATGGATATCCGCCGCTACGTGCGCAAGCTGGTGGAGAGCGACTATGCCGGGCTGCCGGTGCTGTCCTACCAGGAGCTGACCCAGCAGATCAACATCCAGCCGCTTGGCAGGATCGTGTTGTGAGCGCCGATCCGCTGATTCCCTGGTTTCTCGCCCGCGGCCTGGCGGTGCGTCCGCATTGCCTGCGCGACACCTCGATCGCGCTCGGCTGGCAGGTCCTGGCCCATGGCTGCGAACTGGCCTGGCGCTGCGACGGCGAGCGGGTCTGGATCGTGATGTTGCGTCGGCGGCAGGCGCGCAGCGGATTGGCCAATCCATTCGCCGCGCTGTACCTGCTGGCGGAGGCCACGCTCGATACGCTGGGGCCGCGCCAGCGTCTCTACGGCAAGGTCCTGGCGCTGGCCGGCAGCCCACTGCCTGGCGAGCGCATGGCGCGCTTCTATCGCCGCTGGACCGGCGCCGCCGAGCCCGCCGACGGCTGGTTCGAGCTGGAGGCCGGGCGGGTGGTGACGCAGCGAAGCCTGCGAAAACGACAAAAACCCGACCGTGCCTGACAGGCTCCGGCAACGTCGATCCCTACCATGGGCGACATGAACGAATACACCGAAGACACCCTGCGGGCGACCGTCCAGGCCGCCGAACTGGCGATTCGCGACAGCGAGGAACGCGGCCGCCTGCTGGCGGAAATGTGGCAAGGCCTGGGGCTTGCCGCGGACGCCGGCGAGCTGCTGTTCCAGGCGCCGGAGCGAGAGCTGGCGCGAGCCGCCGAAGAGGAGCTGCTGGCCGAACTGCGGCGCATGCGCAGTTCCCAGCCGACGCAGGGCGAGCAGGGTACCCGGCCGCGGCGTCCGACGCCGATGCGTGGCTTGTTGATCTGAGAAATCACGATGGAAGTCAGAAACCTTAATGCCGCTCGCGAGCTGTTCCTGGACGAGCTCCTGGCCGCGTCGGCGGCGCCTGCCAGTGCCGAGCAGGAGGAACTGCTGGCCCTGTTGCGCAGCGAGCGGATCGTGCTGGCCCACGCCGGCCAGCCGCTGAGCGAGGCGCAAGTGCTCAAGGCGCTCGCCTGGTTGCTCGCGGCCAATCCGTCCGCGCCTCCGGGGCAGGGCCTCGAGGTACTCCGCGAAGTCCTGCAGGCACGTCGGCAGCCCGGTGCGCAGTGGGATCTGCGCGAGTTCCTGGTGTCGGCCTATTTCAGCCTGCACGGGCGTCTCGACGAGGATGTCATCGGTGTCTACAAGGATGTCCTGCAGACCCAGGACGGCAAGCGCAAGGCGCTGCTCGACGAGCTCAAGGCGCTGACCGCGGAGTTGAAGGTCTACAGCGTGATCCAGTCGCAGATCAACGCCGCGCTGTCGGCCAAGCAGGGCATCAGGATCGACGCTGGCGGTATCGATCTGGTCGACCCCACGCTATATGGCTATGCCGTCGGCGATCCCAGGTGGAAGGACAGCCCCGAGTATGCGCTGCTGAGCAATCTGGATACCTTCAGCGGCAAGCTGTCGATCAAGGATTTTCTCAGCGGCTCGCCGAAGCAGAGCGGGGAACTCAAGGGCCTCAGCGATGAGTACCCCTTCGAGAAGGACAACAACCCGGTCGGCAATTTCGCCACCACGGTGAGCGACCGCTCGCGTCCGCTGAACGACAAGGTCAACGAGAAGACCACCCTGCTCAACGACACCAGCTCCCGCTACAACTCGGCGGTCGAGGCGCTCAACCGCTTCATCCAGAAATACGACAGCGTCCTGCGCGACATTCTCAGCGCGATCTAGAGGTATCCATGAACCAGCAAGCGACCCCTTCCGACACCGACCAGCAACAGGCGCTGGAGGCCTTCCTGCGCGACGGCGGCACCCTGGCGATGCTTCGCGGACTCAGCGAGGACACCCTGGAGCAGCTCTATGCGCTGGGCTTCAACCAGTACCAGGCGGGCAAGTGGGACGACGCGCAGAAGATCTTCCAGGCACTGTGCATGCTCGACCACTACGACGCCCGCTACTTTCTCGGCCTGGGCGCCTGCCGCCAGTCCCTCGGTCTCTATGAACAGGCCCTGCAGAGCTACAGCTACGGCGCGCTGATGGACATCAACGAGCCGCGCTTTCCCTTCCATGCCGCCGAGTGCCACCTGCAACTGGGTGATCTCGACGGAGCCGAGAGTGGCTTCTACTCGGCCCGGGTCCTGGCCGCGGCACAGCCGGCGCACGAGGCCCTGGCCGCGCGTGCCGGCGCCATGTTGGAAGCCGTAACCGCGAGAAAGGATCGAGCATATGAATCCGATAACGCTTGAACGCGCCGGACTGCCCTACGGGGTGGCCGACGCCGGGGATATCCCGGCGCTCGGCAGGCCGGTCGCGAGGGATGTCGAGAGTCTGCGGGTGGAGCGCCTGGCGGCGCCGGCCGCGGCTTCCGCGAGCGGCACGGGGGTGGCGCTGACGCCGCCGTCCGCAGCCAGCCAGCAGCGCCTGGAGGTCGCCAATCGTGCGGAGATCGCCAGCCTGGTGCAGGCAGTGGGCGAGGATGTCGGACTGGCGCGGCAGGTTGTGCTGGCCGGCGCTTCGACGCTGTTGTCCGCCGGCCTGATGTCGCCGCAGGCGTTCGAGATCGAGCTGGCGAAAATCACCGGCGAAGTCGAGAACCAGCAGAAGAAACTCAAGCTGACCGAAATCGAGCAGGCGCGAAAGCAGAACCTGCAGAAGATGGAGGACAACCAGCAGAAGATCAGGGAATCGGAAGAAGCCGCGAAAGAAGCCCAGAAGTCCGGTCTGGCAGCCAAAATCTTTGGTTGGATCAGTGCAATAGCTTCGATCATCGTCGGCGCAATCATGGTGGCAACCGGCGTCGGCGCGGCCGCGGGTGCACTGATGATCGCGGGCGGTGTCATGGGAGTGGTCTCCCAGTCGGTACAGCAGGCAGCCGCGGACGGATTGATCAGCAAGGAAGTGATGGAAAAGCTCGGCCCGGCACTGATGGGTATCGAGATCGCCGTCGCGCTGCTGGCGGCGGTGGTCAGCTTCGGCGGCTCAGCGGTCGGCGGGCTGGCCAGGCTGGGCGCGAAGATCGGCGGCAAGGCGGCCGAGATGACCGCCAGCCTGGCGAGCAAGGTCGCCGACCTGGGCGGCAAGTTCGGCAGTTTGGCCGGCCAATCGCTGTCGCACTCGCTGAAACTCGGCGTGCAGGTTTCCGACCTGACCCTGGACGTCGCCAACGGCGCGGCCCAGGCCACTCATTCGGGATTCCAGGCGAAGGCCGCGAACCGCCAGGCCGACGTGCAGGAATCGCGTGCCGACCTGACCACCCTGCAGGGCGTGATCGAGCGCCTGAAGGAAGAGCTGAGCCGCATGCTGGAAGCATTCCAGGAAATCATGGAGCGGATCTTCGCCATGCTCCAGGCCAAGGGTGAAACCCTGCACAACCTGTCCAGCCGACCGGCAGCGATCTGAGGAGACGTCACATGATCGACACGCAATATTCCCTGGCGGCTACCCAGGCCGCGATCCCCTCCGAGCCGATCGCTCCCGGCGCCGCCGGGCGTTCCGTCGGCACGCCGCAAGCGGCTGCGGACCTGCCGCAGGTGCCGGCCGCGCGGGCCGATCGGGTCGAACTGAACGCTCCGCGCCAGGTGCTCGACCCGGTGCGCATGGAAGCGGCCGGCAGCGAGCTGGACAGCAGCGTCGAGCTTCTGCTGATTCTCTTCCGCATCGCGCAGAAAGCGCGCGAGCTGGGCGTGCTCCAGCGCGACAACGAGAACCAGTCGATCATCCACGCGCAGAAGGCGCAGGTGGACGAGATGCGCAGCGGCGCCACGCTGATGATCGCCATGGCGGTGATCGCTGGCGTCGGCGCATTGGCCTCGGCGGTGGTCGGCAGCCTCGGCGCGTTGAAGAACGGCAAGGCCATCAGTCAGGAGAAGACCCTGCAGAAGAACATCGATGGGCGCAACGAACTGATCGACGCGAAGATGCAGGCGCTTGGCAAGACCTCCGACGAGGATCGCAAGATCGTCGGCAAGGTCTGGGCGGCGGACCAGGTGCAGGACAGTGTGGCGTTGCGTGCGGCGGGCCGTGCCTTCGAGAGCCGCAACGGCGCCCTGCAGGTGGCCAACACGGTGATCCAGTCCTTCGTCCAGATGGCCAACGCCTCGGTCCAGGTGCGCCAGGGCGAATCGCAGGCGAGCGCCCGGGAAGGAGAGGTCAACGCCACCATCGGGCAGAGCCAGAAGCAGAAGGTCGAGGACCAGATGAGCTTCGATGCCGGCTTCATGAAGGACGTCCTGCAGCTCATCCAGCAGTACACCCAGAGCCATAACCAGGCCTGGCGTGCGGCGGCCGGAGTGGTCTGAGCCGTCTCCGCGCGGGAGGAAAAGGCCACAGCGATGTGGCTTTTTTCTTAAAAGAAAAGTCTCTCAGTGACAAAAGCGATGCATAGCCCGGTGCTAGCATGCGCTGAGCTTTAGGAGGCGCCCCCATGGATTTAACGAGCAAGGTCAACCGACTGCTTGCCGAGTTCGCAGGCCGTATCGGTTTGCCTTCCCTGTCCCTCGACGAGGAGGGCATGGCGAGCCTGCTGTTCGACGAACAGGTGGGCGTCACCCTGTTGCTGCTCGCCGAGCGCGAGCGTCTGTTGCTGGAGGCCGATGTGGCGGGCATCGATGTGCTGGGCGAGGGGATCTTTCGCCAGCTCGCCAGCTTCAACCGCCATTGGCACCGTTTCGATCTGCATTTCGGCTTCGACGAGCTGACCGGCAAGGTCCAGTTGTATGCGCAGATTCTCGCAGCGCAACTGACCCTCGAATGCTTCGAGGCGACCTTGGCCAATCTGCTCGATCACGCCGAGTTCTGGCAGCGCCTGCTGCCGTGCGACAGTGATCGCGAGGCGGTCGCTGCGGTCGGCATGAGGGTTTGAGCGGCCCCATGAAAATCGAATCGATTTCGCCGGTGCAGCCGTCCCAAGACGCTGGAGCCGAGGCGGTGGGGCATTTCGAGGGGCGTTCGGTGACCCGCGCGGCCGTTCGCGGCGAGGACCGTTCCAGCGTGGCCGGGCTGGCGCGCTGGCTGGCGCGCAACGTGGCTGGCGATCCGCGTAGTGAGCAGGCCTTGCAGCGTCTCGCCGACGGTGACGGCACGCCGCTGGAGGCGCGCACGGTCCGGCGCAGGTGAGGTGCTGGATGCTGTTGCCGCTGGCGTTGCTGCTCGGCGGTTGCGTCAGCCAGCCCGCGCCGATGTCGCCGAAGGTGACGGTGGGTGGTTCGGTGGGCGGCGTTTCCCTGCAGGCGCGCCAGGCGCAACTCAGGCTGCGCCTGTATGCCGTCGTTCAGGGAAGGATGCAAACGATTGCCGAGCGGCGCTACCGGGTGTCCGGGTTGCCGTTGCGCTATGCCTTCGATCTGGAGGTCGACAGGTTGGAGGGCGAGGCATTGTACCTGCGTACCGAGCTTTCCTGGGTGGGCGTCGCGGCGGTCCAGGCGAGTGCCTGGCAACAGGTGGCGGCGGGCGTCGATGAGCGGGTCCGGCTGGTTCGGCGCGACTGTTTTCCGAGTTGTACGGCCGCTCGCCCGGAAGAAAGATCTGGCAACGATTGATACATTGCCTGCTGTTTCGGAAAGTGCGTATGGAGATTAAAGAAGTGCAAGTCTCGTTCGTTTTCAGGGAAGGCCTCGAATAATAAAACTGGTACTTTTGTTCCGCTTCTAAAGAAGGCTGGATTAATTGGCGGAAGCCGACTCGCTCTGCGAATCAGCGCACGTCGGATAATCCTGATTATTATAAAATCGACTCCGTGCTCATGGCTTTGAAAATCAATAAAACGGAGCGTATTCATGCCTCTCCGCTCGGCGGGGCATTCAAGGTACGACGGGAAGTGTTGGGGTTCTTATAATATGCAAGGAGCCAAATCTCTTGGCCGAAAGCAGATAACGTCTTGTCATTGGAACATTCCAACTTTCGAATACAGGGTAAACAAGGAAGAGGGCGTATATGTTCTGCTCGAGGGCGAACTGACCGTCCAGGACATCGATTCCACTTTTTGCCTGGCGCCTGGCGAGTTGCTTTTCGTCCGCCGCGGAAGCTATGTCGTAAGTACCAAGGGAAAGGACAGCCGAATACTCTGGATTCCATTATCTGCCCAGTTTCTACAAGGCTTCGTCCAGCGCTTCGGCGCGCTGTTGAGTGAAGTCGAGCGTTGCGACGAGCCCGTGCCGGGCATCATCGCGTTCGCTGCCACGCCTCTGCTGGCCGGTTGCGTCAAGGGGTTGAAGGAATTGCTTGTGCATGAGCATCCGCCGATGCTCGCCTGCCTGAAGATCGAGGAGTTGCTGATGCTCTTCGCGTTCAGTCCGCAGGGGCCGCTGCTGATGTCGGTCCTGCGGCAACTGAGCAACCGGCATGTCGAGCGTCTGCAGCTATTCATGGAGAAGCACTACCTCAACGAGTGGAAGCTGTCCGACTTCTCCCGCGAGTTCGGCATGGGGCTGACCACCTTCAAGGAGCTGTTCGGCAGTGTCTATGGGGTTTCGCCGCGCGCCTGGATCAGCGAGCGGAGAATCCTCTATGCCCATCAGTTGCTGCTCAACAGCGACATGAGCATCGTCGACATCGCCATGGAGGCGGGCTTTTCCAGTCAGTCCTATTTCACCCAGAGCTATCGCCGCCGTTTCGGCTGCACACCGAGCCGCTCGCGGCAGGGGAAGGACGAATGCCGGGCTAAAAATAACTGACGTTTTTTGAAAGCCCGGTAGCGGCTGCATGAGTAGAATCGGCCCAAATTGCAGGCTCTGACGAGCGCGCAATGTAGTGAGGAAGCCAAGGCAGAGAATGGAGCAGGAAGACGATAAGCAGTACTCCCGAGAAGCGGTGTTCGCTGGCAGGCGGGTATCCGTGGTGGGCTCGGACGCCCGCTCGCGGGGTCGGGTGCCGGGTTACGCATCGAGCAGTTTGTATCGTGAGTCCGGAATCATCAGTGCGCGGCAACTGGCGTTGCTGCAGCGGATGCTGCCGCGCCTGCGGCTGGAGCAACTGTTCCGCTGCGAGTGGTTGCAGCAGCGCCTGGCGCGCGGCCTGGCGCTGGGGCGCGAAGAGGTGCGGCAGATTCTCCTCTGCGCGGCGCAGGACGACGACGGCTGGTGCTCCGAACTGGGCGACCGGGTCAACCTCGCCGTGCCGCAGTCGATGATCGACTGGGTCCTGCTGCCGGTCTATGGCTGGTGGGAAAGCCTGCTCGACCAGGCGATCCCCGGCTGGCGCCTGTCGCTGGTGGAGCTGGAGACCCAGTCCCGGCAACTGCGAGTCAAGTCCGAATTCTGGTCCCGCGTGGCCGAGCTGGAGCCGGAGCAGGCCCGCGAGGAACTGGCCAGGGTCGCCAAGTGCCAGGCGCGCACCCAGGAACAGGTGGCCGAACTGGCCGGCAAGCTGGAGACGGCTTCGGCACTGGCGAAGAGCGCCTGGCCGAACTGGCAGCGGGGCATGGCGACGCTGCTCGCCAGCGGCGGGCTGGCCGGCTTCGAGCCGATCCCCGAGGTCCTCGAATGCCTCTGGCAACCTCTCTGCCGGCTGGACGACGACGTCGGCGCGGCGGACGCCGTCCAGGCCTGGCTGCACGAACGCAACCTGTGCCAGGCACAGGATCACTTCTACTGGCAGAGCTGAGCGGCCGGCGAAAGCCGGCCCTACCGAGGAATCATGGATCATCTGTTGAGCGGATTGGCCACTCGCCTGGGCCAAGGGCCCTTTGTTGCCGATCGGACGGGTTCGTACCACCTGCGCATCGACGGACAGAGCGTCCTGTTGCTGCGCCAGGGCGACGACCTGCTGCTGGAAAGCCCGCTGGAGCACGCCCCCCTGGACCCGCAGCGCGACCAGCTGGGGTTGCTGCGGGCGCTGTTGTCGCGGGTCGCCAGTTGGAGCCGGCGCTATCCCCAGGCCATCGTCCTGGACGCGGACGGGCGCCTGCTGTTGCAGGCGCGGCTGGGCCTCGACGGCCTCGATCCCGAGCGACTCGAACGGGCCCTGGCCGCCCAGGTGGGGTTGCTCGAGGCGCTGGCGCCGGAGCTGGAACCGCTGCCCCGCGGGTTGCCGCCGCAGGCTCCGGTGTGGCGTCCCTGATGCGCCGCCTGCTGATCGGCGGACTGCTGGCGCTGCTGCCTGGCGCGGTCTTGCGCGCGCAGCCGCTGGACTGGCCCAGCCTGCCTTACGACTATGTGGCGCAGGGCGAAAGCCTGCGCGACGTGCTGGCCAACTTCGGCGCCAACTACGATGCCTCGGTGATCGTCAGTGACAAGGTCAACGACCAGGTCAGCGGTCGCTTCGACCTGGAAAGCCCGCAGGCCTTCCTGCAGTTGATGGCCTCCCTCTACAACCTCGGCTGGTACTACGACGGCACCGTGCTGTACGTATTCAAGACCACCGAGATGCAATCGCGGCTGGTGAGGCTGGAGCAGGTCGGCGAGGCCGAGCTGAAGCGCGCGCTGACCGCCGCCGGTATCTGGGAGGCGCGCTTCGGCTGGCGTGCCGACCCTTCCGGGCGACTGGTGCACGTGTCCGGTCCGGGGCGCTATCTCGAACTGGTCGAGCAGACCGCCCAGGTGCTGGAGCAGCAATACACCCTGCGCAGCGAAAAGACCGGCGACCTCAGCGTGGAGATCTTCCCGCTGCGCTATGCGGTCGCCGAGGACCGCAAGATCGAGTACCGCGACGACGAGATCGAGGCGCCGGGCATCGCCAGCATCCTCTCGCGGGTGCTCAGCGATGCCAACGTGGTTGCGGTGGGCGACGAGCCGGGCAAGCTGCGCCCGGGACCGCAATCGAGCCATGCGGTGGTCCAGGCGGAACCGTCGCTGAACGCGGTGGTGGTGCGCGACCACAAGGACCGGTTGCCCATGTATCGCCGCCTGATCGAAGCCCTCGACCGGCCCTCGGCGCGGATCGAGGTCGGCTTGTCGATCATCGACATCAATGCCGAGAACCTCGCCCAGCTGGGCGTCGACTGGAGCGCCGGGATTCGCCTAGGCAACAACAAGTCGATCCAGATCCGCACCACCGGCCAGGATAGCGAGGAGGGCGGCGGCGCCGGTAGCGGGGCGGTCGGCAGCCTGGTGGACAGTCGCGGGCTGGATTTCCTGCTGGCCAAGGTCACCCTGTTGCAGAGCCAGGGACAGGCGCAGATCGGATCCCGGCCGACCCTGCTGACCCAGGAGAATACCCAGGCGGTGCTCGACCAGAGCGAAACCTACTATGTGCGGGTCACGGGCGAGCGGGTGGCCGAGCTGAAGGCGATCACCTACGGCACCATGCTGAAAATGACGCCGCGAGTGGTGACTCTCGGCGATACGCCGGAGATCAGCCTCAGCCTGCACATCGAGGACGGCAGCCAGAAACCCAATAGCGCCGGCCTGGACAAGATCCCCACGATCAACCGCACGGTGATCGATACCATCGCCCGCGTGGGCCATGGCCAGAGCCTGCTGATCGGCGGCATCTACCGCGACGAACTGAGCCAGAGCCAGCGCAAGGTACCCTGGCTCGGCGACATTCCCTATCTCGGCGCGCTGTTCCGCACTACCGCGGACACCGTGCGCCGCTCGGTGCGGCTGTTCCTCATCGAGCCGCGGCTGATCGACGATGGCGTCGGCCATTACCTGGCGCTGAACAACCGTCGCGACCTGCGCGGCGGCCTGCTTGAAATCGACGAGTTGTCGAACCAGAGCCTGTCGTTGCGCAAGCTGCTCGGTAGCGCCCGCTGCCAGGCGCTGGCGCCGGCCAGGGCCGAACAGGAGCGCTTGCGCCAGGCCGGCCAGGGTTCGTTCCTCACGCCCTGCCGGATGGGTGCGCAGGAGGGCTGGCGGGTGACCGACGGCGCCTGTCCCAAGGACGGCGCCTGGTGCGTCGGCGCGGAGCGCGGGAATTAGCATGGCCTGGAAGATCCGCTTCTACAGCGGGCTGAACCAGGGCGCCGAAGTCTCGCTCGGAGAGGGCCGGGTGGCGCTTGGCAGCGATCCGTTGCAGGCCGACCTGGTGTTGCTCGACGAGGGCATCGCGGCAGTCCACCTGGTGCTCGAGGTCGATGCCCAGGGCGTGCGCCTGCTGGAGTGGGCGGAGGGCTGCGAGCCTCGCCAGGACGGCCAGGCGCAAGTCGCCGGAGCGATCCTGCAGGCGCTTGCCGGGCAGACCTGCGGCCCGCTGCGCTGGGCATTCTGCGACCCGCAGCGGAGTTTTCCCGAGCGTTTCCCCGAAGCCGAGGTGCAGACCGCGCCAGTGCGCCGCAAGTCGTCCGCCCGTGCCGGCGGGGCCTGGCTGCTCGGCGTCAGCCTGGCGCTGGCGCTGTGTCTGCTGGGCATGCTCGTCGAACCCTGGTCGGCCCGCCAGCACGGCATGGCCGGCGAGGAGCCCCTGGCGAAGGTGCGCGCCTACCTGCGCGAGCAGGGCATGAGCGAGGTGGATGTGCAGCGCCAGGGCGACAGTCTCCTGCTCGGCGGCTACCTGGAGGACAACGCCCGGCGCCTGGCGCTACAGCGCTACCTCGATGGCAGCGGCGTGGACTACCGACTGGAAGCACGGAGCATGGAAGACATTCGCCAGGGCGTGGATTTCATCCTGCAGAAATTCGGCTATCGGCAGATCCTCAGCAGCAACGCGGACAAGCCTGGCTGGGTCCGGCTCAACGGCGAACTGGCGGAACAGGACGAACGCTGGGCGCGGATCGACGCATTGCTGGAGTCCGAGGTGCCGGGCCTGCTCGGGGTGGAAAACCAGGTCCGGGTGGCCGGCTCGCACCTGCGCCGCCTCGAGCGCCTGCTGGCGGACGCCGGCCTCGACCGGCAACTGAGTTTCCGCGAGCGCGGCGAGCGCATCGAGTTGAGCGGCACGCTCGACGAGGTCCAGCTCAGCGCCTTCTACCGCCTGCAGCGCGAGTTCCAGCAGGAATTCGGCAACCGCCCGAGCCTGGAGCTGCTCAGTCGCGGCAAGCGCGCCAGCGGCGACGAACTGGAGTTCACGATTCGCTCGGTGTCGCTGGGGCGGGTGCCCTATGTAGTGCTCGGCGACGGCCAGAAATACCCGGTGGGCGCCTCGACATCCCGCGGTGTGCGAATCCTCGCCATCGAGCCGGAGTCGATCCTGGTGGCCCGCGGCAAGCAGCGTTTCATCATCAATCTCAAAGGGGAGGTGCTCCATGATGACAGCCTTGGAAACGCGACTGTCGGTCGCTGACGGCACGCATGCCGCAGCGCTCCGGCAGCGTCTGCAGGCGGCGCTGGCGGAGTGTCGCCGGGAACTGGCCAGAGGCGCCGGCCCGGAGCGTTTCCAGTTCCTGCAACAGCAGGCCCGGGCCCTCGAAGGCGGTCTCGGCATTCTTTCGCAGCTCACAGAGGACTAAGCATGGCGCAGATATTCAACCCCAACCCGGGGAATACCCTCGATACCGTGGCCAATGCCCTGAAGGAGCAGGCCAACGCAGCGAACAAGGACGTCAACGAAGCGATCAAGGCCTTGCAGGGGACCGACAATGCCGACAACCCGGCGCTGCTGGCCGAGCTGCAACACAAGATCAACAAGTGGTCGGTCATCTACAACATCAACTCGACGGTGACCCGTGCGCTGCGCGACCTGATGCAAGGCATCCTGCAGAAGATCTGAACATGGACACTTCACTGATACGCGAATTGGCGGAACTGGCGCTGGCCGGCAGCGGGCAGCACTGCCACGAAGAGGCGCTGTGCATCGCCGAGTGGCTGGAGCGCCTCGGACAGGACGAAGCGGCGCGGCTGATCCGGATTTCCAGCCTGGCCAACCAGGGGCGCTATCAGGAAGCCCTGGCCTTCGCCCATGGCAATCCCTGGCCGGCGCTGGAGCCCTGGTTCGCCTTGTGCGAGTGGCACCTGGGGCTGGGCGCCGCGCTGGACCGCAGGCTGGCCGGGCTGGGCGGCAGCAGCGATCCTGCCCTGGCCGACTTCGCCGCCGGCATGCGCGCCCAGGTGCGGACATGAGCCGCATCGACACGCCGCCGGGATTCGCCGTCTATCCGTCGGCCAGTCTAAAGGCGGCGAACCTGCCGGCTGTCGATCAGGTGCTGGCTTTCGAGCAGGCCCTCGGCGGCGAGCCGCCGGCGGCCGGACGCCGCCTGGCCGGGTTGGAGAACGGCGCTCTCGGCGAGCGCCTGCTGCAGCGCTTTGCCCAGCCGCTGCAAGGGTTGGAGGCGGACCGCCTGGAGCTGAAGGCGATGCTCCGTGCGGAACTGCCGCTGGGGCGCCAGCAGCAAACCTTTCTCCTCCAGTTGCTCGGTGCAGTCGAGCATGCGCCGGGCGGCGAATACCTGGCGCAACTGGCGCGTCGCGAATTGCAGGTGCTGATCCCGCTCAACGGCATGCTCGACAACCTCGTGCGCAACAGCCACAAACTCGACCTGGAGTCATGATGGATATCTCTCGGATGGGCGCCCAGGCGCAGATCACCAGTCTCGAAGAACTCTCCGGCGGCCCGGCCGGCGCGGCCCACGTCGCCGAGTTCGAACGGGCGATGGGCGGTGCCGGCAGCCTGGGCGGCGACCTGCTCAGCGAACTGGGGCAGATCAGGGAGCGTTTCAGCCAGGCCAAGCAGGAGTTGCAGATGGAGCTGTCGACGCCCGGCGACGATCCCAACAGCCTGATGCAGATGCAGTGGTCGCTGATGCGCATCACCATGCAGGAAGAGCTGATCGCCAAGACCGTCGGGCGCATGAGCCAGAACGTCGAAACCCTGATGAAGACCCAATGAGGCGAACGGTGAAAGGTCTGTCGCGCATGGCGCTCCTGGCGCTGGTCCTGGCGTTGGGCGGGTGCAAGGTCGAACTCTATACCGGGATCAGCCAGAAGGAAGGCAACGAGATGCTGGCGCTGTTGCGTTCGGAGGGCGTTTCCGCGGACAAGCAGGCGGACAAGGATGGCACCGTGCGCCTGCTGGTGGAGGAATCGGATATCGCCGAGGCGGTGGAGGTGCTCAAGCGCAAGGGCTATCCGCGGGAGAACTTCTCCACGCTGAAGGATGTGTTTCCCAAGGACGGGCTGATTTCCTCGCCTATCGAAGAGCGCGCGCGGCTCAACTACGCCAAGGCCCAGGAGATTTCCCATACCCTTTCCGAGATCGATGGCGTGCTGGTGGCGCGGGTCCATGTGGTGCTGCCCGAGGAGCGCGACGGACTGGGCAGGAAGTCCTCGCCGGCATCGGCCTCGGTGTTCATCAAGCACGCCGCCGACGTGCAACTGGATGCCTACGTGCCGCAGATCAAGCAACTGGTGAACAACGGCATCGAAGGCCTCAGCTACGACCGCATCAGCGTGGTCCTGGTGCCGTCGGCCGGGGTCCGCCAGGTCCCGCTGGCGCCACGCTTCGAGAGTGTCTTCTCGATCCAGGTGGCGGAGCACTCGCGCGGACGCCTGCTCGGTCTGTTCGGCCTGCTGCTGGCGTTGCTGCTGGCGAGCAACCTGGCGCAGTTCTTCTGGCACCGGCAACGGGGCTGAGCGGCGCGATGCCATTGACGGCCTACCAGTTGCGCTTCTGCCCGGCCCGCTACATCCACGAGTCGCACCTGCCCGCGGTATTGCTGCGGTTGCTGCCGGCGCTGCCGGACTGGCGGCGACAGAGCGTTCTCAACGCCTGGCTGCTGGAGCAACTGGAACTGGACTGCGCGTTCCGCATGCCCGCGCAACTGGGCGGGCTGGCCCTTTACCCGCAGGCGGCGCTGGAACGGACCCTGGGCTGGCTCGGTGCGCTGCTGCACGGCCAGGCCTTGCGGCAGGTGCTGGACGGTGCGCGGGTACGGCGCATCCGCGCGCAGATCGGCGAACAGGGCCAGCGTTTCTGCCTGGAACAGCTCGACCTGCTCATCGGTCGCTGGCCGCCCGGCTGGCAGCGGGCCTTGCCGGAAAACCCGGAAGACGGCTATTTCCGGCGCTGCGGCCTGGCTTTCTGGCTGGCCGCCTGTAGCGATGCCGACTGCGGTTTCTCGCGGCGCCTGCGCCTGCGTCTGGAGGCCATGCCGGCCCCGGCGGACTGGACCTTCGACGAACAACGGCGATCCCTGGCGCGGACCCTGTGCCTGAAGGTCGCCCGACAAGCGAGCGATGAATGCTTCCATTTGTTGAACTAGACGCCAGTCGCGTACGGCTGGCCCCCGGGCAGGCCCTGTTGCGCGCCCGCGACTACCAGGACTACCTCAGCGCCAACCGCCTGGTGGAAGCGGCACGCGAGCGTGCCGCCGAAATCGAGCGCGAGGCCCACGAGGTTTACCAGGAGCAGAAGCGCCTGGGCTGGGAGGCCGGATTGGAGGAGGCGCGTCTGCGCCAGGCCGGGCTGATCCAGGAAACGCTACTGCGCTGCAATCGCTACTACCGGCAGGTCGATCGCCAGCTTGGCGAGGTGGTGCTGCAGGCGGTGCGCAAGGTGTTGCGCCACTACGACGCTGTCGAGCTGACCCTGGCGGCCACGCGCGAGGCACTGGCATTGGTGAGCAACCAGAAGCAGGTGATCCTGCACGTCCAGCCGGAACAGCTGGTCGCGGTGCGCGAGCAGGTCGCCCGGGTGCTCAAGGATTTCCCCGAGGTGGGCTACCTGGAAGTGGTCGGCGATGCCCGGCTGGACCAGGGTGGTTGCATCCTGGAAACCGAGATCGGGATCATCGACGCTTCGCTCGACAGCCAGTTGGCGGCGTTGCAGGCCGCATTGACGGAGAGCGTGGCGCGGAGCGGCGAGGAGGAAGGGGACGCCGGTTGAGGGAACCAGGCGCCGCCCCCGGCCCGGGCGTTGGCTCCGGGCCGAGGGCTGAGACGCTGCCGTTCGCCCGCGGCGGCGACGCTGGCGGTGCGGTCGGCGCCTTCAGAGCAGGGTGAAGCTGCGGCTTTCGGTTTGCGCCGAATCCAGGCCGACGAAGACCTTGAACTCGCCCGGCTCGGCCGTGTGCCTGAGCTGGCTGTCGTAGAACTTCAGGTCTGCCTCGCCGAGGCGGAAGACGATCTCCCGCGATTCGCCGGGCTCCAGCATCACCTTGCGGAACCCGCGCAGTTCCTTCACCGGACGGCTGAGGCTGGCGACCGGGTCCTGCAGATAAAGCTGGACCACCGTGGCGCCGGCGCGCTTGCCGCTGTTGCTGAGCGTGACCCGCGCTTCCAGGGTAGCGCCGCGGGCCAGCCGTTCGCTGGACAGGCGCAGGGGCGAGAGACTGAACTCGGTGTAGCTGAGGCCGTAGCCGAACGGGTAGAGCGGGCCGTTGGCTTCGTCGAAATAGCGCGAGGTGTATTTGCCGGGGTTGTCGTGGTCCATCGGCCGGCCGGTGTTCAGGTGGTTGTAGTAGACCGGAACCTGGCCCACCGAGCGCGGGAAGGACATGGTCAGCTTGCCGCTGGGGTTGTGCTCGCCGAACAGCACGTCGGCGATGGCGTTGCCGCCTTCGGTGCCACTGAACCAGGTTTCCAGGATCGCGTCGGCGTTTTCCTGCTCCCAGCCCAGCGACAGCGGTCGGCCGTTCATCAGCACCAGCACCAGCGGCTTGCCGGTGGCCTTCAGTGCCTTCAGCAGCCGCCGCTGGCTGGCCGGGATGCGCAGGTCGGTGCGACTGGAGGCCTCGTGGGCCATGCCCTGCGATTCGCCGACCACGGCGACCATCAGGTCGGCGTCGCGCGCGGTGCGCAAGGCCTCCTCGAGCATCGCCTCGGCGGAGCGCGGATCGACCTCGACTTCCGGGTTGTAGCTGTTTAGGTAGTCGAGGATCGCCTGGTCGCCACTGACGTTGGCACCCTTGGCGTAGAGCAGGGTGGCACGCTCGCCGACGGCATTGGCCAGGCCCTGGTAGACGGTTACCGCCTGGCGTGGCACGCCGGCTGCCGACCAACTGCCGATGACGTCGCGCTGGCTCTTGGCCAGGGGGCCGATCACGGCGATCCGCCCCTGTTTCTTCAGCGGCAGCAGACCGTCGCGGTTCTTCAGCAGGACCAGTCCTTCGCGAGCCACCTCGCGGGCGGCCTGGCGGTGCAGGCGGCTCTCGGCGTTGGTGTCGAACGGCGGGTCGTCCGGCTTGCCCAGGCGCCGGTAGGGATCGGCGAACAGGCCGAGGTCGTACTTCGCCGCCAGCACGTCGCGGCAGGCGCGATCGATGTCGGCCTGGTCGATCTCGCCGGCCGCCAGCAGCTTCGGTAGCCAGGTCGAGTAGAGATCGTCGTTCATGTTCATGTCGACACCGGCCTGGATCGCCAGGCGCGTGGCGTCCCGCTCGTTGCCGGCGAGGCCGTGCTTGATCAGTTCCTTCACCGCGCCGTGGTCACTGATGGTCAGCCCCTTGAAGCCCCACTGCTGGCGCAACAGGTCGGTCAGCAGCCAGCGGTTGGCGGTGGCGGGCACGCCGTTGATGGTGTTCAGCGAGACCATCACCGCGCCGGCGCCGGCGTCCACCGCGGCCTTGTAGGGCGGCAGGTAGTCCTGGAACATGCGCGGCAGGCTCATGTCCACGGTGTTGTAGTCGCGGCCGCCTTCGGCCGCGCCGTACAGGGCGAAGTGCTTGACCGCCGCCATGATGCTGTCCGGGGCGGCCAGGTTGGAGCCCTGGTAGGCACGGACCATCACGCCGGACAGCAGCGAGGTCAGGTAGGTGTCTTCGCCGAAGCCTTCCGAGACCCGCCCCCAGCGCGCGTCGCGGGTGATGTCGACCATCGGCGAGAAGCTCATGTCGAGCCCGTCGGCGCTGGCTTCGAGGGCGGAGATCCGCGCGCTGCGGGCGACCACCTCGGGGTCCCAGCTGGCGGCCAGGCCGAGGCTGATGGGAAAGATGGTGCGGTGCCCGTGGGCCACGTCGTAGGCATGGAACAGCGGGATCTTCAGGCGGCTATGGCGGACCTGGTCCTGCATGGCGCGAATGTCCGGGCGGGTCACGGTATTGAATATGGCGCCGACCTTGCCGGCGCGGATATCCGCCATCAGCGCTTCCTTGGGATGGTCGGCGCCGACGCTGACCAGGCGTAGCTGGCCGATCTTTTCCGCGTTGCTCATGCGAGCCATCAGGCTGGCGATGAAACGCTCCTTGTCGGTGGCCGGCGGATTGCCGGATTCGCCCTGGCCAGCCGCCAGTGCCGGGCTCCCGCTCAGCCCGATGAGAAGCCCCAGTACACACAGCCTGTTCATGCATGTTTTCTCGTTATTGGATAGACGCTCGTCGTGGCGGCGTGACATGTCGCGGCATGCCGCCCGGCGGGCGCGACATAAGGTGTTCGCAGCGCGGGCGGAAGTCAACGAGACGGCGATGGGCGAATCTGCCGCTTCTGACAGGTCCCGTGGCGCGCCGCTGGCGGCGCTCAGGCGACGCTGGCGAGCAACTGCTCGGCCGGCATCGGCCTGCCGAGCAGGAAGCCTTGCAGCGAATTGCAGCCGAGGCGGGTCAGGAACTCCTGCTGGGCCTCGGTTTCCACGCCCTCGGCGACGATCTTCAGGTTCAGCGTGCGGCCGAGGGCGACGATCGCCGAGACGATCGCGGCGTCGTCGCTGTCGTGGGCCAGCTCGTTGATGAAGCCACGGTCGATCTTCAGTTCGCTCGCCGGCAGGCGTTTGAGATACAGCAGGCTGGAGTAGCCGGTGCCGAAGTCGTCGATGGAGATGCCGACGCCCATCGCCGACAACTGCTCGAGGATCACCAGGCTGGCATCGGCATCGCGCATGGCGGTCGATTCGGTCACCTCGAGGATCAGGTGGCTGGGCTCCAGGCTGTGGCGCAGGAGTGCGTTGCGTACCGAGTCGACCAGGCCGGCATGGGCGAACTGCAGGGCCGAAAGGTTCACCGCGATGTTCCAGTCCGCATGTCCGCCGTCCAGCCAGAGGCGCATCTGCCGACAGGCTTCGTCGAGCACCCACTCGCCGATCTGCACGATCAGGCCGGTCTTTTCCGCCAGCGGCAGGAACTGGCCGGGGGTGATCAGCCCGTGTTGCGGATGCTCCCAGCGCAGCAGCGCTTCCACGCCGATCATCGGTCCGTTCGGCGCCAGTACCTTGGGCTGGTAGTGCAAGACCAGTTGCCGGCGCTCCAGGGCCTGGCGCAGGTCATGCAGTAGTTGCAACTGTTCCTGGGCGTTGGCGTTCATCGAACTCTCGAAGAAGCAGTAGCCGTTCCGTCCCTGGTCCTTGGCGTGATACATCGCCGCGTCGGCATTGATCATCAGCTCGTGGCGGGTCTGCCCGTCGCCGGGGTAGAGCGCGATGCCGATGCTCGCCGAGATCCGCACCTCGTGGCGGGATATCTGGTACGGCTGGCTGATCCGCTTCACCAGCTTCTCGGCCAGGGTCGCGGCGTCGGCGGGCTCTCGGGCCTCGATCAGCAGGACGAACTCGTCGCCGCCGAGGCGGGCGATGGTGTCCTGGGCGCGGACGTTGGCGCGGATACGCTCGGCGACTTCGATCAGCAACAGGTCGCCGAGGTGATGGCCGTAGGCATCGTTGACCGCCTTGAAGCCGTCCAGGTCCATGAACAGCACGGCGAACCGGCGATCGTCGCGGATCGCCTGCTGGATCGCCTGCTCCAGGCGGTCGTCGAGGAGCATGCGGTTGGGCAGCTTGGTCAGGTTGTCGTGCAGGGCCAACTGGATCAGCTCGCGGTTGGCTCGTGCGAGGGAGGTGGCGAGCACCGAGGTACGTGCCTCGAGGCGCGAGTCCAGCACCGACACGATCAGGGCGATGGCGATCACCGCCAGGGTGATCACGATGACCAGCACCGCCAGCCAGCCGTTGTCGATGCCTCGGCCGGCGGCGCCGCAGAAGCTGCCCAGGGGGAACTGCGCGGCGGCCATCCCGGTGTAGTGCATGCCGACGATGGCGCAGCCCATCACCAGGGCGGCGCCGGCGCGGACCAGGACGATGCGCCGGCTGCCATGGCGCAGGCGGAAGGCGATCCACAGCGCGGCGCCGGAGGCGATCACCGCGATCAGGATGGAGAGGCCGAGCCACAGCGAGTCGTAGACGATCCCCGGCATCATCAGCAGGGCGGCCATCCCGGTGTAGTGCATGGCGGCGATGCCGCTGCCCATCAGCAGGGCGCCCAGCGCCAGGCGTTGCCAGGGGAGTTCCGCCTGGCACACCAGCCAGAGGGCGAAGGCCGAACTGCCGACGGCCAGTAGCAGCGACAGCAGGGTCAGGCCCAGGTCGTAGCCGAGCGGGATCGGCAGGCTGAAGGCGAGCATGCCGACGAAATGCATCGACCAGATGCCGAAGCCCATGGCGAAAGCGCCGCCGATCAGCCAGGAGAGCGCCTCGCGGCCTTTCGCCAGGGTCACCCGGCCGGCCATGTCGAGAGCGGTGTAGGACGCCAGGATGGCCACAATCAGGGAAAAGGCGACAAGAACCTGGTTGTAGCTGCTGATAAGCATGAAAGCGTCCGAACGGGATAGCGGGAGAGAAGTGGTTGATATCAACCTGATATTATTGCACGAGTCGCTTTCGCCAATGCCATCGGGCAGGACCAACGGTCGCCGGCGCAGGCGGAATCTTGCTCAACGGCCGGGCCTTTTGTACAGCGCTTTGTCTGCCGCCGGTCGCCGCCCGCCGGGGCAGGCGGCGGAAAGCTCGGCAGCGCTGGCAGGTTGACGCTACCCTGAAAGAAGCCATGGTCGTCCGATCCTCCTCTGGCCTGATCACAAAACTCTCATGATCGCCGACGATGGCTTCAGCTGAATGGGGAATCGGTGAATTTTCTGAATGTCTCGACAGGAGGTGCGTCTCATGGAAAAGCCCTTCTCGGATGATGTCAGCGTGAATGTCCTGCGTCGCATGAAAGAAGGCGGCTTCGACTTCGCGCGCATCCATCCCATCGACTTCTTCGCCATCTTTCCCAGTGAGCGGGAGGCCCGCCAGGCAGCGGGCCAGTTTCGCGGCGAGTCGCTCAGGGCCCAGGTCGTCGCTCGCGACGATGGCTCCTGGAACCTGCAGGTCAGCAAGGTGATGTACGCCACCCATGCCGCCATCGGTGCCTTCGAACACGACCTGGAGGAAGTCGTGGTGCCGCTGGGCGGCGTGCTGGACGGGTGGGGCGTGACCCAGGAGGTCACTTCGCTGCGTCCGTGACGGCGGCGGGACCCCGGCCGCGATCCCGGGCCGGGGCTCCTGCGTCGGGCTTTCCTTCCTCGAAGGCTTTCCTTCAGACTGGGGAAGGAGGTAAGCCATGAGCGATATTCTGATCCTGACCCATGCCGAGTTCTGTCCGCCAGGCCATCTGGGTGCCGTGCTGGCGGCGCGCGGCCTGGACTTCCGCGTGATCCGCGCCGACCTCGGCGAACTCGCCGGTCTCGACGCCGAACGCCCGCGAGCGGTGGCGATCATGGGTGGGCCGATGAGCGTCAACGACGACCTGCCCTGGTTGCGCGACGAACTGGCGCTGCTGCGTCGCTTCATCGAGCGACGCATCCCGCTGATCGGCCATTGCCTCGGCGGCCAGTTGCTGGCCTGCGCCCTGGGCGCGACGGTGCGGCAACAGCCCTACACCGAAATGGGCTGGCAGCCCATGCAGCGGGAAAGCCGCGACAGTCCATGGCTGGCCGGGCTGCCGGAGCGCTTCTCGATCTTCCAGTGGCATGGCGATGCCTTCGACCTGCCGCAGGGCGCCGAGCGCCTGCTGTCCAGCCCGTGGTGCGAGAACCAGGGGTTTTCCTGGGGTGGTCACGTACTCGGCCTGCAAGGCCATCCGGAAATGACCGAGGAACTGGTGCGGCGCTGGATCGCCGGCTGGCCGCACCTGCTCGATCCCTCCCAGCCCAGCCAGCAATCCGCCGAGGACATGCTGGCCGGGTTGTCTGCCAAGGTTGCCGGGCTGAATCGGGTGGCCGAGGGTTTCTACCGTCATTGGCTGTCGCTGATCGATTGACCTTCCCGGCCGCGGGCGCCCCCCTGGCACTACCGCCGGTCCGCTTTATCGCTCGTTCGAGCGAGACGGCTGTCTGCATGGAAGGGAGGGGAGAAGCCGTCTCCCTTCCGGGTCTGTTCTAGACTTATCGGTCCCACAGGTTGCTTCGCGATCGGCAGGTCGATGCCGGTCCGTGGCCGCGGGGCGCTCATGCCGTCGAACGGGGCGCCCTTCCTCTCCCTGTGGGCAGGATGCACCAGACTGGGGCGAACCCGCCGCGCCGACCCTGCGAATCGCAGACGAGCCGTGATCCGCGCGCTGGCACGGGCTTTGCGAGTTCCCCATCGTTCGTGACGACAAGGAGTCCGGCATGGCACGCATGTTTTACGACGAGATGCACGATGCTGGCGGCGAATGCCGCTCGCATTATCGGGAATTCGCTCGCTGGCTGGCCGACACCCCTGAAGAGCAATTGCTGCAACGCCGGCGCGAAGCCGACCTGCTGTTCCACCGCGCCGGCATCACCTTCACCCTGTACGGCGACGAGCAGGGCACCGAGCGCCTGATCCCCTTCGACACCATCCCGCGCAGCATTCCCGCGGCGGAGTGGGCGCACATCGAGGCCGGCTGCATCCAGCGCGTCCAGGCGCTGAACCTGTTCCTCGCCGATCTCTACCACGAACAGCGCATCCTCAAGGCCGGGGTGATTCCTGCCGAGCAGGTCCTGGCCAACGACCAGTACCAACTGGCGATGCAGGGACTGGACCTGCCGGGCAACGTCTACGCGCACATTGCCGGGGTCGACCTGGTCCGCGACGGCAGCGGCAACTACTACGTGCTGGAGGACAACCTGCGCACGCCCAGCGGTGTTTCCTACATGCTGGAAAACCGCAAGATGATGATGCGCCTGTTCCCCGAGCTGTTCGTCCGCCAGCGCGTGGCGCCGATCGACCACTACCCGGACCTGCTGCTCGACACCCTCAAGCGGGCCAGTGACGTCGAATCGCCGAGCGTGGTGGTATTGACGCCGGGACGTTTCAACAGCGCCTACTTCGAACACGCCTTCCTCGCCCGCGAGATGGGCGTGGAACTGGTCGAAGGCGCCGATCTGTTCGTCCGCGACGAGCGGGTCTACATGCGCACGACGGCCGGACCGCAACCGGTGGACGTGATCTACCGAAGGATCGACGACGCCTTCCTCGACCCGCTGGCGTTCAACCCGGATTCGCTGCTCGGCGTGCCCGGCCTGCTGGCCGCCTACCGGGCCGGCAACCTGGTGCTGGCCAACGCGATCGGTACCGGGGTGGCCGACGACAAGTCGATCTATCCCTACGTGCCGGACATGATCCGCTTCTACCTCGGCGAAGACCCGCTGCTGCACAACGTGCCGACCTGGCAATGTCGCAAGCCGAAGGAACTGGCGCACGTCCTGGCGCACCTGCCGGAGCTGGTGGTGAAGGAGACCCAGGGTTCCGGCGGCTACGGCATGCTGGTCGGACCGGCGGCCAGCCGGGAGGAAATCGAGCTGTTCCGCGAGCGCCTGAAGGCTCGCCCGGAGGCCTATATCGCGCAACCGACGCTGTCCCTGTCGACCTGTCCGACTTTCGTCGAGAGCGGCGTCGCGCCACGCCATATCGACCTGCGGCCGTTCGTCCTGTCGGCGCCGGATCGGGTTCGCCTGGTGCCTGGCGGGCTGACCCGGGTGGCGTTGCGCGAAGGCTCGCTGGTGGTCAATTCGTCCCAGGGCGGCGGCACCAAGGACACCTGGGTGGTGGAGGAATAAGCATGCTCAGCCGGACCGCTTCCGACCTGTACTGGATGTCGCGCTACCTGGAACGCGCGGAGAACCTCGCCCGCATGCTCGACGTCAGCTACTCGCTGTCGCTGTTGCCGCAGGACCGCAACGGCGGCGGCCTGGACGAACTGGCCATGCCGCTGCTGATCACCGGCACCCTCGACGCCTACCTGGAGCGCCACGGCGAACTGGCCGCCGAGCGCCTCCTGAGTTTCTTCGCCCTCGACCCGGACAACCCGGCGAGCATCTACAGCTGCCTGGCCGCAGCGCGCGCCAGTGCCCATGCGGTACGCGGGCGGATCACCCTGGACATGTGGGAGAACATCAACGCTACCTGGCTGGAAATGCGCGGCATCGCCGCCGAGGGCATCCTGCGCTATGGCATCAGTCGTTTCTGCGAATGGGTGAAGGACCGCTCGCACCTGTTCCGCGGCGCGACCTTCGCCACCAGCATGCGCAACGATGCGTTCCGCTTCATCCGTCTCGGAACCTTCATCGAACGCGCCGACAATACCTTGCGCCTGCTCGATGCGCGCTACCAGACCCAGGGCGAAGCGGCGCTCGCCGGGGCGGACGAGGGCACCGCGCGCGGCTACTACCAGTGGAGCGCGCTGCTGCGGGCGCTATCCGCCTTCGAGGGCTACACCGAGCTGTACCGCGCCTCGCCCAACGCGCGCAACATCGCCGAATTGCTGCTGTTGCGCGAGGACGTGCCGCGTTCGCTGCTGTCCTGCATCGAGGAACTGAGCGAGATCCTTTCCGGCCTGCCCGGCGTCAACGGCCGGCCGGCGCAGCGCCTGGCCGCCGAGCTGGAGGCGCGGGTGCGCTACACCGGCATCGACGAGGTGCTGGAGCAGGGCCTGCATACCTGGATCACCGACTACATCCTGCTGGTTCGCCAGTTGGCCAACGCCATTCACAGCTCCTACCTGGAGGCCGCATGAGACTCTCGATCACCCACGACACCACCTATCGCTACGAAGACCGGGTGCGCGCCAGCATCCAGTACCTGCGCCTGACCCCGCAGGACAGCGAGCGCCAGCACGTGGTCGATTGGCGCCTGGACCTGCCGCGCCCGGCGCGGCCGCTGCGCGATCCATACGGCAACATCCTGCACGTCCTGACCCTGGACGAACCGCATGAGTCGGTCCTGATCGCCGCCCACGGCCTGGTCGAGATCGACGAGGAGCGCGAGGTGGAGCACGATCGCCAGTCGCCGTTGCCGTTCCTGCGCAGCACCCGCCTGACCGGCGCCGATGCCGAGATGCGCGCCTTCGCCGAACGCGCCATGGGCGGCCGCAAGGATCGCGGCGGCCTGCTCGACCTGATGCATGCGCTGCACGAGCATATCCTCTACCAGCCGGGGGCGACCCGCGTCGACAGCACCGCCATCGAGGCCTTCGGCGCACGCGCCGGGGTCTGCCAGGACCATGCGCATGCCTTCCTCGCCTGCATCCGCAGCCAGGGTGTGCCGGGGCGCTATGTCTCCGGCTACCTCTACACCGAGGACGACACGCACCTGGCCAGCCATGCCTGGGCCGAGGCCTGGCTCGGCGACGGCTGGTACAGCTTCGACGTGACCAACCGGCTCGGCCGTCCGGAGCGCCATCTCAAGCTGGCCGTCGGCCTCGACTACCTGGATGCCTGCCCGGTGCGCGGCTTGCGCCGTGGCGGCGGTTGCGAGCAGATGCATGCGCGGGTGCTGGTCAGCGCGCCGCTGCTGCAGGTGCAGCAACAGTGACGATCCATTGCGCGCCTGGCGTTATCGGCGATTGCCTTTACGCTTGAGGGGCGGGGACGGACGGAATAAGGAAGATTCGAGATGACCTACTGTGTCGCGATGCACCTGGCCGACGGCTTGGTGTTCGCCTCCGATTCGCGGACCAACGCCGGGATCGACCATATCGCCACCTTCCGCAAGCTGTTCACCTTCGGCACGCCCGGCGAGCGCCTGCTGGTGGTGCAGACGGCCGGCAACCTGGCGACCTCGCAATCGGTGATCAACCTGCTGCAGCAGCGCATCCGCCGGGACGGCGCCAGCCTGCTCAACGTGCCCTCGGTCTACGACGCCACGGCGCTGATCGCCGAGACCACCCGCGAGGTGATGGCCCGCGACGGCGGCAATCTGGCCGGCAATACCGACCTGAGCTGCTCCTTCCTGGTCGGCGGGCAGATCGCCGGCGGACCGCCGGCGCTGTACAGCATCTACCCCCAGGGCAACTTCATCCAGGCCACGCCGGACACGCCTTTCCTGCAACTGGGCGAAAGCAAGTACGGCAAGCCGATCCTCGACCGCAACCTGACTTTCGACACGCCGCTGGAGCAGGCCCTGCGCTGCGCGCTGGTGTCGTTCGACTCGACCATCCGCAGCAACCTCTCGGTGGGCATGCCGCTGGACCTGCTGGTCTACCACCGCGACAGCCTGATCCTGCCGGAGGGCTACCGGGTCACCGAGGACGACGCCTATTTCAGCGCCATCCGCCGCCAGTGGAGCGCCGGCCTGCACGACTTGCTGGAGCGCCTGCCGTCGCCGCCCTCGGCGTACAACATCTGACGCCGCTTCAGCCGGCCGCGCCCGCCTTGCGGCCGGCCATGTGGCGCAGGTAGCCGATCAACTGGCGCAACTCCTGGTCGTCGATCACCCGTTCCGGGAACGCCGGCATCTTCGCCTGCGGCCATTGCCGCAGCGCCTGCGGGTCGCGGATGTAGCGGGCGAGGAATTGCGGCTGGAAGTACTCGGTGGGGTTGTACGGCAGGTTCAGGTCCGGGCCGAACTGGGCGTCGCCGGCACCGTTGAGACGGTGGCAGGCCAGGCAGTTCTTCTGGAACACGGCGAAGCCGGCGCGCACCTCCGCGCTGGCGTCAGCGGCCGGCAGCAGGGCCGGGAAGCGTTCGGCCAGAGGGGACTGGTAGCGGATGCGGACGACCTGGAAGGGCCATTGCTCCGGACCGATGCGTTTTTCCTCGGGTTTGCTCCAGACCAGATAGAACGGCCCGGCGGACGGCTTGCCCGCGCCCAGCGGCGGCCAGGGGCGCTGCGGATCCTCTATCGCCAGCCAGGCTTGCGAGCCCTGTTCGGCGAGCAGCGGGGCGGCCGGCAACTCGGCGGCGAAGCCGTCGCTGGCCACGGCCTGCAAATGGTCTTCGGGATGCACGCCTTTCAACAACGCCGCCAGTGGCACGGCGCGGTAGCGCATGTTCCGGCGGTAGGCGACGTCGGCCGGGATGTCCAGGTCGCGGGCCTGCGGATGCCTGAGCAGTTCTTCGCTGCTCCAGGTCTGCGTGCCCCCCGGCAGTTCCAGGCGGAGCTCGGCGGCCCAGGCGGCAGCCACAGGGAAGAGCAGGGCACCTAGCAACGCCAGGCGCGGGAGAGTGACAGGCATGCGGGTTCCTCGTGCATCCGCCGGTTATGGCATGGAGCGAGAGATTGGCACGGAACGGGGGCCTCGCGGTAGCATGCGGGCCATTGCATAGCTGGCTAACCAAGGGGTTCCCGTGCTCGCCGAGTTGTTCGCCGTGATGGCGCCCGTGCTGTTCGGCGCCGGTGTCGGTTACGTCTGGGTCCGTCTCGGACACGCCTATCCGACCGAGTTCGTTTCGCGCATCGTGTTCAACATCGGTTCGCCATGCCTGATCCTCGCCACCCTGGCGCATACCCGGGTGGACCTGCACAGTTTCGGCCGGATGGCCCTGGCCAGCGCGCTGATCTGCGTCTGCATGGCTGCGCTGGGCTGGGCGGCGGCGCGCCTCGGGCGCCAGGAGTGGCAGGTGCTGGTGCCGGCCTACAGCTTCCCGAATGTCGGCAACATGGGCCTGCCGGTGTGCCTGTATGCGTTCGGCGAGGCGGGGATGACCCTGGCGGTGGCGTTCTACCTGATTATGTCGATCGGCAACTTCAGCCTCGGCGTGTTCTGGATGAGCGGCGAGCGCTCCTGGCGCTCGCTGCTGGGCAATCCGATCCTGCTCAGCGTGCTGCTGGCCTTGTTGTTGATGGGGCTCGACCTGCAACTGCCACGCTGGATGGCGAATACCGTCGACCTGATGGCCGGGCTGACCATTCCGCTGATGCTGATCACCCTCGGCGTGTCCCTGGCCAGCATCCGCCCGCGGCAACTGGGCAATGGCTTCTTCTATGGCGGCCTGCGTCTTCTGCTGGGGGCGCTGGTGGGCTGGTCGGTGGCGCTGGCGTTGCAATTGCCGCCGCTGGCGCAGGGGGTGCTGGTGGTGCAGTCGTCGATGCCGGTGGCGGTGTTCAACTATCTCTACGCCTTGCGCGGCAATCGTTCGCCGGATCAGGTCGCCAGCCTGGTGCTGTGTTCGACCCTGCTGTCGTTCGCCTTCATTCCGCTGCTGCTGACCTGGTGGCTGCCTGCGCTGCGCTGACCGCGAGGCGGTGCGCAGCGTGCAGGCAGCAGGTGCCCTAGCGGATCAGACTGTTAAGGTTGGGAAGGATCAGGATGACTGTGGTGGCGAAGACGATGAGGCTCGCTTGCCGCCATCTTTTTGGCTGCTCGTTCAACATGGCCTGTCTGCCTTTCTTGTTGTCGGGTGGCTGCCTGCTCCGCGCTACGGCCCGGCGGAACGGCTTGCCACGCAGTGGCGTACTCTTCGGTCGGCCCGGCATCCCCGGCGTCGACCTCCCTTTCGAACGCTTGCATGAATCAGTCTAAGCCCCGGCCTGCGCGGGCTTAGACCACTTGGATACAAGCTGCTGCGGTCTAGACATATTCCCTCTATATGACAGCGTGGTGACGGCTCTGGCGTGCGTCTCGACCGTTCGTCCGGTGTCCGGGTTTCCGGTCGAAAGATGGCATGGTGCTATCTTCCCGGCGTTGCAGGCTGAGCTGGGCGGTCAATCAGCCTGAGCGGTTCGGTCATTGTCCCGCCGGCGAGCCTGTTTAAGGTAGGCGGAGGCCCGCTCGGCCGGACGAGAACAGGATAAGAGAGACCGCCATGACCGACGCATTCATTTACGACGCCGTGCGTACTCCCCGCGGCAAGGGCAAGAAGGATGGCGCGCTGCACAGCGTCAAGCCGGTGAACCTGATGGCCGGGCTGTTGCGCGCGGTCCAGCGGCGCAACGACCTGGATACCGCCCAGGTCGACGATATCGTGCTCGGCTGCGTGACGCCGGTGGGCGACCAGGGCGCCGATATCGCCAAGACCGCGGCGCTGGTGGCCGACTGGGACGAACAGGTTGCCGGCGTGCAGATCAACCGTTTCTGCGCCTCCGGCCTGGAGGCGGTGAACCTGGGGGCGATGAAGGTACGCTCCGGCTTCGAGGACCTGGTCCTGGTCGGTGGCGTCGAGTCCATGTCACGCGTGCCGATGGGCTCCGACGGCGGCGCCTGGGCACTGGATCCGGAAACCAACCTGCACACCAGCTTCGTCCCGCAAGGGATCGGCGCCGACCTGATCGCCACCCTGGAAGGCTTCAGTCGCGCCGATGTCGATGCCTTCGCCCTGCGCTCCCAGCAGAAGGCCGCCAAGGCCCGCGCCGAAGGGCTGTTCGGCAAGTCGCTGGTGCCGGTCGCCGACCAGAATGGCATCGTCCTGCTCGACCACGATGAGTTCATTCGCGCCGACTCCACCCTGGAAGGGCTCGCCGCGCTCAAACCGAGTTTCGAGATGATGGGGCAGATGGGCTTCGACGCCACCGCGCTGCGCAAGTACAGCCAGGTCGAGCGCATCGAGCACGTGCATACGCCGGGCAACAGCTCGGGGATCGTCGACGGCGCCAGCGCCATGCTCATTGGCTCCGAGGCCAAGGGCCGCGAACTGGGCCTGAAGGCGCGGGCGCGGATCGTCGCTACCGCGGTGACCTCCACCGACCCCACCATCATGCTTACCGGCCCCGCGCCGGCGACCCGCAAGGCCCTGGCCAAGGCCGGCCTGAAGGTGGAAGACATCGACCTGTTCGAAGTCAACGAGGCGTTCGCTTCGGTGGTGATGAAGTTCATGAAGGACATGGGCGTGGCGGAAAGCAAGGTCAACGTCAACGGCGGCGCCATCGCCATGGGCCACCCGCTCGGCGCCACCGGCTGCATCATCCTCGGCACGCTGCTCGACGAACTGGAGCGGCGCAACCTGCGCTACGGCCTGGCCACCCTCTGCGTAGGCGGCGGCATGGGCATCGCCACCATCATCGAGCGCGTGTGAAGGGAGAACCGGAATGACTGACGCTATCCGTTACGAAAAAGGCCAGGACAACGTCGTCGTCCTGACCATGGACATGCCCGGGCAGAGCGCCAACACCATGAACGGTGTCTACCGCGAGGCGATGGCGAAGACCATCGCACGGCTGGAGGCGGAGAAAGAGGGGATCGCCGGCGTGGTGCTGACCTCGGCGAAGAAGACCTTCTTCGCCGGCGGCGATCTCAACGAGCTGATCAAGGTCACCAAGGCCGACGCCCCGGCCTTCTACCAGGGCATCCTCGAACTCAAGGGCCAACTGCGGCGCCTGGAGACCCTCGGCAAGCCGGTGGTCGCCGCGATCAACGGCGCTGCGCTGGGCGGCGGCTGGGAGATCTGCCTGGCCTGCCACCACCGCATCGCCCTGGACAATCCCGGCGTGCAGCTCGGCCTGCCGGAGGTGACTCTCGGCCTGTTGCCGGGCGGCGGCGGGATCGTGCGCATGGTGCGCCTGCTTGGCCTGGAGAAAGCCCTGCCGTACCTCGCCGAAGGCAAGAAGGTGCGTCCGGCGGAAGCGCTCAAGGCCGGGCTGATCCACGAACTGGCCGACAGCCCCGAGGAAATGCTGGAGAAGGCCCGCGCCTGGATCCTCGCCAACCCGGCGGCGAAGCAGCCCTGGGACAGCGCCGGCTACAAGATTCCCGGCGGTACGCCTGCCAGTCCCAACGTGGCGCAGATGCTGGCCATCGCACCGTCGGTGCTGCGCGACAAGACCAAGGGTTGCTTCCCGGCGCCCGAGAAGATCATGTGCGCGGCGGTGGAGGGCGCCCAGGTCGATTTCGACACCGCGCAACTGATCGAGGCGCGCTATTTCACCGAGCTGACCACCGGCCAGGTGGCGAAGAACATGATCGGCACCTTCTGGTTCCAGCTCAACGAGATCAACGCCGGCAAGTCGCGGCCGCAGGGGTATCCGGTGCGGGCGACGAAAAAGGTCGGCGTGCTCGGCGCCGGGATGATGGGCGCGGGCATCGCCTACGTATCGGCGGCGGCCGGCATCGAGGTGGTGCTCAAGGACGTCTCGCTGGAAGCGGCGGAGAAGGGCAAGGCTTATTCGGCCAGGCTGCTGGACAAGAAAGTTGCGCGCGGGCACCTGTCTGCCGAGAAGCGCGACGCCTTCCTCGCGCGGATCGTGCCGAGCGTCAGCGAAGCCGACTTCGAAGGCTGCGACCTGATCATCGAGGCGGTCTTCGAGGACCGCGCGCTGAAAGGCAAGGTCACCGCCGAGGCCGAGAAGCATGCCCTGGCCGATGCGGTAGTGGCGTCCAATACCTCGACCCTGCCGATCACCGGTCTGGCCCAGGCGGTGGCGCGGCCGGAGAAGTTCATCGGCCTGCACTTCTTCAGCCCGGTGGACAAGATGCCGCTGGTGGAGATCATCCGCGGCGAAAAGACCAGCGACGAAACCCTGGCGCGCGGTTTCGACTACGTACTGCAGATCAAGAAAACGCCGATCGTGGTCAACGACAGCCGCGGCTTCTTCACCTCGCGGGTATTCGGCACCTTCACCAACGAAGGCATCGCCATGCTCGGCGAAGGCGTGAGCGCCGCGATGATCGACAACCAGGCGCGCCAGGCCGGTATGCCGGTGGGGCCGCTGGCGATTTCCGACGAAGTCTCCCTGAGCCTGATGACCCACATCCGCAACCAGACCGCCCGCGACCTCGAGGCCGAGGGCAAGGCTCTGCCGACGCACCCTGCGTTCGCCGTGATCGACCTGATGGTCAATGAGTACAAGCGCCCGGGCAAGGCGGCCGGCGCCGGCTTCTACGACTACCCGGCGAACGGCAGGAAACATCTCTGGGCGGAACTCAAGAGCCGCTTCGAGAAGCCCGATGCGCAAATATCCGCCGAGGACGTACGCGACCGCCTGCTGTTCATCCAGGCTATCGAGACCGTGCGTTGCGTGGAGGAGGGGGTATTGCACTCCACCGCCGACGCGAACATCGGCTCGATCTTCGGTATCGGTTTCGCCGCCTGGAGCGGGGGCGCCTTGCAGTTCATCAACCAGTACGGCCTGAAGGACTTCATCGCCCGCGCCCAATACCTGGTCGAACAGTACGGCGAGCGCTTCGAGCCGCCGGCGCTGTTGCTGGAGAAGGCGGCGAAGGGCGAGCTGTTCTGAGTCCTGGCGTCGCATGGAGAGCCGGCCTTCGGGCCGGCTTTCTCGTGGTTGCGTACCGCGGCGGATGACGCCACCCCGGTATCCCCTGGTTCTTGCCAGCCAGGCCGCCACGGGTAGGGCGAATAGCGCCATGGGCGCTATCCGCCGATATGCCGAGGTTCGGCGGATAACCGCGATGCGGTTATCCGCCCTACGCCGCGCGGCGGTACAGGCCCTTGCCTCCAGCCGCCATTGGTAGGGCGAATAGCGCCACAGGCGCTATCCGCCGATATACCGAGATTCGGCGGATAACCGCGATGCGGTTATCCGCCCTACGCCGTGCGTCGATACAGGCCAGCCTCCATGCTTGCCTCCAGGCCGCCACGGGCGCTTCCGCCGATGTGCCTACGCGGGACCTGGGTGTTCCTCGCCGGGGTAGCGCAGCAGGTCGATCACGGCGCTCAACGCCGCCGGGTGGTTGCGGCGGTTCGGATAATAGAGATGGAAACCGGGAAAGGGAGCGCACCAATCCGCCAGGACCCGTTCCAGGCGGCCGGCGGCGAGGTGCTCGGCGACTTCCTCCTCGATGGCGAAGGCAATCCCGACATCGGCCAGCGCCGCCTGTAGCATCAGGCGCGGGTCGTCGAGGACCAGCGGTCCGCTCACGGCCACCGAAAGCGTTTTCGCACCCTTGCTGAATTGCCATTTGTACAGCTCTCCGGAAGACACCTTGCGCCAGCCGATGCAACGGTGGCCGAGCAATTCCTCCGGGCTACCCGGCCTGCCTTGCCGTCGGAAGTAGGCCGGGGTCGCGACGATGGCCAAGCGCAGGTCCGGGCCGACCCGCACGGCGCGCATGCCGTGCTGGAGGTCTTCGCCGAGGCGGATGCCGGCGTCGAAACCGGCTTCGACGATATTGGCGAAACCCTCGTCCGCCACCACTTCCAGGGTGATGCCGGGATAGTCGCGGGCCAGTTCGCCGAAACGTGGCGCGAGGACGAGACCGATGGCGTTTCGCGGTGCGTTGATTCGTACCAGGCCGTGAGGCGTTTCGCGAAAGCGGTTAAGGCTGTCCAGCGCGGCGGCGATGTCTTCGAACGCCGGGTCCAGGTGTGCCAGCAGGTGCTCGCCGGCCTCGGTCGGCGAGACGTTGCGAGTGGTGCGGTTGAGCAGGCGGATACCGAGCTGGGTTTCCAGTTCGCGCAGGGTGTGGCTGAGCGTCGGCGGGGTTACGCCGAGGGTGGCGGCGGCGCGGCGGAAACTGCGTTCGCGAGCGATGGCGACGAAGGCGGCGAGACCGGCGAGATCGGGCTTCTTCATTGGATTATTAAAATAACTCGATCAATGAAAGAGATTTTTCCAGGATAGTTAGCTATTCGGCAGCAATATAGCATCGTCGGGAAACCTGGCTCATGAACAGGGTGGGGCCGGGGAAACCGCTCTTTTCAGAGCCTTCCGACGAGGTCGTACGATGCAGCATGTCCGTCTTGGCAATAGCGGCCTGAAAGTCTCCCGGCTCTGCCTGGGGTGCATGACCTATGGCGATCCGGCGTGGCGTCCATGGGTGCTGGACGAGGAACGGGCGCGTCCGTTCATTCGCGAGGCGCTGGAAGCCGGGATCGACTTCTTCGACAGTGCCGATATCTATTCCACCGGCGAGAGTGAGCGGATCCTCGGACGCGCGCTCAGGGACTTCGCGCAGCGCGAGGACCTGGTAATCGCCACCAAGGCGTTCTTTCCCATGAGCGACAGGCCCAACGCCTGCGGCTTGTCGCGCAAGCATCTGCTTGCCAGCGTGGATGCCTCGCTGCGGCGGTTGGGTACGGACTACCTGGATCTCTTCGTGATCCATCGCTTCGATCCGGAAACCCCGATCGAGGAAACCTGCGAAACCCTCGACAGCCTGGTGCGTGCCGGCAAGGTCCGTTACCTCGGCGCCTCGTCGATGCCGGCCTGGCGCTTCATGAAGATGCTCGCCTTCCAGCGCCACCACGGCCTGGCGCAATTCATCTCGATGCAGAGCCAGTACAACCTGATCGTTCGCGAGGACGAGGAGGACCTCGTGCCGCTGTGCCGGGAAGAGGGGATCGCGTTGACGCCCTGGTCGCCGCTGGCGCGTGGGCTGCTGGCCGGAGCGCGAAGCGCCGGCACGCTGCGGACCCGGACGGACGAACAGGCCCCGCGCTGGTACGGCGGCAGGGAGGAAGTCGAGTCGACCCTCGGCGCGTTGGAGAAACTCGCCGCTGCCCGCGGGCTTCCACCGGCGCAACTCGCCCTGGCCTGGCTGCTTGGCCGGAACGGTGTCGCCGCGCCGATCGTCGGCCTGTCCAGGCCGCATCACCTCGAGGATGCCCTCGCGGCGCTGACGCTGGACCTCGCCGAAGAGGAGTGCGCCACGCTGGAGGCGCCGCTCACGGTGCGCGCCCGGACCCCGCGCTGGTAGGGCGCACATCGACGGAGAAAGCATGATGAGACGACAGGCTTCCGTGTTGCTGCTGGTATCCATGGTATCGGCGACCGTCTTGCCGGTTTTCGCCCGTGCGCCGGGCGAGCGCGAGCCGTCCTGCGCCGCGACGAGCATCGTCCTGCCAGCGGGGGCCCGGTATCCCAACGGCATCGCCCATGCCGCCGATGGAACGCTGTACGTCGGCCTGGTCACCAGCGGGCGCATCCTGAGCAAGCCTCCCGGGGGCGAGTGGGAAACCTTCTTCGCCGGCAGCCCGGCGATCTTCGCTGCCACCGCGCTGCGGCTGGACGAGCCGCGTGGCCTGCTCTGGGGCAATTCGCCGGACTTCCTACCCGCTGGCCGGCGCCGGCCGCATGGGGTGTTCGCCCTGGATCTCGCGACCGGTGCCGTGCGCCGATATCTGACCCTGCCCGGCGACGGGATGGGCAACGATCTCGCGGTGGCGCCGGACGGAACGGTCTACCTGAGCGAAACCCGGGATGGCAGCCTGATGCGGCTGCGGCCCGGGGAACCGGCGTTCCAGGTGTTGCTGCGCGACAGCCGCCTGGCCGACCCCGGCGGCCTGGGCGCGGCGGGCATCGTCCGGGTGGACGAGGACACCCTGCTGGTCGGCAACTTCGGTAGCGGGGCGATCCATGTCGTCGAAGGGGTCGCCACGCGTCCGCGGCTGCGCGAGATGGAGCTGCCCCGAACGCTGGAGAATCCGGACGGCATGGCGCTGGCTCCGGACGGCTCGCTGATCGTGCTGGAGAACGCCATCCGCAGCGGCGCCGGCAAGGTGCTGCGGATCGCCGAGCCGCTCGCTCCAGGGCGGCGCGGCATCGAAGTGATACGCGAGGGCCTGGAGTCGCCGGTCAACCTGACCGTCACCGGACAGGGTTGCGCCTATGTCAGCGAGTCACGCATTCGCCACCGCCTGTTGCCGGGGCGCGAGGGCGAGGCGCCGGCGCGTTTCCTGATCCACCGGCTGCCCCTGGACGCGGCCGGGGGCGGTTGATCGGCCGCTCAGGCGTTGGCGAAACGACCCTCCAGATAGGCGATGATCTCGCTGGATTCGTACATCCAGCGCACCTGGCCGTTTTCCTCGATGCGCAGGCACGGCACCTTGACCTTGCCGCCGCCTTCCAGCAAAGCCTGGCGGGCCTGCGGATCGTTCATGGCGTCCTTGAGTTGCATCGGCAGGTTCAGCCGGTGCATGGCGCGGCGTGTCTTCACGCAGAACGGACAGGCGCGGAACTGGTAGAGCGACAGGTTCCGCAGCGCCCGCTCGACCTCGGCCTGGGCCTCGGCGCTGCGCTGCAGCTTGCGGGGGCGGCTGACGAAGTCGGCGAGGATAATCGCCTGACCCAGTCCGTTACGTACTGCCTTGAGCAACATGGCGTGTGCCTCGCGGGAAAACCGCCAGTTTACGTGGCGGTTCCGGGCATGGGGAGTCCTTCCGTCTCCTGTGCAGATTTCTTTACGGCTGGGCGTCTCGGGAATCTTTCTGCCGGCTGCTTGTTTTTTGGCGAATCGTCCGGATATTCCTTTCGAGGCCAGGGCGACGGTTCCCTTGCCCGCGCTCCTGTGTTAATTAAATCAAACGAAAACGACAATAACCCCACTTCTTCAGAGAGTCTTTATGTCGCTCCGCATCTGTATCCTGGAAACCGATATCCTTCGTCCCGAGCTGATCGAGCGCTACGAAGGCTACGGCCGGATGTTCCAGCAACTGTTCGCCAAGCAACCGATCGCCGCCGAATTCGTCATCTACAACGTGGTGGAGGGGCGCTATCCGGCGGACGACGAGCGCTTCGACGCCTACCTGGTGACCGGCAGCAAGGCCGACTCCTTCGGTCCCGACCCGTGGATCCAGACCCTGAAGACCTTCCTCCTGGACCGCTACGAGCGCGGCGACAAGCTCCTCGGCGTGTGTTTCGGCCACCAGTTGCTGGCCCTGCTGCTCGGTGGCAAGGCCGAGCGCGCCAGCCAGGGCTGGGGCATGGGCATCCACCAGTACCAGTTGAACGAACGGGCCGACTGGATGAGCCCGGCGCTGCCGGACCTGACCCTGTTGATCAGCCACCAGGACCAGGTCACCCGGCTGCCGGAAAACGCGCGGGTGATCGCTTCCAGCGACTTCTGTCCCTATGCCGCCTACGCCATCGGCGACCAGGTGCTGTGCTTCCAGGGGCATCCCGAGTTCGTCCACGACTATTCCCGCGAACTGCTCGAACTGCGCCAGCAGCACCTGGGCGAGGAACTCTATCGCAAGGGGGTCGATAGCCTGGCGGGGGATCACCAGGGCACCGTCGTCGCCGAATGGATGATGCGTTTCGTCGCGCGCCAGCCGACCGGCGCCTGAGCCGGCCCCGCGCCATGCGAGCGCCGCCAGCCTCCCGGGGTTGGCGGCGTTTTCGTTTCAGGCCGGGCAGTCGAGGATGAAGCGCTCCGGGATCCAGCGCTGCGGGCGTGCCGGCGGGGTGCCGCTCTGCAGCTTCAGCGCCAGGTTGGCCGCCAGCGCGCGGACCATCGCCTGGTTGCATTCGATGGTGCGCGCCAGTGCGCCTGCCGAGCCTTGGGCGAGGCCGAGTAGCGAGTAGCCATTGGTCAATATCGCCAGGGCGGCGACGATCCAGAATTTCCGTGTTTGCCTTCTCATGCTGTTTCCCGGGAAAGAAGCCGGCGTTCAACCGGCGCGTCGACTGTTCAACCCCGAGAGCAGGCCTGGCAGGGCCTGGCCGATCTGGTTGGAGAAGGTCGTGGCGGTGTCGTTGTCCGGTGTGGCGTTCCTGGCGCTTTCGGCGCCGGCGACGAGGCTCAGCACGACCAGCATGAGGATGGCGTACAGACCCAGGGTGGCCAGGGCGGTGTTGCGGGCGTAATGGCGTGGGCTGCGACGTTTCATGGCGGCTTCCGTGATCGATACCTCGGATGGGCATAGGATCGCGGAGAAGAATTCGATTGGATAACGAATTGTCGCGCTATTAACTATCGACAGAAATGATGCTTTGGCCGAACGACCGGTACGGGTTGCGGGGCCCGGGTTCGGGCCCGATGGATCAGGACGAAGTCGGCGCGAGCAGGCGATCGACCACCTGCCGGGCTCGCTCGAAGGAGGGGTAGCCGCTGCGCGCGACCGGCAGCTCGGCGTAGGCCTGGCGATAGGTCTCGGCCTTGGGAATGTCGGCGCGCGGCAACAGGAAGGGCTCGGCGTAGATCTTGTAGAGCATCGCGTTGGCCAGCGGGTAGCGTCGCTCGGCGGAACGTTCGAGGAGGCGGGTGATGCGCTCGCAATCGCTGGCCTGGCCGTCGCGGCGAGCGATCAGCACGGCCTGGTAGAAGTCCGCCTCGCCGCTGCGGTCGTCGCGCGCCGCGCGCTCCAGCAGGGCCTGGGCCAGCGGCAGGCGATCGCGGTCGTTGGCGACGATGATCAGTTTCGCCTGCAGCATGTCGTTCTCGTACAGCAGTTTTTCCCTGTCGCTGTCCTGGCGGCAGGTGGCGCAGCTTGCCAACAGCGGGATCAGGCAAAGTGCAATCCATTTCGGCATGGCGGTTGTTTCCTTGTCATGGATGAGACGGCACGAGGCTGGAATCCAATGGAGAGGCGAGGCGCCTCCAAGGTTCCCTCGCATGCAGTCTAGTCGGCCCGTAGCGGATGGGACCGGCCGTCTTTGATACGCATCAACTGGCGCCGGCGGGCAAGGCGTACGGTGAAAGATGCAGGGCGGCGCACGAAGCGCCTGTTCCGAAGCCAAGAAGGAAACACTCATGATTCGTGAAGTTGAAGGTGACATTCTGCTTTCCGGGGCCCAGGTGATCGCCCACGGCATCGCGCCCCAGGACCATTTCGACAGCGGCCTGGCCCTCGCCTTGCGCGAACGCTGGCCGTCGATGGTTCGCGACTACCGGCATGCCGCCCATGCCAGGGCGCCCGAGCCGGGCGGCATCTGGGTCTGGGCCGGGGTCGACGAGCAGGGCAAGACCCAGTGCATCGTCAACCTGATCACCCAGGGCATGCTGCACAGCGGTCGCAGCGCCAAGCCGGGCAAGGCGAGCCTGGAGGATGTCGGCCATGCCCTGCGCGAGCTGGCCCGCTATGTGCGCAGCGAAGGGGTGAGCAGCCTGGCTCTGCCCTGCGTGGCGACGGGAGTGGGCGGGCTGGACTGGTCCGAGGTCAAGCCGCTGGTGGTTCGCCACCTGGGCGACCTGGAGATCCCGGTGATTCTCTACGAGGTCTATCGCAAGGGCGTGGCGGCCGAGGAAAAGCTGGCCTGAACGAGAAGCCCGGCGTGAGCCGGGCTTTTCAGGGTTGCGGGGAAAAGAAAAACGTTCCTGGCAGGCGGCGTTCAACCCTGCGCATCGGTGTCGCTCGCGGTTGGCGCCGTGGCCTGTTGCTGCTGGGCCTGCTCGATGGCGTGCTGGTTCAGTTGGACCATGCGGTTTTCCATCAGGCTGGATTCGTCGGCGAAGCTGGCTTGCACTGCGAGGGTGGTAGCCATGCCGAGGAGAATGGCGGCGAAGACGTTGCGTTTCATGATGACCTCCGGTTTTCCTTGGGAATGTCACCAGGATAATCCGTAATAATTTTTTAAAAATAGCAGTTAGGGAGAGTTACCTTTGCGTAATAAGTAATTATTGGGCGCAAAAAAGCCCGGTACCAACCGGGCTTTCGCTGGCGCGGGCCTTAGCCCAGGTGCTTCTTGTCCAGCTCGATCGCCTGGTCGAGGGTTTCCAGCAGTGCCTTGCGCACCTTGAGCTTGGTATTGCGATGCGCGGTCATGTTGAGTTTCTTCAACTGCTGGGCCGCTGCACGCGCGCTTTCCTGCAACTGGTCGGCGCTGACCAGGGTGTCGAGGAAGCCGGCATCCACCGCAGCGGCCGGACTGAACATCTCGGCATTGATGACCGAGCGGGTGAACGCCGACTTGCGCAGGCGATCGCGGGCCAGTTCGATGCCGACATGGTGCATGGTCATGCCGATGGCGACTTCGTTCAGGCCGATCTGGAACGGCCCGTCGACGCCGATCCGGTAGTCGGCCGAGAGCAGCAGGAAGGCGCCCTTGGCTACCGCGTGCCCGGGGCAGGCGACGATCACCGGATAGGGATGGGAGAGCAGGCGGCGAGCCAGGGTCGAGCCGGCGGCGACCAGGTTGACGGCATTCTCCGGGCCGGAGGTCATGACCTTCAGGTCGTAGCCACCGGAGAGGATGCCCGGCTGGCCGGTGACGATGACCACGGCCTTGTCCTGCAGGGCCTGGTCGAGAGCCTGGTTGAAGGCGTCGATCACCGCCGGGGAGATGGCGTTCACCTTGCCGTTGTTGAGGGTCAGGGTGGCGATGCCGTCTTCGAACTGGTAGCTGATCAACTCGCTCATGGCAGGATTCCTTTTGGTGGAGTGGCGCAGACCTTACTGATGGGCGTCGTCGGCGTAAAGCGCTTTGGCTGACCCGCGGGTCATGCGCGATTGTGCTTGCGCGGGCCTCCCGAGCAGGGCTCCAGTGACGCCTGCGCGTTCCTGGCAGAAGAAACGGTTGAGTCTGGCCGGGGAAGACAGCAATATGGACCCTATCGTTAGTCCGGCCTTGCATGCGGTGCAGGTCACCCGTTTCGAGGATGTCCGCCAGGCGCGCTCAGCCGCCGGGACGAGAACGGACGAAGTTATCCGGCGGCCTGCTGAAGGCCGGTACGCGGGGGCATCCTCGCGAGGAACCCTATCAATCAGGCGCGGGTCGGGTTACGAACCCGTTGAGGAGATCCAAAGTGAGCGAGTCCCTGTCCATCCATCATGACGTGGGCGGCCATCAGTTCGAGACGACGGTGGATGGCCATCGTGCCTATCTGGCGTATATGGACCTGGGCAAGCAGACGCTGGACATCTACCGGACCTTCGTACCGGATTCGCTGCGGGGTCGCGGTATCGCCGCCGCGCTGACCGAACACGCCCTGCAGTACGCCGACCGCATGGGCTACAGCGTGATCCCGTCCTGCTCCTACGTGGAGCGTTACATCGAGCGTCGCCAGCGTCAGGCCGATCCGGCCGCCTGAGCAGGTGCGCAATGAAAAACGCCGGGCATCAGCCCGGCGTTTTCGTTTCCGCCTCGCTCAGCCGCGCTGGCGTTTCGGCAGCACGTCCTTGAGCTTGGCGTGCATGCTGCGGATGCTCTTCTCGGTGGTCGCCCAGTCGATGCATGCATCGGTGATGGAGACGCCGTACTGAAGTTGGTCGAGATCCTTCGGAATCGGCTGGCTGCCCCAGCCCAGGTGGCTTTCCACCATCAGGCCGACGATCGAGTTGTTGCCTTCGACGATCTGGTTGCTGACGTTGTCCATCACCAGCGGTTGCAGGGCCGGGTCCTTGTTGGAGTTGGCGTGGCTGCAGTCGACCATGATGTTCAGCGGGATTTTCGCCTTGTTCAGGTCCTGCTCGCAGAGCGCGACGCTGACCGAATCGTAGTTCGGCTTGCCGTTGCCGCCGCGCAACACCACGTGACCATAGCGGTTGCCCTTGGTGGTGACGATGGATACGCCGCCCTGCTGGTTGATGCCGAGGAAGCGATGCGGGCTGGAGACTGACTGCAGGGCATTGATCGCCACGGTCAGGCTGCCATCGGTGCCGTTCTTGAAGCCGACCGCGGAAGACAGGCCGGAGGCCATCTCGCGGTGGGTCTGCGATTCGGTGGTACGGGCGCCGATCGCCGACCAGCTGATCAGGTCCTGCAGGTACTGCGGGGAAATCGGGTCGAGCGCTTCGGTGGCGGTGGGCAAGCCTTTCTCGGCGAGGTCGCGGAGCAGTTGGCGACCGATGTGCAGGCCATCCTGGATCTTGAACGAGTCGTCCAGGTACGGATCGTTGATCAGGCCTTTCCAGCCCACCGTGGTACGCGGCTTCTCGAAGTACACGCGCATCACCAGGAACAGCGTATCCGCCACTTCGGCCGCGAGCGCCTTGAGGCGGTCGGCGTATTCGTGGGCGGCCTTGATGTCGTGGATGGAGCAGGGGCCGATCACCACGAACAGACGGTGGTCCTTGCCATCCAGGATGTCGCGCACCACCTGGCGACCATGGGCCACGGTCTGCAGGGCCTTGTCGGTCAGGGGAATTTCACGCTTGAGCTGCTCCGGCGTGATCAGGGTCTCGTTGGAGGCAACGTTAAGGTCGTCGATCTGTAAATCAGCCATCGTGGTACTCAATCAGGTCACGGGCGCCGGCCGCCGGGAGGCCCCCTGCGAAAGGGCGCAGGCATGAAGTTCGCAAACGGGGAGACGAACCTTAACGTGTCGGGCCGGGCCTAGACAATGGGCGGGACGCGGTTCGCCGGTGTTTTCCCCGCTCTGCGCACGTTTTCTTCGTTGCTCCGGGCCAAGGCTGCCAGCGGAGTTGCAGGTGAGGCCGCCGCGGACGATATTGTGCAGGTGCTGCGGAGGGGCGCGCCTTGCGCGTATCCGCTGGCCGAGGAGGGCGCCAGCGCTATCGCAGGAGCCGAAGCCTACGGATGATGGTCGGGCCCCATTTCTTCCTTTCTATCGAGGTCAGCAGCGTGCCGTCCCTGGAACTCACCGATCTGGACGCCGACCGGCAGTTGCTTGCCCTGGAAGGGGTTTCGCTGTTGGTATTCACCAGCGAAGGCTGCGCGTCGTGCCGCTGGGCCCGGCGCCATCTCCCCGCGATGGACCTGCCCATCGAGCGCCTGTGCTGGGTGGACGCCGGCCGCAATGGCGGCCTGGTGGAACGCTACGGCGTCTTTCACCTGCCGGCCCTGTTCATGGTCCGCGACGGCCGCTTCCATGGCGCACTGAACGTTCCGCTGCACCAGGAAGCCTTGCGGGGTGCGGTGCTGGCGGGGTCGACCGCTTTACCTGAGGAGTTGCCCTGATGGATTCAAAGCAGCAACGGATCGGCGTCATCGGTACGGGAGCCATCGGCGGCTTCTATGGATTGATGCTGGCGCATGCCGGTCACGACGTGCATTTTCTCCTGCGCAGCGAGTTCGAGGCGGTCAATCGCGCCGGACTCAGCCTGAATAGTGCGGTGCATGGCTTCCGGCGCCTGGCGCCGGTCCAGGCCTACCATTCGGCGCAGGACATGCCGCCCTGCGACTGGTTGCTGGTGGGCGCCAAGACCACCGGCAATCACGAACTGGCACCCCTGATCCGCGCAGCGGCGGCGCCGGGAGCCAAGGTTCTGCTGCTGCAGAACGGTCTGGGCGTGGAGGAGCGGCTGCGGCCGCTGCTGCCGGAAAGCCTGCATCTGCTGGGCGGCCTCTGCTTCATCTGTGTGCATCGCGGCGAACCGGGCGTGATCGAGCACCAGGCCTACGGCGGAGTGAATCTCGGCTATCATTCCGGACCGGCCGACGAGCGACGCCGGCGCGAGATCGTCGAGGAGGGTGCCGCGCTGTTCCGCGAGTCCGGGCTGGAGTCCACGGCGATGCCCGACCTGGAGCAGGCGCGCTGGCAGAAGCTGGTCTGGAACATCCCCTACAACGGGCTGTCGGTATTGCTGAAGAGCAGCACCGCGCCGCTGATGGCCAACGCGGACAGTCGGTCGCTGATCGAGGCGATCATGGAGGAAGTCATCGGTGCTGCCGGCGCCTGCGGCTTCATCCTGCCTGAGGGCTATGCGGACCAACTGCTGGCGGCGACCGAGCGGATGCCCGACTATCGGCCGAGCATGTACCACGACTTCGCCCATGGGCGGCCATTGGAGCTGGCGGCGATCTATGCCGCGCCCCTGGCCCGCGCTGCTGCTGCGGGCTACCGGATGCCCAGGGTCGAGGCGCTGTACCAGGCGTTGCGCTTCCTCGAAGCACAACCGCGCTGAAGGGCCGAGCGCGGCGACCAGCCGGCGCCGCGCTCGCAGGGAGAAAAGGGATTTACCCCAACGGGCCGGAAAAAGCCCGAAACAGCAGGGAACGCTAGGAGAATGGATGCTTGCTGCTAATCTGCTAATGAGGCCCGCCGCGCAGGCTGTCGAGGAGGCCGCATGATTCGTTCGATTCTCTACGCCACCGATCTGGGGCTCTATGCTCCCTATGTCCTGCAACACGCCCTGTCGCTGACCCGCGCCTACAACGCCGAGCTCTATGTCGTCCATGTGGTGGAGCCCCTCGGGCTGTTCGCCGAGTCGGTCCTGCAGACCTACCTTGACACCGAGCGTCTCCAGGACCTGCGGGCGCAAGGGCTGGACAACGTCATGGAAAGCATCGAGAAGCGGGTCCTGGAAGGGTTTCGCGATGAACTCGGCGAGTTGCCCCAGGATGCGGCGCTGGTCAAGAGCGTGCGGGTGGTGCAGGGCGACCCGCCGCAGATGATCCTCGATGAGGCGGAAAAGCTGGCCGTGGACCTGATCGTCGCCGGCAGCCATAGCCACGGCACCCAGCTCGACACGCCGCTGGGCCGGACTGCCGCGCGTCTGGTGCAACTGGCGGAGGTACCGGTGTACCTGGTGCCGATGTTGCAGCACCGTAGTCGCGACCTGTAGGCCAGCGGTCGGCTGGTGAAAAAGCGTGCAAAATCAAAAAAAACGTCTAATTTTATTCCTCAAACCATTAATATGGTTATATACCTTCGGTTCTTGATCGCCGGTCGCGACAACCTTTTCGAGGAATCTCCATGAAGCTTCAGCAATTGCGCTATATCTGGGAGGTTGCGCACCACGACCTCAACGTCTCCGCCACGGCGCAGAGCCTCTATACTTCGCAGCCGGGCATCAGCAAGCAGATCCGCCTGCTGGAGGACGAACTGGGCGTCGAGGTGTTCGCTCGCAGCGGCAAGCACCTGACCCGTGTGACGCCGGCGGGGGAGCGGATCATCCATACCGCCGGCGAGATCCTGCGCAAGGTCGAGAGCATCAAGCAGATCGCCCAGGAATTCTCCAACGAGAAGAAGGGCACGCTGTCCATCGCCACTACCCACACCCAGGCGCGCTATGCGCTGCCCAACGTGATCAGCGGCTTCATCAAGCAGTACCCGGACGTCTCCCTGCACATGCACCAGGGCACGCCGATGCAGATCGCCGAAATGGCCGCCGACGGCACCGTCGACTTCGCCATCGCCACCGAGGCGCTGGAGTTGTTCGGCGACCTGATCATGATGCCCTGCTACCGCTGGAATCGCTGCGTCATCGTGCCCCACGGGCATCCGCTGACCAAGCTGCCGAAACTGACCCTGGAAGCCCTGGCCGAGCAGCCGATCGTCACCTACGTGTTCGGCTTCACCGGCCGCTCCAAGCTCGACGAAGCCTTCAGCCAGCGCGGCCTGGTGCCCAAGGTGGTATTCACCGCGGCCGATGCCGACGTGATCAAGACCTACGTGCGGTTGGGCCTGGGGGTCGGCATCGTGGCGCACATGGCGGTCGATCCGAAGCTCGACAACGACCTGGTGATCCTCGACGCCAGCCACCTGTTCGAGTCCAGCGTGACCAAGATCGGCTTCCGCCGCGGCACCTTCCTGCGCGGCTTCATGTGCGACTTCATCGAGAAATTCGCTCCGCACCTGACCCGCGAGCTGCTGGCCAAGGCCGTGCAATGCCACAACAAGGCCGAGCTGGACGAGTTGTTCGACGGCATCGAACTGCCGGTCTACTGATCGCCTCGGCCCATGAAAAAGCCCGGCCTGGTGCCGGGCTTTTTCATGGCTGGCCCTCAGAGCATGTCGAGATTGTCGCGACCGGCCAGCCTGGCCAGCGCTTCGCGATCAGCGTCCGCGGACTGCTCGGCTCGCGGTTCGAGGACTTCATGGAGGAAGCTCATGAACACGGTGTAGACCTGTTCGCGCCCGTCGTCGTGGCGAACCACGAAGAACGGCGCGGTCTCTACGCCATATTGGGCGGCGACCATCCAGCCTGCGCTGTTCGGGTCGCGTTCGTCGGCCACCAGGGTGCGATGGATGCGCGGCAGGTAGCCGCCTTGTTCCAGGCGTTGCCGGACTTCCTTGCACTTGCGGCAGTCCTCGCCGTTGGCGAGGACTTTCTTGACCATGGTGATGCGCATGCTGGGTCTCCGCTCGGGGTTCGACCCGCACTTTACCCCGATTGCATACGCTCTATCGACGGTTTCAGGCCTTGCTGATCAGGTTGCCGGCGTGCAGCCCGCACTCCTTGTGGGTGGCTTCCTCCCACCACCAGCGGCCCTCGCGCTCGTGCTGGTTGGGCAGCACCGGACGGGTGCAGGGTTCGCAGCCGATGCTGATATAGCCGCGTTCGTGCAGGCTGTTGTAGGGCAGTTCGAGCATGCGGATATAGCCCCAGACCTCCTCGCTGGTCATGGACGACAGCGGGTTGAATTTGTACAGCGGCTTTTCCGGCGTGGAAAAGGCACCGTCGATTTCCAGCACCGCCACCTGGCTGCGCGTGCCGGGGCTCTGGTCGCGGCGTTGGCCGGTGGCCCAGGCGCGCACGCCGGCGAGCTTGCGCTTGAGCGGTTCGATCTTGCGGATGCCGCAGCACTCGCCGTGGCCGTCCCGGTAGAAGCTGAACAGGCCCTTTTCCTTCACCAGGGGTTCGAGCAGGCGCGGGTCGGGGGAAAGCACGTCGATGGCGATGCCGTAGTGTTCGCGGACCTGGTCGATGAAACGATAGGTTTCCGGGTGCAGGCGACCGGTGTCGAGGCTGAACACCTTCACGTTGCGGTTGAGCTTCCAGGCCATGTCTACCAGGACGACGTCCTCGGCGCCGCTGAAGGAGATCCACAGCTCGTCGCCGAAGTGCTCGAAGGCGGCTTTCAGGATGTCCTGGGGGGATTTGTCGGCAAGGCTGGAGGCGAGGGCGGGAAGGTCGAAAGGCTGGCTCATCGGGCTGGGGTCCTGGTGCTGGGTGGCGCTGTTGCGCTCTGTGGCGGGAATGGTAGCAAAGGGCGGCATATGGCCCTAAATAACCATTTACCCCTGTCGACCTTGATTCCAGGAATAAGCCGGCGTTGCCTTGCCCTCGGCGAGGGGCTAGAGTGCCGCGTCCGTCGTCACCCCATCGTTCAGAGAATTTCGAGGAGAGTCCTGTGGAAATTGCCTGTCTTGACCTGGAAGGCGTGCTGGTTCCGGAAATCTGGATCGCGTTCGCGGAAAAAACCGGTATCGACGCCTTGAAGGCGACCACCCGGGACATTCCGGACTACGACGTGCTGATGAAGCAGCGCCTGCGCATCCTCGACGAACATGGCCTGAAGCTGGGCGACATCCAGGAGGTGATCGCCACCCTGAAGCCGCTGGAGGGGGCGGTGGAATTCGTCGACTGGCTGCGCGAGCGCTTCCAGGTGGTGATCCTCTCCGACACCTTCTACGAGTTCTCCCAGCCGCTGATGCGCCAGCTGGGCTTCCCGACCCTGTTGTGCCACAAGCTGGAGATCGACGACAGCGACCGGGTGGTCGGCTATCAATTGCGCCAGAAGGATCCCAAGCGGCAGTCGGTGATCGCCTTCAAGAGCCTCTACTACCGGGTGATCGCCGCCGGTGATTCCTACAACGACACCACCATGCTTTCCGAGGCCCACGCCGGCATCCTGTTCCATGCCCCGGAAAACGTGATCCGCGAGTTTCCCCAGTTCCCCGCGGTGCATACCTACGAAGACCTCAAGCGCGAGTTCCTCAAGGCTTCCAGCCGTTCGCTGAGTCTGTAGCCGCGCCGCCGATGAAAGAGCCCGCGGAACGCGGGCTCTTTTTCTATTCCGGGGACGCTGTCCCGGCCATCCCTTCCAGGGTTTCCAGCAGTACCCGGACCTTGTCCAGGGTTTCCTGGTACTCGTCCTCCCAGTGCGAGTCGGCGACGATGCCGCCGCCGCCCCAGCAACTGACCTGGCCGTTCCTGACCAGCAGGGTGCGGATGGCGATCGAGCTGTCCATCTCGCCGCGCACGTCGAGGTAGAACAGGCTGCCGCAGTAGATGCCGCGTCGGCTCGGTTCCAGTTCGTCGATGATCTGCATGGCGCGAATCTTCGGCGCGCCGGTGATCGAGCCGCCGGGGAAGCTGCCTTCCAGCAGGTCGAGGGCGTCCTTGCCCGGCGCCAGTTCGCCGGTGACGCTGCTCACCAGGTGATGCACGTTGGGATAGCTTTCCAGGGCGAACAGCTCCGGTACCCGTACGCTGCCAGGTTGGCAACTGCGTCCGATGTCGTTGCGCAGCAGGTCGACGATCATCAGGTTTTCCGCGCGGTCCTTGGGGCTGGCCAGCAGCGACGCCGCCAGCGCCATGTCCTCCTCGGGGGTCTTGCCGCGCGGGCGGGTGCCCTTGATCGGCCGGGTTTCCACCTTGCCCTTGCCGAGCTTGAGGAAGCGCTCCGGCGACAGGCTGAGGATCGCGCCGTCGGCCAGTCGCAGGTAGCCGGAGAACGGCGTCGGGCAGGCCTCGCGCAGGGCGCGATAGGCCGGCCACGGCGAGCCGCTGCAAGCGGCCTGGAAGCGCTGGCTATAGTTCACCTGGTAGCAGTCGCCTGCCTGGATGTAGTCCTGGATGCGGCGGATCGCCTGCCGATAGTCGGATGCGCTGATGCTCCGTCGGAATTTTCCCAGAAGCTTGAAGTTGCCGGCCGCGCCTTGCGTTTCCTCGCTGAACAGGGCGATCAGGCGCTGGCGTTCGCGCTCGTCCAATCGCGGGTGGAATACCAGTTGGCTGGTGCCGGCCTGGTGGTCGCTGATCAGCGCCCAGGCATACAGGCCGACGGAGGCCAGCGGCAGGCCCAGGTCATCGCGGGCGTGTTCGCCGATGCGCTCGATGCGCCGACCCAGGTCGTAGGATAAATAGCCCAGCAGACCGCCGGCGAAGGGCAGTTCGTACGGCGCTGGCAGCTGCGCGGGGCCCAGGCTTCCGGCCGCTTCGCGTAGGCGGGCGAAGAAGCGGTTGGCCGATTCGTCGGGCAGCGGCGCCAGTTCTGCCAATGGCCAGGCGCTCATAAGGTCATAGCGTCCACGGGTAGCGATGGGGCGACCCGAATCGAGCATCACCGCACCGGGCGCCTCATGGATGATGGCAAAGAGACAGCTTGGGTCGCTATGGTAGGGCAGGGGGTGAACATGACAACTGGGCATGGAAAGTGGGGGTAGTGGGACAGTCAGGAATTCTAGTTCGCCGGAATCGTCGATCCTAGAGCCATTTCTTCAGTTTACGTAAGAAGGGTGATCTGCTAATTATGGAAATATCCCACGGAGATTTGGCTCCGTACCACAATGATAATGACACAGGGATACAGGCCGTGGATGCAGTACAGAATCCAGCAGCCGGCAGCCTTTCGCGCTCCAGAATAGTGCCGCCTCAGGTGCCAGCCGAATATTCTCTTCGCCCCGCGATCCGCAACCTGCTGGATCGCAATCCCCATTCACGCGTTCTGATGTTTTCCGCACCTGCCGGCTTCGGCAAGACCTGCGCGCTCGCCGCCCTGGCCAGGGAGCGCACTGTAGCAGACCAGGCGGTGGCCTGGCTGTCGCTGGCCGAAGAAGACGACGACCCCGCCCGTTTCTGCCGGCAGCTGATCGAGGCGCTGGGCGAAGCCGTGCCGCAGCTTGGCGACGACGCCCAGACCTACCTGCAGAACACCATGCGGGTCCCGGTGGTGGCGGTGATCGAAAGCCTGCTCGGCGATCTCGATCGCTATGCGCGGCCGTTGCTGCTGGTGCTGGACGACCTGCACCTGGTTAGCAACCCGGACATCTTCACCGGCCTCAATCGCCTGGTGCAGTACGCACCGCCCGGGCTGGTCCTGGCCCTGGGCACGCGTTCGCAGCCGGCGCTGAGCCTGGCTACCTGGCGGGCCAAGGGACTGTTGCTGGAAATCGGCCTCGAGGAGCTGCGCCTCGGCTTCGAGGAAACCCGCGAATACCTCGAGCGCAGCGGTCTCTATCTGGACGAGCCCTGCCTGAAGGCGCTCTATGGCCAGACCGAAGGCTGGGTGGTGGGCGTGCATCTCGTCAGCCTGTGGCTGCGCCAGCAACCGCAGGCGCAGGAAATGGCCCTGCTCGACGGCGACAAGCAGGCGGTCAGCGCCTATCTGCTGGCGGCGGTCTTCGAACGCTTGCCTGGCGACCTGCAGGAAGCGCTGCTGGCCCTTGGCGTTGCCAGCCAATTGAGCGGCGACCTGGCCAACGCCCTGACCGGGCGCCAGGACGGCCAGGCGCTGCTGGAACGCCTGGAGTCCATGCAATTGTTCCTCCTGCCGCTGGATCGCGAACGCCAGTGGTATCGCTTCCACCTGCTGTTCGCCGATTTCCTCCGCAACCGCCTGCGCGACTCCGATCCGGACCGTTTCAAGCAACTGCATTTCAACGCCAGCCTGTGGTTCACCAACCACCACATGCCGACGTTCGCCATCGAGCATGCCTGTGCGGCGGAAGACCCGGAGATGATCGCCGCGCTGGTCGACGGATGCGGACTGGAATTGATCAACCGCGGCCAGCTCAGCCTGATCTACCGTTGGCGCAAGCATGTGCCGGACGAAATCGCCGAGCGCTATCCGATCCTGGTCCTTACCGATGTCTGGTCGCGGGCCAGCGACCTCAGCCTGGGCGAGGCCAACCGGATCATCGACGAACTGCTGGCGCGCTGGGGGGAGAGCCGCGGCGACGGGCCGATGGGCGACCAGTACCTCTCCGCGCTGGCGGTGAAGGCGGTGGTGGCGTTGCAGAAGGACGATCTGGAACTGTGCATCGCCCTGGCTCGCCGGGTCGAAGTCCAGCTCGGGCAGAACGCTGCCTTCCTCGAAGTGGCGGTGTTGATCACTGCCGCGCTGGCCCAGGTGGTCCGTGGCCAGGGCGACCAGGCGCGGCGCCTGCTGGGGCTGGCGCAGCAGCGCAATCATTTCCTCGAAGGGCGCTACCTGGACATGCAACTGGCCAACGTCGAGGTGATCCTCGCACTCGAGCAGGGCCAGGTGAAACAGGCGCAACTGCTCATCGAGCGGCTCCGCCAGCGCGCCCGGCCGCTGTTCGAGAAGTCCAGGAGCGCGCTGGCGCTGCCGACCATCACCGAGGCCCTGACCGCCTACTACAGGATCGAGCTGGACGGGCTGGAAGAGCGCCTGGGCTGGGCGCTCGGGCATGTGGATGTGATCAATCCGATCGATTTCTATGCCCAGGGACAGATCTGCCTGGCGCGCACCCAGCGCCTGCTGGGACGGCCGAAGGAGGCGCTGGCCAGCCTGGCGGCGATGCAGGCCCTGGCCTCGCGCAATCAGTCGTGGCGCTTCTTCGCCCAGGCCATGGCCGAAGAGATCAACCTGATCCTCCAGGACAGCGGCCCCGACCGCCTGAAGCGCGCCGAGCAGCGGTTGAAGAGCGTGGACTGGAACAAGATGGCGGCACACTACCGCAACATGGCCTTCAACCCGGTCAACTGGTCGCTGGGTGTGAGCCGCGTGCGCCTGTTGCAGGGGCGAGGACATTTCAGCGAGGCGCTGCACGAGATCACTCAGTTGCGCGGCACCTTGCAGCCCGGCTGGCACGGCCTGCAGCGCCTGCGCCTGGATATCCTGGCGGCGCTCAGCTATCAGCGCCTGGGCTACCAGGAACGGGCCAACAGCCTGCTCGGCGAATGCCTGATCAATGCCGAACGGGAAGGGGTGCGCAGCCTCTTCATCGAGGAAGGCGACGGTATTCGCCAGTTGCTCCAGCAACTCGAATCCACCGAGCGCCAGCCGGCGCTACAGACCTTCATTCGCGGCCTGCTCGGCATCTGGCCCGGGCAGGGCGTGCGCAAGCCCCAGGATGCGCTCGAGGAAGGCCTGACGGAGCGCGAGCGCGAAGTGGTCTGCCTGGCCGCACAGGGCCTATCCAACGAAGAAATCGGCCAGCGCCTGTCGCTGGCCCTGGGGACCGTCAAATGGCATCTGCACAACATCTACGAAAAGCTCAAGGTGCGCAATCGCACCCAGGCGATCCGGCGAGCCCGCGAGCTGAGCCTGCTCTGACCATGGGCCATCGCGACGGTGTTCCCGCCAGCACCATTCCGCTGTTGCAGACCAAGCTGTTCCCGCCAGGCGCCGGAGGGCTGCCGCTGCTGCCCCGCCAGGCGCTGATCGACCGCCTGTACGAGGCCCGCGGGCGACGCGCGATGGTGCTCAGCGCGCCGGCCGGCTTCGGCAAGAGCACCATCCTCTGCCAGTTGCGCCTGCGCCTGCTGGAGCAGGGCGCGGCGGTGGCATGGTTGTCCTGCGACGAGACCGACAGCGAACCGCAGCGTCTGATCCAGTACCTGCTGGCGAGCATCCAGCGAGTGGTCCCGGCATTCGGCGGCAATACCGCCAATCTGCTCGGCACCGACGTCGCGGTGCCGCTGGAGGGTATCCTGGATGCCTTCCTCGCCGACTTGCGTCGCCTGGAAGGCCCCTTGTACCTGTTCCTCGACGATTTCCACCGCATCCGCCACGCCGCCTTGCCGCATGGGGTTCGCTACCTGATCGAGAACCTGCCCGATCACGTGCGGGTGGTGGCCTCGACCCGCTTCCGCCCGCGCTTCCTGGTCGACGAGCCGACCCTCAAGCCCTGGACCTTCTGCCTGAGCGCGGAAGACCTGCGGCTATCGCGCGAGGAGAGCGATGCGTTTCTCCTCGACCTCAAGGGGCTGGAGCTGGGCGAACGCGAGCTGAAGCTGCTGTTCAAGCGCACCGAAGGCTGGATCACGGCGTTGCACCTGGCGGCCCTGGCCCTCAGTCGCAATACCGACCGGGAAGGTTTCCTCCGCGGGCTCTCCGGGACCGAACGGAACATCGCCGACTACCTGGCGGAAGACGTGCTGGCCAGCCTGCCCGCCGACCTGCAGCTGTTCCTCGACCAGACCTCGGTGCTCGATGAGTTCAATGCGGAACTGTGCAATGCGCTGACCGGGCGTCGCGACGGCCTGGACATGCTCATGCGCCTGCAGAACGAGCAGTTGTTCGTCATCGCCCTGGACGACCAGCGCGAATGGTTCCGCTACCACCATCTGTTCGCCGAGTTCCTCCAGGGGCGGCTGTCCCGGCATGCCGATCCGACCCCGTTGCTGCATGCGGCGGCGCGCTGGTGCGAGGGGCGCGACCTGGCCGACCGGGCGATCAAGTACGCCCTTCGCGCCCGCGACTACCTGTTCGCCGCCGAGTTGCTGGAGCGCCAGGGCGCGCGCCTGATCGCCGGTAACCGGGTGTACGGCATCCTCGGCATGCTCAACGGCATTCCCGCCGAGGTGATCCGCGAGCATCCGGTGTTCCAGATCTTCTACGCCTGGCAACTGGCGTTCGAGCAACGCTTCGCCGAGGCCGAGGCGTTGATCGAGGAGGTCAGCCACCGCCTCTTGCAGGGGCGCGGCAAGGTCATGCACTTCGGGCTCGGCGAGTTGCTCGCCGCCGCCCAGGTGCTCAAGGCCCTGGTGTTGCTCTACCAGGACAAGCTCGAAGCCTGCCTGAAGGTCGCCCGTCACTGGCTGTCCATGGTCCCGAGCAACCAGCCGGTGTTCCGCGCCAGCCTGCTCTGCGTGCAGGCTTCGGCGCATGCGCTGCTCGGCGACTACGCCGAGGCCGCCGGCGCCATCGGTTCCGCGCGGGAGGACCTGAAAGTCGCCGACAGCGAGTACCTGCAGGTGGTGACCAGCCTGATCGAATCCCTGATCTGCAAGGAGAGTGGCGACCTGGAGCGGGGCAGGGCGATAGCCGAGTCGGCGCGCAACCGGGTCGAGCAGGTATTCGGCCGGCGCAGCCGGGTCGGCGGACCCTTGTCGCTGGCCTATGCCGACCTGCTCTACGAGCAGGACCGGCATGCCGGCGTGCTCGCCGAACTACCGCTGGCGACGGTCTGGCGGGATGTCGCGACGCCGGTGGAACTGCTCAGTCGCGGCCAGTTGGTCATGGCCAAGGCTCGCTTCTTCTCCGGCGCCGCCGAGCAGGGGCTGGCGCAACTCGACGAATGGCTGAGCGGTCTGCTCTCGCCCGGCTACGAGCGTGTCTATGCTCACGCCATGAGCTGCAAGGTGCAGTTCCTGCTGTGGCTGCGCCGTCCGAACGAAGCCGAACGGGTCTGCCTGCAACTGGAGCGGCATCTTGCCGGGCTCTCCGGCGAGCGGCATGCCGACGCACAGACCGCCCTGGTCCTGGCGGAGGCTCGGCTGGCATTGTCCGAGCGTCACGCGGAACGCGCGCAGAGCAAGCTGGAAAGCTGTCTGGCCGGCTACTCTTCCGCTTACCAGAGGGATCGGCGGCTGCGTTTGTCCTTGTTACTTTCTGTGGCGTATTGGCAGAAAGGTAACAGCGAAAAAGCCATCGGCCTGTTCCTCGCCACGCTCGAGGAAGCCTGGAATCTCGGCTACCGCCGGCTGTTCCAGGACGACGCGTTGTGGCTGTTGCCGATGTGGGAAAGCTGGAGGGAAGCGGAGCCCAAGCGTGCCGCGGCCTGGCAGGGGCTGGCCGACCTGCTCCGCGAGCAGTGCCGGAAGCTCTCCGTGGACCCGGAAAGTTTCGATGAAAATCAGGATGTTAGCCATCGCGAACGGGAAATCCTGCGGCTGGTGGCGGCGGGCTTGTCGAACCGCGATATCGCGCAGGCGGTGCACCTGTCGGAAGCCACCATCAAGTGGCACCTGCACAACCTGTTCGCCAAGCTGGGTGTGAAGAGCAGAACGCAAGCCGTACTAAAGGGTAAAAGCCTGGGACTGCTGAGCGAGGCGTGAGCGGCAGCCGCCATCGCTCCATCCCTTGGATGGGCTGGCGGCGGAAGGGGTGGCCCAGTAGCTTGGAATCCAGGACGAGAGAGCATGAGGCTCTACCGAATCCATGTCCGGGACGCCTAGGGAAGCAGTACCGGACCTGGAGACCGGCGAGATGCCGGTCGATCTGCCGGGGACAGGATGCAAACGGCAGTGCCCTGGGGCAAACCACACCTGAACACTGGAGAAATAACAATGAAAAAGCACCTGTTCCTTGCAACTGCTGTTCTGGCTGCTCCCTTGCTGGCGCATGCCGACCTGAAAGCCATGGACGATGGCGCGCTGTCCGACGTGACCGGCCAGGCAGGCATCAGCATTTCCGGTACTTTCCAGGGCTCCGTCGGGGCCGTGACCTACACCGATACCGACACCAACGGCGGCTCCCTGCGGCTGGAGAACATCAGCCTGCCGGCGCTGACCATCGACGATACCAAGCCGCTGACCATCGACGTCGTCACCACCGATATCGGCGGCAAGTCGACCCAGCAACTGGCCATCGGCCTGCCGGCCATCACCGGCGACGTGACCGTTGGCGCCATCAAGGTGGGCGACACCAGCGCCGCCAGCATCGGCTCGCTGACCGTCTCCGGGCTGAACATGGCCGGTTCCACCATCAAGGTCTGGGGTCACTGATCCAGGAACCGAGTCGAGACGCGAAGACCTCGCCGAGGCATCGGCGGGGTCTTTCTCCGAAAGAGGTACGACGGGGCGATGTTCGAGATTTTGCTGGGAAGTCTGATCGGGCTGTTCGGGTTCACCCAGACGGTCGATACCAAGCCGCAACCGCAGGGCACGGTCAACCTCAGCCAGCCTCTGACCCCCAATGGACCCTACCGCGAATCGGTGCAGCTGGAGCCGATGAGCCAGTTGCAGTTCCGCAACGTCATCCGCCAGGCCTATGACTACAGCTGCGGCTCGGCGGCGCTTACCACGCTGCTGGACTACTACCTCGGGCGCAACCTCGAGGAACGCCAGGTCATGGAAGGGCTGCTGCGCTATGGCGAGGCCGATAAGATCGTGCAGCGCCGCGGTTTCTCGCTGCTCGACATGAAGCGCTACGCCGCTGCGCTGGGCTACAAGAGCGGTGGTTTTCGCGCCGAGTTCAGCGACCTGGACGCTCTCGAGCATCCGGCGCTGGTCCCCATCCACTATGCCGGCTTCAAGCATTTCGTGGTGGTGCGCGATGTCTACAACGATCACGTCTTCGTCGCCGATCCGGCCTTGGGCAACATCAGCTTCACCCGGACGCGCTTCGAGGAAATCTGGGACCAGAACGTCCTGTTCGTGATCTTCCCGAGTGGGCAGGAGCCCCGCAACGCGCTGGCGCTGAACGATCGCGACATGCGCCTGGTGGACGACCGCACCGTCAGCCTGCTGGCGTTCCGCGAGTTTCCGCAGATCAACAAGATCACTGAAAACCAGGTCCGTGAGCTGGGCACTGGTGGCGACGTCATACACCTGCGCACCAAGTAGCAGATACCCAAAAACAAGAACAATCTCTGGGGATAGCGCCATGAGAATCAGGGGGTACACATGCGCGGCGGCGCTGATGCTGTCTATCAGCGGTTTGTCCGTTGCCGAGGAAGCCTCGGTCGACCAGGCCCGTGACGCGCTGGCCAAGAAGAATGACGATGCCGACAGCGCCAAGGCGCTGGAGGAAGTCTTCCAGGCCGCCGAGAAGAGCTACACCTTGCTGAAGAAGGGCGAGCGGACCCTGACCTACGGTTTCGACTACGCGCTGGTGCGCGACCAGCGGCTGACCCTGGTGCCGCTGACCAAGACCAGCGGCGGCACGCAGATCTACGGCCTCGCCGGCCGGCAGAGCCAGTCCCAGCACACCTTCACCAACTCCTTCACCTTCGACTACGGGATCTGGGACAACCTCACCTTCAGTTTCCGCCTGCCGCTGGTAGCCAAGTACGACACCGAGATGGATACCCACGCCTACAGCCTCGGCGACGTTTCCGCGACCTTGCGCTGGCAGCCCTGGGCGGCGGTGCGCGGGCGGCCGGTCACCACGCTGTATACCACCATCGGCCTGCCGACCGGCGACAGTCCCTACAAGACCAACCTGGACAAGGACATCTCCACCGGCAACGGCTACTACAGCCTGGGCTTCGGCGCGAACATGTCCTATGTGATCGACCCGGTGGTCCTCTACGGCTCGCTCGGCTACACCTGGAACCTGCCGGTGGACGACGTGCACCAGACCCTGGCCGACAACTCCCAGCTGGAGAAGGTCTCGCCCGGCAACACGATCAACTTCAACATGGGCATGGCCTACGCGCTGTCCTACGACGTCTCGCTGGCGACCTCGTACCAGATGGCCTACACGCTGAAGAACCGCTACCACACCACTGCCGGTACGTTCGAGTCGTCCGAACAGACCAGTAGCATCATGAACTTCTCGCTCGGCTTGCGGACGTCACCGGACTACATCGTCAACGTCAACGCCGGTTTCGGCCTCACGGAAGACTCGCCGGATGTACTGCTGGGGTTATCCGTACCCCTCGATATCAAAGGGCTGAAGGCCCAGTAACCCGCGAGCGAGGCCTGTTATGAAGATGCGCATTGCGCCGCTCTGGCTGGCGCTGGCAGGGGTGTGCCTGGCCTGGATTCCGCCGGCCGGCGCGCAGATGGCCAACGACCTGACCATCGGCAACCCGAAAGCCATGGCCCTCGGCAACGCCGTGACCGCCGACGAGACCGGCATCGATTCGGTGCACTACAACCCGGCGGCGCTGACCAGGATGAAGGGCCGCCAGGCGACCGTGAAGCTGCTTACAGGGGTGATGGACATCCGCGCCGGCTTCAAGGCGCCGCCGAACTACGGCGAAGGCACCTTCGGCCTGCGCGACGACCCGGTCGCCAACAGCCACAGCCGGACCCTGACCCCGACCATGTACCTGCCCGGCCTCGGCGGCATGACCGACGTGCCGTTGCTGGTGGCGCCGCTGGCCGGGATCTCGATCAACCCGCCGGGCTCCAAGTTCACCTTCGCCACCAACGTCTATACCCCGCAAGCGCTGGGCTACAGCCGCGATTCCGATAGCGATCCGGCGCGCTACCAGGGACGCGAGGTGTCGTTGCAGCGGCTCACCTACTTCTCGCCGACCCTGGCCTACCAGGTCAACGACGAGCTGTCGGTCGGCCTGTCGGTGGGTTTTTCCCACCAGGCAGTAGCGTTGAACGAGGATTTCCGGGCGCCGAACCAGTTGCTCGGGCTGTTGCAGCAGACCAAGGAGATCGGTTGCCTGCCGGGAATGCAGGAGATCCTCGAGGTGTTCTTCAACGTCTGCGGCGGCAACATCGGTCCGTTCCAGAACCTGGCCAATATCGACCTGGACATGCAGCAGTCGCTGTCGCCCAGCTTCAACCTCGGCGTGCTCTGGGAGCCCACCGACTGGTTCGCCTGGGGCGCGACCTACCAGAGCGAGTCGCGGATGAGGCTCAAGGGCAAGTACCGGGTCGACTACGGCCAAGGCTGGCAGGGTTTCTGGACCGGGGTGCACAAGTCGCTCGGTGGTGCGATCCTCGGCCAGATGTTCCCCTACGGGAACGTCGATGAAGAGCATGGCAACGCCACGATGAACATGGTCTACCCGGATGCCTTCTCCACCGGCGTGAAGCTGCGCCCGTTCAAGAAGTGGCAATTCAACTTCGACCTGAAATGGAACGGCTACAGCGACTGGAACGAGTTCAAGATCGAGTTCGACCGCGAGCTTGACCTGCTGCGCATCGCCAAGTACCTCGACTCGAAGGACGCCACCAGCCACAGCATCACCCTCGACCGCGGCTACCGCGATACCTGGAGCTGGGCCATGGGCGTGCAGTACGACGTCAACGACCGTTTGCAGCTACGCGCCGGCTACGAATACCGGCCTTCGGCGATCCCCAAGGGCCAGGCGGACATCCTGGTGCCGATCGGCGATGCCAATCTCTACGGCCTGGGGCTGGGCTACCAGTGGGACAAGGACACGGTGATCGATGTCGGTTTCAACTACTTCGTCACCAAGCAGAGCGTCAAGGCCGATACCAGCTGCAACCTGAACTGCACCGGGCTCGACAACCTGGTGTACAACCCCTACGCGGGACTGGACGTGGACACCACGGTGAAAGCCTATATTTTCGCCATGACCTACCGTACGACCTTCTGAGGGCTGGAGCATGATGCGCGCATCCATCGTACTTTGCGTCTTCTCCCTGGCGCTGCCGGCATCTTCGCCGGGCTGGGCCTCCGGCGGGCGCTACCTGACCTGGGTGGACGACAATGGCGGGGTGCACAACACCTTCGTCGACGGCCAGTTCGACCGCCAGCAGCGCCAGGCGCGACAGCGTATCGGCCAGAGCGACCAGGCGCGGGTGCTGAACAAGGCGGACAACGCCACGCAGTGGCCGGGGAACAGCAGCGGAGGGGAGAGCAAGCGTCGCTACTACACCTGGATCGATGCCAACGGCAACGTGCAGAACAGCTTCTATGCCGGCGCCAAGGTCGCCGGCCAGCGCGCCGACTACGTCCTGCCCAACGGCGAACACTCCGCCGAATACATCGACGCCGAGGCCTTCGAGGGCAAGGGTTTCGTTCGCAGCGAGAACGGCAGTCCCTACTACACCTGGGTGGACGAGAAGGGCCGCATGCACAACTCGCAGATCCCGCCCGAGGAGCGCGCGGCGCGCTTCAAGCGGGAGGCGGCGCCTTCGTCGCAGATCGCCTTCACCGAGGGCCGGCAGATCGAGTTCAAGCAGCGTCCGGCGGCGTTGCCCGGGCTGGATGGCGCCGGCCAGCAGAGCGATGCGCTGAAGGCTTTGCTCAAGGGCACCGAGATGACCATCGACGATCTCTACCAGGACCTGCAACGGCGCTGCTGCGAGCAGATCGCCGAGAGCGACTTCACCGAACTGGATGCCGACGAACCGCGCTACGAGGAGTTGAACCGCTTCTCGCCGAGCTTCGACTTTCCCATGGGCAGGAGCTTCTACGCGGCGATCCGGCTGCCGCGCTCTCAGGGTGTCTACGGCCTGCGCATCCGCAGTTTCGCCAACCGCCAGGTGGTCTACCCGTCGCTGCTGTTCCTCGACGAGCAGAAGCGTCCGACCCGGCTGGTCAGCGACGCGGTGTACAAGCTGAACCCGGAAACCTGGTATCGCTACGCTTTCATCGAGGGTACGGTGCCGGTGCGAGCCAATCGCGGCGAGCGCTACGTGCTGCTGCTGACCACCGACGAGGACCGCTCGCTGCAAACCCTCGACAACAAGCCGTTCAAGCGTCCGCTACAGGGCCTGGCGGTGAACGAGGCGGGTATGCAGGTGCATGAGCACGCCCGGCAGGGCGGCTTCGAGCTGGCCGTGGTGCGTTGAAATCCGAGACATGAAAAAGCCCGGCCGGAGCCGGGCTTCTTCATACCGGAAGCACGTCAGCCCTGGTGCTGCTGGACGTGGCCGAACAGCTGCTGGGAGAAGCGTACGCGCTCTTCCGCGGACTCTTCGATGCCTTTCGCCTTGAGTTCTTCCAGTCGCGCCTCGACGGCGTGGCAGCGGTGCACCAGGCCGCTGTCGTTGGCGATCTGGATGTTCAGGCCCGGGCGGGCGTTGAGTTCGAGGATCAGCGGGCCTTTCTCCTGGTCGAGAACCATGTCCACGCCGATGTAGCCGAGGCCCGACAACTCGTAGCAACCGGCCGCCAGCTTCATGAAGCCGTCCCAGTTCGGCAGTTGCACACCGTCCACCGCGTTGGTGGTGTCCGGGTGCTTGGCGATCTTGTTGTTCAGCCAGGTGCCGCGCAGGGTGACACCGGTGGCCAGGTCGACGCCCACGCCGATGGCGCCCTGGTGCAGGTTGGCCTTGCCGCCCGACTGCCGGGTCGGCAGGCGCAACATGGCCATCACCGGGTAGCCCATCAGCACGATGATGCGGATGTCCGGCACACCTTCGTAGCTGATGCTCTTGAAGATCTGGTCGGGGGTCACCCGGTACTCGATCAGTACGCGGTCGCGATGACCGCCGAGGGAGTAGAGGCCGGAGAGGATGCTCGAGATGTGGTGCTCGATCTCCTCGTGGCTGACGATCTTCCCCGACACGGTCTTGTAGCGGCCCTCGAAGCGGTCGGCGATCACCATGATGCCGTCGCCGCCGGCGCCCTGCGCCGGCTTGATGACGAAATCGTTGTGCTCGCCGATGATCTCGTTGAGCTTGTCGATGCCTTTCTCGGTCTCGATGATGCCGTACATCTCCGGCACGTGGATGCCGGCCTCGAGCGCGCGTTCCTTGGTGATGATCTTGTCGTCCACCACCGGATACAGGTGCCGCTTGTTGTACTTCAGGACGTAATCGGCATTGCGTCGGTTGATGCCCATCACGCCTTTCGCGGTCAGGTCTTTCCAGGTCTTCCAGATCGACATGGTTCAGTCCTTGAGCAGGGCCTTGAAGCGGAACAGCTCGGTCAGGCGGTAGCCGCGGTAGCGGCCCATGGCGAGCATGAAGGCGACCAGGATCAGCAGCACGGCCGGGAAGGTGAAGATGAAGTACACCAGTTCCGGGATGCGCATGAGGATGTGCGCCAGCGATGCCGCGAAAAGGGTGCCGATGGCCACCTTCATCGCATGGCCGCCGCCGCGCTCTTCCCAGGTGATCGACAGGCGTTCGATGGTCATGGTCAGGATCACCATCGGGAACAGGGCGATCGACAGGCCGCTCTCGAAGCCGAGCTTGTGGCTGAACAGGCTGATCACCGCGATCATCACCACCACGAAGGTCAGCACCACCGAGAGGCGCGGCAGCATCTGCAGCTTCAGGTGCTCGAGATAGGAGCGCAGCGACAGGCCCAGGGCGGTGATCACGGTGAACAGGGCGATACCCCATTGCAGGCCGGTCTCGCGGAAGGCCAGGGCGATCAGCACCGGGGTGAAGGTGCCGAGGGTCTGCAGGCCGATCAGGTTGCGCAGGATCAGGATCACCAGCACGCCGATCGGGATCATGATCATGATCTGGAAGGTCTGCTGGGTGGACAGCGGCAGGCCGTACAGGGAGTACTCGAGGAAGGCCGCCTCGGTGTTCTCGTCGGACAGCTTGGCCAGGCGGATGGCGTTCATCTCGCTGCTGTTCAGGCTGAAGCTGACCTGGGCCTTCTTGCCGCCGTCGATGGTCATCAGCGGCTCATCGCCAAGCCACCAGATCAGGCGATCGGAGGGCAGGCCCTGTTCGCCGGTGACCACGTTGAAATACAGCCAGTTCTCGCCGTTGAAGCTGCGCAGCCACAGTTCCGGGCTCTGTTGCAGGTCGGCGACCAGGCGGATGGTATGGACCCGCTCCATCGGCACGTGGGCGATGGACAGCAGGGTTTCGACGATATGCGCTTTCTTTTCCAGGCTGGTGTCGCCGGCCATCAGCAGCTTGACGTTGTCGTCGTTGCCGTTGTTGGCGCGCTTGATGGCTTCGCTGACGAAGGTCTCGACGTCGGCCGAGTGCTGGCGAATGGGGGCCAGCAGGGCTTCTGCGGCGATCTTCTCCGGGCCTTCCAGGGGCAGGCTGTCGCGGAAGATCGGGCCTTTCTCCTTGGTCTTCTCGCCGGTGTAGCGCTTGGTCAGCACCAGGCGGTAGTACAGGGTCTGCTTGCCGTTGGCGCGGCGGGCGGACCAGGTCACCTTGCGATTGCCGTCGGCGCGATTGATGCTGACGCCGTAATTGTTGGAGACGAAGCTTTCGTTGAGGCTGACGTAGTCCTGGCTCAACGGCGGAACGAACATCTGCACCTTGACCGGGGTTTTCGGCGTGGCGACGAAGTCGACCTTGGCATCGATGTTCCAGAGGTCATCGGTTTCGGCTTCGGTAACGGGAATACCCTGGACGAAAATCTGATAGGCGGTGATCGCCACACCCAGGGTCAGCAGGATGGCGATCAGGACTTTCAGATGCAGGTTGAGAGAGCGCATGTCGTTTACTCAGCAGGTTTTGCATCAGGTTTGCAGCCGGGTTTCCCGGCCGAGTATTTCAAGCTCGGATCGACCAGTGCGTCGAATTTCTTCAAGGCCTCCGAGCCGATCAAAAGCGGGTATTGGAATGCACTTCGGTCGGTCAGGTTCACTTCGATGGTGCGAATCGCCTTGCCCATGCAGACCTGCAGCTCGATCACCGGACGGGCGGTATAGGCCTTGCCCTCGTCGGGGTTGAAGTCGCCGTGGCGGCGCTTGATCTTGCTGATCCGCGCCAGGGGCTTCTCGATCGGGGTGTCGTCGGCGTTGTCGGTGGCCAGGTAGAAGCGCACCCAGGTTTCGCCGTCGCGCTTGAAACGCTTGATGTCGCGGGCGCTGAGGGAGGCGGTCTTGGCGCCGGTGTCGAGCTTGGCGGCCAGCTGGATGTCCGGGTCGTTGATGCGCGCGTATTCGTTCAGGCCGTAGACCGTCTTTTCGGCGGCTACGCTCAGGCCTGGTACGGCGATGAATAGGCAGAGCAGGGGAGCTAAGGGCTTGAGTTTCATAAGTCCTGGTTGGTGTCGCGTTCGGCGGGTCGATCTTGCGATCGCTGTCCAGTCCGTGACGGAAAACCCTGCGTCATCGACCTGCGCTCGGCAGGCCGGGCATGCCGGGCGCCCCGCCAGGCGCATGCGGGCCGCATTCTATCACGCGGTTTTTCGGCAGCGACAGCCGCTTATACCACTTGGTCGGGGTTTTGCCCCTGGGATGAAACGAAATTCCATCCTGGGGCTCGAAGCGTTACCGGAAGCGGGCAAGGGACCTTGGCGGTGCCGAGCCGCTGGCCCCGGAGCGGTTATTTGAAGCGCCGTTCCACGCCTTTTTCGACGAGGATCTTTGCGGAAATCTCCTCCACCGAGAAATGCGTGGAGTTGATGTAGGCGATGTTTTCGCGGCGGAACAGGCTTTCGACCTCGCGTACCTCGAATTCGCACTGGGCGAAGCTGGCGTAGCGACTGTTGGGCTTGCGCTCGTTGCGAATCGCGGTGAGGCGATCGGGGTCGATGGTCAGGCCGAACAGCTTGTGCTTGTACTGCTTGAGGGCGTTCGGCAGTTGCAGGCGCTCCATGTCCTCTTCCGTCAACGGGTAGTTGGCGGCGCGGATGCCATACTGCAGGGCCATGTACAGGCAGGTGGGCGTCTTGCCGCAGCGCGAGACGCCGACCAGGATCAGGTCGGCCTTGTCGTAGTAGTGGGTGCGGGCGCCGTCGTCGTTGTCGAGGGCGAAGTTCACCGCCTCGATGCGATCCATGTAGTTGGAGTTGTGGCCGATGGAGTGGGACTTGCCGACCGAATAGGACGAGTCGGCCGAAAGCTCCTGTTCCAGAGGCGAAAGAAAGGTGGCGAAGATATCGATCATGAAACCGTTGGATTGCGCCAGGACCGCCCGGATGTCGCGGTTCACGATGGTATCGAAGATGATCGGGCGGGCCCCGTCCGACTCGGCAGCATTATTGATTTGCTGTACCATGGCGCGCGCTTTTTCTTCGGTATCGATGTACGGTCTCGTCAGTTTGACGAAGCTGATGTTCTCGAACTGTGCCAGAAGGCTTTGGCCCAGGGTTTCGGCGGTGATACCGGTGCCGTCCGAGATGAAGAATGCGGTTCGTTTCATTTGCACCGAAAGCCTTAAGGTAGGAACGATTCTTGGCTATGATAGGCCGCGCGTTGTCAGAGGCCTTTCTGTCGCAGCATTGTCACTTATTTCTAAGGGCCAGGCCAGAATCCAGCGGAGCTGCTCCTGGCCCCGCTTGAGCTTTTCCAATTCAATAGTGGAGAGATCACCTTGGTAGAGTACGTAGTTTCCCTCGATAAGCTCGGCGTCCATGATGTAGAGCATGTGGGGGGCAAGAACGCATCCCTCGGCGAGATGATCAGCAACCTGGCCGGTGCCGGCGTTTCCGTACCCGGCGGATTTGCCACCACCGCCCAGGCCTACCGTGACTTCCTCGAGCAGAGTGGCCTCAACGACCGTATCCACGCGGCCCTGGACGCCCTGGACGTCGACGACGTCAACGCCCTGGCCAAGACCGGCGCGCAGATCCGCCAGTGGGTGATGGAAGCCGAGTTCCCGGCCCGTCTCGACAGCGAGATCCGCCAGGCCTTCGCCGCCCTGGCCAACGGCAACGACAACCTCGCCGTGGCAGTGCGTTCCTCCGCTACCGCCGAAGACCTTCCGGACGCCTCGTTCGCCGGCCAGCAGGAAACCTTCCTCAATATCCGCGGCGTGGACAATGTGATCCGCGCAGCAAAAGAGGTCTTCGCCTCCCTGTTCAACGACCGCGCCATCGCCTACCGCGTGCACCAGGGCTTCGATCACAAGCTGGTCGCCTTGTCCGCCGGCGTGCAGCGCATGGTCCGCTCGGAAACCGGCACCGCCGGGGTGATGTTCACCCTGGACACCGAATCCGGCTTCCGCGACGTGGTCTTCATCACCGGTGCCTACGGCCTGGGCGAGACCGTGGTCCAGGGCGCGGTGAACCCCGACGAGTTCTACGTCCACAAGCCGACCCTGGAAGCCGGGCGTCCGGCCATCCTGCGCCGCAACCTGGGTAGCAAGGCGATCAAGATGATCTACGGCGACGAAGCCAAGGCCGGTCGCTCGGTCAAGGTGGTGGACGTCGATCGCGCCGATCGCGCCCGCTTCGCCCTGAGCGACGCCGAGGTCACCGAGCTGGCCAAGCAGGCCATGATCATCGAGAAGCACTATGGCCGCCCGATGGACATCGAATGGGCCAAGGACGGTGACGACGGCAAGCTGTACATCGTCCAGGCACGCCCGGAAACCGTGAAGAGCCGCGCCAGCGCCACGGTCATGGAGCGCTACCTGCTGAAAGAGAAGGGGACCGTCCTGGTGGAAGGGCGTGCCATCGGCCAGCGCATCGGTGCCGGTCCGGTCAAGGTGATCAACGACGTGTCGGAAATGGACAAGGTCCAACCGGGTGACGTCCTGGTCTCCGACATGACCGACCCGGACTGGGAGCCGGTGATGAAGCGCGCCAGCGCCATCGTCACCAACCGCGGCGGGCGTACCTGCCACGCGGCGATCATCGCTCGCGAACTGGGCATCCCGGCGGTGGTCGGTTGCGGCAACGCCACCCAGATCCTGCAGGATGGCCAGGGGGTGACCGTTTCCTGTGCCGAAGGCGATACCGGCTTCATCTTCGAAGGCGAACTCGGTTTCGATGTGCGCAAGAACTCGGTCGACGCCATGCCCGACCTTCCGTTCAAGATCATGATGAACGTCGGCAATCCCGATCGCGCTTTCGATTTCGCCCAGTTGCCGAACGAAGGCGTGGGCCTGGCCCGCCTCGAATTCATCATCAACCGCATGATCGGCGTGCACCCCAAGGCATTGCTGAACTTCGCCGGCCTGCCGGCGGACATCAAGGAAAGCGTGGAGAAGCGCATCGCCGGCTATCCCGATCCGGTCGGCTTCTACGTCGAGAAGCTGGTGGAAGGCATCAGCACCCTGGCCGCGGCGTTCTGGCCGAAGAAGGTCATCGTGCGCCTGTCCGACTTCAAGTCCAATGAGTACGCCAACCTGATCGGCGGCAAGCTCTACGAGCCGGAAGAAGAGAACCCGATGCTCGGCTTCCGTGGCGCCTCGCGCTACATCAGCGAGTCGTTCCGCGACTGCTTCGAGCTGGAGTGCCGTGCGCTGAAGAAGGTCCGCAACGAAATGGGCCTGACCAACGTCGAGATCATGGTGCCCTTCGTGCGCACCCTGGGCGAGGCGAGCCAGGTGGTCGAGCTGCTGGCCGGGAACGGCCTGAAGCGCGGCGAGAACGGCCTTAAGGTCATCATGATGTGCGAACTGCCGTCGAACGCCCTGCTGGCCGACGAGTTCCTCGAGTTCTTCGATGGCTTCTCCATCGGTTCCAACGACCTGACCCAGCTGACCCTGGGCCTGGATCGCGATTCCGGCATCGTTGCCCACCTGTTCGACGAGCGCAATCCGGCGGTGAAGAAGCTGCTGGCCAACGCCATCGCTGCCTGCAACAAGGCCGGCAAGTACATCGGCATCTGCGGCCAGGGTCCGTCGGACCACCCGGACCTGGCCCGCTGGCTGATGGAGCAGGGCATCGAGAGCGTCTCGCTGAACCCCGACTCGGTGCTGGATACCTGGTTCTTCCTTGCCGAGGGGCAAGACCAGGCCTGATCGGTCCTCGCTGTATCCGGAAAGGGCGGGTAACACCGCCCTTTTTCGTGCCTCCTGTACAAGACAAGCATGCAAAGCAGTAGTCGCCTCTTTCCTGTCGCCCTGGTCAGCGCCGAGTTGCGCGCCGACCTTACCGAAGACATCTATCGCCTGAAGCCCGGCAACAGCCCCGATGCCAGCGTCGAGCTGGTCGTAACCCGGCTTGGACAGCAGGCCGCCGGCGAGCGGCGCGGACCGCCTGTGATCCTCCTGCACGGGAGTTTTTCCAACCGCCGCTTCTGGTACTCGCCGCGTGCGCTCGGACTAGGTCCTTACCTGGCGCGGGCGGGGTTCGATGTCTGGCTGCCGGAAATGCGCGGCCATGGCCTGTCGATTCGCAACGATGGTTACCGGGACAACCGGGTCGCCGACTACGCGCGCTACGACCTGCCGGCGCTGGCCTCCTTCATCCACGAGCAGTGCGGGCAGCCGGCGCACTGGATTGGCCACTCCCTCGGTGGGGTGGTGCTGGCGGCGGGACTGGGCGGGGGTTACCTGGACCAGGCGCGGATCGCTTCCGTGGCGTTGTTCGGTAGCCAGGTCAGCACCGCGCACTGGCTGTTCAGGTTGCCCATGGCAGGCATCCTCGCGCGCCTGCTGCTGCGCCGCGTCGATGCGCTGTCCGGAAGCCGTTGGCGGCAGGGGCCGGAAGACGAGCCGGTCGGCGTGGCGCTGGAGGTCCTGCGTTGGCATGGGCTGTTCGGCCGCTTCGGCGAGCCGGGCAACGACTGGTGGAAGGGGCTCGCCGCGGTCGACGTGCCGCTATTGGCGGTCGCCGGGGCTGGGGACCGGCAGGACCCGTCCTGGGCCTGTCGCAAGTTGTTCGAGCAGTTCGCCTCGTCCGAGCGCGAATACCTGTTGCTCGGACGCGAGGCTGGCTACGCCGAGGACTACGGGCATATCGAGATGCTGATCGGCAAGGCGGCCCAGCTAGAGGTCTGGCCCTTGGTGGAGCGCTGGCTGCGCCAGCGATCGCCGGCGGGCGACGAATCCGCGTGGAGCGAGGCGCTAGACGTATCGGAAGCCGGAATCAGCGGCTAACATGTGACGCAAATGGCGGCTCCGGTCACGCCGGCGCCGCCGGGGCGGGCGGCCGATGTTCCTCCGGAGCTGCCCGAGCCGATCCCTTCACCCACAGGAGCTTCCCATGCATTACGTCACTCCCGATCTGTGCGATGCCTATCCTGAGCTGGTCCAGGTCGTCGAACCCATGTTCAGCAACTTCGGCGGCCGCGACTCCTTCGGCGGCGAGATCGTCACCATCAAGTGCTTCGAAGACAACTCGTTGGTCAAGGAGCAGGTCGACAAGGACGGCAAGGGCAAGGTCCTGGTCGTCGATGGCGGTGGTTCGCTGCGCCGCGCCCTGCTGGGCGACATGCTGGCCGAGAAAGCGGCGAAGAACGGCTGGGAAGGGATCGTCGTGTATGGCTGCATCCGTGACGTCGACGTGATCGCCCAGACCGACCTCGGCGTCCAGGCCCTGGCCAGTCATCCGCTGAAGACCGACAAGCGCGGCATCGGCGATCTGAACGTCGCCGTGACCTTCGGCGGCGTCACCTTCCGCCCCGGCGAGTTCGTGTATGCCGACAACAACGGCATCATCGTTTCTCCGCAGGCCTTGAAGATGCCCGAATAGGGCTTTTTAACAGCCGTTCCGGCCCCGGTGACGCAGGCAGCGTCCCGGGGCTTTTTGCTGGAATGAACCCGGGGTGCGCATACGGGTCTCAGGACTGGCTTTAAGGTTGTGCCGCAAGTCCATGAATTGACTGGTACCGGACTTGTGTTTTTACTGTCGAAATGGTCGTTTTACCAAGGGAAGCGCAATGCAAGCGTACGAGTCGGGTGACGAGCGCGGCCTGATCTATGGCTACGTCCTCAACGGGCGCGGCGGCGGACGCCGTGTCGGACGCAACCAGATAGCGGTGCTCGACCTGCTGCCGGAGGAGAGTCTTTGGCTGCACTGGGACCGCGGCGTACCGGAGGCACAGGCCTGGCTGCGGGATTCCGCGGGGCTCAGCGAGTTCGCCTGCGATCTGCTGCTGGAGGAGGCGACCCGCCCCCGTTTGCTCGATCTCGGGGCCGAAAGCCTGCTGGTGTTCCTCCGTGGAGTGAACCTGAATCCGGGCGCGGAGCCGGAAGACATGGTTTCGCTGCGGGTATTCGCCGACGCGCGCCGGGTGATCTCGCTGCGCCTGCGGCCGCTGAAGGCGGTGGCCGATCTGCTCGAGGACCTGGAGGCGGGGAAAGGGCCGAAGACGGCATCCGAGGTCGTGTACTACCTCGCGCACTACCTGACCGATCGCGTCGACACGCTGATCAGCGGGATAGCCGACCAGCTCGATGCTGTCGAGGAGCTGGTCGAGGCGGACGAGCGCGCCAGTCCCGACCAGCACCAGTTGCGTACCCTGCGCCGCCGGTCGGCGGGGTTGCGGCGCTACCTGGCGCCGCAGCGGGACATCTACTCGCAACTGGCGCGCTACAAGCTGTCCTGGTTCGTCGAGGACGACGCCGATTACTGGAACGAGCTGAACAACCGGCTGACGCGGAATCTCGAAGAACTCGAGTTGATACGGGAGCGCATCAGCGTCCTGCAGGAAGCCGAGTCGCGGCGAATCACCGAACGGATGAACCGCACCATGTATCTCCTTGGTATAATCACCGGCTTTTTCCTGCCGATGAGCTTCGTCACCGGCCTGCTGGGAATCAATGTCGGCGGCATTCCAGGGGCGGATGCACCGCATGGGTTCTGGCTGGCCTGCCTGCTGATCGGCGGGGTCGCCACCTTCCAGTGGTGGGTATTTCGTCGGCTGCGCTGGCTCTGACGTGACCTGGAGTGAGGAGAGGGCGTCACTCCCTCGTACAGACATGAGGTGCGCATGCACGATCCGTTCGAAGAGTCCCTGCGGGACCTGCTCAAGGCTTCGGCTCCCCAGCCGGACGACGACGCGCGTCTGGGACGGGTGCTGAAGACCGCCAATCGCCAGGTCGGCGCCGGTGACCTGTTCAGCCTCATGGGGCACTGGCTGCAGGCGCTGATGATCGGCATCAACAACGGTTCGCCGCATCTGGCGCCGGTTTCCCGTATTTCCGCGAAAAACGCATCTTCTGCTGACAAGGCTGAGTGAACATGCAATTCGATATCTGGACCCAGAGCTTGCTGACCGCGATGAACACCCTGTGGGGCAAGCTGGCAGGCTTCATCCCCAACCTGCTCGGCGCCCTGGTGGTCGTTCTGCTCGGCTTCGTCATCGCCAAGCTGCTCGATGCGCTGCTTTCCAAGCTGCTGGCCAAGCTGGGCCTGGACCGGCTGATGGGTGGCACCGGCCTGACCAAGCTGCTGGCCCGGGTCGGCATCCAGGTTCCGGTCTCGACGCTGGTCGGCAAGATCGTCTACTGGTTCGTACTGCTCGTCTTCCTCGTATCCGCCGCCGAGTCGCTCGGCCTGCAGCGGGTATCCGCCACGCTGGACGTCCTCGCCCTGTACCTGCCCAAGGTGTTCGGCGCGGCCCTGGTGCTGATCGTCGGCGTGCTCCTGGCGCAACTGGTGAACAGCGTCGTGCGCGGCGCGGCGGACGGCGTCGGCCTCGAATACGCGAACGGCCTGGGGCGGATCGCCCAGTGGCTGGTCATCATCATCAGCATCTCGGTGGCGGTGGGGCAGCTCGAGGTCAAGACCGACCTGCTCAACTACATCATCGCCATCGTCCTGATCACCGTCGGCCTGGCCGCTGCGCTGGCCCTGGGCCTGGGCAGCCGCGAGGTCGCCGGGCAGATCATTGCAGGAATCTACGTCCGCGAGCTGTATCAGGTCGGACAACAGGTGAAAGTGGGTGACGTTGAAGGCACTATTGAAGAGATAGGTACGGTCAAGACCATCCTGCTGACGGAAGAGGGAGAGCTTGTGTCGCTGGCCAACCGTCTACTGCTCGATCAGCGAGTTACCAGCCGCTGATCCGGGAGAGATAATGGACGTGGCTGCTCTGCAGGGCGGCCCGGCTTACGATATGACTGGCCTGATCTCACTTGAATAAGCCTCACCCCCTGTCACAGCGGTATGACCCACGCCAGCTTTCCGATGAAGAGCTGGTCGAGCGTGCGCACTCGGAGCTGTTCCACGTGACGCGCGCCTATGAAGAATTGATGCGGCGTTACCAGCGCACGCTGTTCAACGTCTGTGCCCGCTACCTGGGCAACGACCGCGACGCGGACGACGTGTGCCAGGAGGTGATGCTGAAAGTTTTGTACGGGTTGAAGAACTTTGAGGGCAAGTCGAAGTTCAAAACGTGGCTATATAGCATCACGTACAACGAGTGCATCACGCAGTACCGCAAGGAGCGCCGCAAGCGCCGATTGATGGATGCGCTCAGCCTCGACCCGCTGGAGGAGGCTTCCGAGGAGAAGTCGCCGAAGGTTGAGGAGCGGGGCGGATTGGATCGTTGGCTCGTCCATGTCAATCCGATAGATCGGGAGATTCTGGTTCTTCGCTTCGTCGCGGAACTGGAGTTTCAGGAGATAGCGGATATCATGCACATGGGTCTGAGTGCGACGAAAATGCGCTACAAGCGGGCACTGGACCGCCTGCGCGAAAAGTTTTCAGATGCGACCGAAACATAGTTGGGTAAATATTGTCTCTCTATGCGGGAAGTTCTGATAAACTTGCCACCCAAGTTGTGCGGCTGATTGTTGGACAACTAACTGACCATCAAGATGGGGATTTAACGGATGAAACTGAAGAACACCTTAGGCGTTGTCATCGGCTCGCTGGTTGCCGCTTCGGCAATGAACGCCTTTGCCCAGGGCCAGAACTCGGTAGAGATCGAAGCCTTCGGCAAGCGCTACTTCACCGACAGCGTTCGCAACATGAAGAACGCGGACCTGTACGGCGGCTCGATCGGTTACTTCCTGACCGACGACGTCGAGCTGGCGCTGTCCTACGGTGAGTACCATGACGTTCGTGGCACCTACGAAACCGGCAACAAGAAGGTCCACGGCAACCTGACCTCCCTGGACGCCATCTACCACTTCGGTACCCCGGGCGTAGGTCTGCGTCCGTACGTGTCGGCTGGTCTGGCTCACCAGAACATCACCAACATCAACAGCGACAGCCAAGGCCGTCAGCAGATGACCATGGCCAACATCGGCGCTGGTCTGAAGTACTACTTCACCGAGAACTTCTTCGCCAAGGCCAGCCTCGACGGCCAGTACGGTCTGGAGAAGCGTGACAACGGTCACCAGGGCGAGTGGATGGCTGGCCTGGGCGTCGGCTTCAACTTCGGTGGTTCGAAAGCCGCTCCGGCTCCGGAACCGGTTGCCGACGTTTGCTCCGACTCCGACAACGACGGCGTTTGCGACAACGTCGACAAGTGCCCGGATACCCCGGCCAACGTCACCGTTGACGCCAACGGCTGCCCGGCTGTCGCCGAAGTCGTACGCGTACAGCTGGACGTGAAGTTCGACTTCGACAAGTCCAAGGTCAAAGAGAACAGCTACGCTGACATCAAGAACCTGGCTGACTTCATGAAGCAGTACCCGTCCACTTCCACCACCGTTGAAGGTCACACCGACTCCGTCGGCACCGACGCTTACAACCAGAAGCTGTCCGAGCGTCGTGCCAACGCCGTTCGTGACGTACTGGTCAACGAGTACGGTGTAGAAGGTGGTCGCGTGAACGCTGTTGGTTACGGCGAGTCCCGCCCGGTTGCCGACAACGCCACCGCTGAAGGCCGCGCTATCAACCGTCGCGTTGAAGCCGAAGTAGAAGCTGAAGCCAAGTAATCGGCTGAGCCTCTAAGGAAAAACCCGGCTCAGGCCGGGTTTTTCTTTGCCTGGAAAAAGACCGCTCGTCAGGCGCTCAGGGAAATCGGTTGCGACACGATGTCGCGGGTTACTTCGCCGATCACCAGGATCGCCGGGCTTTTCAAGGCGAAACGTCCGGCGTCCCGCAGTAGCTCGCCGAGGTTGCTGCGGCATTCGCGCTGGTTGCCCAGGGTGGCGTTCTCGATCATCGCCAGCGGCGTATCCTCGGCCATGCCTCCAGCCAGCAGCCCGGCCTGGATCTCTGCGAGACGGGCGACGCCCATGTAGACCACCAGCGTGGTACCGCTGCGTGCCAGGGCTTCCCAGGCCAGCGGGCTGTCGTCCTGGGTATGCGCGGTCACCAGGGTCACGCCGCGGCTGATGCCGCGGTAGGTCAGCGGTATGCCGCAGGCAGTGGCGCCAGCCAGCCCGGCGGTGATGCCGTTCACTATCTCGCTGTCTATCCCGTGCCGGGCCAGCCATTCGGCTTCTTCGCCGGCGCGGCCGAAGATGCATGGATCGCCGCCTTTCAGGCGCACCACGCTGCGTCCCTGGCGGGCATGCCGCAGCATCAGGCGCTGGATGAAATCCTGCGGTGTGGAGCGGCAGCCGCCGCGTTTGCCGACCCGGACCAGCCGGGCGGACGGACAGTGCTCCAGTATGCTCGGGTTGACCAGATCGTCGACCATCACCACATCCGCGTCCTGCAGGGCGCGAACTGCCTTCAGGGTCAACAGTTCCGGATCGCCGGGACCCGCACCCACCAGCCAGACCTTACCGCTCATCGTCGTTCTCCTCAGGCATTCGCCGCCATGGGCCGGGGGGCCGCCAGCAGTCTCTTGATTTCCGGTACGCAGGAGCCGCAGCCGGTGCCGCAGCCGAACTCGCGCTTCAATCCGTCCAGGTCCAATCCGCGGGCGATGCCGCCGAGCACCGTTTGCTGGCTGACGTTCTGGCAACTGCACAGGGTCTTGCCGCCCGCACCCTGGCTGGGTCGTCCCGGTGCCGCGCCGAGTGGGGCGAGCAGCCAGCGGCGTAGCTCGCTATCGGCCCGGCCGGTAAGCCAGAGCTCTTTCAACCAGTCACGGGCGAGGGTTTCGCCGGCGAGCCGGACGGCGACGATGCGCCCGTCTTCGAGGCGCACGCGCTTGCCGATGGCGCGCCGTGGGTCGTCGTAGGCGAGGATCGGCCCGTCGAGCAATTCGAGTTGGCGATCTATCCGCTCCAGCAGGTCTGCGCCAGGCGCCTCATGGTGTGCGGCGCTGACCAGCAGGGCGGGGCGCTCGCGTCCAGCGAGACTGAAGCTGGCGTGGTCGAAGACTTCGCACAGCGCGCGGAGGGCCTCGAAACGCGCCTGGATATCGGTTTCCACCAGCGCGAACAGGCGCCAGGGCAGTTCGACGGACTCGACCTGAACCCCGGCGTGCTTGAGTTCGGGTTGTTTCGACAGGGGGTCGAACGCCGGCAGGGTTAGGACATTGCAGCCCAGGCCCTTGAGGAAGCGATCGCCCCAGTGCATCGGCAGGAAGGCCTGGCCGGGGCGCACCGAGTCGTCTGCGCTCACCGGCAGGACCAGGGCGCCACGCCGGCTCTTCAGGCGCACGAGCTGCCCGTCCAGCAGTTGGCGGCGGCGCAGTTCCTCGGGATGCAGGTGCACCAGGGCCTCCTCTTCATGGCCGAACAGGCGTGCGCAGGTGCCGGTCCGGCTCATGCCGTGCCACTGGTCGCGCAAGCGTCCGGTATTGAGGGTCAGCGGGTAGCGCGCGTCGCGTTTTTCCTGGGCGGCGCGGTAGGGTTCGGCGACCAGTTGCGCGCGTCCCGAGGCGGTAGGGAAGCGGCCGTCTGCATAGAGCCGTGCGGTGCCTTGCTCCGCGCCAGTGGGAAATGGCCATTGCTGCGGCCCCAGGCGGTCGAGCAGTGCGTAGCTGAGGCCGGAAAGATCGAGGTCGCGCCCGGCGGTGAGCAGCTTGTATTCGTCGAACAGGCTGCGGCTGTCGGCAAAGGCGAACAGGCCGGGTTTAGCGGGCCGCAGGTGCCCTTCCAGGCGGCGAGCGAAGTCGCAGACGATGTTCCAGTCCTGGCGTGCTTCCCCGGGGGGCGGAACGGCCCGACGGACATGACTGACCCGCCGTTCCGAATTGGTCACGGAGCCTTCCTTTTCTCCCCAGGATGCGGCTGGAAGCAAAAGGTCGGCGTATTGGCAGGTTTCCGTGCCGGCGAAGGCTTCCTGGACCACCACGAAGGGACAGCGGGCAAGGGCTTCGTGGATCTTGCGCTGGTCCGGCAGCGATTGCGCGGGGTTGGTACAGGCGATCCAGAGCGCCTTGATCCGGCCGTCGTGGACCGCATCGAACAGCTCGATGGCGCTGAGACCGGGGGACGTGGGCAACTGTTCCACACCCCAGTAGTGCGCCACCTCGGCGCGATGGCCGGGATCGGCGGCTTCGCGGTGGCCGGGCAGCAGGTTGGCCAGGCTGCCGGTCTCGCGACCGCCCATGGCATTCGGCTGGCCGGTGAGGGAAAACGGCCCGCATCCGGCGCGGCCGATCTTGCCGGTGGCCAGGTGCAGGTTGATCAGTGCGCTGTTCTTGGCGCTGCCGGCGCTGGACTGGTTGAGCCCCATGCACCAGAGCGAAAGGAAGCGCGGCGAACGGCCGATCCATTCGGCGCAGCGCTGCAGGTCGGCGCGGTCGATGCCGCAGATGTCGGCGACGGCGGCCGGGGTGTAGTCGCGCACCAGTTCCTTCAGGTCGGCGAAACCCTCGGTATGCTCGGCGATGAACGAACGGTCGATCCAGTCCTCCCAGAGCAGGATATGCAGGATGCCGTGGAACAGTGCGACGTCGGTACCGGGCAGCAGCGCCAGGTGCAGGTCGGCCAGCTCGCAGGTGTCGGTGCGCCGCGGGTCGATCACCACGATGCGCATCTCCGGCCGAGCGGCCTTGGCGGCTTCCAGGCGACGGAACAGGACCGGGTGGGCGAAGGCCATGTTGCTGCCGGCGATCAGCACGCAATCGGCGCAGTCGAGGTCTTCGTAGCTGCACGGCGGTGCGTCGGCGCCCAGGCTGCGCTTGTAGCCGACCACCGCCGAGGACATGCACAGGCGCGAATTGCTGTCGATGTTGTTGGTGCCGACCAGGGCCCGCGCCAGCTTGTTGAAGGCGTAGTAGTCCTCGGTCAGCAACTGGCCGGAGATATAGAAGGCCACGCTGTCCGGCCCGTGTTCGCGAATAGTCTCGGCGAAACGCCCGGCGGCATGTTCCAGGGCACTCTCCCAGTCGCTGCGAGCCCGCGCCAGTTGCTTGCCGAGGCGCAGTTGGGGGTACAGCGCGCGGGCCTGGAGGTCGCCGGTCAGGTGCAGGCTGGCGCCTTTGCTGCAGAGTCTGCCGAAGTTGGCCGGGTGCCGAGGATCGCCTTGCACGCCGAGGATGCGTTCGCCGTCGTGTTCGATCAGGACGCCACAACCCACGCCGCAGTAGCAGCAGGTCGAAGCGGTGGTGCGCAGCGGGGAATCTGTCGACATGCTCGGCTCCTGTTATCGGCGAGAGATCAGGCGCACAGCGCCACGCTGTCCAGGCCGAGCAGCACCCGCCCGTTCTCCACCCGCACCGGGTGGCGATGGGCGCAGCCCTGGTCCGGGGCCACGGCTTCGCCGCTCTCCAGTTCGATCTGCCAGTTGTGCAACGGACAGGCCACTCGCTTGCCGTAGATCAGGCCCTGGGACAGCGGGCCGCCCTTGTGCGGGCAGCGGTCATCGAGGGCGAAGACCTGGTCGTCGGCGGCGCGGAAGATGGCGATGTCGCCTTTCGGGCCGGCGACCACGCGCGAGCCCAGCGGGTTGATTTCATCGAGGGCGCAGATATCCAGCCAGTTCATCGGTTCACTCCGGTAGGGGGAGGGCCGCCGTGGGACGGCCCGGACAAGGGATTCAGACGTTTTCCAGTTGCTTGAGCGGAATCCGTTCGAACTCCTTCTTCAATTGCGGCTGTTCGATGCGCTGCTTCCATGGGTCCTGCTCGAAGGACAGGGCGAATTGCAGGCGGTCGTTGAGCGCCTTGCGGTTTTCCGCGTCCTCGACCACCGCCTTGCGGATGTGCTCCATGCCGACCCGCTGCAGGTAATGCACCGTGCGCTCCAGGTAGAAGGCTTCCTCGCGGTAGAGCTGGAGGAAGGCGCCGTTGTATTCGCGCACCTCTTCGGCGGTCTTGAGCTTGACGAAGAACTCCGCGACCTCGGTCTTGATCCCGCCGTTGCCGCCGATGTACATCTCCCAGCCGGAGTCCACGCCGATGATGCCGACGTCCTTGATCCCGGCCTCGGCGCAGTTGCGCGGGCAGCCGGAGACCGCCAGCTTGACCTTGTGCGGCGACCACATGTTGAACAGGTCGTGTTCCAGATCGATGCCCAGCTGCGTCGAGTTCTGCGTGCCGAAGCGGCAGAACTCGCTGCCGACGCAGGTCTTCACGGTGCGGATGGATTTGCCGTAGGCATGTCCGGAGGGCATGTCGAGGTCTTTCCAGATGGCCGGCAGGTCGTCCTTCTTCACCCCCAGCAGGTCGATGCGCTGGCCACCGGTGACCTTGACCATCGGCACCTGGTACTTGTCGGCGACGTCGGCGATGCGCCGCAACTCGGCGGCGTTGGTCACGCCACCCCACATCCGCGGTACCACCGAGTAGGTGCCGTCCTTCTGGATGTTGGCGTGGGCGCGTTCGTTGATCAGGCGCGACTGCGGATCGTCCTTGGCTTCTCCCGGCCAGGTCGAGATCAGGTAGTAGTTCAGGGCCGGACGGCAGGTGGCACAGCCGTTCGGGGTCTTCCAGTCCATGAAGCGCATGGCGGCGTCGAGACTGGTCAGCCGGTGTTCGCGAATGGCCTTGCGGATCTGCCCGTGGTTGAGGTCGCTGCAGCCGCAGATGGCCTTCTCGCTCTTCGGCTTGACGTCGGCGGCGCCGCCGACGGTGCTGATCAGGATCTGTTCCACCAATCCCGCGCAGGAGCCACAGGAGCTGGCGGCCTTGGTGTGTTTCTTGACTTCGTCGACGCTGAACAGGCCGTGTTCTTGTATGGCCTTGACGATGGTGCCCTTGCAGACGCCGTTGCAGCCGCATACTTCGGCCGTGTCGGGCATGCTCGCGGCGCTGTTCTGGCCCTGGTGGCCGACATCGCCGAGGGCGTTCTCGCCGAACATCAGGTGATCGCGGATCTGCGCGACGTTGTGGTTCTCGCGGATCTGCCGGAAGTACCAGCCGCCGTCGGCGGTGTCGCCGTAGAGACAGGCGCCGACCAGTACATCGTCCTTGATTACCAGCTTCTTGTAGACGCCGCCGATGGGGTCGGAAAGGGTGATGGTCTCGCTGCCTTCGCCGCCGATGAAGTCGCCGGCGGAGAACAGGTCGATACCGGTCACCTTGAGCTTGGTCGAGGTCACCGAGCCCTGGTAGCGGGCGTAGCCGAGATGAGCCAGGTGGTTGGCGCAGACCTCGGCCTGCTCGAACAGCGGCGCAACCAGGCCGTAGGCGATGCCACGGTGGTTGGCGCATTCGCCGACCGCATAGATGCGTGGGTCGTAGGTCTGCAGGGTGTCGTTGACCAGGATGCCGCGGTTGCAGGGGATGCCCGCGCTTTCGGCCAGCTCGGTATTGGGGCGGATGCCGGCGGCCATTACCACCAGGTCGGCGGGAATCACGTCGCCGTCGTTGAACTGCACGGCACAGACCCGGCCGCTGCCGTTGTCCATCAGTTCCTGGGTCTGGGTGTTCAGGCGGAAGCGGATGCCGCGGGCTTCCAGCGCGCCTTGCAGGAGTTTGCCGGCGGTGCGGTCCAGTTGGCGTTCCAGCAGCCAGTCGGAGAGGTGCACGACGGTCACGTCCATGCCGCGTTGCTTGAGGCCGTTGGCCGCCTCCAGGCCGAGCAGGCCGCCGCCGATCACCACCGCGTGGCTGTGGGTCCGGGCGCAGTCGATCATGGCCTGGGTGTCGGCGATGTCGCGGTAGCCGATCACGCCCTGCAGGCGATTGCCGGGTATCGGCAGGATGAAGGGGAGCGAGCCGGTGGCCAGCAGCAGGCGGTCGTACTCGGCCTCGCTGCCGTCCGCGGCGACCACCCTGCGGCGGACCCGGTCGATCTGCACCACCTTGCGGTCGAGGAGGAGCTTGATGCCGTTTTCCGCATACCAGTTGAGGTCGTTGAGGACGATTTCCTCGAAGGTCTGCTCGCCGGCCAGCACCGGGGACAGCAGGATGCGGTTGTAGTTGGGATGGGGCTCGGCGCCGAACACCGTGATGTCGTAGAAGTCCGAGTTGAGCTTGAGCAGTTCTTCCAGGGTACGGACCCCGGCCATGCCGTTGCCGACCATCACCAGCTTGATCTTCTTCATGCGGAGTAGCTCCTGCATAAGGTTGGCGCAAACAAAAAAGGCGTCCCGCTGTTGCCAGCAGGACGCCTTTGTCCAGGTCCCGTTCGGTCGGGAAACGCCGCCTCGTCGTTGAGGCAGGCGCTTTGTTGTCGATTGTCGGGAGAACCCAAGCAGGCGCCGTGCCAACTTGCGCTATTGCCTATCTCCATGGCCTTGCAGGGATAACGCGGGGCCTCACCGCGGTCTTTCTGCTCCGTGCCGGGGCGTATCGCACCGGGCTGGTGCCTCTCAGCCCTTCAGCCAGACCAGGAGTAGCGCCAGGTTGGCGGCCAGGGACAGCAGGGCGATGGCGCGCCAGGTCTGCAGCGGTTCGCGCTCCAGCAATGGGCGGGGCGCCGCGACCGGCAACGCTTCTCCCTGTTGCAGCGAGAGCAGCCATTCCTCGGCGGTCTCGAAGCGCTGTGCGGGGTCGCAGGCGACGGCGCGCAGCAGCAGGTCGTCGATCCAGGCCGGCAGGTCGGGGCGATAGCGGCTGGGCGGGACGGGGCGACCGAAGCGCGGGTGCTGGAAGGCTTCGATCTCGCCATAGGGATAGCGCCCGGTCAGCGCCTGGTAGAGGCAGACGCCGGTGGCGTAGAGATCCTGGCGCACCGAGGGCGAGGTGCCGGAGAAGCACTCCGGCGCCAGGTAGCTGGGCGTACCCGGTAGCAGATGGGGGTCTTCGCGCGACAATCCCGGACACCAGGCCAGGCCGAAATCCAGCAGGCGCAGCTCGCCGTCGCGGCCGAGGTGGAGATTTTCCGGCTTGAGGTCGCGGTGCAGCAGGTTGCGTCGATGCAACTGGCCAAGCCCGCGCAGCAGCTGGTTGGCCAGCCCCAGCCACTCCGGCAGCGACAGCGGGCCATGGTTGCGCAAGCGCTCGGCGAGAGTCTCTCCGGGGTGCTCGCGCATCAGGTAATAAAGATGCTGGCGTTGCGCCAATCCGTGCAGCTCGGGGAAATGCCGGCCCTGGACGCGGCGCAGGAACCATTCCTCGAGCAGCAGGGCCTGGGTTGCCAGCGGATCGTCGGCACGTGCGGCGGGAAGGGTCTTCAGCAGCCAGGGTTGGCCCTGGCCATCCTCGACCCGGTAGAGCAGGGACTGGCGGGATTCGCCGAGCAACTGCCGGACCCGCCAGCCTTCGAAGAGCTGGTCGGGCTTCAGCGGTGGCGGCAGTGGCCAGTGGCCCAGTTGCGCGAGGGCGTCGCCGAGGTTGCCTGCGGGCACGGCTTCCACGCGCACCAGCAGGGCGCTGGCGTTGTCCTGGCTGCCTGCCAGGTGGGCGGCGCGAACCAGAGCCTCGGCGCTGCGCTGCGGCTCTTCGGCGTTGCGCAGGATGCTGCGGATGCCGCTGTCGCCCAGCGTCGCCCAGACGCCGTCGCTGACCAGTAGCCACTGGCTGCCGGGCTCCAGATCGCCTTCCAGATAGTCGACCACCAGATGCTGGTCCAGTCCCAGGGCGCGGGTCAGCACGTGTTGCATGTGCGGCTGTTCCCAGACGTGGTCGCTGGTCTGCCGGAGCAACTCGCCGTCGCGCCACAGGTAGGCCCGGCAATCGCCGACGTGGGCCAGGGTGTAGCGGGTGCCGCGCAGCACCAGGGCGGTGAGGGTGGTGAGCAGCGGCTGGCCGCCGCCGTTGGCCTGTAGCCAGCGGTTCTGCGCCAGCAGCAGGCGGTCCAGGGACTGCACGATGGCCCAGGTTTCCGGAGTCGCATAGTAATCCAGGGCCAGCGCTTGCAGGCTGCTGCGCGCCGCCAGGCCGCCATCGGCGCACTGGCTGACACCGTCGGCGATGGCCAGCAGGTGTCCCTTGCTGGCGGCCAGGGCCGGCGCCGGGGTGACCACCCGCAGCGCATCCTGGTTTTCCGTGCGAGGCCCGCGGGCGCTGGCCTCGCCAATGCTCAGTCGCAGCCCCACGCTCAGACCCGCGCGGCGGTGACCGCGGCCGAGCCCCAGGTGGTGCGCCAGCGCCGCTTCACCCCGTGGAGGCCGAACCAGGCCAGCACGCCGAGACTGGCGAACAGCCACAGGCCGAGCTGGTAGTCGCCGGTGCTTTGCTTGATCGCGCCGAGGCCGGCAGTCAGGCAGAAGCCGCCGATGCCGCCGGCCATGCCGATCAGCCCGGTCATCACGCCGATTTCCTTGTGGAAGCGCTGCGGTACCAACTGGAACACCGCGCCATTGCCGGCACCGAGACTGAGCATGGCGACCACGAACAGGCCGAGGGCGGCCATCGCGCTGGACAAGTGGAAACCGACCGCGGCGATGCAGATGGCGGCCAGGGTGTACACCATCAGCAGGCTGCGGATGCCGCCGATGCGATCGGCGAGGGCGCCACCGAGCGGGCGCATCAGGCTGCCGGCGAAGACGCAAGCGGCGGTGTAGTAGCCGGCGGTCACCGGGTTCAGGCCGTACTGGTCGTGGAAATAGCCGGGCAGGGTGCTGGCCAGGCCGAGGAAGCCGCCGAAGGTGACGCTGTAGAAGAACATGAACCACCAGCTGTCGCGGTCGCCGAGGGCTTTCAGGTAATCGCCCATGGCCTTGGGCGCCGGCCGCTGCGGGGCGTTGCGCGCGACCATGGCGAACACCAGGAGGGTCAGGACGAGCGGCAGCAGGGCGAAGCCGAACACATTGTTCCAGCCGAACGCGGCGGCCAGGCCGGGGGCGAAGAGGGCGGCGAGCACGGTGCCGGAGTTGCCCGCGCCGGCGATGCCCATGGCCTTGCCCTGGTGTTGCGGCGGGTACCATTGCGATGCGAGCGGCAGGGCCACGGCGAAGGATGCCCCGGCGAAGCCGAGGAACAACCCCAGCAGCAGTGCCTGCTCATAGCTGTTCACGCCCAGCAGCCAGGCGGCCGCGAGGGCGGCGATGACGATGACCTGGGCGAGGATGCCGGCGCTCTTCGGCGACCAGCGATCGGCCAGCAGGCCGAGCAGGAAGCGCAGTACGGCGCCGGCGAGGATCGGCGTGGCGACCATCATCGCGCGCTGCTGGGTGCTCAGTTGCAGGTCGCCGGCAATCTGCACCCCCAGCGGGCCGAGCACGTACCAGACCATGAAGCTCAGGTCGAAATAGAGAAACGCCGCGAACAGGGTCGGCGCATGGCCGGCCTTCCAGAAGCTGTTGTTCATCGAACACCTCGTATCCAGCGGAATCGGGGCGGAACGGCCGCCCGGCGGAAGTTGCATCGCTACAAGGTGAGCGTCCGACAGCGGACCACCCACCCGCCCCGACGCTGGGGCGAAACGACGAAGACGCCACGGGCCTCTGCCGGGAAGGAGAGGCCGCGCGACGTCTTTGTCGGGGATGGGTAACCGCCGTTGGCTACCGTCAGGCAGGACGTAGCAAGCTCTTTGCCAAGTTGTCGAAAGCGCGGCGTAGAGCGGTTGCAGGGACAACCATGGCGTCGGGCGTGCACGCCGTGGTGGCAGGCGTCGGGGGCTTGCACAGGGCTGGGGCGGCGCGTCCGTGCGCCGTCGGCGGTTCAGCGATGGGCGGTGTTCAGGTGGTAGATGGTCACGCGGCTGCCTTCGCCGCTGTCGCCGGCGTTGTCGTTCACGTAGGCGCCGGCCTTGAAATAGAGCAACTGGTCGTTCCAGGCGCTGCCGAGGGTCTGGTAGTAGGCGTCCTCTTCGCCGTCCTGGCTGCGTGCGCGCACCGCCAACTCGCCGCTGGAGGTGACGCGCAGGCTGTAGTTGAAGCGCTCGCCCAGGCGTACCTGCTCGAGGATCGACACGTTGCGGCTATAGGAATCGTCCGGGTGGTTGCGTACCAGCGCCTCGACCCGGCCGAGGCCTTCCTCGGGCTTGTAGTAGTACTGCAGCTTCACCAGAGGTTCGCCGTCGTCGGTCTGTGGCGACTTGCTGTGGATCTGGCCGATGATCACCTTGTTCTTCGAGGGGACCTTCTCGACGCTCATGGTCACCCGCAATTCGTTGTCGGCCTGCCAGTAGTACCAGTTGTCGAGGCTGCCGTCGGCCTGGGTTTCGCGCAGTTCGGTGCGGGGATAGGTGCTGTCCTCGGTGTGCGAGCCGTCGATGGGCACCCAGAAGACCAGGCCGCCATCGTTGCCTTGCTGGAAGTACTGGCTCTGGTAGCCGTTGTTGAGTTGCTGGGTGGTGATCACCTGCGGGGTGGGTTCGGTGGGAATGGTAAGGTTCCAGGTGCTGAGATCGATCATGCTGAGCATCTCCTGACCGCTGAGTCGGCGGTGCGGTTCGGGCGGACGCCTGCGGCTCCTAGCCCTGGGCGTCCACTGCGGGCCTCCCTGGTCATGCTAGTCGAGGGTGGCGAGGGGGTAGCTCCCAGAACGGATAGGGCCGTTCCGGGCGCACGAGCATAGCCGCGCCGCTCTGCGCCGGGGGCCAGCAGGGTGGCTGGCGATATGATCGCCAGCTGCCCAGCCGGATTCAGCCGCCGAGCATGTCGTGCATGGCGATGATCTGCTCGGCGACCTGGATCAGCTTCTGCTGGCGGCTCATGGCCTGGCGCCGCATCAGCGTGTAGGCCTCCTCCTCGCCGCAATGCTTCATCTTCATCAGCAGGCCCTTGGCCAGCTCGATGCGCTTGCGCTCGGCCAGCTGCGCCTCGCGCGCCTGCAGTTGAGCGCGCAGCGCCTGGTCGCTCTCGAAGCGCGCCATGGCCACGTCGAGGATCGGTTGCAGGCGGCTGGCCTGGATGCCTTCGACGATGTAGGCGCTGACCCCGGACTGGATGGCGCGGCGCATCACTCCCGGATCGTGCTCGTCGGTGAACATCACGATCGGGCGCGGCTGGTCGCGGCTGACCAGGCAGACCTGCTCCATCACGTCGCGGCCGGGAGACTCCGTGTCGATCAGGATCACGTCGGGACGCAGCGCTTCGACGCGCGCCGGCAGGTCGATGGTCAGCCCTGACTCGTCCACCACTTCGAAACCGCTCTCGAGCAGGGCGGCCCTGAGGCGTCCGACTTTCTTCGGCGTGTCGTCGATCAGCAGGATACGCAGCATGGCGGGCGCACCAGGGTCAGAGGTCGATGCCCTGGCCGGTTTCGGCCAGGGCGTGGATCGGGAAGCTGCGGGCGTAGCCGGCGGGGTCGCTGCCGTCCCAGGTGCGCCCGTCGATCAGTGTCGAGCGGCGCATGTCGGCGCCGTCCAGGCACAGGCCAAGGGCCGTCGCGGCATCGCGGTACAGCGCGGTCTGCTGGACCCTCCGGGCGATGCCCAGGTAGTCCGGGTCTTCGCGCAGCAGGCCCCAGCGGCGGAATTGGGTCATGAACCACATGCCATCCGAGAGCCAGGGCCGGTTGACTTCGCCGTCGGCATAGAAACGCAGCGGATGCGGGTCCTGCCAGGCGTTGCCGAGGCCGTCCTGGTAGCGGCCGAAGAAGCGCGGCTGGATCGCGCCGAGCGGAGCGTCGACATAGTCGCGGCCGCTGATCAGTTGCGCGGTGCCCAGGCGGTTCTCGGCGTTCTGTTCGATGAAGCGGCTGGCGTCGAGGACCGCCATGACCAGCGCGCGGGCGGTGTTCGGGTAGGCGTCGACGAAGGCGCGGGTAGTGCCGAGGACCTTTTCCGGGTGGTCCGGCCAGATCGCCTGGCTGGTGGCGATGGTGAAGCCCTGGCCCTGGTCCACGGCCAGGGCGCCCCAGGGTCCGCCGGCGCAGAACCCGTCGATGCGCCCGGCCTGGAGATGGCCGACCATCTGCGCCGGTGGAACCACCACGCTGTGCACGTCGTGCAGCGGATGCAGACCGATGCTCGCCAGCCAGTAGTTCAGCCAGAGCGCGTGGGTACCGGTGGGAAAGGTCTGCGCCAGGGTCAGGCGTGCACCATTCTGGCGCCGATGCCGGAGCAGTGCCTCCGCACTGGTCACGCCAGCCTGCTTCAGCGGTTCGGAAAGATTGATCGCCTGGCCGTTCTGGCACAGTCCCATGAGCACCGCCATCTCGCTTGCCGCGCTGCCGCCGAGGCCGAGCTGGACGCCGTAGACCAGCCCGTACAGGCACTGCGCGGCATCCAGCTCGCCGCTGAGCAGTTTGTCGCGCAAGGTGGCCCAGGACGGTTGGCGCCTGAGATTGAGCGTGAGGCCGTAGGGCTGGGCGAAGCCCTGGGTGGCGGCCACGATCAGCGAGGCCGAATCGGTCAGCGCCATGAAACCGATGTCCAGGGCGCTCTTTTCCGGTGCGTCGGAACCGCCGGCCCAGGCCTGGCTGCGTATCGCTCTGTCTGTCATCACCACCTCGAGTGCGGGAGGGCGGCGCGGGCCGTCCCGTTTTCCAGTGCGCAGGCGCCGTCGTCGGCGCGCTTTTCCATAGCTGCCACAGCAAGCGCTATGCCAGGCGGCGCGGGGGTTTTCGCCGGGCAAGAAAAAGCCCCGCACGGGGCGGGGCTTGTTCGACGCGTCGCTGGATCAGGCCTGGACGACCGGGATCTTGGCGTTCGCAGCCGCTTCGCGGAACTCGGCGATCTGGTCGAAGCTCAGGTAGCGGTAGACGTCGGCAGCCATGCTGTCGATGTCCTTCGCGTAGGCCATGTACTCCTCCACGGTCGGCAGTTTGCCGAGGATCGAGGAGACCGCCGCCAGCTCGGCCGATGCCAGGAACACATCGGTGGCATCGCCCAGACGGTTCGGGAAGTTACGGGTCGAAGTGGAGACCACGGTGGAACCGGTCTGGACGCGAGCCTGGTTGCCCATGCACAGCGAGCAGCCCGGCATTTCCATGCGCGCGCCAGCCTTGCCGTAGATGCCGTAGTAGCCTTCCTCGGTCAGCTGGTGGGCGTCCATCTTGGTCGGCGGAGCCAGCCACAGACGGGTCGGGATGCCGCCCTTGACCTTGTCCAGCAGCTTGCCGGCGGCGCGGAAGTGACCGATGTTGGTCATGCAGGAGCCGATGAACACTTCATCGATCTTGCGGCCCTGTACGCTCGACAGCAGACGCGCGTCGTCCGGATCGTTCGGCGCGCAGAGCACCGGCTCCTTGACGTCGGCCAGGTCGATCTCGATCACCGCGGCGTACTCGGCGTCCTTGTCGGCTTCCAGCAGCTCCGGCTTGGCCAGCCAGGCTTCCATCGCCTGGGCGCGACGCTCCAGGGTGCGCGGGTCGCCGTAGCCTTCGCCGATCATCCAGCGCAGCAGGGTGATGTTGGACTTCAGGTACTCGGCGATCGCCTGTTCCGGCAGCTTGATGGTGCAGCCGGCGGCGGAACGCTCGGCCGAGGCGTCGGACAGCTCGAAGGCCTGCTCCACGGTCAGGTCGTTGAGGCCTTCGATCTCGAGGATGCGGCCGGAGAAGATGTTCTTCTTGCCCTTCTTCTCGACGGTCAGCAGGCCCTGCTGGATCGCGTAGTAAGGGATCGCATGGACCAGGTCACGCAGGGTGATGCCCGGTTGCAGCTTGCCCTTGAAGCGCACCAGCACCGACTCCGGCATGTCCAGCGGCATCACGCCGGTGGCGGCGGCGAAGGCCACCAGGCCGGAGCCGGCCGGGAACGAGATGCCGATCGGGAAGCGGGTGTGCGAGTCGCCGCCGGTACCAACGGTATCGGGCAGCAGCATGCGGTTCAGCCAGCTGTGGATGATGCCGTCGCCCGGACGCAGCGACACGCCGCCACGGGTCATGATGAAGTCGGGCAGGGTGTGGTGGGTCTTGACGTCGATCGGCTTCGGATAGGCCGCGGTGTGGCAGAAGGACTGCATCACCAGGTCGGCGGAGAAGCCGAGGCAGGCGAGGTCCTTCAGTTCGTCGCGGGTCATCGGGCCGGTGGTGTCCTGGGAACCGACGGTGGTCATCTTCGGTTCGCAGTAGGTGCCCGGGCGCACGCCCTGGCCTTCCGGCAGACCGCAGGCGCGGCCGACCATTTTCTGCGCCAGGGTGAAGCCCTTGCCGCTATCGGCCGGTGCTTCCGGCTTGCGGAACAGGTCGGAGGCGCCCAGGCCCAGCTCGGCGCGGGCCTTCTCGGTCAGGCCACGGCCGACGATCAGCGGGATACGGCCGCCGGCGCGGACTTCGTCGAGCAGGACCGGGGTCTTCAGCTCGAAGGTGGTGACCACTTCGCCGCTGTCGTGGCGAACGACCTTGCCTTCATAGGGGTATACGTCGATGACGTCGCCCATGGCCAGGTTGGTGCAGTCGAACTCGATCGGCAGGGCGCCGGCATCTTCCATGGTGTTGTAGAAGATCGGTGCGATCTTGGTGCCGAAGCAGAAGCCGCCGGCACGCTTGTTCGGCACGAACGGAATGTCGTCGCCGAAGAACCACAGCACCGAGTTGGTGGCGGATTTGCGCGAGGAACCGGTGCCGACCACGTCGCCGACGTAGGCGACCGGGAAGCCCTTGGCCTTGACCGCTTCGATCTGCTTCAGCGGACCGACCGAACCCGGCTGGACCGGCTCGATGCCGTCGCGGGCCATCTTCAGCATGGCCAGGGCGTGCAGCGGGATGTCCGGGCGCGACCAGGCGTCGGGGGCCGGGGAGAGGTCGTCGGTGTTGGTTTCGCCGGGGACCTTGAATACGGTGAGAGTCAGCTTTTCCGGGACTTCCGGCTTGGCCTTGAACCACTCGCCATCGGCCCAGGATTGCAGCACGGACTTGGCCGCGGCATTGCCCTTCTTGGCGCGCTCGGCGACGTCGTGGAAGGCGTCGAACATCAGCAGGGTGTGCTTCAGCTGTTCGGCGGCGGTGTTGGCCAGTTCGGCGTCGTCCAGCAGCTCGACCAGGGTGGCGATGTTGTAGCCGCCCTGCATGGTGCCCAGCAGCTCGGCGGCACGTTGCTTGTCGATAAGGGGGGAGGTGGCTTCGCCCTTGACGATGGCGGAAAGGAAACCGGCCTTGACGTAGGCGGCTTCGTCGACGCCCGGCGGTACGCGGTTGGTGATCAGGTCAAGGAGGAATTCTTCTTCGCCGGCCGGCGGGTTCTTCAGCAGCTCGACCAGGCCTGCGGTCTGTTCGGCGTTCAGCGGTTGGGGCACGACACCCTGGGCGGCACGCTCTTCTACGTGTTTGCGGTAGGCTTCAAGCACAGTATTTCCCTCATCAGTGGTCCCGGGGGACACGTATCCAGGAACCGACGCAGATCCGCTCGTCAGGCCCAGGTGGACGGTAATCCACCAACCTACGAGGGCATCGGCAGGTTCCAGACAGAAGCTGTTTTCAAAGTTTTACGCCGGCGGGCTGGGGTGGGGCTGGCGAGACGCTTGAGGGAGGCGCCGTCGCCAGCGTACCTGCCGGAAACTGTGCTCGTGACGCTTTGAAAACAGCTTCTAACGGACATTGGCGCCTAAAAAGGCGGGCCAATGTTACTGGAAACTCGACGCAAAGTTAAGTCGGAAACCCTAGGAACCACGGGGTGAACTTGATTAGACAAAGGGCTAAGATGCCGCTTTGTTTTCGTTGTCCCGGCCATGTCTTCGCAAAGAATCAAAACCCCCTGCGTAGGGCTTTGCTCCACGGTATACGGCGACCTGGTATGCCGTGGCTGCAAGCGTTTCCACCATGAGGTGGTCAACTGGAACCTCTACGACGCCGAGGAAAAGCGGGCTGTCTGGAGTCGCCTTGAGCAGTTGCTGGCCCAGGTGATGGCCGCCAAGCTGGAAGTCTTCGACGCCGCGCGCCTGCGCCTGCAACTGGAGCAGCGGCAGATCCGTTTCGTCCCCGAGCAGTCCCCCTATTGCTGGGCCTACCAGTTGATCGCCCGCGGTTCCCGGCTGATCAACCAGATCGAAGCCTACGGCGTGGCACTGCTGCCGGAATTCCGCGACTGGAGCCTGCCGGACCTGCGCGATGCCATCGACCGGGAATTCTTCCTGCTGTCGGAAGCGCATTACCAGCGCTACATCGCGCCCTCGTTCCTGCAGGCGATCGACAGATAGGCGGTGTCTCCAGCGAAAAAGCCGCCCTTGGGCGGCTTTTCCGTCCGACCAGCGGTCACTCCTTGCTGGCCAGCTCCTCCAGGTGGGCGATGATGTCGTCCGGCTTCAACACCAGCACGTCGCTTTCCAGGGTATCCAGCACCACTTCCGCGGTATTGCCGATCAGCGCGCCGGACAACCCGGTGCGCGCCACGGTGCCGATCACGGTGACCACCGCGTCGAGCTTCTGCGCGGTGCGCGGGATCAGCACGTCGGCCGGACCTTCCTCGATGTGCAATTGTTCGTCGCTGAAACCGTACTCGGCCTGGAAGGTGCGGCAGGCCTCGCGATAGCGGGCCTCGATGGTTTCGCTGAGCTGGAAGGTCGGGTCGGCGGAGGAGAGCATCGGCGAGGGGTGGGCGCTGATCACGTGCAGCGTGGCCTTGGCCAGGCCGGCGATGTCGTAGGCATGGCTGATGATCCCGGCGTGCAGGGAGCGGTGCTCGCCGTCGTTGTTGCCGACGTCGACCGCGGCGAGGATCTTTCCGCCCGTCCAGGGCCGGGCGGTCTTGGTCATCAGTACCGGGCAGGGCGCGAAGCGCAGCAGTTTCCAGTCGTCCGGGGTGAGGATGGCCTTTTTCAGCGGGTTGTCGGGAAAGTGCTGCTTGATGATCAGCCCGCAGCCTTCGGCCTGTTGCTCGGCGATGATGGTCTGGTGCAGGGAGTCCTTCCAGGCCTGGTTGGTCGAGACGCTGTAGCCTTCCTCGCGCAGCTCCTGGGCCAGGTCGTTGAGAGCGGCGCTGTGGTCGCGGCGCTTCTCGCAGACCAGCAGGTGCAGGTGCGACTGGGTCACGCCGGCGATCAGTTGTGCCCGTTTCAGGGCGAGACCTTCCAACTGGTCCGGTTCAATCACCACGAGGATGCTGCGAATGGCTTGCATGATCGTCTCCCTGAGTGCTTGTGGTTATCGCTGAAACAACTCTAGACGCAATCCAGCCGCTGCTCTTGATGCATATCAAACGGGTCGGCCTGCCCGACCGCCGCAGCTTCCGTATAATGCTCCGCCTTTCCTGCCCCGACCAGCGTCATGGCAGGCCCTTTCCAGAATGAGTGACCTGCACCATGTTGCCCGAGATCGACCAATTCCTTGCCTGTTCCACTCCCGCCGCCTGGGTCGAGGCGGCCCTGGAGCGCCAGGACGTCATGCTGCTGGACCACAAGGCCTGCGAGATGAAGGCCGCGGCGACGGCGATGCAACTGATCGGCAAGTACTCCGGCCGCCTGGACCTGGTGAACAAGATGAGCCGCCTGGCGCGCGAGGAGCTGCGCCACTTCGAGCAGGTGCTGGCGATCCTGAAGAAACGCGGTATCCCGGTGGTCAATGTCAGCGCCTCCCGCTACGCCTCGGCGCTGCGCGACCTGGTGCGCAAGCAGGAGCCGCAGCGGCTGACCGATACGCTGGTGGTCGGCGCCTTCATCGAGGCGCGTTCCTGCGAGCGCTTCGCCGCCCTGGTGCCGCACCTGGACGCGGAGCTGGCGAAATTCTACGGCGGTTTGCTGAAGTCCGAGTCGCGGCATTTCCAGGACTACCTGAAGCTGGCCTACCAGTACGGCGACGAGGCCGACGTGGAGCGCACGATCGAGGTGGTGCGGGCCAAGGAGGCCGAGCTGATCAGCAGTCCGGACAACGAATTCCGCTTCCACAGCGGCCTCCCGGTGGACCTGGTGGCCTGAGTCGGAAACAAGAAAGCGCCCCGCGGGGCGCTTTTTTTGCTGCCTGGATCAGTCCTTGACCTTGAGGTCGAGGGCCAGGTCGCGGGCGGCCTTGGTCGCCAGAACGCCCATCAGCTGGCCGATCTCGTCCTGGCGGCTCGCCGCGCCGTTGGCGCCGGCGCCCATCATTACGCTGGGTACGGGGGCCTGGGCGGCGGCTTCGGCCCAGACCTTGTTGATCGCGATTAGCGCGTCGAGCTTCGGCTGCAACGCGCCGTCCGCCTTGATCACCGCTTCGCGGGCGTAAGCCTCGGCGTCGGCGGTGATCTTGGTGGCCTGGGCGGTCACCGTGGCCTTGTCGCGCAGCAGTTCGGCGGTCTGCTTCTCGATCTCGGCGCGCTGCTTCTCGCGCTCGGCGTTGATCACCGCCAATTGCTTGTCGGTTTCCGCCTGGGTGGTGCGTTCGATCTGGTCGCGCAGGGTTTCCTGGCGCTTGGCCTCGACTTCCTTCTCGCCGCGGGCGGTGACCAACAGCTTTTCCTCTTCTTCCTTCAGGCGGTTCTGCCGCGCCACCGCCAGCTCGGCGAGCGCCTGCTGGACCTTGACCATGCGCTGCTTGTACTGCGGGTTGGGATCGACGTTGGTGATCCGCGCTTCCACCACCTCGACGCCGAACTTGCGGAACTGCTGTTGCTTGCGTACCGGGATGCCCTTGGCATCGGTGACCTTCTCGGTGACGAACTGGCTGGCGTTGTTGTCGCCGAACGCTCCCTGCTCGGTGCCGGCCTGGAGGATCGCGGTCTGGTGCGGAATGGCGCCGCGCGGCCCGCGGACTTCCTTGCGCTTGATCAGGTACAGGCCGTCGTTGAGCTGGTTCTCGAACTCGGCGGCGAATTCGCTGCGGGCTCCGGCGTAGTAGTCGTCGGCGCTCATCAGCGAAGCGGTGGCCTGGAGGGTTTCCTTGATCGCCGGCACCAGTGCGGTGCGGATGAAATTGTCCGGGTTGCGGTATTCCTGGGCCATCTTCAGGAACGGCTCGCCGCCGGGCAGGCGAAAGCGCGCGGAAGATTCGACCTTGGCGTCGACGTTGCCGAGGAACACGATCGGGAAAGCCTCGATGGTGGCGCCAAGGCCGTCGTTGTCCGGATTGGTGTCGTTATCGTCCATGACCAGCACGGACTGCACGCTGATGGCCTTCTTCCAGGTGGTGGCGCGACCGAACCACTTGGTCGCGTAGCCGACGTCATCGACGATCTTCTCGTCGCCGAAGATGGTCCTTACGTGGGTCATGAAGCCGGCTTCGTTATAGAAGAACACGCCGTTGAACAGGCCGAAGCCGAGGGCGAGCACGCCGAGGGGGGCGGCGACGAACTTGATGAGGTTTCCCTTCGAGATGATCACGATCATTCCTTGATGCGGGGTGGGGGAGCGCGATCCTGCTGAAAGGTGGCCCGCAACGTCAAGATGGACGGCGGAAAAAATGCGAATCGCATAATGTTTCGCTGAAAGGCCCGCATGGCGGGCCTGGGGTGGGTCAGAGCGGGAAGGGTGCCTGGCGATGGCCGTTGGCGTCGATCTCCAGGGCCCAGCCCTGGCGGTCCCAGTCGCCGAGCACGATGCGCCGGGCGGGCTGGCCGTCGATGTCCAGCGGGTGTTCGGCCGGCCGATGAGTGTGGCCGTGGATCAGGGTACGCACGCCATGCCTGCGCATGACCCGGGGCACTTCTTCGGGTGTGACATCGATGATGTCGACGGCTTTCATGCGGGTCTGCGCGCGGCTTTCCTTGCGCAGCTTGCGTGCCAGCTTGTGCCGGGTGGCCAGCGGCAGGTGGCGCAGTACCCAGAGCGTGAGCGGGTTGCGCAGCCAGCGGCGCAGGCGCATGTAGGCCTCGTCTCGGGTGCACAGGCTGTCCCCGTGCATCAGCAATACCGGCTCGCCGTACAGGTCGATCACGCTCGGGGCGGGCAGCAGCGTGCATCCGGCCTCGCGGCAGAACGCCTTGCCAATGAGGAAGTCGCGATTGCCGTGCATCAGGTAGATGCGCGTACCGCCGTCGGCCACCTGGCGCAGGGACTGGGCGATGGAGCGCTGGAAGGCGTCCATGCCGTCGTCGCCGATCCAGGCTTCGAAGAAGTCGCCGAGGATGTACAGGGCCTCGGCCCGGCGGGCGCGCTCATCGAGGAAAGACAGAAACGCCCGGGTGATGTCCGGGCGTTCCGCTTCGAGATGCAGGTCCGAGATGAACAGGACGCTCATCGCTTCATTCTTCGACGATTTCGGCCTTCTCGATGATCACGTCCTCGGCCGGCACGTCCTGGTGGCCGCTGCGCATGGTGGTGGCCACGCCCTTGATCTTGTTGACCACGTCCATGCCCTCGACCACTTCGCCGAAGACGGCATAGCCCCAGCCCTGGGTGGTGGGGGCGGTGTGGTTGAGGAAGTCGTTGTCGGCGACGTTGATGAAGAACTGCGCGCTGGCCGAATGCGGGTCCATGGTACGGGCCATGGCGATGCTGCCGACCTTGTTGGTCAGGCCGTTGTTGGCTTCGTTCTTGATCGGTGCGCGAGTGGGCTTCTGCTTCATGCCCGGCTCGAAACCGCCACCCTGGATCATGAAGTTGTTGATCACGCGGTGGAAGACGGTGTTGTCGTAGTGGCCACTTTTCACGTACTCCTTGAAGTTCGCCGCGGTTTCCGGGGCTTTCTCTTCATCGAGCTTCAGGGTGATGACGCCATGGTTGGTATGCAGCTTGATCATGTGGGTAATCCGCTTTGTCGTGAAAATCGAAGGCCTGTCAGGGGGTTGACAGCTTCGGCTATGATAAGCGCTTTGATTTGCCCGGCCTACCCTGGTCGGGCGAGAGCATGACCAAGGATCCCATGAGCAAGCCAGAGACCACCGCCGCCCCGAACTTCCTGCGCCAGATCGTTCAAGCCGACCTGGATGCCGGCAAGCACGCGAAGATCGTCACCCGTTTCCCCCCGGAGCCCAACGGTTACCTGCACATCGGCCACGCCAAGTCGATCTGCCTGAACTTCGGCCTGGCCCAGGAATTCGCTGGCGATTGCCATCTGCGCTTCGATGACACCAACCCGGCCAAGGAAGACCAGGAGTACATCGATGCCATCGAGGCCGACATCAAGTGGCTGGGCTTCCAGTGGTCCGGCGAGGTCTGCTATGCCTCCAACTATTTCGACCAGCTGCATGCCTGGGCCATCGAGCTGATCAAGGCCGGCAAGGCGTTCGTCTGCGACCTCGGTCCCGAGGAAATGCGCGAATACCGCGGCACCCTCACCGAGCCGGGCCGCAACAGCCCTTACCGTGACCGTTCGGTGGAGGAGAACCTCGACCTGTTCGCCCGCATGAAGGCCGGTGAGTTCCCCGACGGCGCCCGTTCGCTGCGGGCGAAGATCGACATGGGTTCGCCGAACATGAACCTGCGTGACCCGATCCTGTACCGCATCCGCCATGCGCATCACCACCAGACCGGCGACAAGTGGTGCATCTACCCGAGCTACGACTTCACCCACGGTCAGTCGGACGCCATCGAGGGCATCACCCATTCGATCTGCACCCTGGAATTCGAAGACCATCGTCCGCTCTACGAGTGGTTCCTGGCCAACCTGCCGGTGCCTGCGCAACCGCGCCAGTACGAATTCTCCCGGCTCAACCTGAACTACACCGTGACCAGCAAGCGCAAGCTCAAGCAACTGGTCGACGAAGGCCATGTCAGCGGCTGGGACGATCCGCGCATGTCGACCCTGTCCGGCTATCGCCGCCGCGGCTACACCCCGGAGTCGATCCGCAACTTCTGCGAGATGATCGGGGTGAACCGTGCCAGCGGCGTGGTCGACATCGGCATGCTCGAGTTCAGCATCCGCGACCACCTGGACGCCACCGCGCCGCGTGCCATGTGCGTGCTGAAACCGCTCAAGGTGGTGATCACCAACTACCCCGAAGGGCAGGTGGAGAACCTCGAGTTGCCGCGTCATCCGAAGGAAGACATGGGAGTGCGCGTACTGCCGTTCGGTCGCGAGCTGTTCATCGATGCCGGTGACTTCGAGGAAGTCCCGCCGGCCGGCTACAAGCGCCTGATCCCCGGTGGCGAGGTGCGTCTGCGCGGCAGCTACGTGATCCGTGCCGACGAAGCGATCAAGGATGCCGACGGCAATATCGTCGAACTGCGCTGCAGCTACGATCCGGACACCCTGGGCAAGAACCCGGAAGGCCGCAAGGTCAAGGGCGTGATCCACTGGGTGCCGGCCGAGGGCAGCGTCGAGTGCGAAGTGCGCCTGTACGATCGGCTGTTCCGCTCGGCCAATCCGGAGAAGGCGGAAGAGGGCGGCAGCTTCCTCGACAACATCAACGCCGACTCCCTGCAGGTACTGGCCGGCTGTCGCGCCGAGCCGTCGCTGGGCCAGGCGAACCCGGAGGATCGCTTCCAGTTCGAGCGCGAAGGCTATTTCGTCGCCGACCTGAAGGACTCCAGGCCGGGCAAGCCGGTGTTCAACCGTACCGTCACCCTGCGTGACTCCTGGGGACAGGGCTGAGGAAAGACCGTGCTGCAGATCTACAACACGCTGAGCAAGACCAAAGAAGTCTTCACGCCGCTGGTCGGCAACCAGGTACGCATGTACGTGTGCGGCATGACCGTGTACGACTACTGCCATCTGGGCCACGGCCGCAGCATGGTGGCGTTCGACGTGATCACCCGCTGGTTGCGCCACCGTGGCTACGACCTGACGTACGTGCGCAACATCACCGATATCGATGACAAGATCATCAATCGCGCCAACGAGAACGGCGAGCCGTTCGATGTGCTGACCGAGCGCATGATCGCGGCGATGCACGAGGACGAGGCCCGGCTGAACATCCTCAAGCCGGACCAGGAGCCACGCGCCACCGATCACATCGCCGGCATGCACGCGATGATCCAGACCCTGATCGACAAGGGCTATGCCTACGCGCCGGGCAACGGTGACGTGTACTACCGGGTCGGCAAGTTCGCTGGCTACGGCAAGTTGTCGCGGCGGCGGGTCGAGGACCTGCGCATCGGTGCGCGGATCGAGCCGGGCGAAGCGAAGGAGGATCCGCTCGATTTCGTGCTCTGGAAGGGCGCCAAGCCGGGCGAGCCGAGCTGGTCGTCGCCCTGGGGCGATGGCCGCCCGGGCTGGCACATCGAGTGCTCGGTGATGTCCACCTGCTGCCTGGGCGATTCCTTTGACATCCATGGCGGTGGCAACGACCTGGAGTTCCCTCACCACGAGAACGAGATCGCCCAGAGCGAGGCCGCGACCGGCAAGCCCTACGCCAAGTCCTGGCTGCACTGCGGGATGATCACCATCAACGGCGAGAAGATGTCCAAGTCGCTGGGCAATTTCTTCACCATCCGCGAAGTGCTGGAGAAATATCACCCCGAAGTGGTGCGTTACCTGCTGATCGCCAGCCATTACCGCAGTCCGATCAACTACTCGGAGGAGAACCTGCGCGAGGCCAAGGCGGCCCTGGACCGTTTCTACAACGCGCTCAAGGGGCTGCCCGAGGCGGCGCCGGCGGAAGCGGCGGAGTATGTCGAGCGCTTCGCCGCGGCGATGGACGACGACTTCAATACCGCGGGTGCCTGCTCGGTGCTGTTCGAGCTGGCGCGGGAGGTCAATCGTCTGCGCGAAAGCGACCTGTCGGCGGCGGCTGCGCTGGCCGCGCGCCTGAAGCAGTTGGCTGGCCTGCTGGGGGTGCTGCAGCTGGAGCCGGAAGCCTTCCTGCAGGCGGGCGCCGAGGGCAAGGTCGATGCGGCCGAGGTCGAGGCGCTGATCCAGGCGCGCCTGGAGGCGCGGGCGGCGAAGAACTGGGCGGAGTCCGACCGGATTCGCGACCAGCTCACCGCCATGGGCGTGGTGCTGGAGGATGGCAAGGGCGGCACTACCTGGCGCCTGGCCGACTGAACCCGCAGCGATAAATGAAAAGCCCCGCGTTCGCGGGGCTTTTCATTACCGGCGACCTCAGTCGTGCAGGTGTTCGGCGGCGTGCAGGGTATTTTCCAGCAGGCAGGCGCGGGTCATCGGCCCGACGCCGCCCGGCACCGGGGTGATCCAGCTGGCGCGTTGCGCCGCCACCTCGTATTCCACGTCGCCGACCAGGCGGCCGTCGGCCTGGCGGTTGATGCCGACGTCGATGACGATGGCGCCTTCCTTGATCCACTCGCCCTTGACCAGTCCCGGCTTGCCGGCAGCGACCACCACCAGGTCGGCGCGCGACACATGGTCGGCCAGGTCGCGGGTGAAGCGGTGGGTCACGGTGACGGTGCAGCCACCCAGCAGCAACTCCAGAGCCATGGGCCGGCCGACGATGTTCGAGGCGCCGACCACGACCGCGTCCATGCCGTACAGGTCGGCGCCGGTGCTGGCGAGCAGGGTCATGATGCCTTTCGGGGTGCAGGGGCGCAGCAGGGGCATGCGCTGGGCCAGGCGGCCGATGTTGTAGGGATGGAAACCATCCACGTCCTTGTCCGGGTGGATACGCTCCAGCAGCAGGGAGGCGTCCAGGTGGGCGGGCAGGGGTAGCTGGACCAGGATGCCGTCGATGGCGGGATCGTCGTTCAGGCGGTCGATCAGGGCCAGCAGGTCGTCCTGGCTGGTTTCGGCGGGAAGATCGTAGGCCTGGGAGAGAAAGCCGACTTCCTCGCAGTCCTTGCGCTTGTGCGCCACATAGACCTGAGAGGCCGGATCGGTGCCGACCAGGATCACCGCCAGGCCGGGAACGCGCAGGCCTTGCTGGCGGCGCTCGGTCACGCGTTGGGCTATCTGCTGGCGAAGGTTGGCGGCGATCGCTTTGCCGTCGATCAGTTGTGCGGTCATGTCGGAAGGGTAACCATCGAATCGGGTGGAAAAAGGACGCGCATTTTCGCATGGACGCCGCCCGGGGCAAAGGAGGCGACCCGTGGATTTGCCGTAACTCCTTTATATAGCTGAATTTTTTTAAAAAACCCGTTGACGGCCTTTCGCCCCCTGTATAACATGCGCCCCGCTTGCCGAGCACAGCCGGACGCAGGGTAAGAGGTAAAGCAAGTCGGTTGCTGACTTTGTGATTGCCAGAGCTTAAAGTTTGCGCTCAGCATTGAATGCAGATGAATAAAGCGCCCGTAGCTCAGCTGGATAGAGCATCCGCCTTCTAAGCGGATGGTCGCAGGTTCGAGTCCTGCCGGGTGCGCCATTCGGCGAATCGGCAAGAAGCAGGCGATGTTTTACCGCAAGTCGTAATATGGTGGGCGTAGCTCAGTTGGTAGAGCACAGGATTGTGGCTCCTGGTGTCGTGGGTTCGATTCCCATCGTCCACCCCATATTCCGAAGCGCCAGGCCCGGGGCCTGGCGTTTTCATTTCCAAGCAGTGTCCCGCGGACGTGGTGGAATTGGTAGACACACTGGATTTAGGTTCCAGCGCCGCAAGGCGTGAGAGTTCGAGTCTCTCCGTCCGCACCACCTTCAGGCTCGGCTTGTCCGGCCGCTGCGGTTGAAGCCGGAACGTCCGGCACGATTCACGATATGGTGGGCGTAGCTCAGTTGGTAGAGCACAGGATTGTGGCTCCTGGTGTCGTGGGTTCGATTCCCATCGTCCACCCCATATTTCGAAGCGCCAGGCCTTGTGCCTGGCGTTTTCGTTTGCGCTTCTCGATCTCTTCTCCGCTTGCCTTTCCGGCACCCAACCCGCCCTCATGGGGCGACGGCAGGTTGAACTTGTTCCAGCTCCGGCGCTCTTAAGCGAGCCCGTCGTTCCTGGCGGGTCCGTATATGCAGTCTGGGTGAAGCGACATGTCGATGAAATGGACCGAGCAGCGCTTGCGCAAGGCTCTCAAGCAGATGGCGAACAATCATGAATCGGCTGCGGTCGAGGTCATGCGCGCCGTCGAGCGGGCGAACGATCCGAAGCTGGCGCAGCGCCTGCTCGAGGTGATCGAGCAGATGCACCAGGATGCCGATGCGCTGCGCTCCATCGACGACGAAATCGCCAGCGGCGTGATCCGTTGCCAATGAGGCCGTAGACGCTCCGCAGTTCAGGACTTCCCGGCGGAAGCCGGCGCATCCGGCCGGTTCGCCAGTTTCGGGCGCAAGGTCGCGCCCTGGGCTGTGTTCCGGCGAACGGTATAAGGTTGGCGGCCGCGGAAGGCGAAGGCGGTGAACATGTTCGTATTCTCTCTCGGTGCGTTTCAGAAACGGTATTCCACCAGGACGCCCAGGCCGATGCTGTCATGCCACTCTTCGGCGACAGCGGCGGAGCAGAGGCTGGCGAGCGTGCCGGCGAGGCACAGGGAGGGGTTTCTCATGGGGACTCCTTCCGTTGCAGCCAGGGACGTGCCTTGGTGTCTTGCTGGGCGAAGCGGTAGCCGAGCGCGTTCAGACCGTCGAAGTCGCGACTGAAGGTGTCTCCCAGGCCCTGGCCGCTGCCGGCCAGGACGGCGTGTGCGCTGTCGATGGGTTGCAGGATGAACTCGCCGGAGCGGGTTCCTCCGGCTTGCCCGCGCACCAGCAGGAAGCCGTCTTCGATCCTGATGCTCAGGCCGTTCAGGTAGCTGTGCCGGCTCGTGCTGGCGACGCGGTAGGTGCCGACGGCTTCGGTCCAGGCCTGGGGCAGGGGTGTCGGCTCGATGCGCTCGCCGAGGTAGGCGGCCTGGCCGTGGCGGCGGGACACCAGGATTCGGCGTTGGCCGTAGCTGACCACGTCCAGTTGCAACTGTCCGGCGCTGTCCACGCCGACGGGCCAGAATCCCAGCAGTCTTTTTCTCATCTGCAGCCAGCCCGAGGTGTCGCGCAACAGTTCCACGCGTTGTTCGCCGAAATCTGCGTACAGGCGACCCCGGCGCTCGTACAGGCGAACCTGGCCTTGGCGGGTTGCGTAGCGACCGTATAGCTGTCGCCGGTCCTCCGAGCTCGGCACCTTCAGTGCGGGGGCGCGCGCGGGGGTGGGCTGTACGGCGGGGCGACGAGCGCCCTGCCTGACCTGCAGCATGAGCGACGCCGCTTGCCGGGCCAGGGAGGCGGTGAGCGAACCGCTGTCATCGGCGTTGCTCATGACAATGGCGGCGAGGCGCTGTTCCGGCAGCAGAACCAGGTGGGCGCTGAATCCTGGGGTGGCGCTGGCGTACTCATAGTGACGGATGCCCCCTTCCAGCGGCGCGGAGCCGCACGGGCTGAGGAACCAGGCCAGGCCCACCTGGCAGTCGAAGTCCAGGGCATTGCCGGCGTTCTGCTGGCGGAACATCTCCTCGACGGAGTGTTTCCGGAGAAGCTGGCGCTCCTTGTGGCGCCCGTTGGCGAACAGCATGCGGACGAAGCGGCTGAGGTCGACCGGGCTGCTCCACAGGTCGTTGACCGGGAGGTCGCTGGCGGCGGCGGAGCTGGGGCGACCGCCGCCGCTGTAGCCTTGGGCGCGTTGCGCCTGGGGCAGGGCGTTCCTGGCGAAGCTGGAGCGAGTCATCTGCAAAGGGTCCAGCAGGTGCTCCCGCATGTGCTGCTCGAAGTGCTTTCCGGTGTTGCGCTCGATAGCCGCGCCGACCAGCTCGTAGCCAAGGTTGGAATAGGCGACCTGGGTTCCCGGCGGATTGCTCAGCCAGACGCCGGATACTTTCGCCGGCAGTTGGCCGAGTGAGCTCGGGCGTTCGCCGAACAGGGGCGGCAGGTGTTCGCCAGGAAGGCCGGACTGGTGGCTGAGCAGCCGGCGGAAAGTGATCGCGCGATCCGCCTCGCTCTGGTCGGCATGGAAGCGTGAGCGTACGTAGAACTCGCGCAAGGTGTCCTGGAGCGGGGCGTCGAGAGAGAGTTGGCCGCGTTCGGCCAGTTGCAGGGTCGCGCTGGCGATCAGTAGCTTGGACAGGTCGCCGGCGTGGAATGCGGTGTGCTCGCTGGCGTTGATCCTGTGCTGTCGGTCGGCATAGCCGAAACCGCGGGCCCAGACCAGTTGCTGGTCGTCGACCAATGCCAGGGCCAGGCCGGGCACGTCCTGCCTTTCCATTTCCCGGCGGATGTGGCGTTGCAGATAGTCGATGACCTCGCCGTAGTTGCCCACGGCGGCGCTCGGCGCTGGCGGGGCGGGCGGCAGTCCGTGGCAGCCGCTGGTGCCGAGCAGGCAGCCGAGAAGGGAAAGATGCATTGCACGAAACATGGAACACCTGGCGGAAAGGCGAGGTGTCCCATGCTAGGGCGGGCCTGGCTGGCAGTCCTTACGGCTTTGTCAGCAATCTGTGAAAGACTGTTAAGCCTCCGCTGTCAACGGGGTCGCTCCCAGGTCAGGCGGAAGGAGGCGCCTCCCTGCGGCGTTTCCAGCGCTTCCGCATAGCCGCCGTGCCATTGCGCGACCCGGCGGACGATCGCCAGGCCCAGGCCGAAGCCGCCGGTGCTGCGATCGCGGCTGTCGTCCAGGCGCGAAAAGGGTTCGAAGATCTTCTGCCGGGCGTCCGCCGGTATCCCGGGGCCGTCGTCGTTGACCCGTATCTGACAGCTGTCGCCTTGATCGAGGAGGGCGATTTCGACGCGCGAGTGTGCGTGGCGAATGGCGTTGCGCAGCAGGTTGATCACTGCGCGCGCCATGAAGCGAGGCTCGATGCGGATCTGTTCGACCTGGCAGGCGCTGATCTCGCAGGTGACTCCGGCGGCTTCGGCTTCCAGGGCGACGTCGGCGACGACGCTATCCAGCCAGCTCGCGGCGTCGACGATTTCCCGGTGGCTCCCGACGTTGCCGTGCTCCAGGCGGGCGTAGGTCAGCAGTTCGGAGACCATTTCCTCCAGTTCGCCGAGATCGGCGCGCATGTCCTCTATCAGGTCGTGGCGTACTTCGGCGTCGACCTGCTTGTTCAATTGCTCGAGTTCGAAGGACAGGCGGGAGATCGGCGTGCGCAATTCGTGGGATACCGCGTTGGTCAGTTCACGCTGGTTGCTGATCAGGCTTTCGATGCGGTCGGCCATCTGGTTGAAGTGCTGGGCCAGGGTGCGGATGTCGGAGCGTCGGAAAATGCGCGTGCGCGATGACAGGTCGCCGTCGCCGAAGCGTTGCGCGGCCAGGCGCAGGGTCTCGAGGTCGCGCCAGTGCGGGCGGACCCATACCAGCAGGGCGATGCCGACCAGCACGCCGAGCAGGATGTAGGCCAGCACGGTGAATAGTGGGGTCAGCGAGGGTTCCGGCGGCAGCTTGATGTCGAGCAGCTGCGGGCCCGCGTCGATGCGGCTGATGAATTCCGTGAAGTCCTCGCGTACCACCAGCAGGTTCTTGTCGAGGAGGGCCTGCTCTTCCTGCGTCAGCTTCGCCTGCCTGGCATCCGTCAGGCTCAGCTCGAGCCCGTAGTGGGGACGCCAGTCTTCGAGCTGTCGCTGGCGTCCGGCCTGGTCCAGCGGGGCCAGCTTTTCCACCAGCGAATAGGCCTGGCCGCGAACGGCGTCGCGGTGATAGTTCTCGACGATGCTGTCGTAGAACGCGTCGATGACATGGTCGACCACGAAGATCGCGGCGGCGAACCCCAGGGCCAGTAGCAGGTAGAGGCGCAGGAACAGGCGCAGCATTCAGAGCTCCCAGCCCAGCGGGTTGAACAGGTAGCCCTTGCCCCAGACGGTCTTGATCCGGACCGGCTCGCGCGGATTGTCCTTCAGTTTATTGCGCAGCTTGCTGATGCAGACGTCGACGCTGCGGTTCAGGCCGTCGAAGCCGATGCCGCGGATCTGGTTGAGGATCTCGTCGCGGGAGAGTATTTCCCCTGCCTGGCTGGCCAGCAGCCAGAGCAGCTCGAACTCCATCGTGGTCAGTTCGATGCCGAGGCCTTCGAGTTCCGCTTCGCGCCGCCGTCGGTCGATGTTCAGCTTGCCGAATGTCAGGCTTTCCGGGGAGGCGGGAAGGGGCGCGTGCCGGCGCATCAGGGCGCGCAGGCGGGCGAGCAGCACCGGTGGCTCGATCGGCTTGATCACGTAGTCGTCGGCGCCGGACTCCAGGCCGAGGATGTGATCGAGATCGTCCTCCTGGGCGGTGAGTATGAGGATCGGCAGGTTCGCGACCCGGCGGATCTCCCGGCACACCTGCAGACCATTCTGTCCGGGGAGCATGAGGTCGAGAACCACCACTTGCGGTTTGAAGTCGAGGAAGGCGGCGAACGCGGCATCACCGCGATGCACCTGGCGCACTTCGAAACCATGCTGGGAAAGGAAACTGGCGATCAGGCGGGCGAGCTTCTGGTCGTCTTCGACGAGCAATACCTTGCTGAGGGTAGGGCAGTCCATAGGGTTTCATCGGTCGGAGCGGAATCGGCTGGCATTATATGCGCCCGCTTCCGGCGAAGCTCCAGCGACTCGTTCGAGATCGGGCTGCGATCGGCGGAAGCGGCCGGAAACACCCCGGGGATCCGCCTGCACCCTGGCGGGGTGACTTCTGCTTTTCCCTCTACTAGAATGCATGCCCTTGATTCTGGGAGCCGGAAGGACCGGCTTACGTCTGTGCAACGAGGAATATCCATGCAAGTTTCTGTTGAAAGCACTTCCGCTCTTGAGCGCCGCATGACCGTTGGTGTGCCTGCCGAGCGTATCGAGACCGAAGTCAACAAGCGTCTGCAGCAGACCGCCCGTCGTGCCAAGATTCCAGGTTTCCGCCCCGGCAAGGTGCCGATGAGTGTCATTCGTCAGCGCTACGAAGCTTCCGCGCGCCAGGAAGCCATGGGCGATCTGATCCAGGAAACCTTCTACGAAGCCGTGGTCGAGCAGAAGCTGAATCCGGCCGGTTCGCCGTCGGTAGAGCCCAAGTCCTTCGAGAAAGGCAAGGACCTGGAATACATCGCAACCTTCGAAGTCTTCCCGGAATTTACCGTTTCCGGCCTGGAAGACATCAAGGTCGAGCGCCTGCAGGCCGAAGTTTCCGATGCTGATGTCGACAACATGCTCGATGTCCTGCGCAAGCAGAACACCCGTTTCGAAGTGGTCGAGCGTGCCGCCCAGAACGATGACCAGTTGAACATCGACTTCGTCGGCAAGATCGACGGCGAAGCCTTCGCCGGCGGTTCCGCCAAGGGCACCCTGCTGGTACTGGGCTCCGGTCGCATGATCGCCGGCTTCGAAGAAGGGCTGGTGGGGGCGAAGGCCGGTGAAGAGCGTGTGCTCAACCTGACCTTCCCCGAGGACTACCAGAACCTGGACCTGGCCAACAAGGCTGCCGAGTTCACCGTTACCGTCAATAGCGTAGCCGAGCCCAAGCTGCCGGAACTGAACGAAGAGTTCTTCGCTCTGTTCGGCGTGAAGGAAACCGGTCTCGATGGCTTCCGCGCCGAAGTGCAGAAGAACATGGAGCGCGAGCTGCGCCAGGCGATCAAGTCCAAGGTCAAGAACCAGGTCATGGAAGGTCTGCTGCAGGCCAACCCGATCGAAGTGCCCAAGGCCCTGATCGGCAACGAAGTGAACCGTCTGCGCGTGCAGGCCGTCCAGCAGTTCGGCGGCAACATCAAGCCTGACCAACTGCCGGCCGAGCTGTTCGAAGAGCAGGCCAAGCGCCGTGTGGTGCTGGGCCTGATCGTCGCCGAAGTGGTCAAGCAGCACGAGCTGAAGGCCGACGAAGGTCGCGTTCGCGAAATGATCGAGGAAATGGCCTCGGCCTACCAGGAGCCCGAGCAGGTCGTCGCCTGGTACTTCAAGAACGAGCCCCAGCTGAACGAAGTCCGTTCTGTTGTACTGGAAGAACAAGTCGTAGATACTGTCCTGCAAAAGGCCACTGTGACCGATAAGCAGGTATCCTACGAAGAAGCGGTCAAGCCGGCCGAAGCTCCGCAAGCGGCCTGATTCGTTCCTCTCGTTCGAATCCCACAAGCCAGCCTTAGTGCTGGCTTGTGCGTCTTTGAGGCTTCACTATCTGTTAGGGAGTGATCGCAAGACATGTCTCGCAACTCTTTTATTCCGCACGTTCCCGATATCCAGGCCGCCGGTGGCCTGGTGCCCATGGTGGTGGAGCAGTCCGCCCGCGGCGAGCGCGCCTACGACATCTATTCGCGCCTGCTGAAGGAGCGGATCATCTTCCTGGTCGGCCAGGTCGAGGACTACATGGCCAACCTGGTGGTTGCCCAGTTGCTGTTCCTGGAGGCTGAAAATCCCGAGAAGGACATTCATCTCTACATCAACTCGCCGGGTGGTTCGGTGACTGCCGGGATGTCCATCTACGACACCATGCAGTTCATCAAGCCCAACGTCTCGACCACCTGTATCGGCCAGGCGTGCAGCATGGGTGCCCTGCTGCTTGCGGGCGGTGCCGCCGGCAAGCGCTACTGCCTGCCGCATTCGCGGATGATGATCCACCAGCCGCTGGGCGGTTTCCAGGGCCAGGCCTCGGATATCGAGATCCATGCCAAGGAAATCCTCTTCATCAAGGAGCGTCTGAACCAGATCCTGGCGCACCACACCGGCCAGCCCCTGGACGTCATTGCCCGCGATACCGATCGTGACCGCTTTATGAGCGGTGACGAAGCCGTCAAGTATGGCCTGATCGACAAGGTCATGACCCAGCGCGACCTGGCCGTCTAAGGCTCCGCAATACTGGCGGTCGAGACATTCGGCCGCCTCGTGGGCTTGAAAATGCCCACAATTGCCTTCATCTTGTGTTTGAAGCTACCCATTGGATCGATCGAATGACTGATACCCGCAACGGCGAGGACAACGGCAAGCTGCTGTATTGCTCCTTCTGCGGCAAGAGCCAGCACGAAGTGCGCAAGTTGATTGCCGGCCCCTCGGTCTTTATCTGCGACGAGTGTGTCGACCTGTGCAATGACATCATCCGCGAGGAGGTGCAGGAAGCGCAGGCGGAAAGTAGTGGGCACAAACTTCCGGCGCCGAAAGAGATCCGCACCATCCTCGATCAGTACGTGATCGGGCAGGAGCGGGCCAAGAAGGTTCTGGCGGTAGCGGTATACAACCACTACAAGCGCCTCAACCAGCGTGACAAGAAGGACGATATCGAGCTCGGCAAGAGCAACATTCTGATGATCGGCCCAACCGGCTCGGGCAAGACCCTGCTGGCCGAGACCCTCGCACGTCTGCTGAACGTGCCGTTCACCATCGCCGATGCGACCACGCTGACGGAAGCGGGCTACGTGGGCGAGGATGTCGAGAACATCATCCAGAAGCTCTTGCAGAAGTGCGATTACGATGTGGAGAAGGCCCAGATGGGCATCGTCTACATCGACGAGATCGACAAGATCTCCCGGAAATCGGACAACCCCTCCATCACTCGCGACGTTTCCGGCGAGGGTGTGCAGCAGGCCCTGCTGAAGCTCATCGAGGGCACCGTTGCCTCGGTACCGCCGCAGGGCGGTCGCAAGCATCCGCAGCAGGAGTTCCTGCAGGTCGATACGCGCAACATCCTGTTCATCTGCGGCGGCGCTTTCGCCGGTCTGGAGCGGGTCATCCAGAACCGTTCCGCGCGCGGCGGCATCGGTTTCAATGCCGAAGTGCGCAGTCAGGAGATGGGCAAGAAGGTCGGCGAGGCGTTCAAGGAAGTCGAACCGGAAGATCTCGTCAAGTTCGGTCTTATTCCCGAGTTTGTAGGGCGTTTGCCGGTGATCGCGACTCTTGATGAGCTCGACGAGGCTGCGCTCATGCAGATCCTGACCGAGCCGAAGAACGCTCTCACCAAGCAGTACGCCAAGCTGTTCGAAATGGAAGGCGTCGATCTCGAATTCCGTCCGGACGCACTCAAGGCGGTTGCCCGCAAGGCGCTCGAACGCAAGACCGGTGCACGTGGCTTGCGTTCAATTCTCGAAGGTATCCTTCTCGATACCATGTACGAGATTCCCTCCCAGCAGGATGTCAGCAAGGTGGTCATCGATGAGAGTGTCATCGATGGCTCGTCGCAACCCCTGATGATCTACGAGAACAGCGAAAAGCCAGCCAAGGCTGCGCCTGAGGCATGAAAGAGCAGGGGCCTTCGGGCCCCTTTTCTTTTCCGACTGGCACGCTTGTTTTTTCCCGGGCCTAACCCCATCTTAGGCTGAAAGGTCTTCCTATCTGTTTCGTGGCCAAGTGCCGCTGTAGAGCCGACATTATGAAAACACTCGTCGAATTGCCCTTGCTGCCGCTACGTGACGTGGTGGTGTACCCGCACATGGTCATCCCGTTGTTCGTCGGTCGGGAAAAGTCCATCGAGGCCCTGGAGGCAGCGATGACCGGCGACAAGCAAATCCTCCTGCTGGCGCAGAAAAACCCCGCGGACGATGATCCGGGCGAAGATGGCCTGTACCGCATGGGTACGGTCGCTACCGTGCTGCAGTTGCTCAAGCTGCCGGATGGCACCGTCAAGGTGCTGGTCGAAGGCGAGCAGCGCGGCCAGGTCGAGCGCTTCATCGAGGAGGAAGGGCACATTCGTGCCGCGGTCCAGGCCATCGACGACGCCAATGTCGGCGAGCGCGAGGCCGAGGTCTTCACTCGCAGCCTGCTGAGCCAGTTCGAGCAATACGTCCAGTTGGGCAAGAAAGTCCCCGCCGAGGTGCTTTCCTCGCTGAACAGCATCGACGAGCCGAGCAGGCTGGTCGATACCATGGCCGCGCACATGGCGCTGAAGATCGAGCAGAAGCAGGACATCCTGGAGATCACCGACCTGTCGTCGCGGGTCGAGCATGTCCTGGCGCTGCTGGATGCCGAGATCGACCTGCTGCAGGTGGAAAAGCGTATCCGCGGCCGGGTCAAGAAGCAGATGGAGCGCAGCCAGCGCGAGTACTACCTAAATGAGCAGATGAAGGCCATTCAGAAGGAACTCGGCGATATCGACGAAGGGCACAACGAAGTCGAGGAGCTGAAGAAGCGCATCGACGCTGCCGGCCTGACCAAGGAGGCGCACACCAAGGCCACTGCCGAGCTGAACAAGCTCAAGCAGATGTCGCCGATGTCGGCGGAAGCCACCGTGGTGCGTTCCTACATAGACTGGCTGCTGAACGTGCCGTGGAAGGCCGAGAGCAAGGTGCGCCATGATCTCGCCAAGGCGGAAGACATCCTCGATGCCGACCATTATGGCCTGGAAGAGGTCAAGGAGCGCATTCTCGAGTATCTCGCCGTGCAAAAGCGGGTGAAGAAGCTCAAGGGCCCGGTCCTTTGCCTGGTGGGACCGCCCGGCGTGGGCAAGACCTCCCTGGCCGAATCCATCGCCCGCGCCACCAATCGCAAGTTCGTGCGCATGGCGCTCGGCGGCGTGCGTGACGAGGCCGAGATCCGCGGTCACCGTCGTACCTATATCGGCTCCATGCCGGGCCGCCTGATCCAGAAGATGACCAAGGTCGGCGTGCGCAACCCGCTGTTCCTCCTCGACGAAATCGACAAGATGGGCAGCGACATGCGCGGGGATCCCGCCTCGGCGCTGCTCGAGGTGCTCGATCCGGAGCAGAACCACAACTTCAACGATCACTACCTGGAAGTCGACTACGACCTGTCCGACGTGATGTTCCTCTGCACCGCGAACTCGATGAACATCCCGGCGCCCCTGCTGGATCGGATGGAAGTCATCCGCCTGCCGGGCTACACCGAGGACGAGAAGGTCAATATCGCCTCCAAGTACCTGATTCCGAAGCAGGTCCAGGCCAACGGACTGAAGAAGGGCGAGCTGACCTTCGAGGAAGGCGCCCTGCGCGACATCATTCGCTACTACACCCGCGAAGCCGGGGTGCGCAGCCTCGAGCGGCAGATCGCCAAGGTCTGCCGCAAGGCGGTGAAGGAGCATGCCAAGCTCAAGCGTATCCAGGCGGTGGTGTCCAGCGAGACGCTGGAGAACTACCTCGGCGTGCGCAAGTTCCGTTATGGCCTCGCCGAACAGCAGGACCAGATCGGCCAGGTGACCGGGCTGGCCTGGACCCAGGTCGGCGGCGAGCTGCTTACCATCGAGGCGGCCGTGGTACCCGGCAAGGGCCAGTTGACCAAGACCGGATCGCTGGGCGACGTGATGGCGGAATCGATCACCGCGGCGTTGACCGTGGTGCGCAGCCGCGCCCAGAGCCTAGGAATCGCGGCGGACTTCCACGAGAAGCGCGACATCCATATCCACGTTCCGGAAGGCGCTACGCCGAAGGATGGCCCGAGCGCAGGCATCGGCATGTGCACGGCGCTGGTTTCGGCGATCACGCAGATCCCGGTGCGCGCCGACGTGGCAATGACCGGGGAGATCACCCTGCGTGGGCAGGTGCTGGCGATCGGCGGGCTGAAAGAAAAACTTTTGGCGGCGCACCGCGGCGGGATCAAGACGGTGATCATTCCCGAGGAAAATGTTCGCGACCTGAAGGAAATTCCGGACAATATTAAGAGTGATCTGGTTATTAAACCGGTTAAATGGATTGACGAAGTCCTGCAAATTGCGCTGCAATACGCCCCGGAGCCCTTGCCCGATGCGGCTCCGGAGATGGTTGCAAAGGATGAAAAACGCGAGCCTGATTCCAAGGAGCGAATTAGCACGCATTAGTCGGTAGGTATTCTTGACACTGTTTTTGGGCCCTTGTTATAAAGCGGCACTTGCTGAGTCAGTTGGCCTACCAGCGCAGAATTTCCTTACACCTAACACATAGAAACATACTCAACAGAAATAAGGGGACTTAGAGTGAACAAGTCGGAACTGATCGATGCAATTGCCGCATCTGCTGATATCCCGAAAGCTGTTGCCGGTCGCGCACTGGACGCAGTGATCGAGTCCGTCACTGGCGCCCTGAAGGCTGGTGACTCCGTCGTGCTGGTTGGTTTCGGCACCTTCGCTGTCAAAGAGCGCGCTGCTCGCACCGGTCGCAACCCGCAAACTGGCAAGCCGATCAAGATCGCCGCTGCCAAGATCCCGGGCTTCAAAGCCGGTAAAGCCCTGAAGGATGCTGTCAACTAAGCGTCTTTTGGGACTCGTTCTACCCAGGTCGGCCAAGGCTGGCCTGGCTGCGGAGCGGTAGTTCAGTCGGTTAGAATACCGGCCTGTCACGCCGGGGGTCGCGGGTTCGAGTCCCGTCCGCTCCGCCAGTTACGAGAAGGCGCATCCTCGGATGCGCCTTTCTTATATCCGCATCTCTTACCCACGCCGCGCCGCCCAAGACGGCTGGTCGTGGCAGTTTTTGGGGGCTGCATGCTGCAGAACATCAGGGATAATTCCCAGGGCTGGATCGCCAAGACCATCATTGGCGTGATCATCGTTCTCCTGTCGCTGACCGGCTTCGACGCGATCATCCGGGCCACCGACCACTCCAACGTGGCCGCCAAGGTCAACGGCGACGATATCAGTCTCAATGAAGTCCAACAGGCCGTGGACATGCAGCGTCGCCAGCTGCTGCAACGCCTGGGCAAGGATTTCGATCCATCCATGCTGGATGACAAGCTGCTCAAGGAAGCGGCCCTGAAGGGGCTGATCGAGCGTACCCTGCTGCTCCAGGCCGCCAAGGACGACAAGTTCGCCTTCTCCGACCAGGCGCTGGACCAGTTGATCCTGCAAACTCCCGAGTTCCAGGTCGACGGCAAGTTCAACGCGGATCGCTTCGACCAGGTCATCCGCCAGATGAACTACAGCCGCATGCAGTTCCGCCAGATGCTCGGCCAGGAAATGCTCATCGGCCAGCTTCGCGCCGGCCTGGCGGGCACCGGTTTCGTCACCGACAACGAATTGCAGTCCTTCGCTCGCCTCGAGAAGCAGACCCGCGACTTCGCCACCCTGGCGATCAAGGCCGACGCCTCCAAGAGCAGCGTGAGCGACGACGAGGTGAAGGCCTTCTACGAAGGCCACAAGAGCGAGTTCATGACTCCCGAGCAGGTGGTCGTCGAATACGTGGAGCTGAAGAAGTCCTCCTTCTTCGACCAGGTCAAGGTGAAGCAGGAAGACCTCGAGGCGCTGTACCAGAAGGAAATCGCCAACCTTTCCGAGCAGCGCGATGCCGCACACATCCTGATCGAGGTGAACGACAAGGTCGGCGACGAGCAGGCCAAGGCGAAGATCGACGAGATCAAGGCTCGCCTGGCCAAGGGCGAGGATTTCGCCGCGCTGGCCAAGGAGTTCTCCCAGGATATCGGCTCGGCCGCCACCGGCGGCGACCTGGGCTACGCCGGTCGCGGCGTGTACGACCCCGCGTTCGAGGAGGCGCTGTATGCGCTGAAGCAAGGTGAGGTATCCGCCCCGGTGAAGACTCCGTACGGCTACCACCTGATCAAGCTGCTGGGCGTGCAGGCACCGGAAGTGCCGAGCCTGGAAAGCCTCAAGCCGAAGCTCGAGGACGAACTGAAGAAGCAGATGGTCGAGCAGCGTTTCGTCGAGGCTACTAAGGATCTGGAAAGCTCCGCCTACGAAGCCGCCGACCTGAGCCAGCCGGCGCAGGAAATGGGCCTGAAGGTCCAGACCAGCCAGCCGTTCGGACGTTCGGGAGGCGACGGCATCGCTGCCAACCGCCAGATCGTGCAGACCGCGTTCAGCGCCGAGGTGCTGGAAGAAGCCGCCAACAGTGGCGCCATCGAGCTGGATCCGGACACCGTGGTGGTGCTGCGGGTCAAGGAACACAACAAGCCGAAGGAGCAACCGCTGGAGCAGGTTGCGGCGAACATCCGCGAGCGCCTGGCCGCCGAAAAGGCCGCCGAGGAGACGCAGAAGCGTGGCGAGGCCCTGATCGCAGAGCTGCGTGAAGGCCGTACCTCTTCCGCAGCGGGTGAGTCGTGGAAAGTGGTCGAGGCGGCCTCCCGCGGCCACGAAGGCGTCGATCCGAAACTGCTCCAGGCGGTGTTCCGCATGCAGCGTCCGGAGGCCAAGGACAAACCTTCGTTCTCTGGCGTGACCCTGGCCAATGGCGATTACGTGGTGATCCGCCTGAATGGCGTCAGCGAGCCGGAGGAGGCTATCTCCGACGACGAGAAGGCCATGTACCGCCGCTTCCTGGCTTCGCGCAGCGGACAGGCAGACTTCGCCGCCTTCCGCCGTCAGTTGCAGGACAAGGCGGAAGTCGAGAAATACTGAGACCGAGATGCAGAGAAAAGGCCGCTTACGCGGCCTTTTCTTTATTCCTCCCATGAAAAATGGCCGCTCGAAGCGGCCATTTTTCATGGGCGGGGCGATCAGTCGTCGTCCAGCGGGCCCATGGCGGTAGTGTTGAAGCCGCCATCGACGTAGAGGATCTCGCCACTGATACCGCTGGCCAGGTCTGAACAGAGGAAGGCGCCGGCATTGCCGACTTCCTCGATGGTGACGTTGCGCCGCAGCGGCGTCTGCCGCTCGTTGGCGGCCAGCATTTTGCGGAAACTCTTGATCCCGGAGGCGGCGAGCGTTCGGATCGGCCCGGCGGAAACCGCATTGACCCGGGTGCCTTCCGCGCCCAGGCTGCCGGCCAGGTAGCGGACCCCGGCCTCCAGGCTGGCCTTGGCCATGCCCATTACGTTGTAGTTCGGCATGGTCCGTTCGGCGCCCAGGTAGGAGAGGGTCAGCAGGCTGCCGTTGCGGCCCTTCATCATTTCCCGTCCGGCCTTGGCCAGGGCGATGAAGCTGTAGGCGCTGATGTCGTGGGCGATGCGGAAGCCCTCGCGGGTGGTCACCGCGGTGAAGTCGCCGTCGAGCTGATCGCCTGGAGCGAATCCGACGGAGTGGACGATGATGTCCAGGCCGTCCCAGTGCTTGCCCAGGGCGGCGAACACCGCTTCGATCTGGCTGTCGTCGGCCACGTCACAGGGGAAGCACAGCTCCGGCCGCGAGCCCCAGCCACTGGCGAACTCCTCCACCCGGCCCCTGAGCTTGTCGTTCTGGTAGGTGAAGGCCAGTTCGGCGCCTTCCCGGTGCATGGCGGCGGCGATGCCGGAAGCGATGGAGAGCTTGCTGGCGACTCCGACGATCAGGGCGCGTTTTCCTGTGAGAAATCCCATGGTCCGTTCCTTGTCTGCTACTCAGTTTTCCGCGCTTGCCGGGGCCATGAAGGCAGCCTCCAGCAATTGCTGCGTATAGGGATGTTGCGGCGAGGCGAAAACCGCTTCGGCGCTGCCCTGTTCCACCACCTTGCCATGTCGAACCACCATCAGCTGGTGGCTGAGCGCCTTGACCACCGCTAGGTCGTGGCTGATGAACAGGTAGGTGAGGTTGTACTTGCCCTGCAGTTGCCGCAGCAATTCCACGACCTGGCGCTGCACGGTGCGGTCGAGCGCCGAGGTCGGTTCGTCGAGCAGGATCAGTGCCGGTTTCAGCACCAGTGCCCGGGCGATGGCGATGCGCTGGCGCTGGCCGCCGGAGAATTCGTGGGGGTAACGGTAGCGGGTCTGCGGATCGAGCCCGACCTCCACCAGCGCGTCGATGATCGCCTGCTCCTGTTCGGCCTCGCTGCCGATCCTATGGATGCGCAGGCCTTCGCCGACGATCTCGCCGACACACATGCGTGGGCTGAGGCTGCCATACGGGTCCTGGAACACCACCTGCATCTCGCGGCGCAGCGGGCGCACGTCATGTTGCGCGAGACCGTCCAGCCGGGTGCCTTCGAAGCGGATGCCGCCCTGGCTTTCCAGCAGCCGCAGGATTGCCAGGCCAAGGGTCGACTTGCCCGAGCCGCTTTCGCCAACGATGCCCAGCGTCTGCCCGCGGGGTAGTTCGAAATTGACCCCGTCGACCGCCTTGACGTGGTCCACGGTGCGGCGGAACACGCCTTTGCGGATCGGGAACCAGACCCGCAGGTCGTCCACCGCCAAAAGGGTTTCACCGGGCGGGTTGCTTGCCGGCGCACCGCTGGGCTCGGCGTTGAGCAGCTCGCGGGTATAGGGGTGTCGCGGGGCTGCGAAGAGTTCCTGGCAGGAAGCCTGCTCGACGATCCGCCCTTGTTGCATGACGCAGACGCGGTGGGCGATGCGCCGGACCAGGTTGAGGTCGTGGGTGATCAGCAGCAGGGACATGCCCAGGCGTGCCTGCAGGTCCTTGAGCAGATCGAGGATCTTCAACTGGACGGTGACGTCGAGCGCGGTGGTCGGTTCGTCGGCGATCAGCAGTTGCGGCTCGCAGGCCAGGGCCATGGCGATCATCACCCGCTGCCGCTGGCCGCCGGAGAGTTCGTGTGGATAGGCTTTCAGGCGCTTGGCTGGCTCGGGGATGCCGACCAGCTCGAGCAGTTCGAGAATTCTCGCGCTGGCCTTGGCGCCACCCAGGCCCTTGTGCAGGGCGAGGACCTCGGCGAGCTGCTTCTCGATGGTATGCAGCGGATTGAGCGAGGTCATGGGTTCCTGGAAGACCATGGCGATGCGGTTGCCGCGGATCCCGCGCAGGCGCCGTTCCGGGAGCTTGAGCAGATCCTCGCCCTGGTAGTGGATGCTGCCTGCTGGGTGGCTGGCGACGGAGTAGGGCAGCAGGCGCAGGATCGAGTGGGCGGTCACCGACTTGCCCGAGCCGCTTTCGCCGACCAGGGCCAGGGTCTCGCCCTGGCGGATGTCGAAGCTGACGCCTTCGACCACCCGCTGGCGTTGCTCGCCGGAGAGGAATTCGACGGCGAGGTCGCGGATTTCCAGAATGTTCTCGCTCATCTCATTTCCTCGGGTCGAAAGCGTCGCGGGCGGCTTCGCCGATGAACACCAGCAGGCTCAGCATGACCGCCAGCACCACGAAGGCGGAAATGCCCAGCCAGGGTGCCTGGAGGTTGGACTTGCCCTGGGCGACCAACTCGCCCAGCGACGGCGCGCCGGGCGGCAGGCCGAAGCCGAGGAAGTCCAAGGAGGTGAGGGTGCCGATGGCGCCGGTGAGGATGAACGGCATGAAGGTCAGGGTCGAGATCATCGCGTTCGGCAGGATGTGACGGAACATGATGGCGCTGTTGCGCATGCCGAGGGCCCGAGCGGCGCGGACGTATTCCAGGTTGCGCCCGCGGAGGAACTCGGCGCGGACCACGTCCACCAGGCTCATCCAGGAAAACAGCAGCATGATGCCCAGCAGCCACCAGAAGTTCGGCTGGACGAAGCTGGCCAGGATGATCAGCAGGTAGAGCACCGGCAGCCCCGACCAGACTTCCAGGAAACGCTGGCCGAGCAGGTCGACCCAGCCGCCGTAGTAGCCTTGCAGGGCGCCGACGGTGACGCCGATCAGAGAACTGAGCACGGTCAGGGTCAGGGCGAAGAGTATCGACACGCGGAAGCCGTAGATCACCCGGGCGAGCACGTCGCGGGCCTGGTCGTCGGTGCCCAGCCAGTTTTCCGCCGACGGCGGGGCGGGGGCGGGAACCTTCAGCTCGTAGTTGATGGTGTCGTAGCTGTAGGGGATCGGCGGCCAAAGCACCCAGCCGTCCTTCTCGGCGATCAGTTGGCTGATGTAGGGGCTCTTGTAGTTGGCTTCCAGGGGGAATTCGCCGCCGAAGGTGGTTTCCGGGTAGCGTTTGAAGACCGGGAAATACCAGCCGCCGTCGTAATGCACGACCAGCGGTTTGTCGTTGGCGATCAGTTCGGCGCCGAGGCTGCCGACGAACAGGATGAGGAACAGCCAGAGCGACCACCAGCCACGCTTGTTGCTCTTGAAGCGGGCCCAGCGGCGCTGGTTGATGGGAGACAGGCGCATCGGATTACTCCCGGTTCTCGAAGTCGATGCGCGGATCGACCAGGGTGTAGACGATATCGCTGATCAGCTTCATGACCAGCCCGAACAGGGTGAAGATGAACAGCGTGCCGAAGACCACCGGGTAGTCGCGGTTCATCGCCGCTTCGAAGCTGAGCAGGCCGAGGCCGTCGAGGGAGAAGATCACCTCGATCAACAGCGAACCGGTGAAGAAGATCCCCAGCAGCGCAGCCGGCAGGCCGGCAATCACCAGCAGCATGGCGTTGCGGAATACGTGCCCGTAGAGCACGCGGCGTTCGGTCAGGCCCTTGGCGCGGGCGGTGACCACGTATTGCTTGCCGATCTCGTCGAGGAAGCTGTTCTTGGTCAGCAGCGTGATGGTGGCGAAGTTGCCGATCACCAGGGCGGTTACCGGCAAGGCCAGGTGCCAGAAATAGTCGAGCACCTTGCCGCCGAGGCTGAGCTGGTCGAAGTTGTTCGAGGTCAGGCCGCGCAGGGGGAACCAGTCCCAGTAGCTGCCGCCGGCGAACAGCACCACCAGCAGGATGGCGAAGAGGAAGGCGGGAATGGCGTAGCCGACGATGATCGCCGAGCTGGTCCAGATGTCGAAGACGCTGCCATGGCGGACCGCCTTGGCGATCCCCAGCGGGATCGACACCAGGTACATGATCAGCGTGCTCCAGAGCCCGAGCGAGATCGACACCGGCAATTTCTCGACGATCAGGTCGGTGACCTTGGCGTCGCGGAAGAAGCTCTGCCCGAAGTCCAGGTGCAGGTAGTTCTTCAGCATGATCATGAAGCGCTCGGGGGCCGACTTGTCGAAGCCGTACATGCGCTCGATCTCTTTCACCAGCTCCGGGTCCAGGCCTTGCGCGCCGCGGTATTGCGAGCCGGCCACGGCGACTTCGCCGCCGCCGCCGGAGATGCGCCCGGTGGCGCCGCCGGAAGCGGCGTCGAAGCCTTCCAGCTTGGCGATCATCTGCTCCACCGGACCGCCGGGAGCGGCCTGGATGATGATGAAGTTGATCAGCAGGATGCCGAACAGGGTAGGGACGATCAGCAGCAGGCGCCGCAGGATATAGGAGAGCATGCGGCGTTACTCCCGTTCCGGCTCGGCGTCTTGCGTGGCTTCGGCTTGCGTCTTGCTCGGCAGCGCCTTGTCGCTGGTCTGCCACCAGGTCATCAGGCCCCAGTCGTAGAGTGGCGTCACCTTCGGCCGGCCGAAACGGTTCCAGTAGGCGACCCGCCAGGTATCGACGTAGTAGTTGGGAACCACGTAGTAGCCCCACGACAGTACGCGGTCGAGGGCGCGGGTATGGTCGATCAGGCTTTGCCGCGAGTCGGACTGGATCAGGCTTTCCACCAGGCTGTCGATGGCCGGGTCCTTGAGGCCGATGAAGTTGCGGCTGCCGGCCTTGTCGGCGCTGCTGGAATGCCAGAACTCTCGCTGTTCGTTGCCTGGCGAGTTGGATTGCGGCCAGGTCGCCGAGGTCATGTCGAAATCCCGCGAGCGCAGGCGGTTGACGAACTGCGAGACGTCGACGCGACGGATCTGCATATCGATGCCAAGTTCGGCCAGGTTGCGCTTGAACGGCAGGATGACCCGTTCCATGTTGGCCTGGAACAGCATGAATTCGAAGCTCAGTGGCTGGCCGTCGGGACCTACCATGCGGTTGTTCTCGATCCTGTAGCCGGCTTCGGTGAGCAACTGGTAGGCCTTGCGCCGCTGCTCGCGGATCACCCCGCTGCCGTCGTTGACCGGATTCTGGAAGACCTGGTCGAAGGCCTCGTCGGGAATCTTGCCGCGCAGCGGTTCGAGGATCTTCAGCTCGGCTTCGCTGGGCAACTGGTGGGCGGCCATCTCCGAGTTCTCGAAATAGCTGTTGGTGCGCTTGTAGGAGCTGAAGAACAGCTGCTTGTTCGACCATTCGAAGTCGAACAGCAGGCTGATCGCCTGGCGTACCCGGCGGTCCTGGAACACCGGGCGGCGGATATTGAAGGCGAAGCCCTGCATCCCCACCGGGTTGTGGTTGTGGATGCTGGCCTTGATGAAGCGCCCGTCGCGCAATGCCGGCGACTCGTAGCCGGTGGCCCAGTCCTTCGCCGAATATTCGAGGTTGACGTCGTACTGGCCGGCCTTGAAGGCTTCCAGGGCGACCGACATGTCGCGATAGGAGTCGATGGTGATGGTGTCGAAGTTATAGAGTCCGCGGGAGACCGGAAGGTCCTTGGCCCACCAGTCCTTGACTCGCTCGTAGCTGATGGAGCGTCCCGGATCGACCTTGGCGATGCGGTAGGGACCGCTGCCTACCGGGATTTCCATGCCGGTCTTGGAAAAGTCGCGGTCGGCCCACCAGTGTTTCGGCAGGATCGCGATCTGCCCGAGGATCAGCGGCAGTTCGCGGTTGCCGGCGTGCTTGAAGTCGAAGCGCACGCGAAGCTTGTCCTCGGCGACCACCTTGTCGACGTCCGCATAGTAGTTGCGGTACATCGGGTCGCCCTTGCTCACCAGCGTCTCGAAGGTGAACACCACGTCTTCGGCGGTGACCGGCGTGCCATCGCTGAAACGGGCCTGGGGGCGCAGGTAGAAGCGCACGTAGCTGTTGTCCGGTGCCTTCTCGATCTTCTCCGCGAGCAGGCCGTATTCGGTGAACGGCTCGTCCTGCGACTGGAAGGCCAGGGTGTCGTAGATCAGGCCCAGCGAAGGGGCCGAGACGCCCTTGCCGATGAACGGGTTGAGGCTGTCGAAGCCGCCGAAGTCGGCCTGGCGGAGGATGCCGCCTTTTGGCGCATCCGGATTCACGTAGTCGAAATGCTTGAAATCGGCGGGATACTTCGGAGGCTCATCGTAGAGCGTCAGTGCATGTTTCGGGGCGGCGAGGAGCGGGCCGCAGCAGCCGAGCAGCAGGGCTGCCAGCAGAGGGGTGAAGCGGGGACGGATCATCGGGACGTCTCCAGGTTTTTCTGCCACCACGCGCGCAGGCCCAGGGTGTAGGGCGGGGTGGCGACGAAGGCGAAGCGGTTGCGGTACGCCAGACGGTGCGAATTGAGGTACCAGTTGGGAATGCTGTAGTACTGCCAGAGCAAGGTCCGGTCCAGGGCGCGCGCGGCGGCGACCTGTTCGTCGCGGCTGTGGGCGCCGAGCAGGCGGTTGAGCATGGCGTCGACCACCGGGTTGGCGATGCCCGCGTAATTCTTGCTGCCCTTGACCTTCACCTGGCTGGAGTGGAAGTACTGCCACTGTTCCAGGCCGGGACTGAGGGTCTGTGGCAGGGTCATGAGGATCATGTCGTAGTCGAACTGGTCCAGGCGCTGCTTGTATTGGGCGCGGTCGACGGTGCGCAGGCGCGCGTCGATGCCGATGCTGGCGAGGTTTTCGCGATAGGGCTGGAGAATACGCTCCAGGCTCGGATTGACCAGCAGGATTTCGAAGCGCAGCGGTTCGCCCTTTTTATTCAGCAGTCGGTCGCCGGACAGCTTCCAGCCGGCATCGGCCAGTAGACCGAGTGCATGCCTGAGGGTTTCACGGGGAATGCCGCGCCCCTCGGTGGTCGGCAGGCTGAACGGCTGTTTGAACAACTGCGCCGGCAATTGCTTGCGGTACGGCGACAGGTACAGCCATTCCTGGCCCTCCGGGACGCCGCTGGCGGCGAATTCGCTGTTCGGGTAGTAGCTGCGCGAGCGCAGGTAGGAATTGCTGAAGAGGGCGCGATTGGTCCATTCGAAGTCGAACATCTCGCCCAGCGCCTGGCGTATCGCGCGCTCCTTGAACACGGCGCGACGGGTGTTCATGAACAACGCCTGGGTCTGGCTGGGGATCTGGTGCGGGATTTCCGTGCGGATCACATCGCCGCGCAGAACCGCGGGGAAGCGATAGTTGTTCAGCCAGTTCTTCGCCTGGTGCTCGATGTAGAAGTCGAACTCGCCGGCCTTGAAGGCTTCGAAGGCGACGCCGTTGTCCCGGTAGAAGTCCACCACGACCCGGTCGAAATTGTATTTGCCGCGGTTCACCGGCAGTTTTTCGCCCCACCAGCCCTTCACGCGTTCGAACACCAGGCGGCGCCCGGGATCGACCTCGACGATGCGATAGGGACCGCTGCCCAGCGGCGCGGTGAAGGTGGTGGCGCGGAAGTCGCGATCCTTCCAGTAATGCTGCGGCAGCACCGGAAGCTCGCCCAGGCGCAGGATCAGCAGCGGGTTGCCGGAGCGCCGCAGGACGAAACGCACCCGGTGGGGGGTGAGGATATCGACCCGCTTCACCTCCTGCAGGTAGGTGCGGTACATCGGGTGCCCCTGCTTGACCAGGGTGCGATAGGAAAAGGCCACGTCGCTGGCGGTGATCGGCCTGCCGTCGTGGAAGCGCGCTTCCGGCCGCAGGTTGAATACCACCCAGCTGCGGTTTTCCGTGTATTCCACGCTCTTCGCGATCAGGCCATAGCTGGAGGCTGGTTCGTCGCCGGACGGGTCGTACAGGCCGGTGCCCACCATCAATGGTTCGTTCAGCTCGTTGACTCCGTACTGGAGGAAATCGCCGGTGCCGATCGGGCTGGTGCCTTTCAGGGTGTAGGGGTTGAGCGTGTCGAAGCTGCCCGAGGCCATCAGGCGCAAGGTGCCGCCTTTGGGGGCGTCGGGATTGGTCCAGTCGAAGTGCTGGAAATTGGCCGGATACTTGAGCGTGCCGAATTGGGCATAACCATGGCTCTGGATAATCGCGGCGAAGCTGGGCAGGCTCACGGCCAGGCCGAGGATCAGGAAGGAGAGGCGACGCATCAGGCGTGTGTCCGGGTCCTTGGCTATTTTTGACAACGAATCGTCAGGCAACAGTAACACCTTGCCCGCACAGGAAAAAAGAGGGAGCGCGGGCCTGTCCGGCCTAGGGTCCGGGGTTCTGGCCGCGCTTGCGAAAACGCCACGCCGGCAGGAGCGGGCGTGGCGTTTCGGGACGGCCTGCAATGGGCTGTCAGCGGCTCGCGGTGTCCAGGTACAGGGTCAGGGTCTGGCCGGGCTTGAGCGCCTGCTTGCTGCGCGGGTTCCAGCGCTGCAGGTGCTTCATTTCGACATTGAAGCGCTTGGCGATCAGGTACATCGAGTCGCCTTGCTTGACCTTGTAGTAGGTGGCGCTGTCGCGCTTGCCGGCGGCGTTTCCCTTGCGGGCCGCCAGGGCCTGGGTGCCGCCTTGCAGCTTGAGGGTCTGGCCGACCTTCAGGGCGTGCTTGTCCAGGCCGTTCCAGCGCTTCAGGTCGTTGACGTCGACGCCGTTGTTGCGGGCGATCTGCCACAGGCTGTCGCCGTTCTTGACCTTATAGGAGCGGGTCCTGGCCGGGGTGGAAGCCTGTCGGGCGAGTTGCTGGTAGACCGGCTTGACGGCGCCGCCGGCGATCTGCCCGGGGATGCTCAGTTGCTGGCCCTTGCGCAGGTGGTTGCTGGACAGGCGGTTGGCGCTCTTGAGCTCCGCTACGGTGATCCGATAGCGGTTGGCGATGCTGTGCAGGCTGTCGCCGCTACGCACCCGGTATTGCTGCCAGGCGGTGACTTCCTTCGGCTTGAGGGTGTCCAGCGAGGCGGTCAGGAACGCCGCTTTCTCCATCGGCACCAACAGTTGCTGGGGGCCGTCCATGGTCACGCGGCGCTTGTAGGCCGGGTTAAGCTGGTACAGCTCGTCCTCGTCCAGGTTCGCCAGCGCGGCGACGCTGGACAGGTCGATCCCGCGCTTGACCCGGACGGCCTGGAAGTAGGGCTCGTTGTTGATCGGGTTCAGGCTGATGCCGTAGGAATCCGGCGCCATGACGATCTGTGAGAGGGCGAGCAGCTTGGGTACGTAGTCCTGGGTTTCCTGCGGCAGCGGCAGGTTCCAGTAGTCGGTCGGCAGGCCCAGTTTCTCGTTGCGTTCGATGGCGCGGCTGACAGTGCCTTCGCCGGCGTTGTAGGCCGCCAGGGCGAGCATCCAGTCGCCGTTGAACATGTCGTGCAGGCGCTCGAGATAGGTCAGGGCGGCATTGGTCGAGGCGGTGATGTCGCGGCGACCGTCGTAGAAATTGGTCTGGCGCAGGTTGAAATGCTGGCCGGTGGCGGGAATGAACTGCCAGAGGCCGGCGGCGTTGCTGCGCGACAGGGCGAAGGGGTTATAGGCGCTTTCGATGACCGGCAGCAGCGCCAGTTCGAGCGGCATGTTGCGTTCTTCCAGGCGCTCGACCACGTAGTGCATGTAGAGGCTGCCGCGCGCGCTCGATTGTTCGAGGAACGACTGGTTGCTGAGGAACCAGAGGCGCTGGCGTTCGATGCGCGGGTTGGTGCTGATCGCATCCTGGAGCTGGAAACCGTCGCGCATGCGGTCCCAGATGTCGTTGTAGGCGGCGTTCTGGCCGGGCTGGGTATGCAGCCAGGAGGGGTTGAACTGGACGTCGACGGCTCGGGCGCCGGGACGTGCTGCTTTGGCCTGGGCCTCCCCCTTGATCTGGCCGCTGCCCTGGCAGCCGGCGAGCGCACCGGCGATGAGCAGGATGGACACCCGAACGGCGCGAGCCAGGGCGTCTAGATCGGGGGTTTTACGTGTCTGTGGCGGCATCGGCTGAGTGCTGTTCCGGGCAAAAATTCAGCCGATTCTAGAAATGACCTCAAGAGTGGTCAAGATTTCGCCAACCTTCAGAACTGGTCCTTCCAGGCCCTCAGGACGGCGAAAACCTCCTCCGGGGTGCGGTTTTGCTGGCCGCTCCGCTGGTCGGCTTTTTTCTTAACAGATTTTTCCGAAACGCGAAGAAATGGATTGGTCGACAATTCCAGCGAGATTTCCGACGGCAGGGTGATGCGGTCCCGTTCGCGCAGCCGGGTCGCTTCCTCGAAGCGTTCCCGCAGCGCCGCGTTGTCGGGCTCCACCGCCAGCGCGAAGCGCAGGTTACTCAGCGTGTACTCGTGGGTGCAGTAGACCCGGGTGTTGGCCGGCAGCGCGGCCAGTCGCGCCAGGGAATGGTGCATCTGCGCCGGGGTGCCTTCGAAGAGACGGCCGCAGCCGGCGGCGAACAGGGTGTCGCCGCAGAACAGCAGCGGCGTCTCCGCCGGGTGGTAGTAGGCGATATGGCCGAGGGTATGGCCGGGCACGTGGAAGATCTCGAAGACCAGGCCGAGCACCTCGACCCGTTCGCCGTCTTCCAGCGCCAGGTCGCGGGCCGGGATCTTCTCGTTGGCCGGGCCGAGAACCCGCGCGCCGGTCAGTTCCTTCAGGGCCGCGACGCCGCCGACGTGGTCGTGATGGTGGTGGGTCACCAGGATATCGCTCAACCGCCAGTCGGGATGGGTGGCCAGCCAGGCTTCCACCGGCTTGGCGTCGCCGGGGTCGACCACCGCGCAGCGACGGCTTGTCGCATCTTGCAACAGCCAGATGTAGTTGTCGTTGAAGGCGGGCAGGGCGTCGATCTGTATCATGGGTCGATGTCGCTAAGCAGAAGTCATTGGCGCATAGTATTGCTTATTTTCCCGTCGTGCCGGCGTCCGTCGCCGCGAAGGGGAAGACGCTGGAGGTACGCATGAACGAACCGCAAGCCTTCGCCCAGACCGATGCCGAGTGGCTGGCATCGATCAACCGGGCGCGCGACTGGTTCCAGGGGCCGCTGGGCAGCCTGATGCTGGCCGAGGAGCGACGCCTGTTGTGCGACGAGCTGACCCGTTACTTCGGTGGCTACCTGGTGCACTACGGGCCGCATGCCGAACTGCCGCCGAGCACCGGACAGATTCAGCGCGGCGTGCGCCTGGGGCCGCCGCTGCCGGGCGTGGACATCGCCTGCGAAGAGGGCGCCTGGCCGCTCAGCGAACATGCCGCGGACGTGGTCCTGCTGCAACACGGCCTGGATTTCTGCCTGTCGCCTCACCGTCTCCTGCGCGAAGCCGCGCGTACCGTTCGTCCGGGCGGCCACCTGCTGCTGATCGGCATCAACCCATGGAGCCTGTGGGGCATCCGTCATTATTTCGCCGGGGATGCCTTGCGCCAGGCCCGCTGCATTCCTCCGTCGCGGGCCTGCGACTGGCTCAACCTGCTGGGCTTCGCGCTGGAGAAACGGCGCTTCGGGTGCTATCGTCCGCCGCTTGCGTCGGCAGCCTGGCAATCGCGCCTGGCTCGCCTGGAGCGCTGGGGCGACGCCTGGCAGTCTTCGGGCGCCGGCTTCTATCTATTGGTGGCACGCAAGCTGATCGTGGGGTTGCGCCCGTTGCGCCAGAGCAAGCGCGAACCGCGCGGTCAGCTGGTGCCCATGCCGGTGGCGAAAGTCAGCCGGCGAGATTCCGAAATTTAGGCATGACAGATAAAGAACAGGTAGTGATCTATACCGACGGCGCCTGCAAGGGCAACCCTGGGCGCGGCGGCTGGGGGGCGTTGCTCCTCTACAAGGGCGCCGAGCGAGAGCTTTGGGGCGGCGAGCCGGACACCACCAACAACCGCATGGAGCTGATGGCGGCGATCCAGGCGCTGGCGGCACTCAAGCGTTCCTGTCCGATCCGTCTGATCACCGACTCGGAATACGTGATGCGCGGCATCACCGAATGGTTGCCGAACTGGAAGAAGCGCGGCTGGAAGACCGCCAGCAAGCAGCCGGTCAAGAATGCCGACCTCTGGCAGGCCCTGGATGAGCAGGTCGCCCGGCACCAGGTGGAGTGGCAGTGGGTCCGCGGGCATACCGGCGATCCCGGCAACGAGCGGGCCGACCAGTTGGCCAACCGTGGCGTCGCCGAATTGCCGCGCTGAGCGGCCACACCGAAACAAGCGTTCAGCAGCCGCGGCTGCAGCGAAACAGAGAAAGGCTCTATAGATGCGTAGCGTCGTACTGGATACCGAAACCACCGGCATGCCGGTGACCGATGGTCACCGGATCATCGAGATCGGCTGTGTCGAGCTGGAGGGGCGCCGCCTGACCGGTCGCCACTTCCACGTCTACCTGCAACCCGATCGCGAGGTCGACGAAGGGGCGATCGCCGTCCACGGCATCACCAACGAATACCTGAAGGACAAGCCGCGCTTCCGCGAGGTCGCCAACGATTTCTTCGAATTCATCCGCGGCGCCCAGCTGATCATCCACAACGCGGCGTTCGATATCGGCTTCATCAACAACGAGTTCGCCCTGCTGGGCCAGCAGGACCGCTCGGACGTGACCGAGTACTGCTCGGTGCTGGATACCCTGCTGATGGCCCGCGAGCGCCATCCGGGCCAGCGCAACAACCTCGATGCGTTGTGCAAGCGCTACGGCGTGGACAACTCCGGTCGCGACCTGCACGGCGCGTTGCTCGACGCCGAGATCCTCGCCGACGTCTACCTGGCGATGACCGGCGGCCAGACCAGCCTGTCGCTGGCCGGCAGCGGCGCGGAAGGCGACGGCAGCGGCCGGCCGATGGTCAGCCCGATCCGTCGGCTCGATCCGGCGCGGGTAGCCACCCCGGTGCTGCGCGCCAACGCTGAAGAGCTGGCTGCGCATGCGGCGCGGCTGGCGGTGATCGAGAAGTCGGCAGGTGGTCCGTCGCTCTGGGCGCAACTGGAAGCGCCGGTCGGCGAATAGCCTGCCCATGCACCACGGGCGCCGCGTTCAGCGTGTCGCCCGGTCCACCAGCAAGGTGTCGCAGAACTGCTCGAAACGGCGGATCCTGCCGTCCTCTACCGTCCATACGTGTGCCACACGCGCTTCGAACGACTTGCCGCTGCGACGGTGGGTCGCTGCATATCGACCGACGGCGACCACGCTGTCGCCGCCGTCGATCAGGCGCTCGATCTCGACCCTGAAGCCCTCCCAGTCCCGCTGCAAGGCCTGGAACACACCGGCGCCGATGGCGGCCGCGCCGACATAGGTGCCGGCCAGCGGGAAACCGGCCATTTCCGTCCATTCGGTGCGTTCGTCCATGTCCGCCAGCATTCCGGCGAGGTCCCCACGGCTAGAGGCCGCATAGTGATCGCTGACGATCCGATAAGCGCTGCGCATCGTTGTCGCTCCGTAGCAGGGCAGAGAGGTCCATGCTCCTCGCTGGCGGGAGAGGAGGCAAGCGCGGCGCGCCGACTTGTGTTGCCGCGACCTTTTCTTACAAGGGCAAGCCGCCGGGGGTTACGTGCGTGCCGGCAAGTCTCTACCCTGAGCCGACCGGCGGGGTTCGCCCGCCTGCTGCTCGGGATCAACAATGTATAAAGACCTCAAATTTCCCGTCCTCATCGTCCATCGCGACATCAAGGCCGACACCGTTGCCGGCGAACGCGTGCGGGGCATCGCCCACGAACTGGAGCAGGACGGCTTCAGCATTCTCTCCACCGCCAGCTCCGCCGAGGGGCGCATCGTCGCTTCCACCCACCACGGCCTGGCCTGCATTCTGGTCGCCGCCGAAGGTGCCGGGGAAAACCAGCGCCTGCTGCAGGATGTGGTCGAACTGATCCGCGTGGCCCGCGTGCGGGCGCCGCAATTGCCGATCTTCGCCCTCGGCGAGCAGGTGACCATCGAGAACGCGCCGGCCGAGTCCATGGCCGACCTGCACCAGTTGCGCGGCATCCTCTACCTGTTCGAAGACACCGTGCCGTTCCTCGCCCGCCAGGTCGCCCGGGCGGCGCGCAACTACCTGGCCGGGCTGCTGCCGCCATTCTTCCGTGCGCTGGTCGAGCACACCGCGCAGTCCAACTATTCCTGGCATACGCCGGGCCACGGCGGCGGTGTCGCCTATCGCAAGAGTCCGGTGGGACAGGCCTTCCACCAGTTCTTCGGGGAGAACACGCTGCGTTCCGACCTGTCGGTCTCGGTCCCCGAGCTGGGATCGCTGCTCGACCATACCGGCCCCCTGGCCGAGGCCGAGGACCGTGCCGCGCGCAATTTCGGCGCCGACCATACCTTCTTCGTGATCAATGGCACTTCCACCGCGAACAAGATCGTCTGGCACTCCATGGTCGGTCGCGAAGACCTGGTGCTGGTGGACCGCAACTGCCACAAGTCGATCCTCCACTCGATCATCATGACCGGGGCGATACCGCTCTACCTGACTCCGGAACGCAACGAACTGGGGATCATCGGGCCGATCCCGCTGAGCGAATTCAGCAAGGAGTCGATCGCCGCGAAGATCGCCGCCAGCCCGCTGGCGCGCGGCCGCGAGCCGAAGGTGAAGCTGGCGGTGGTGACCAACTCCACCTACGACGGCCTGTGCTACAACGCCGAGCTGATCAAGCAGACCCTCGGCGACAGCGTCGAGGTGTTGCACTTCGACGAGGCTTGGTACGCCTATGCCGCGTTCCACGAGTTCTACGACGGACGCTATGGCATGGGCACCTCGCGCAGCGAGGAGGGACCCCTGGTGTTCGCCACCCACTCCACGCACAAGATGCTCGCCGCCTTCAGCCAGGCCTCGATGATCCACGTGCAGGATGGCGGGACCCGGAAGCTGGACGTGGCGCGCTTCAACGAAGCCTTCATGATGCACATCTCGACCTCGCCGCAGTACGGCATCATCGCTTCGCTGGACGTGGCTTCGGCGATGATGGAAGGGCCCGCCGGGCGTTCGCTGATCCAGGAGACCTTCGACGAGGCCCTCAGCTTCCGCCGGGCCCTGGCCAACGTACGGCAGAACCTGGACCGGAACGACTGGTGGTTCGGCGTCTGGCAGCCGGAGCAGGTGGAGGGCACCGATCAGGTCGGCACCCATGATTGGGTGCTGGAGCCGAGCGCCGACTGGCACGGCTTCGGCGATATCGCCGAAGACTACGTGCTGCTCGATCCGATCAAGGTCACCCTGACCACCCCGGGCTTGAGCGCCGGCGGCAAGCTCAGCGAGCAGGGGATTCCGGCTGCCATCGTCAGCCGCTTCCTCTGGGAGCGCGGGCTGGTGGTGGAGAAAACCGGTCTCTACTCCTTCCTGGTGCTGTTCTCGATGGGCATCACCAAGGGCAAGTGGAGCACCCTCGTCACCGAACTGCTCGAATTCAAGCGCTGTTACGACGCCAACCTGCCGCTGCTCGACGTCTTGCCCTCCGTGGCCCAGGCCGGCGGCAAGCGCTACAACGGCGTGGGCCTGCGCGACCTCAGCGACGCCATGCACGCCAGCTACCGCGACAACGCCACGGCGAAGGCCATGAAGCGCATGTACACGGTGCTGCCGGAGGTCGCGATGCGGCCGTCCGAGGCCTACGACAAGCTGGTGCGCGGCGAGGTCGAGGCGGTACCGATCGCTCGGTTGGAAGGGCGCATCGCGGCCGTCATGCTGGTACCCTATCCGCCGGGTATCCCGCTGATCATGCCGGGTGAGCGCTTCACCGAGGCGACCCGCTCGATCCTCGACTATCTCGAGTTCGCGCGGACCTTCGAGCGCGCCTTCCCTGGTTTCGACTCCGATGTGCATGGCCTGCAGCATCAGGACGGACCGTCCGGGCGCTGCTATACCGTTGAATGCATAAAGGAATGAAGCCGACAGGCTAAGGGGTGTCGATGGCGGGGGGAGAGAAGGCCGGCAAGCGCGGCATGGGGTTCTGGACCTGCAGCGCGCTGGTGATCGGCAACATGGTCGGTTCGGGAGTCTTCCTGCTTCCCTCCAGCCTGGCGGCGTTCGGCGGGCTCAGCCTGTTCGGCTGGCTGGTGTCGAGCACCGGCGCGGTGCTGCTGGCGCTGACCTTCGCCCGCCTGGCGCGGGTCAACCCCGGCGCCGGCGGCCCCTACGCCTATACCCGCGACGGTTTCGGCAGCTTCGCCGGCTACCTGTGCGCCTGGACCTACTGGAAAGCCGCCTGGATCGGCAACGCGGCGATCGCCGTGACCCTGGTCGGCTACCTGCGGGTATTCATCCCGGCGCTGGCGGATCCGCTGCTGATGGTCAGCGTGGCCATCGCCGCGATCTGGCTGTGCACCCTGATCAACCTGCGAGGCATCGGCACCTTCAGCGTGGTGCAGAACCTGCTGACCATCCTCAAGCTGCTGCCGTTGTTGCTGGTCGGTATCCTCGGCTGGTTCCACTTCAATCCCGAGCACCTGGCGATCCCGGCGCGCAGCGAGCTGCCGAACATGGGCTATGCCCAGGCGATCGCCACCACCGCGGCGCTGACCCTGTGGTCGTTCATCGGCCTGGAGTCGGCCACCGTGCCGGCCGACGACGTCGAGGATCCGCGCCGCACCATTCCCCGTGCGACCCTGTTCGGCACGCTGGCCGCGGCGGCCCTCTACATCCTCTCGATCACTGCGGTGCAGGGCCTGATGCCGCCGGAGGTGCTGGCCCGCTCCACCTCGCCGTTCGCCGACGCGGCGCGGATCCTGATGGGCGACTGGGGCTACTACCTGGTGGCTGCCGGGGCGGTCATCGCCTGCCTGGGCGCGCTCAATGGCTGGGTCCTGTTGCAGGGCCAGATCCCGGTGGCTCCGGCGCGCGACGGGCTGTTCCCGGAGTCGCTCGGCCAGCTCAACAAGAACGGCGCGCCGGCCCACGGCCTGCTGGCCTCGGGGCTGCTGGTGACGGCGCTGGTGATGGTCGACGGGCATGGCGACCTGGTCGATGTGTTCAACGTGATCATCCTGCTCGGCACCATGACCGGGGTGGTCCCCTACGCGTTCTGCACCGCCGCGCTGTTGCAACTGCTGGCGGTGCGACCGGACGAGTTCTCGCCGCGTTCACGCCGGCAATTGCTGGTGATCGGCTCGCTGGGCTTCGCCTACTCGCTATGGGCGCTGTATGGCACCGGCCAGCAGGCGATCTTCTGGGGCTTCCTGGTGCTGATGGCCGGTATCCCGATGTACACCTGGCGGCAATGGCGCAACCAGGTCAACGGAGTGCCGACGCTCAAAGCCAATGACTGACCGCCCACCAGCCCAGGCCGCCCATCACCAGGGTGTAGGGTAGCGCCATCCAGACCATGCGGCCGTACGACAGGCGCACCAGCGGGGCGATGGAGGAGGTCAGCAGGAAGAGGAACGCCGCCTGGCCGTTGGGCGTCGCTACGCTGGGCAGGTTGGTGCCGGTATTGATCGCCACCGCCAGGGTATCGAAATGCTCGCGGCTCATGTGGCCGGCATCCAGCGCCTGTTTCACCTCGGTGATGTAGATGGTGGCGACGAATACGTTGTCGCTGATCGCCGAGAGCAGGCCGTTGGCGATGAACAGCATGCCCGGCTGGCGTTCCGCCGGCAGCGCCAGCACCGCCTGGATGATCGGGGTGAACAGGTGCTGCTGGTGGATCACCGCGACCACCGCGAAGAACACCACCAGCAGCGCAGTGAACGGCAGGGCCTCCTGGAAGGCGCGGCCGATCTGGTGTTCGTCGGTGACGCCGGTGAAGGCAGTGATCAGCACGATCACCAACAGGCCGATCAGGCCGACCTCGGCGACATGCAGGGCCAGCCCGACGATCAGTACCAGCGCCGCCAGGGCCTGCACCAGCAGCGCGGCCTTCTGCTGCGCTCCGCGTTTGCGGCTTTCGCTGGCGGCGTACTCGGCGAGCACCTGGCGCACCGCCGCCGGCAACTGGGCGCCATAGCCGAAGCGGCGGCTCTTCTCCAGCAGCACGCAGGTCAGCAGGCCGGCCGCCAGTACCGGCATGGATACCGGCGCGACCTGGCGGAAGAACTCGACGAAATGCCAGCCGGCCTCGTGGCCGATCAGCAGGTTCTGCGGCTCTCCCACCAGGGTGCAGACGCCGCCCAGCGCGGTGCCGACCGCCGCGTGCATGAGCAGGCTGCGGAGGAAGGCGCGGAATTCCTCGAGATGGGCCCGGTGCAGCTCGGGGACCTGGCGGTCGGTGGCGGGATCGTAGTCCTCGCTGGCGCGCTGCCCCGAAGCGACCCGGTGATACACGGCGAAGAATGCCACCGCCACGCTGATCACCACGGCGGTCACGGTGAGGGCGTCGAGGAAGGCCGAGAGGAGGGCGGCCAGCAGGCAGAACAGGAGCGATAGCAGGGTCTTCGAGCGCACGCCGAGCAGCAGGCGGGAAAACAGCAGGAGCAGCAGGTCCTTCATGAAGTAGATGCCGGCGACCATGAACATCAGCAGCAGGAGCACCGGGAAGTTGTGCTGCAATTCCGCATAGAGCGCCTCGGGGGTAGCCAGGCCAAGCAGCAGCGCCTCCAGCACCAACAGGCCACCCGGCTGTAGCGGATAGCATTTCAGCGCCATGGCCAGGGTGAAGATGAACTCGCCGACCAGCACCCAGGCGCTTGTCACCGGCCCGGCCAGCCATAGCAGCAGGGGGTTGAGCAAGAGGAAGGCGAGCACCGTCAGCTTGTACCAGCGCGGCGAATGCCCGAGGAAGTTCTGTGCGAAAGCCTGGCTCAGGGGACTGCTCACGATGGACTCCACGGCAAGGAAAAGACTGAAAATGCCAGCAGGACTTTCGTTGGATCAAGCGTTTAGCGCAATCATCGAAGAGATTGCGGTATCAATGGGCGTGCCGTGCATCACATAGTGCAGCATCGACATTTGGCTCGCCCTTGTTATAGTTGCGGGATTTTCCGCACAACAAAAATCTCTGCGTTCTGACAGCGCAGTTGCTCTGCCGAGGACTATCGCCGTGACCGAGTACAACGCATTCCGTGTGGAGCTGGCAGACAAGATCGCCCACGTCCAGATCAACCGTCCGGACAAGATCAATGCCATGAACCAGGACTTCTGGCGCGAGATCATCGAGATCTTCCGCTGGGTCGACGATACCGACGAAGTGCGGGTGGTCGTGCTGTCCGGGGCGGGCAAGCATTTTTCCTCGGGGATCGACCTGATGCTGCTGGCCCAGGTCGGCAGCCAACTGGGCAAGGACGTCGGCCGCAACGCCGACGCCCTGCGTCGCAAGATTCTCGAGCTGCAGGCCTCGTTCAACGCGGTCGACAACTGCCGCAAGCCGGTGCTCGCGGCGATCCAGGGCTACTGCCTGGGCGGCGCCATCGACCTGGTCTCGGCCTGCGACATGCGCTACTCGACCGCCGACGCGCAGTTCTCGATCAAGGAGATCGACATCGGCATGGCCGCCGACGTCGGCACCCTGCAGCGCCTGCCGCGGATCATCGGCGATGGCATGATGCGCGAGCTGGCCTACACCGGGCGCATGGTCGACGGCGAAGAGGCACGGAGCATCGGCCTGGTCAATCGTACCTACGCGGACCAGGCCGCATTGATGGATGGGGTCTTCGAACTGGCGCGGCAGATCGCCGCGAAGTCGCCGATCGCCATCCGTGGTACCAAGGAAATGATCCGCTATATGCGCGACCACCGGGTCGACGACGGCCTCGAGTACGTCGCTACCTGGAACGCCGCCATGCTCCAGTCCGCCGACCTGCGGGTGGCGATGGCCGCGCATATGGCCAAGCAGAAGCCGGAATTCGCTGATTGATGCCGTTGTATATTCTTGCGCGGGAGGCGCACTAGACCGATGGTCACAGGAGCCACGTCCCTCAGTCTGGTGCGCGACGAGTTGTTCGCCACCATGGAACAGGCCGAACAGGGTCTTGAGCAGTTCATTGCCGAGCGGCAGAACGGCAGCCTGCTGCAGCACGCCGTCGAATGCCTGCAACAGATCCGCGGCACCCTCAACCTGATCGAGCTGGCCGGCGCCGAGCTGCTGGCCCAGGAAGCCCTGCAGCTGGCGACCGACATTCCCACCGGCGTCAGCGAGGAGCGCGACGGCCAGCTGGCAGCCCTGGGCAACGCCCTGTACGTGCTGCGCCGCTACCTGGAGAACGTCGAGGCCAATCGCCAGGAGATCCCCGAGCTGCTCTTGCCGGCGATCAACGAAGTGCGCTGTGCCGCAGGGCAGCCGGCGCTGCCGGAAAGCTTCTTCTTCAGCGCCCGCCTGGATATCCCGCGGCCGCCGAGCACTGCCATCGACCACCTGCCTTCCGAAGCCGAACTGGGCGAGGAAAGCCGGCGGATGCGCCACATGTACCAGATCGGCCTGCTCGGCCTGATCCGCGAACAGAACCTCTATCCCAGCCTCAAGCTGATGGGCCGCGCGCTGGCGCGCCTCGACAGTCTGCACGGCGGGGTGGCCCGTTCGCGGCTGTGCTGGATCGGCGCCGCGGCGATCGAGTCGATCGTCGATGGCCAACTGTTGCCGCGCAAGTCGCGCAAGCAACTGTTCTCGCGCATCGACCGCGAGCTCAAGCAATTGCTGATCGGCCCGGCCTACGAGGCGCCGCGCCATCTGCTCAAGGAACTGCTTTACCTGGTGGCGCTGTCCGACGGCCAGGGCCCGCGTTCGCGCGAGGTCCGCGAACTGCATGGGCTGGCGCCGCTGCCGTTCACCGACCACCTGCTGGAAGAGGAATCGCAGCGCCTGTCCGGCCCCGGCCAGTCGGTGATGCGTTCGCTGTCCACGGCGATCCGCGAGGAACTCGCCGGGGTCAAGGACATGCTCGACCTGATCGAGCGCGGCGTGGCCCAGCCGGATAGCCTGACCAACCTGCATGCGCAACTGGGCAAGCTGAGCAAGACCCTCGGCATGGTCGGCCTGAACTCGGCCGGCACCGCCCTGCAGACCCAGCTACCCACCGTGGCCGCCTGGGCTGCCAGCGGCGTCGCCGATTCGCCGCCGGCGTTGCTGCGCCTGGCCGATGCGGTGCTCTACGTGGAAAGCATGGTCGGCAACCTCGAGCGCGGCGAGCGCCGCATCATCCGGCCGACTCCGGCGGAGCCCGGGCAGGAAGCCGATGCGTTCGCCGTGCACCAGTTGGCCGAGGCGCGCATCGTGGTGATCGAGGAGGCCAAGGCCGGCCTGGCCCTGGCCAAGCGTGCGATCACCGCGTACCTGGAATCCAATGGCGACAAGCTCAACCTGGCCAACGTCCCGGCCAGCCTGCAGGCGGTCCGGGGCGGTCTCTGGTTCCTCGGTCAGGAGCGCGCCGCGCTGCTGGTCGGCGGCTGCGCCGACTACATCCAGCAGCGCATGATCGAGACCGCGCAGATGCCTTCGGAGCAGATGCTGGAAACCCTCGCCGACGCCCTGACCAGTCTCGAATACTATCTCGAGGGCGGTGCCGTGCTGCGTCCGCAGGGCCAGCCGGACGTCCTCGACCTGGCCAGCGCCAGCGTCAAGGCGCTCGGACTGCCGGTGGCCGCCTGATGGCCGGCGAGTTCCGCTGGCAGGCAGGTCGGCCGGCTACCGCCCAGGTCGGCGGCTGGGTGCTCGCGCACTGTCAGCAGCGCTTCCTCCAGGACGACAACGGCCTGCTGTTCCCCCGCGAATGGCTGAAGCGCCAGGAACTCCCGCTGCTCGCCGAACATGGGGTCGGCCATTGGCAGGGCGAGCCGGTCTACGTGCTGGAACTGGACGAGCCGATCGAGCTGCCGGGCATGGCCTGGGCGCCGTTGCGGCAGTTCATGCTGCACGGCGATTTCGATCAGTTCTGCATGCTCGGCTATGCCAGCCAGATCGGCATCTGGGCACGTCACAACCGGTTCTGCGGCAATTGCGGCACACGCATGCAGGCGCAGGACCACGAGCGGGTGATGCAGTGTCCGCAGTGCGGGCTGCACCAGTACCCGCGCCTGTCGCCGAGCATGATCGTCCTGGTGACCCGGGGCGACGAGGTGTTGCTGGCGCGTTCGCCGCGCTTCGTGCCGGGGGTCTACAGTACCCTGGCCGGCTTCGTCGAGGCCGGCGAGTCGGTGGAGCAGTGCGTGGTCCGCGAGGTGCGCGAAGAGGTCGGGGTGGAGGTCGCCAATCTCGAATACATCGGCAGCCAGAACTGGCCGTTCCCGCATTCGCTGATGCTCGGTTTCCACGCCGAGTACGTGTCCGGCGAGATCGTCCCGCAGGAAGACGAGATCGAGGACGCCCAGTGGTTCTCCCTCGATGCCTTGCCGCCGCTACCGGCGCAGCGCTCGATCGCCCGGCACCTGATCGACCTGTACCTGGCGCGCCGCTCAGGCGCCGCTGAACCAGTGCTGCCAGGCTAGCCGCGCGGTCAGCGCCAGGACCACCAGGATGAACACCGGGCGAATGAACTTCGCCCCGCCGCCGATGGCGGTGCGCGCGCCGAAATAGGCGCCGACCATCAGCGACGCACCCATGCACAGGCCGAGCAACCAGATCACCTGGCCGGAGGCGATGAACACCGCCAGCGCCACTATGTTGCTGACGAAGTTCATGCTCCGCGCCACACCGCTGGCGCGGACCAGGTCCAGCGGGTACATGAGCAGCGAGCTGACGGTCCAGAACGCTCCGGTGCCCGGTCCCGCCACGCCGTCGTAGAAGCCCAGGGCGAGGCCCTGCGGCCACTGGCGCTTGCGTCCGAGCGGCGCATCGGCGTCCAGCGGCGCCTTCGGCGTGCCGCCGAAGAGCATGTAGAGGCCGCAGGTGAATACCACCACCGGGAGCATCCGGTTCAGCCACTCGGCGGGCAGCAGGTGAGCCGCCCAGGCGCCTATGGCGGCGCCGATCGCGGTGGCGAGCAGAGCGTTGCGCCACTTCCCGGGATGGAACAGCTTGCGCCGGTAGAAGGTGTAGCTGGCGGTCGCCGCACCGAAGGTCGAGCTCAGCTTGTTGGTACCCAGCGCCAGGTGCGGCGGGACCCCGGCGGTGAGCAGCGCAGGGATGGTCAACAGGCCGCCGCCGCCGGCGATGGCGTCGATGAAGCCGGCGAGAAAGGCCACCACGGCCAGGATGATCAGGGTGCTGGGGTCTATCGCGAGTTCGAAGGGCATGAAAAACCGGACCTGCTTCCAATCGGGAAACGGCCTCGCTGGCCGTCGGGAGGAGGGGTGCGCATAATGCCCGCAATTTCACGCAGAAGGAATCGCTTGCATGCAGTACGACGGTCTGGCCTGGGCATTCGCGTTACTGGCCTTGCTGGCCGCCCTGGTCGCGGTGCGCATCCTCTTCGAACGCACCTGGTTCCTCGGCTGGCTGCGCGGCACCTGCGGCTTGGCCTTCGTCGCCGTGGCGGCGCTGCTGCTGGTGCTCGCCTGGGACCTGCGCAGCTATTCGCTGCTCAAGCCCGAGCAGCCGATGGCCACCCTGAGCTTCCAGGCCGAAGGGCCGCAGCGCTACCGGGTGCTGATCCAGGAGGGCGCCAACGAGCGCAGCGTGGTGCTGGACGGCGAACTCTGGCAACTGGACGCGCGGATTTTCCGCTGGAAGGGGCTAGCCGCGTTGATCGGTCTGGCGCCGGGCTATCGCCTCGACGCGCTCAGCGGCCGCTTCCTGGCCCTCGAGCAGCAGTCCCGGGGCCGCCGCCTGGGCTTGTCGCAGAGTCCGCTGGGTGTCGATCTCTGGCGCTGGCTGCGGGCCGGCGAGCACGACCTGTTCCTGTTCGAGCCGCTGGCGGGGCGGGTGACTTTCCTGCCGATGGCGGACAAGGCGGTGTTCGCGGTGAACTACGGCGTCGCCGGGCTGCTTGCCGAGCCGATGAACCTGGCGGCCGAGGAGGCGCTCAGGGACTGGCGCTAGGCCATGCGAAAAGCCGGGGCGGCGGCGATCGCCTGGGCGGTTTCGCGAAAGCGTTCGATGAGTTCCGACGGCGTGCGGTAGGCCAGCGCCAGCCGATAGGGAATTCGCGCCCGCCGCCCTTGCAGGGGACGAAAGGTGACCCCCGGCGGGCGCAACGGTTGTAGCAGCGAAGGCACTAGCGCGACGCCGATGCCGCCGGCCACCAGCCCGGCGATGGTCTGCATCTGCCGCGCCTCCTGCACCACCTCCGGGACGAAGCCGGCTGCCGCGCAGGCGGCGACGATCAGGTCGTGCATGCCCGGCCCATAGTGCCGTGGAAACAGCAGCCAGGGTTCTCCGGCCAGTTGTTCCAGGCGCAGGCGCGCATGGCGTGCCAGCCGATGCCCTTCGGGCAATGCCACGCGCATGTCGCCGTCCACCAGTAGATGTGTGTACAGGCCGGGCTGGCAGTCGACCGGCAGAACGATCAGGCCGGCATCGATGCGGTCTTCGCGCAACGCCTCCAGTTGCCCTGCGGTGGTGTCTTCCTGGAGCTGGAAGTCCAGCGCGCCATGCTGTTGGCGGAACGCCTGGAGTATGCGCGGTAGCAGAATATTGATGGTGCTGTCGACGAACGCCAGGCGCAACGTTCTGCGTCCGCTGGCGGCGCTGCGCGCGGCCGCCAGGGTGCGTTCGGCCTGGGCCAGGGTGCGCCGGGCTTCGTCGAGGAACGCGCGGCCTGCCGGCATCAGGCGGTGGATACGGTTGTCACGCTCCAGCAGGCTGGCGCCGACTTCTTCTTCCAGCCGCCGGATCGCAGTGGTCAGCGGTGGCTGGGCCATGTGCAGGCGCTCAGCGGCGCGGCGGAAGCTCAGCTCCTCGGCAACCGCGACGAACTGGCGGAACTGGCGTAAGTCGGCCATTGCGATATCTCCCGGATATGGTGAGTTAAGAAAGACAGTATTGGATATATCGCGGCGGATCCGTCGAAAATCCATCCGTACGCTCGCTCTGGCCAGACGAGGCGTTCCATCCATTACAGAGGAAGCCCGTCATGCACACTCATTCTCCAATCCCCCGTACCGCCCTGGTCACCGGCGGCTCGTCGGGCATCGGCCTGGCCATCGCCCGGCGCCTTCGGCAACAGGGTTATCGGATCGCCCTGGTGGCCCGTGATTCCCAGCGTCTGCAACGCGCTGCCGCCGAGTTGGGCGGTGTGCCCTGGATGGCCGCCGATCTTTCCCGTCGCGAAGCTGTCGAGGCGGTGGCCGCCTGGGTTGGCGACACCTTCCAGGGGCTCGACGTGCTGGTGAACAACGCCGGGTTCACCCGAAAGATCGCCGCCACCACTCCGCTGGCTGAGGCCGAGCGGGAATGGGATGCGCTGCTGGACGGCAACCTGAAAAGCGCGTTCCTCATGTCGCTGGCGGTGTTGCCGCATTTCGCGGAAGAGGGCGGGCGGATCATCCATATCGGATCGATCGCTGCGCAGACCGGTAGCGGCAGTCCTGGTGCGCTGGGCTATGCGGCAGCCAAGGCCGGCCTGCATGGCTTCGGCGTGGCCCTGGCGCGGGAACTCGGTTCGCGCGGGATCACGGTGAACAGCGTGGCGCCGGGTTACATCGCCGACACCCGGTTCTTTCCCGGCGGCCTCGATCCGCAACGGGTCGCCGCCATCGTCGGCGAGACCCCGCTGGGCAGGACCGGCCGGGTCGAGGACATCGCCGCGGCGGTGGCCTGGCTGGCCTCGCCCGAGGCGGGGTTCGTCACCGGAACGGTGGTGTCGGTGAACGGTGGCTGGCGGGTCGGCAACTGAAGTGGAAGCGGCGGGTAACGCCTATGGGGGTACTCGTCCGGCTACCCGAGAACGCAGGTGAATAGCCGTGGGGCGGCTGTCCCGCGCTGGTGCGAGGCATTGGCAATCCTGAAATGAAAAGAGGGAGCCCTGGCTCCCTCTTCGCGCGTTCGCCGTTCCGTCAGGAAAGGAAGCCGCCGTCGACGTTCAGCGCCACGCCGGTGGTGTAGCTGGACGCTTCGCTAGCCAGGTAGAGCACGGCGCCTGCCATTTCGCTCGGCTCGGCCACGCGCTTGAGCGGGATGCGCTGCAGGGCGAGGTTGCGGATCGCGTCGTTCTTCACCAGCGCCGAAGCGAACTTGGTGTCGGTCAACCCTGGCAGGAGGGCGTTGCAGCGGATGCCGAACTGCGCGCATTCCTTGGCGAAGACCTTGGTCATGCTGATCACGGCGGCCTTGGTCACCGAGTAGATGCCCTGGAACTCGCCGGGCGATACGCCATTGATCGAGGCCACGTTGATGATGCTGCCGCCGCCGTGTTCCTTCATCAGCTTGCCGCCCTCGATGGACATGAAGTAGTAGCCGCGGATGTTGACGTCGACGGTCTTCTGGAAGGCGCCGAGGTCGGTTTCCAGTACGTTGCAGAACTGCGGGTTGGTGGCGGCGTTGTTGACCAGGATGTCGAGGCGGCCGAACTGCTCGCGGATCTGTGCGAAGACGTTCTGGATCTGCTCCATCTCGCCGATGTGGCAGGCGATCGCGGTGGCCTTGCCGCCCTCCGCGGTGATCGCGTCGGCGACCGCCTGGCAGCCATCGATCTTGCGGCTCGAGACGATCACGTGGGCGCCTTGCTGGGCCAGCAGCTTGGCTATCGCCTCGCCGATGCCGCGGCTGGCGCCGGAAACGAAGGCGATCTTGCCGTCGAGGTCGAACAGGTGGGTCTTGGACATGGGCTATCCCCTTGTAGTGGTCGGTTACAGGCGGGAGCGCTCGATGGCCTGCAGGCTCATCTGCTCCAGCAGCTTGTTCATCTGCACGAACTGGGCGAAACGCTTGTCCTGGGTCTGCCCGTGGTAGTAGCGGTAGTAGATCTGCTGGACGATGCCGGCAAGACGGAACAGGCCATAGGTGTAGTAGAAGTCCAGGTTGTCGATCGGTGGGATCCCGGCCCGCTCGGCGTAGTAGTCGGCGAACTCTCGGCGGGTCAGCATGCCCGGCAGGTGGCTGGGCTGGCGGCGGGTCAGCTGCACCGGAGCCGGGTCGCCGGCTTCCACCCAGTAGGCGAGGGTATTGCCGAGGTCCATCAGCGGATCGCCGAGGGTGGCCAGTTCCCAGTCCAGCACGCCGATGATCTGCATCGGGTTTTCCGGGTCGAGGATCACGTTGTCGAAGCGGTAGTCGTTGTGCACGATGCCCGGCTTGTGGTGATCGGCCGGCTGCTTGTCCTTGAGCCAGGCCTTGACCGGTTCCCAGAGCGGCGCGTCGGGGGTCAGGGCCTTCTCGTAGCGGTCGGTCCAGCCGGCGATCTGGCGCTGCACGTAGCCGTCCGGGCGGCCCAGGTCGGCCAGTCCGCAGGCGGCGTAGTCGACGTTGTGCAGTTCGACGAACTTGTCGATGAAGCTCTTGCACAGGCTGCGGGTCTGTTGTTCGTCGAGATTCAGCTCAGGCGGCAGTTCGGCGCGCAGGATGATGCCCTTGACCCGTTCCATGACGTAGAACTCGGCGCCGATCACCGACTCGTCGGTGCAGTAGAGGTAGGCTTTCGGGCAGTAGGGGAAGCCTGCGTTCAACTGGTTCAGGATGCGGTATTCGCGGCCCATGTCGTGGGCCGACTTGGCCTTGTGGCCGAATGGCGGGCGACGCAGGACGAACTCCTGGCGCGGATACTCGATCAGGTAGGTCAGGTTGGACGCGCCACCGGGGAACTGGCTGATCTTCGGGGTGCCTTCGAGGCCGGGGATATGGGCTTTCAGGTACGGGTCGATGACGGCGGCGTCGAGTTCTTCGCCGGCGCGGATGCGAGTGGATTGGTCGGTCAGCGACATGGGGTTCCCTTCTCGTGGTGCCACGGCGGAGCCGCGGGAGCCGGTGCGCGCATCAGGCTGCGCAATGATGGTGACCGGCGATAATTGGCTAATCTAATGCCCTGTCCCGGCCCTCACAAGCCGCCGCCAGGCGTTATGGGCAAGCGTGTTGCCGCTCCATCACGGTCCCTGATCGTCGGCCTGGAGGAATGCCGGACGAAAAAAAACCGGAGCCGCGAGGGACTCCGGTTTTCCTTCTGGCATGGCGCCGGAAACGGTCAGACCGGGAACAGTTCGCCCAGCTTCATCGCCAGCATCATGTCGCCTTCGGCGCGCAGCTTGCCGGCCATGAAGGCCTGCATGCCGTCGGTCTCGCCGCTGGTGATGCCCTTCAGGGTTTCGCTGTCCATGATCAGGGTGACGTTGGGGTTCTCGGCGTCGCCCTGTACCACTTCGCAGGTACCGTCCTTGACGACCAGGTAGTGATTGTCGCCGTCTTCGATGTTGAACTGGAACACCAGATCCAGGCCGGCGGCCGCGCTGGCGTTGAACTTGCTTTTCATGGTGGAGACGATGTCAGCAACGGTGGTCATGGGTTCTATTCCTTTCTTCTAGGGTTTTTTCGGCGACCGGAACGGTCGCGGTAGGCCGGCTCATCGATAGGTGATGAGTTCCGGCGCCTTCAACAGTTCCAGGTGCACGTGACTGTTGAAGGAAGCCAGGGACACTTCCTCGCCGCGGAATTTCAGGCGAGTCAGCGAGGTATTGACGATCTGCCAGTTCAGCTCGAAGGCCTTGAGCGGCGGAACGCCGACGATCAGTTGGAGCAGGGCGGTGATGGTACCGCCGGAGGTGAACACGGCGACCCTGTCCTTGCCGCTGGCCTGCGCCAGCAGACGACGAAGACCGTCATGGACCTTATCGAGGAATTCCTGCCAGCTTTCCAGCCCATCTTTCTCATGGTTGCCGGAAACCCAGCGCGCGATGATGGTGGAGAACAGGCGCTGGAACTCGGCCCGATGCTCGGCCGCATGGCGAAGGATGTGCAGGGCTTCCGGCTGCTCCTCGAGCAGGTCCGGCAGGTGCGCGCGGATCACCGCGTCGGCTTCGAATTCGTTGAACGCCGGATCGACTTCCAGCTCCGGCGTGGCCAGCCCGGAGGACTCCAGGCGTTCGAGGGCGGCGCGGGCGGTGTGCTGCTGGCGGCGCAAGCCGCCGCTGAGGACGCGGTCGAAACGGACGCCGAGGTTCAGCAGGTGGTCGCCGAGGATTTCCGCCTGGCGGATGCCGGTCGGCGACAGCACGTCGTAGTCGTCGGCACCGAACGACGCCTGGCCATGTCGAATCAGGTAGATGCTGCCCACGGGCGGACCTCGGCGGGTGAAAGTTCCGCGAGGGTATGAGGATCACCCAGGGCTGTCAACGAAAAAACATACGCTTGTTTGAATGTCATTCGCTGCCTTTATCGGCTGCTCCGGGCGCGCCCTGCAAAGGCTCTCCAGGCAGTGGCATCGCTGGCCGCCCGTCGGTGGCCTGGGTATGCTTGCGCAATCGTGTCGCCCGTAGACGGGTGCGTCAACAGTAGAGAGGGGGTTGTGTGGAGTTCATTGCCGAATATGCGGGCTTTCTGGCCAGGACCGTGACCGTGCTGGCGGCGATCATCGTGGTGCTGGTGGTGATCGTCGCCCTGCGCGGCCGCGGCCGGCGCGGCGCAGGCGGGCACCTCGACGTGCAGAAGCTCAACGATTTCTACAAGGACCTGCGCGAGCGGGTCCGCCACAGCGTCCTCGACAAGACCAGCCTCAAGGCCTTGCGCAAGGAGGAGAGCAAGGCGGCGAAGCAGGCGAAGAAACATCCTGAACAGAAGTCGCGGGTCTACGTGCTCGATTTCGACGGCGACATCAAGGCCTCGGCTACCGAGCAACTGCGCCACGAAGTGACTGCGGTGCTGAGCATGGCGGGCAAGGACGACGAGGTGGTGCTGCGCCTGGAAAGCGGCGGTGGCATGGTCCATGGCTACGGTCTGGCGGCCTCGCAACTGGCGCGCATCCGCCAGGCCGGCGTGCCGCTGACCGTGTGCGTCGACAAGGTGGCGGCCAGCGGCGGCTACATGATGGCCTGCATCGGCGATCGGATCCTTTCCGCGCCCTTCGCCATCCTCGGCTCGATCGGCGTGGTGGCGCAGTTGCCCAACGTCCACCGGCTGTTGAAGAAGCACGATATTGACTTCGAGGTGCTTACCGCCGGCGAATACAAGCGTACGCTGACGGTATTCGGCGAGAACACCGAGAAGGGCCGGGAAAAGTTCCAGGAGGACCTGGAGGTGACCCACGAACTGTTCAAGAACTTCGTGGCCCACTACCGGCCGCAACTGAACATGGACGAGATCGCCACCGGCGAGGTCTGGCTGGGCCAGGCCGCACTGGGCAAGCTGCTGGTGGACGAACTCAAGACCAGCGACGAGTACCTGGCCGAGCAGGCCAGGGAGCGCGATGTCTACCAGGTGCAATTCGTCGAGCGCAAGAGCCTGCAGGAACGCGTCGGCCTGGCCGCCAGCGTGGTTATCGACCGCGTGCTGGTGACCTGGTGGGGGCGGCTCAACCAGCAGAAGTTCTGGCAATAGGCCGGCGCCGACAGGGACGAACACGCTGTCTTCAGGGTTTTCACGAGAGGAGGTCGAAATGGCTGTATTCAAGGCGTTGTGGGTGACGGAAGCGCCCCACGGCGTTTACGAAACGCAGGTGGTCGAGCGCGATACCGGCGACCTGCCGGCGGGCGACGTACTGATCCGCGTGCAGTATTCCTCGCTGAACTACAAGGATGCGCTGTCCGCCAGCGGCAACCGCGGGGTGACCCGCAAGTACCCGCATACCCCCGGCATCGATGCCGCCGGTGTGGTCGCCGAGTCCTCGGTGGCCGAGTTCGCGGCCGGCGACGAGGTGATCGTCACCGGCTACGACCTGGGCATGAACACCGCCGGTGGTTTCGGCCAGTACATCCGCGTGCCCGCGGCCTGGGTGATCAAGCGCCCGCAAGGCCTGAGCCTGCGCGAGGCGATGATCCTCGGCACCGCCGGCCTGACCGCGGCGCTCTGCGTCGAAAAGCTGGAGCGCAGCGGCCTGCGCCCCGACCATGGCTCGGTGCTGGTGACCGGCGCCAGCGGCGGGGTCGGCAGTATCGCCGTGGAACTGCTGGCCAAGCTCGGCTACACCGTGGCGGCCGCCACCGGCAAGCTGGAGCAGGCCGAGTTCCTCAACCGCCTGGGGGCCAAGCAGATCCTCGATCGCGCCACCGTGGCCGATGGCGTCGACAAGCCGTTGCTCAAGGAACAGTGGGCCGGCGCGGTGGACACCGTCGGCGGCGACATCCTCTTCAACGTGGTCAAGTCGTTGCAGTACGGCGGCAGCGTCGCCTGCTGCGGCCTGACCGCCGGCGCCGGCTTCAAGGCCTCGGTGCTGCCGTTCATCCTGCGCGGGGTCAACCTGCTCGGGGTGGACTCGGTGGAGCTGCCGCTGGTGGTCAAGGCATCCATGTGGGACAAGCTGTCGCTGCAATGGAAGCTCGACAACCTCGAAGAGGTGGCGCGCGAGATCGCCCTCGAAGAGCTGCCGGGGGCGATCAACCAGATCCTCGCCGGCAAGCTGGTCGGCCGGGTGCTGGTCAACCTCGGCTGAGGGCGTTGCCGGAGCCCAGCTCCGGCAACAGGTAGCCCGCCCATAGCGATTCGGCGAACTGCGGCCGGAAGAAGCCGAAATGGCCGATGTGGCGGGCGCCGATTTCCTCGGGAGCGATGCGCCAGGCGGTTTTCGGCGCTTCGCGGTAGAAGCCCAGCAGCGACTCGATGCTGCGTCGGGACATCATTTCATCGTCGGTGAACGACAGCGACACGATGGGCGTGCGTACGGCGGAGAAGGCGCGGCGGATGGCCTCGCCATCCGCGAGGGCGTACTGCGGATGCAGGCACCAGCGTCGCCATTGTTCGATCACCCCGCGCGGCAGGTCGCCGACCATGCCCAGGCGGCGCCCGGGAAAATAGCCGAGCAGCGGCGTCAGCAGGGGCGCGACGAGGTACCAGAACAACCAGACCTTGTTGCGCAACCGCGGGCTGTTTTCCTTCCAGTAGCCACTGCCGCTGGCGATGCTGAAGACCCTATCGATACGCTCGCGCCCTTCGACGAAGGGCAGGATCTGGCCGCCCAGGCTATGGCCGATCCAGTACAGGGGCTTGCTCCCGCTCTCGGCGAGCGCGGCGGCGAGCATGGCGCTGCAGTCATGACGGGCCCAGCCCAGCACATCGACCTCGAGACCGCGCAGCGAGCCGTTGCGCGATTGCCCCATGCCCAGGTAGTCGAAGGTGATGGCCAGGTAGCCGCGCTCTGCCAGCCAGGCGGCGAAGGGCGCGTAGAAGCGCTGTTCCACTCCCATCGCCGGGACGATCAGGAGATAGCCGCGCGGCTCCCCGGCAGGCCGGTACCAATGGCTGGCCAGCGGATGGCCGTTGCCGTTATCGATGAGGCGTGGTTGCGGAGGGTTCATGCCGGTCTCCGTGGTCTGCTCATGGCTTCGAGAATAGAGCTGGCCGCCAGGGCGCCTCCAGCCGGCCGAAAGCACGGCCGGGGCGCCTTGGCGGTCAGGCCTGGCTGACGTACATGGTGATCTCGGCGCGGAATACCGGCTTGTCGTCGACATAGGCGACCACCGGCACCACCAGGTTGCCGGTGGCTTGCCAGTCGATCTGGCTGCCGTCGGCCACCGCGCGCACGTCGCCAGTGGCCTTGGCCAGGTACTCGACGGTCATGCCGCGCGGAATCCAGCGATGGCCGGCGGGAATCGAGGCGTCGGTCATGGTCCCGGCGGCCAGTTCGGCGGCATTGCACAGGGCGATGGCATGCACCGTGCCGATATGGTTCAGCACCTCGCGGCGCTTGGGGAAGGTGACTTCGGCATAGCCGGGACGCAGTTCGACGAACTGCGGGGCGATGCTGGCGAAATAGGGTGCGAACTGGCCGATCATGGCGCTGAACTGGGCCGGGCCGACCTGCTGGTACATCTGCATCATCTGACTCATGGAAAACTCCGGGCGTTTCAGGATTGAAGATGTGTGCGCACCGGGGCAGTATACGAAGGTTAGAAATTTATTCTAGAAAAATATTCTAGTCAGCGTTTCGACGATTAACGACAAGGACCGACATGGGCCGTTCTTCCCGCAAAGACGAGATTCTCCAGGCCGCCCTGGCCTGCTTCAGCGAGCATGGCGTAGACGCCACCACCATCGAGATGATCCGCGACCGTTCCGGAGCGAGCATCGGTAGCCTCTACCACCATTTCGGCAACAAGGAACGCATCCATGGCGAACTGTACCTGGCCGGGATCGGCCAGTACGCGGCGTTGCTCGAAGCCGGCTTCGCCAGGGCGCGCAGCGCCGAGGAAACGGTCAGGTTGCTGGTCACCAGCTACATCGACTGGGTCGTGGCGAATCCCGACTGGGCACGCTTCATCCTGCACAGCCGCGGGCGGGTGGAGGCGGGGGAGCTGGGCGAGCGCCTACGGGCCGACAACCAGGCGCACTTCGCACGGATCCATGCGGCGCTGGCGGGATATCGGGCCGAGGGCCTGTTCCGCGAGATGCCGGACGACTGCTTTGCTTCGGTGGTGATCGGCCCGGCCCACGACCTTGCCCGCCAGTGGCTGGCCGGGCGAACCCGGGTGGCGTTGGCCGACTGTCGCGAACTGCTGGCGCAGGTGGCCTGGGACAGCGTGCGGGCGGCCTGAGGCGTCCGTGACCTCGGGAATGAAAAAGCCCCGCGGCTGCGGGGCTTTTCCGTCAGGGCGGGGGTCAGCCGCGGCGGCGGAACAGCGGTAGCGGCTGCTCCACCGAGGTCTGGTAGACCTCGCTGAAGTCGTCCAGGCTGGCCAGGGCGTCTTCCGGGCTGCGGTCGGCACGGATGGCATAGGCGTCGAAGCCGCAGCGGCGCATGAAGAACAACTGGTCGCGCAGCACGTCGCCGATCGCGCGGATCTCGCCCTTGTAGCCGTAGCGCTCGCGCAGCAGGCGCGCGCTGCTGAAGCCGCGGCCATCGGTAAAGGCGGGGAAGTTCACTGCGATCACTTGGAACCTGTCGAGGTCGCCGGCGATGCTTTCCGGCTCCTCGTCCGCGTCCAGCCAGACCCCCAGGCCGCCGTCGCGGCCGCGCAGGGCCGGGCCGTGCTCGAGCCACAGGGCCAGCGGGATGATCACGTCGTCGCTGTTGGGTACGCTTTCCAGGGTCGCGTCCTTGGGCAGCAAGTGCCAGCGGTCGTCGACCACCTGGCGGTCCTTAATGATTCGCTGCATATACGCGCTCCTTGAACGGGTCGATACCGATACGGCGGAAGGTGTCGATGAAGGGTTCTTCCTCGGTCCGGCGTTCCACGTAGACCTGGATGATCTTGTCGATCACGTCGGCCATCTGCTCCTGGGCGAAGGACGGGCCGAGGATCTGCCCGAGGCTGGCGTCGCGCGCCGAGCTGCCGCCGAGGGAGACCTGGTAGAACTCCGCGCCTTTCTTGTCGACCCCGAGGATGCCGATGTGGCCGACATGGTGATGGCCGCAGGCGTTCATGCAACCGGAGATGTTCAGGTCGATGTCGCCGATGTCGAATAGATAGTCGAGATTGTCGAAGCGGCGCTGGATGGCTTCGGCGATCGGGATCGACTTGGCGTTGGCCAGGGAGCAGAAGTCGCCGCCGGGGCAGCAGATGATGTCGGTCAGCAGGCCGACGTTGGGGGTGGCGAAGCCCAGTTCGCGCAGTTCGCCCCAGAGGGCGAAGAGTTCGCCCTGCTCGACGTCGGCGAGAATGATGTTCTGGTTATGGCTGTTGCGCACCTCGCCGAAGCTGTAGCGGTCGGCGAGATCGGCGATGGCCTCCAGCTGTTTGTCGGTGACGTCTCCCGGCGCGGTGCCGGTGGGCTTCAGCGAGAGCGTCACGGCGACGTAGCCGGGCTTCTTGTGGGCGAAGGTGTTGCGTGCGCGCCAGCGGGCGAAGCCGGGGTGCTCCGCGTCGAGCCGGGCGAGGGACTCGTCGAGGTCGTCGAGGGCCTTGTAGGCCGGATCGACGAAATGCGCGGCGACGCGCTGGACTTCCGCCTCGGTGAGGGTGCTCGGTCCGTCCTTGAGGTTGGCCCATTCGGCCTCGACGCGCTCGGCGAAGACTTCCGGGGTCAGCGCCTTGACCAGGATCTTGATCCGCGCCTTGTACTTGTTGTCGCGCCGGCCATAGCGGTTGTAGACGCGCAGGATGGCATCCAGGTAGCCGAGCAGGTGCTGCCAGGGCAGGAATTCATTGATGAAGCTGCCGACGATGGGGGTTCGGCCCAGGCCGCCGCCGACCGAGACGCGGAAGCCGAGCTCGCCGGCCTCGTTCTTCACCGCCTCCAGGCCGATGTCGTGCACTTCGATGGCGGCACGGTCGCTCACCGCGCCGTTCACCGCGATCTTGAACTTGCGCGGCAGGTGGGCGAACTCGGGGTGGAAGGTCGACCATTGGCGGATGATCTCGCACCAGGGGCGCGGGTCCACCAGCTCGTCGCGGGCGACGCCGGCGAACTGGTCGGTGGTGGTGTTGCGGATGCAGTTGCCGCTGGTCTGAATCGCGTGCATCTGCACGGTGGCCAGCTCGGCGAGGATTTCCGGCACGTCTTCCAGCTCCGGCCAGTTGAACTGCACGTTCTGCCGGGTGCTGATGTGGGCGTAGCCCTTGTCGTAGTCGCGGGCGATCTGCGCCAGCTTGCGCAGTTGGCGCGAGGAGAGCAGGCCATAGGGAACGGCGATGCGCAGCATCGGGGCATAGCGCTGGATATAGAGACCGTTCTGCAGGCGCAGCGGGCGGAACTCCTCACCGGTCAATTCACCCGCCAGGTAACGGCGGGTCTGGTCGCGGAACTGCTTGACGCGGTCCTCGACGATCCGTTGGTCGTACTCGTCGTATACGTACATGAATATTCCTGCTGTCAGGCTATGCGGCTTACTGCGTTAACCAGCGCGCACGGCTACGCGCTCCACGCGGAGTGGGCGCACGATACCAGTTCATATTTATGCGTAAAAGTGATGTTTGAGTATATGGTAAGAACCAAAAAGACTAAGTCGCCAGGCAAGCATAACCGCTTCGCAACGGCGCCTTTCTTGAGCGATGGGCGGCGCTGGTCTTAACTGGAGAGTGCCTTTCGATGTCTTCGTCCCGATACCCACAAGAAACAGGGGGAGTCATGAGCGAGCCGAGCAAAACCCAGGAAAACCGCGACAGCGTGGTCGACGCCCGCGCGGCCTTCGTCCTGATCCTGCTGGTGGTGGCTACCGCGGTGTTCTGGGTCAGCCACCAGTGAAAGCCCGCCTCGGCGGCGCAGAGGTCACAGGCCGCTGAGGCTCAGCACCAGTTTCACGATCCCGGCCAGCAACAGCACGAACACCAGGGTGAAGAGCAGGCCCAGCATGATGAAGTGCACGGGCTTGCCGTGGGTGAAGTCGCGGGCGCGGTTTCGCCCGCTCTGTACGCCGAAGGCGGCAGCCATCACGCTATGCAGCATCTGCCAGAAGGTCGGCGGCTTCTGGTTCGGTTCTTCCGTCTCGATACCCATCGGTGGTCCTCCCTTTTCCATACCTGCCCTGAGAGTCTAGACCCTTGGCGGGAGGAGGGTGGCTTCAGGCCTGGCGGGCGGGGATGCGCCGTTCCACCGTGCCCTGCGTGGCCCTGGCGCGCAGTTGCCCGCAGCCGCCGTCGATGTCCTGGCCGGCCGAGTTGCGCACCTTGGTCAGCACGCCGCGGCTGTGCAGGTAGCGCACCAGCTCGACGATCCGCTCCCCGCTCGGGCGCCGGTAGGCGTCGCCGTCCATGCTGTTGTAGGGGATCAGGTTCATCACCGCGAAGCGGCCCTTGAGCAGGCGCAGGATGCCGTCCATTTCCTCCAGGCTGTCGTTGATCCCTTCGAGCAGGGTCCATTGGTACTGGATCGGATAGTCGACCCGGCGGGCGTAGGCCTCGCCGGCTTCCACCAGTTCTTCCGGGCTCAGCGGCGGCGCCTTGGGCAACAGTTGCCGGCGCAGTTCGGCGCGGGTGCTGTGCAGGGACAGGGCGAGGGCGGGCTTCACCCGTTGCCGGGGCAGGCGCTCGAACACGCGGGGATCGCCGACGGTGGAGAACACCAGGTTCTTGTGGCCGATGCCGCCATCGGTGCCGAGCAGGTCGATGGCTTCGAGGACGTTGTCGAGGTTGTGCGCCGGCTCGCCCATGCCCATGAACACCACTTTCTTCACCGCTCGCCGACGGCGCGCCAGGACCACCTGGGCGACCATCTCCAGGCTGCCGACCTGGCGCAGCAGGCCGCTGCGGCCGGTCATGCAGAACACGCAGCCGACCGCGCAGCCGACCTGGGTCGAGACGCACAGCCCACCGCGCGGCAGCAGCACGCTTTCCACCATCTGCCGGTCGGCCAGTTCCACCAGCAGGCGCGACGAGCCGTCGCTCGCCGGATGCTCGCTGTGCAGGCGGGCGATGCCTTCCAGTTCCGCTGCTACCTGGGGCAGACCATGGCGTACGCCCAGCGGCAGGAAGTCCTCGGCCCGCTGGCGGGCGGTGCAGGCATCGAGGGCGCGGCCCTGCAGCCAGGCGCGGACGATCCTCCCGCAATGCAGGGGCTTGGCGCCGAGATCGGCGAGGCGCTGGTGGAGGTCTTGGCTACGCATGGGGCGCGCATCCTACCATTGCCCGTCATGAGGCGGTATGGCCGGCGCCGACGTGCTATCGTTGCGCTCCGCTCCACCGCAGCAACGGAACCGTTCCATGAAATTCGTCCACCAGCGCGAACACCTCAACGAAGACGACATCGTGGTCATCGAGTGCTCGCAGCAATGCAATATCCGCCTGATGAACGACGCCAATTTCCGCAGTTTCAAGAATGGCGGGCGGCATAGCTACCATGGCGGCGCCTTCGACCGCTTCCCGGCGAAGATCAAGGTGCCCAGCACCGGGTTCTGGAACATCACCATCGATACCGTGACCCGGCGCCCGATCAGCGTGACGCGCAAGCCGAACTTCAAGTGGTCGATCAAGTTCGTGCGCCGTTCCGGTTCGCAGTTCACCTGAGGGCGCGCGTCCCATGAGTGCGAAAATGGACGAGCAGGCGCTTCTGGCGTTGCTCCGCGAGCTGGCCATCGACAGCCAGCGGGTCGAGCATCCCGCGATCGCCTCCATCGAGGAATATTACGCGCAGGGCATCGAATTGCCCGACCAGGGCATCAAGAACCTGTTCCTGCGCAACCGCAAGGGTACTCGCCACTACCTGGTGCTGCTCGACGAGCGCAAGGAGGCCGACCTGCCGGGCATCGCCGAACAGATCGGCGAAAGCCGCCTGTCGTTCGCCTCGGTCGAGCGCCTGCGCGAATACCTCGGCGTCGAACTGGGCTGCGTGACGCCTTTCGCGCTGGTCAACGATCCGCAGCACAGGGTCGAGGTGTTGCTCGACGATGCCATCCGCCAGGACCGGTTGCTCGGTTTCCACCCGTTGGTGAATACCGCCACCGAGTGCATCCGCTACGCAGACCTGCTGGCTTTCCTCGCCCACACGGGGCATGAACCGCGCCTGATCCGGGCGTAGGTCGCAGCTTCGCGCCTGCTGGCACCAGGCCAGGTCATGCCGGCGCCGGTTTCACTCGAAGAAGTTGTGCCAGCAGTCGCTCAACGGGCCGACCTCGAAGGTCTTGCACCAGGGTTGGGCTTCCAGCCACAGGCGGGCGCTTTCCCGGTCCGCCTCGTCCAGGCTGCCGACCCGCGCCAGGCACAGGTAGCCGCTGATCTCCGCCTGTTCCGGCGAGCCGCCACCGCCGAACACCCAGCCCTGGGCCTCGACGAAGTCGATCAGATGGTCCAGCGCATCGTCGTGGGAGAGGGCGTTGCGGTCGTAGGTCAGTTCGAAGCTGAAGCCGAACTCCTGGAACTCGCCCAGGCGCAGTTTCTTGCGCAGGCGGCGCTTGCGCGGCTTTTCCATCTGCTCGGGAGTGAGGAATTTCATCGTCGCCTTCCTGGTCAGTCATCGTAGCCAAGGTTCGGCGCCAGCCAGCGCTCGCTGACGCTGGCTTCCTGGCCCTTGCGCTGGCTGTAGCGTTCCACCTGGTCCTTGTCGATCTTGCCGACCGCGAAGTACTGCGCCTGCGGGTGGGCGAAATACCAACCGCTGACCGCCGCGGCCGGGAACATCGCGTAGTGCTCGGTCAGGCTGACGCCGGACAGGCCCTGCGGATCGAGCAGTTCGAACAGAGTGCCTTTCTCGGTATGGTCGGGGCAGGCCGGGTAGCCCGGTGCCGGGCGGATGCCGACGTATTGCTCCTTGATCAAGGCCTCGTTGTCGAGGTGTTCGTCGCGGGCGTAGCCCCAGTACTCCTTGCGCACCCGCTCGTGCAGCCACTCGGCGCAGGCTTCGGCGAGGCGGTCGGCGAGCGCCTTGACCATGATGCTGTTGTAGTCGTCGCCCTTGGCTTCGTACGCCTTGGCCACTTCCTCGGCGCCGATCCCGGCGGTGGTGATGAAGCCGCCGATGTAGTCGCGCACGCCGCTTTCCTTCGGCGCGACGAAATCGGCCAGCGACAGGTTCGGCTTGCCGTCCGGCTTGATCGTCTGCTGCCGCAGGTGGTGCAGGGTGGCGAGGGTCTCGCCATCGGCGCCGTAGACCTCCAGGTCGTCGTGCTCGACCTGGTTGGCCGGCCAGAAGCCGAACACCGCGCGGGCCTTGATCAGCTTCTCGTCGATCAGCTTCTTCAGCATCGCCTGGGCGTCGTTGAACAACGAGGTGGCGGCCTCGCCGACCACCTCGTCGGTGAGGATGCGCGGGTACTTGCCGGCCAGGTCCCAGGAAATGAAGAACGGCGTCCAGTCGATGTACTCGGCGAGCACCGCGAGGTCGATCTCGTCGAGCACCCTGACGCCGGTGAAGGAAGGCGTCGGCGCCTGGTAGCCGGCCCAGTCGAACGCCGGCTTGTTGGCGATCGCCTGTTCGTAGCTCAGCCGCTCGGTGCGGGCGCTGCGGTTGGCCGTGCGTTCGCGGACCACCGCGTAGTCGGCGCGGGTGCGGGCCACGTAGTCGGCCTTCAGCTCCTTGGACAGCAGGCTGGTGGCCACGCCTACCGCGCGCGAGGCGTCGGTGACGTAGACCACCGCGTCGTTGCTGTACTGCGGATCGATCTTCACCGCGGTATGCGCCTTCGAGGTAGTGGCGCCGCCGATCATCAGCGGCAACTGGAAATTCTGCCGCTGCATTTCCTTGGCGACGTGGACCATCTCGTCCAGCGACGGCGTGATCAGGCCAGACAGGCCGATGATGTCGCATTTCTCGGCGATGGCGGTCTGCAGGATCTTCTCCGCCGGCACCATCACGCCGAGGTCGACCACGTCATAGCCGTTGCAGCCGAGCACCACGCCGACGATGTTCTTGCCGATGTCGTGCACGTCGCCCTTCACCGTGGCCATCAGGATCTTGCCCTTGGCTTCCGGCTTGTCGCCTTTCTCCGCCTCGATGAAGGGAATCAGGTGGGCCACCGCCTGCTTCATCACTCGCGCGGACTTGACCACCTGCGGGAGGAACATCTTGCCGGCGCCGAACAGGTCGCCGACCACGTTCATCCCGGACATCAGCGGACCTTCGATGACCTCGATGGGACGCGCACACTGCTGGCGGCATTCCTCGGTGTCCTCGACGATCCAGGTGGTGATGCCCTTGACCAGCGCATGCTCGAGGCGCTTCTCGACACTGTAGCTGCGCCATTCCTCGTCCTCGGCCTCCTTGACCGCGCCGCCGCCCTTGTAGTCGTCGGCGATCGCCAGCAGGGCCTCGGTGGCCTCGGGCGTGCGGTTGAGCACCACGTCCTCGACCCGGTCGCGCAGCGCTTTCGGAATCTCGTCGTAGATTTCCAGCTGGCCGGCGTTGACGATGCCCATGGTCAGGCCGTTGCGGATCGCGTAGTAGAGGAACACCGAGTGGATCGCCTCGCGTACCGGGTTGTTGCCGCGGAACGAGAAGGACACGTTGGACACCCCGCCCGAGCTCAGGGCGTAGGGCAGGTGGTCGCGGATGTAGGCGCAGGCGTTGATGAAATCGACCGCGTAGTTGTTGTGTTCCTCGATGCCGGTGGCGATGGCGAAGATGTTCGCATCGAAGATGATGTCTTCCGGTGGGAAGCCGACTTCGTCGACCAGGATGTCGTAGGAGCGCTTGCAGATTTCTTCCTTGCGCGCCTGGGTGTCGGCCTGGCCGTCCTCGTCGAAGGCCATCACCACCACCGCGGCGCCGTAGCGCTTGCACAGGCGGGCATGGTGCTTGAAGGCCTCGACGCCTTCCTTCATCGAGATCGAGTTGACGATGCCCTTGCCCTGGATGCACTTCAGGCCGGCCTCGATCACTTCCCACTTGGAGGAGTCGATCATGATCGGCACGCGCGAGATGTCGGGCTCGGAGGCGATCAGGTTGAGAAAGGTGACCATGGCCGCCTTCGAGTCCAGCATGCCTTCGTCCATGTTGATGTCGATCACCTGGGCGCCGGCTTCCACCTGCTGCTGGGCGACCTCGAGAGCTTCCGCGTAGTTTTCCTCGCGGATCAGCCGGGCGAACTTGGCCGAACCGGTGATGTTGGTGCGCTCGCCGACGTTGACGAACAGCGAGCTGCGGTCGATGGTGAACGGCTCCAGGCCGGACAGGCGACAGGCCCGGGGAATCTCCGGGATGGCCCGCGGCGGGTACTTGGCCACTGCCTTGGCGATCGCCTCGATGTGCGCCGGGGTGGTGCCGCAGCAGCCGCCGACGATATTGAGGAAGCCGGCGGCGGCGAATTCCTCGACCACCACGGCCATTTCCGCCGGCGATTCGTCGTATTCGCCGAAGGCGTTCGGCAGGCCGGCGTTGGGGTGGGCCGAGACATGAGTGTCGGCCTTGGTCGACAGTTCCTCGATGTACGGCCGCAATTCCTTGGCGCCGAGGGCGCAGTTCAGGCCTACCGAGATCGGCCGGGCATGCCGCACCGAGTTCCAGAAGGCCTCGGTGGTCTGGCCCGACAGGGTGCGGCCGGAGGCGTCGGTGATGGTTCCGGAGATCATGATCGGCAGCTCCACGCCGAGTTCCTCGAACACGCCCTGGACGGCGAAGATCGCCGCCTTGGCGTTGAGGGTGTCGAAGATGGTCTCGATCAGGATCAGGTCGGCGCCGCCTTCGATCAAGCCGCGGGTCGCCTCGACGTAGTTCTCCACCAGTTCGTCGAAGGTGACGTTGCGGTAGCCGGGGTTGTTCACGTCCGGGGAAATCGAGCAGGTGCGGCTGGTCGGGCCGAGCACGCCGGCGACGAAGCGCGGCTTGTCCGGGGTCTCGGCGGTCTTCGCGTCCGCCACCTGGCGAGCCAGGCGCGCCCCTTCGACGTTGAGTTCGTAGGCCAGCGACTGCATGCCGTAGTCGGCCTGGGACACCTGGGTGGCGTTGAAGGTATTGGTCTCGAGGATGTCGGCGCCGGCGTCGAGGTAGGCCTTCTCGATGGCCTGGATCACGTCCGGGCGGCTCAGCAGCAAGAGGTCGTTGTTGCCTTTCACGTCGCTCGGCCAGTCGGCGAAGCGCTCGCCGCGGTAGTCGGCCTCTTCCAGCTTGTAGCTCTGGATCATGGTGCCCATGCCGCCATCGAGGATCAGGATACGTTCCCTGAGGGCGTGCTGGAGGGCTTGCAGGCGGGCGCTGCGATCGGTGAGCGGGCTGGACATGGATGGACCTGGCGTCAGTGGGCGGAAAGGTGAAAAGCATAACAAAGGCAGGGGCTTTCCGACCGGGGGTGGCTGGACCATGAATTTCATTCAAGTTGAAAGATGTTCATTCGCGGGCCGGAAAAATCCCTGGCGCCGTTTTGTCGCAGTATACGGGCGGAATGCGGAGGTCGGAGTGCGCAGGCAGGCGGCGAAGGGACGGGCGAGTGGAGTCGGGATGCTCGTGGGGAATCGTGCTGCGAATGAGTCTGGCTCATTCGCAGCACGGCCTGAATCAACTGGCCCTGGGCAGGCTGCAACTGGCCAGGGAGTAGACGTAGTAGTTGAGGCGGTCGCGGTCGGTGCGATTCCACACCTGGCCGACCGACTTCAGGCCCTGGCTCTGGCCGACCGCGCCGGCGATGCTGCCGCACCAGCACATCGGGTACTTCTGCCGATACAGCGGACCGCTGATGACCACCGCGACGTGCCCGTAGGTGCGGCCCTTCAGGCCGGCGATCACCAGGAAGCCCTGGGCCGCCTTCTGCGCGGCCTCGGCGCCGGAGGCGAGCTTGGTCCAGCTCTGCTCCAGGCCGTCGACCATGGCGTTGGCGTTGCCGCGGGGCATCGGTACGCCCAGCTCGGCGGCCACCGACTGGACGAAGCCGGAACAGTTGTCCTTGTTCGGGGTGCCGGCCAGGTAGCTCTTGTCCCAGCTGTTCTTGCAGGCGTTGACGATGCATTGATCGAGACTGTCCATGTATCACCTATGCGTGTCGATAAGGGGCGCTCCGGCCCGGATCATTTCTTTGCGGTCTGGCAGAACGGCGCGAGGGAACGCGTCACGATCTTCGCGCAGCTGTCGACGGATTCGCCCGAGCATTTCTCTCCCAGGCGCAGCCCGTCCTTGTCCACCGCCCAGCGCTGGCCGGAGATGTCCTCGCGGTGCACCACCTTGCAGGTGGCGCTGTCGTAGGACACCAGCTCGGCGCTGGAGCCGCTGAATTCATGCATCAGCACGCGCCGGCCGTCCTGGCTCAGGAACACGCCGCCGCGCGACCAGATGCCGCCGTCCTCTATGCGGCAATCGTTGCCGCTGTCGCGGTCGGCCAGGTAGACCGGCGGTTCGGGAAAGGCATCGGGGTTGTCGTCGTTGGGATCCTCGTTGCTGAACATCACGCGGACGTGCTCGTCCTCGCCGCCGAACATGTTCGGCGAGCCGAACTGGGGCACGATTTCCAGCTGGGTGAAAGTACAGTCCGCCGCCTGGGCCGAAAGGCTCAGGAAGAGAGCGGCGAAGCTGCCGGCGAGCAGTTTCATGGGGCGGGTTCTCCGTTGGGCCGCCAGGGCGGCGAAAGGATGGACCAGGCCGCGCCGGGCGCGAACGGAAGCGCCGCCTGACGACAGCAGGCGGAAAGCGGCGAAGAGGGGACGTGGGGCGCACGCGAACCGGCGCGGATGGGGCGCGGCGAGTCGAAACATATCCCTGTTTCCTCGAAGTCATCGTCCTTGATCGCCAGGGCGGGCCTGGGAGCCCGGCTAGCATACGTGGCGGCCGAAGCCGGTGGAATGCTGGCGAAATGGCGGCTCATATCCGGGGCGCGTTCGCCCGCCGTTGTGAAAGTGCGGCGCAGAGAGGCGGGTTTGCTAGAATCGCCCGTCGCCGAGTGAGGAGTGGTTCATGTTGCCAAGACCGTTGGTTGGGTTGGCCTTCGTTTTGTCGTCTTTTATCCAGTCTGTTTCCGCTGCTGAAATTTCCTATAGCCGTGACGTCCAGCCGATCTTTACCGCCAAGTGCGTCGCCTGCCACGCCTGCTACGATTCGCCCTGCCAGCTCAACCTGAGCAGCGCCGAGGGCGCGCAGCGCGGCGCCAACCAACTGCCGGTCTACGACGGCACGCGGACCAAGGCGCAGGAAACCACCCGCCTGTACCTCGATGCGCACGGTGCCGACGCCTGGCGGCGCAAGGACTTCTGGTCGGTGCTCGAATCGCAGGACGGCCAGGCCGCACTGATGGCGCGGATGCTCGAGCTTGGCCACAGCCAGCCGTTGCAGCCGAATGCGAAGATCCCCGAAGGCCTGGACATTTCGATCAACCGCGCCAACCAGTGCCCGACGCCGGCCAGCATCGATGCGTTCATCCGCAAGAACCCAGGTTCCGGCATGCCTTTCGCGGTGGCCGGGCTGAGCGACGACGAATACGCCACCTTGCAGAAGTGGCTGGCCGCGGGCGCCCCGGTCGACCAGCAGCCGTTGCGGCCGACCGCCGCCGAGGCGCGCCAGGTGGCCAGCTGGGAGCGTTTCCTCAACCAGCCTGGGGCCAAGCAGAGCCTGGTCTCGCGCTGGCTCTACGAGCACCTGTTCCTGGCGCACCTGTATTTCCCGGAGCAGGGCGCGCCCGGCCACTTCTTCCAGCTGGTGCGTTCGCGCACGCCCAGCGGCCAGCCGATCGACCCGATCCCGACCCGGCGTCCCAACGACGATCCGGGCAACAGCTTCTATTACCGCCTCTGGCCGATTCAGGGCGTGATCGTACACAAGACGCACATCACCTATCCGCTGACGGCGAAGAAGCTGGAACGCGTCCAGGAGCTGTTCTTCGGCACCCAGTGGAACACCGACAAGGTTCCCGGCTACGGCGTGCAGAGCCGCGCCAACCCGTTCGCCACCTTTGCCGCGATCCCGCCACGGGCGCGCTACCAGTTCATGCTGGACAACGCCGAATACTTCACCCGTACCTTCATCCGCGGGCCGGTGTGCCGTGGACAGATCGCTACCGACGTGATCCGCGACAACTTCTGGGTGGTATTCCAGGACCCCGAGCAGGACCTGTTCGTCACCGACGCCAACTTCCGCGCGCAGAGCGAGCCGCTGCTGGCCTTGCCGGGGCAGATCGACGAGCTGAAGAACCTGCTCGGCCTGTGGAGCGCCTACCGGGACAAGCGCAACGAGTACGAAGACCTGCGCCAGGACGTCTACGCCGACGCGCCGCCGCCGACCTGGAACACGCTCTGGCACGGCAACGACAACGCCCTGCTGAGCATCTTCCGCCAGTTCGACAGCGCCTCGGTGCGCAAGGGCCTGCTTGGCGAGGTACCGCAGACCCTGTGGCTGATGGACTACCCGCTGTTCGAGCGAACCTACTACGGGCTGGTGGTGAACTTCGATGTCTTCGGCAACGTCTCGCACCAGGCGCAGACGCGCCTGTACTTCGACCTGATCCGCAACGGCGCCGAGCAGAACTTCCTCCGCTTGATGCCGATCGACGCGCGCCAGCCGTTGCTCGACGACTGGTACCAGAACAGCGGCAAGCTGAAGATGTGGATGGACTACCAGGCCTTCGACGATGACACGCCGAGCGCGCTGGGATTGCCGGAGAAGCAGCCGAAGAAGGCCTTCGCCGAAGAACTGCTGCGTCGCTACGGCGACCTCAATGCGCGCCCCGACCCGATCAACCGCTGCCTGGACGGCAACTGCTATCGACCGGGCATCGACCGCGAACTGCAGGACGCCGAGCAGGCCTTCAGTCGCCTGGTGAGCCGGCCGGCGGCCGGCCTCAAGGTCATCGAGCGCTTCCCCGAGGCGACCATGCTGCGGATACGTACGTCCAGCGGCAAGCGCGAGGTCTATACCGTGCTGCGCAACCGCGCGCACAGCAATGTCGCCTTCATGCTCGGCGAGTCGCTGCGCTACCAGCCGGGCCTGGACACCCTGACGATCTACCCGGGCGTGCTGTCCAGCTACCCGAACTTCATGTTCGATCTGCCGGCGACGGATGCCGAGGCCTTCGTCGGCGCCCTGGAGGCGGCGAAGAGCGGCGAGGACTTCGACAAGGTGGTCGAACGCTGGGGCGTGCGCCGCAGCAATCCGCAGTTCTGGAGCTACTTCCACGATCTCGAGGCGTACATCCGCGAAACCGAGCCGGTCGAGGCGGGCGCACTGGACATGAACCGCTACGAGAACCTCTGAGTCTCGCGACCCGCTCCACAAGGGGCGGGTCGGTTATCGCGAATTATTCCTACTAATTTACTAGGGCTTTATCCGCAAGTACCGATTGGCGTAAACTGTCGGCATATTTGCGAGGAGTTGCCATGAGCGCCATCACCATTACCGAAGCTGCCCAAGCGTATCTGGCCGAGTTGCTGGAGAAGCAGAGCACCCCGGGTATCGGCATTCGTATCTTCATCACCCAGCCGGGTACCCAGTACGCGGAAACCTGCATCGCCTACTGCAAGCCGGGCGAGGAAAAGGTCGAGGACACCGCCATCGCCCTGAAGGACTTCACTGCCTGGATCGATGCGGTCAGCGAGCCCTTCCTCGAAGATGCGGTGGTGGACTACGCCACCGACCGCATGGGCGGCCAGTTGACCATCAAGGCGCCGAACGCCAAGGTGCCGATGGTCAACGAGGACAGCCCGATCACCGAACGCATCAACTACTACCTGCAGACCGAGATCAATCCCGGGCTGGCCAGCCACGGCGGACAGGTGAGCCTGGTCGACGTGGTCGAGGACAACATCGCCGTGTTGCGTTTCGGCGGCGGTTGCCAGGGCTGCGGGATGGTCGACATGACCCTCAAGGATGGCGTCGAGAAGACCCTGATCGAGCGTATTCCCGAACTGAAGGGCGTGCGTGACGTGACCGACCACAGCAACAAGGAGAACGCCTACTACTGAGGCGTTTCCGTAAAGCAGAAGAGGCGACCGCAAGGTCGCCTTTTTCGTTGCCGGCGTTTCAGCGCGACAGCGTCCGCGTTCGTCGTACCGGCCAGAGCAGTGCCAGCGCCACCAGCAGCGCCGGCCAGACCAGCAGGTTCACCGCGTTCCAGCCAAGGCTGGTGATCAGGGCGCCGGAGCCGAACGACATCAGCGCCGCCACCAGGCTGTTGCCTTGCTCCATCAATCCTTGCGCGGCGCCGCGCTCGCTTTCGGCGTGGCCCTCGCCGAGCAGGGTGGTGCCGGCGATGAGCATCAGGTTCCAGCCGCTGCCCAGGGCCAGCGAACTGAGCAGGAAATGCGTGACCGACTGCCCGTCCAGGGCGATGCCGGCACTTGCGGCGAGCAGGAACGCGCCGAGCAGGGCGACGCGACGGTTGCCGATGCGGTCGACCAGCGGTCCGGCGAAGAACGCCGGAAGGAACATTCCCAGCACGTGCCATTGGATGACCCGACTCGACTGTTCCAGCGGCAGGCCGCAGAAGCTCATGGCCAGCGGCGTGGCGTTCATGATCAGGATCATCAACCCGTGTCCGGCCGCGGTGCAGGCGATGGCCGCGCGGACCACCGGCCGCCGCAACAGGCCGCCTATGTCGCGCCAGGCGAGTCGTGCCGGGCGTGGCGCCTGGCCTTCGCGGAGCAGGGCCATCAGCAGCAGGCCGGCGAGGGCCAGCACGGCGATCAGCAGATAGGCGCCGACGAAGGGCTGGGCCAGCGCGTTGCGTGACCACAGCGCCAGGCTCGGCGCCAGCAGCGCGGCGAGTACTCCGCCGGCGAGCACGTAGGCGCTGGCGCGGCCTTTCCGCCCGGCATCCACCGCCTCCAGCGCGGCGAACCGGTAGTACATGGCCGAGGCCTGGTAGACCCCGATGCCCAGCGCGCCGAGACAGAACCAGAGGAAATCGCCAGTCCAGACACCGGCGGCGCAGACCAGGCCGCCGAGCACGCCGCCGCCGGCGCCGAGCATCAGCCCGGGACGTCGGCCGTGGCGCTGCATGAAGTGCGACAACGGCTGCACCGCCAGCAGGTTGCCCAGCACCAGCAGGGCCAGGGGCAGGGTGGCCAGGCTGTTCAACGGCGCCAGCTGGACGCCGACCAGGGCGGTCAGGGTTATGCCGATCAGCGAGCAGGACCAGTACAGGGCCTGGCCGCAGAACAGCAGGAGCAGGGTCGGGTTGCGTAGCAGCATGGCGTCACTCCGGACAACCGCCGGGCCTGACGACGCGTCGGCTGGAGGCGGGGTGACGGGCTAGCGCATCCCGCGGACGCCTTGGCCGGGCCAGCAGTTCGCCGCCGCAGTTCGGGCACTGGCCGCCCAGGCGGACCGTCGCGCAGTCGCGGCAGAAGGTGCACTCGAAGGTGCAGATCAGCGCGTCGCCGCTGTCGCCGGGCAGGTCGCGGTCGCAGCACTCGCAGTTGGGGCGCAGTTCCAGCATGGGAAGGTCCTCGGTGGGAGCGTCAGGCCAGCATGCCGAAGCGTTCGGCGTATTCCTGGGGGCTGACCGAAAGATGCTTGTGGAACGTCCGCCGGAGGTTTTCCGGATGGCCGAAGCCGCACAGCCGGGACACCGTGGCGATCGACGCCTGGGCGTCCTGCAGCAGGGCGCGCGCGGCCTCCAGGCGAACCCGCTCGACGTAGCGACCGGGCGCCACGCCCAGTTCCTGGAGAAATACCCGGGACAGCGTACGCGGGCTCATGCAGGCCTGGTCGGCGAGGGCTTCCAGGGACAGGTCGCCGGCGAGGTTGGCGGGAATCCACTCCAGCAGCGCGGCCAGGCGCGGGGTGCGGCTCGGTTCCGGGGTCAGCCAGGCGCTGAACTGGGCCTGGCCGCCAGGACGCTTGAGGAACATCACCAGGCGTCGCGCGACGCTGAGCGCCAGGCTGCGGCCGAGGTCGGCCTCGACCAGCGCCAGGGCCAGGTCGATTCCCGCCGTGACGCCGGCCGAGGTGAAGATGTGGGCGTCGCCGTCGCGGCACCGCGGGTCGTAGGTGTGCAGGCGGTCGCCTTGCACATGGATGCCGGGAAACCCCTGGCGCAGCGTCGCCACGTCGGCCCAGTGGGTGGTCGCCGGGCGCCCGTCGAGAACCCCGGCGGCGGCCAGGATCAGCGCTCCCGAACACACCGAGCCGAGCCGCCGTATGCACGGTTCGGCGGCTTTCAGCCAGGCGAGCAGGTCGGCGTTGCGGGTCTGCGCCTCGACACCGAGGCCGCCGGGCACCAACAGGGTGTCCAGGCTTTCCGGCGGACAGTCGCGCCAGGCGAGGTCGGCGCAGATGCGGATGCCCGCGGAACTGGGCACCGCTTCGCTACGCTCGCCGAGCACCTGTATCCGGTAGAAAGGCGGCAGGCCCTGGCGCTGGCGTTCGACGTTGGCCGAGGCGAATACCTGCAGCGGTCCGGTCACGTCCAGGCTCATCACGTCGGGATAGATCAGGCAGGCAATCAGGCGCGGTTCGGGCATGGCACAACCTCATGGCGATGGCGGCAGTCTGGCGTCCTTCGGGCCTGGCCGCAATGCCAGTCGGCCCACGGATCTTGCCATTCGCTCGCCCGGGGCGTCCCGCTGCGCCGATGGTTGGTATCGCCTCGGCACGCCGCATGCCCTATTGTCTGGTAACGGGTGATGGCTTTTTGACTCATCGCTGCAGAGGCGCCAGGGTATTGTCGTCCAGGCCTGTTTCAGCGTTCGGTCCGAGGTAGGGGAGTCAGCATGCTTGCACGCGACAGCCTGGTACAGGCTGGTCTGCCGGATAATCCGTATGCGCGCCAGTTGCGCAACGGCTTTCGTTGGTTGCGGTTCGAAAAGGAGCTGGAAAACGAGTTTCGCGAGTTTCTCAGCTGGAACTCGCTGATGCAGCGGCGCGCTGCCATCGGGGTGGCGTTCCTGATCTGGGCGCTGTTCATCGTGGCCGACTGGATGATGGTGGACATCCGCCTGCACCCCAGCCTGTTCGAGCAACTGCTGGGCGTGCGCCTGGGAATGATCGGCCTACTGCTGGTGGTCTGGCCGGCGGCCTTCCTGCCCAGCCTGCGCAAGGTCGGCGATGCCATCGCGCCCTACTGCCTGCTGCTGATCAACCTGGCGGTGCTGGCCTGCGACGTGCTGTTCGAGTGGCATGGGGTGCCGCGCTTCACCCAACTGGGCGCGACCCTGGGTATCCTCGCGGTGTTCTTCCCGCTCGGCCTGGCGTTCTGGGCCTGCGTGCGCCTGGCGTTGCTGTGCCTGGCCCTGAACCTGGCGGTATTCCTGCTTTTCGGCGGCGAAGAGAACCTGCGTACCAACCTGCTGAATACGCTCTACAACGGCCTGGTGGTGCTGATCTGTTCGTTCGCCCTGTACCTGCAGGACTACGCCCAGCGCGAGCAGTTCCTCGGCCGGCGGCTGCTGGGCATGATGGCCGAACAGGACAGCCTCACCGGCCTGGTCAACCGACGCTACTACGAGCTGCTCGCCCAGCGGGCCCTGGAGCAGGGCGCCCGCGAAGAAAAGGGAGTGGCGCTGATCCTGGTGGATGTCGACGACTTCAAGGCCTACAACGACCACTACGGGCATCCGGCCGGCGATGCCGCCCTGCGCCAGCTTGGCGTCGTGCTCCGGCAGGGCGCGCGGCGGCCGCTGGATATCGCCGCGCGCCTGGGCGGGGAGGAGTTCGCCGTGTTGCTCTACGACAGCGAGGAGGGCAACACCCTGGCCATCGCCGAGCGCCTGCGGCAGGCGGTGGAGGCGCTGGGCATCGAGCACCTGGGCTCCAGCGCCGGCCCCTGCCTGACCATCAGCCTGGGGGTGGCCTATTCGACCTCCGGCATGGGCCTGGACGCGCTCTATCGCGAGGCCGACCGCGCGCTCTACGAGGCCAAGGATGCAGGGCGCAACGCGGTGCGCGTGGCGTTCCGGCAGCACGACCGCCTCGAATAAAGGAAACGAAAAAAGGCGCCCGTGGGCGCCTTTCGTCGTATGGAACGGCTCAGCCTTGGCTGGGCATACTCCAGTCCTGCAGGTTGTAGCCGTTGTGGCTGAGTTCTTCGCGTGCCTGTTGCAGCAGGCCGGCAAGCTGCTCCGGATCGGAGTAGGCGGAGCTCGGAATGCGTGCACGGCCCAGCAGGCGGGTGCCAGTGCGATCGACTACGGACAGGCTCAGGCCGCCGTCACTGCCTAGCTCGGACCAGGCAACGCACTGGTATGGCTGGAAGGCGCGCCCGGTGATCAGCAAAGCCTCGTTGAAACGGAGCGTAGCGTTCATGGGAGTCGGTCTCTCTCGTTCATGTCTGTGTGGAACATGGGTGGCGCTTCCCGGCTCCACCGTGTTCGGTCACGCTAACTGATGCTTTCGAAAGCGAAAAAGTCACGGCGTGGCGCGTTTGTGCAACAGGTTGTCGCTTTTTCGAAGGGTTTTAGCGTGCCGAAGCGGCTAGGCGCGGTGTTTTGTCGCAGAACTCCAGGAGGGCGGCCAGGCCGCCTTGCGCTCGCCGCCCGCGCCTGCACAGCCTAGAATGGCGGCCCACCTGTGGCAGCGGACCGCTTCGCATGGATATCGACCTCGCCCGTACCTTCCTGGAGATCGCCCGCAGCGGTAGCTTCGTCGCTGCCGCGGAACGCCTGCACCTGACCCAGACCGCCGTCACCGCGCGCATCCAGAACCTCGAAGGGCAACTCGGCTGCCGGCTGTTCGTGCGCAACCGCGCGGGCGCGCGCCTGACCGCCGACGGCGAGCACTTCCTCGGCTACGCCAGCCAACTGGTGCAGACCTGGGATGCGGCGCGACGCGACCTGCCGCTGCCGGACGGCTTCCGCAACCTGCTCAACCTCGGTGGCGAGGTCAGCCTGTGCAATCCGCTGCTGCTGAACTGGATGCGGCGCCTGCGCGAGGCGATTCCCGGCCACGCCGTGCGGGTCGAGATCGGCCAGGGTGCCGACCTGCTCAAGCAACTGGAGCAGGGCGTGCTGGACGCCGCGCTGGTCTACCAGCCGGAATACTGGCCGGGGCTGCAGGTCGAGCAGTTGCTGGAGGAAAAGCTGGTGATGGTGCGTTCCGTGCTATCCGCGGAGCCTTATCTGTATGTCGACTGGGGCCCGGATTTCCGCAGCCAGCACGATGCCGCGCTGCCGGACCGGGCCAAGGCCGCGCTAGCCTGCAACCTCGGTCCGCTGGCCCTGCAGTACATCATGCAGAACGGCGGCAGCGGTTATTTCCGTACCCGGGTGGTGAGCAGCTACCTGGATGGCGGCACCCTGCAACGGGTCGAGCAGGCGCCGGAGTTCGCCTACCCGACCTACCTGGTGTACTCCCGCGAGCGCCTGTCGCCGACCCTGCGCCATGCGTTCCAGTTGCTGCGCGAAGTGGTCCGCGAGGACAGCGACTGGTCGCAGCGCTGGGACTACGTGATCTGATCGGCCTGGCCCAGGTGCTGCAGCCAGTTGCGGTAGAGCGCGGCGATCAGGTCGGTCTGGCTGACGATGCCGACCAGGTAGCCGGCCTCGTTGAGCACCGGCAGGCAGTGCAGGCCTTCGTCGGATAGCAGCGAGACCAGTTCGACGGCGTGGGTGTCGGCCTGTACGCAGACCACCGGGGTGGTCATGATCGTCTTCAGCTTGGTCCCGCGCAGGAAGCGCAGGCGCTTGAACGGGCTGCCGTCGGGGCGGAAGTGCTTGAGCAGGTCGCTCTGGGTGACGATGCCGGCCAGCCGCCGATGCTCGTCGAGCACCGGCAGGGCCTTCAGACGGTGTTCCTGCAACTGCTTCCAGGCGTCGTCGATGAAGGTCTCGGTGCTGGCGGTCTGCACGTCGCGGGACATGATCCGTGCCGCGGTCAGCTCGCCCATGCGCCGGCGCAAGGCGTAACGCTCTGTATGGTGGATCAGTCGCTCGAGATCGTCGCGGGTGATGTCGACGTATTCGCCGAAGTCCTGCAGCGCCTGGTCCAGGTCCCGGGCGGAGAAGTCCGTACGCGCGCTCGGCGCCAGGTCGCGGGTGCCATGGAGATTGGCCCGCGGCGACTGGTAGGGGCGCGGGTAGGGAGAGCGCATCAGGTTGTTGTAGAGCAGCGCGCAGCCGATCAGCACCAGGGTGGAGAGCAGGATCGGCCAGACCACGTCGATGCCGAGTTCGCTCAGGGACGGGTTGAGGGCCACGCTCAGGGCCAGCGCGCAGCTCGGCGGATGCAGGCAGCGCAGGGCGAACATCAGCAGCATGCCGAGGGCCATGCCGACCAGGGCCGGGGCCAGATCGTGTCCGAACCAATAGGCGCTGAGGCCGCCGGCCAGGGCGGCGACCAGGTTGCCGCCGAGCATCGACCAGGGTTGCGCCAGGGGGCTGGAGGCGAGGGCGAACAGTAGTACGGCGGATGCGCCGAGCGGCGCTGCCAGGCGCAGCGCCAGTTCGCTGCCGAACAACGCCTGGCAGGCGAATACCGCGGCGAGCGCGCCGATGCAGGCACCGAGTCCGGCGCGCAGGCAGTCGCGCGGTCGAGCGTTCAGGGTCAGGGGGCGGAAGCCTTTCAGCCAGGTGCGTACGGCGGTGCTGGGGGAGTCGTTCATGGAACTCTTCGAAGCGAAAGAAAGGGGCCGTTGCCGGCCCCGTAAGGCACTTTCGTGCTGGAGGCATCCATCCCTGGATGATGGAGTCGGTTCAGGCGAGGAACGGCGGGCCGGCGGCCTCGCGGGATTCCTCGAGGGGGCGGACCACCTGCCGGCAGATCTTGCCGGTATCCCGGGCGACCCGGCGGGCGGCCTCGGGATCGTCGGCGAATGGCAGCAGGGCGGCCTGTTCGCGTTCCTCGCGGGTACTGCCGGCGAGCCTGAGGGCGAGGCCGAGCGCCAGGGTGGAGAGGCACAGCAGGGACAACAGCATGTTCAGGCCCCCTGGCCGGCCGCCAGGACCGGCTGCCGCTGGTCCTGCGCGCTGCGCAGGGTCCGCCAGGTGTTGTAGGCCATCAGCAGCATGCCGCTGGCGAAGGTGGCGCCGCCGAGCAGGCGCACCACGTAGCCCGGATGGCTGGCCACCAGCGCCTCGACGAACGAGTAGGTGAGCGTGCCGTCCTCGTTGACCGCCCGCCACATCAGGCCCTGGGTGATGCCGTTGACCCACATCGAGGCGATGTACAGCACGGTGCCGATGGTGGCCAGCCAGAAGTGCGCGTTGATCAGGCCGACGCTGTGCATCCGCTCGCGGCCCCAGAGTTTCGGGATCATGTGGTAGAGCGTGCCGATGGAGATCATCGCCACCCAGCCGAGGGCGCCGGCGTGGACATGGCCGATGGTCCAGTCGGTGTAGTGGGACAGCGAGTTGACCGTCTTGATCGCCATCATCGGGCCTTCGAAGGTGGACATGCCGTAGAACGCCAGGGACACCACCAGGAAGCGCAGGATCGGGTCGTCGCGCAACTTATGCCAGGCTCCGGAGAGGGTCATCATGCCGTTGATCATGCCGCCCCAGCTCGGTGCCAGGAGGATCAGCGACATCACCATGCCCAGCGACTGCGCCCAGTCCGGCAGCGCGGTGTAGTGCAGGTGGTGCGGACCGGCCCAGATGTAGATCGAGATGATCGCCCAGAAATGCACGATGGACAGGCGATAGGAGTAGATCGGTCGCCCGGCCTGCTTGGGCACGAAGTAGTACATCATGCCGAGGAAGCCGACCGAGAGGATGAAGCCGACCACGCTGTGCCCGTACCACCACTGGATCATCGCGTCGGTGGCGCCGGAATAGGCCGAGTAGGACTTGCCCAGGCTCACCGGCAGCAATGCGTGGTTCACCATATGGACCATCGCGGTGACGATGATGAAGGCGCCGTAGAACCAGTTGCCGACGTAGATGTGCTTCACCTTGCGACGGGCGATGGTGCCGAAGAACAGGTAGGCATAGACCACCCAGACGATCGCCATCCACAGCGCCAGCGGCCATTCCATCTCGGCGTATTCCTTGGAGGTGGTATAGCCCAGCGGGTAGCTGACGATCATCCCCACGATCGCCGCCTGCCAGCCCCAGAACACGAAGCGCGCCAGGGCATCGGAGATCAGCCGCACGCCGCTGGTGCGCTGCACCACGTAGAAGGAGGTGGCGAACAACGCGCTGCCGCCGAAGGCGAAGATCACCAGGCTGGTGTGGATCGGGCGGATGCGGCCGAAGCTGGTCCAGGGCAGGTCGAGGTTGAGCGCCGGCCAGACCAGTTGGACGGCGATGAACACCCCCAGGCCCATGCCGAGGATGCCCCAGACCAGGGTCATCAAGGTGAACTGGCGGACGACGTCGTAGTTGTAGCCGTCCGGATCTTTTCTGCTATCCGTATCGTTCATGGTCGCTGGCACGCCGGGCCCCGGGGCCCGGCCGGCTGGCGAGCAGGCGCGACCCTCGGGTCCTCGTTGGGTTATCGGTATTTTTCTGGGTATCCCGTTGCCGGGTCGATGGAGTGCGGAGGTCGGATCTTCGTCTGGAAGGCTCGGAACAGACGGCTCATGGCACTGGTGGCCATTCTAGGAGGGGAGCCTTATTCGTCTCCAACGAATAATGTTGCTATTACAGTGCAAAATTATTGAATTGAAACGGAGGAGGACTTCCGGGGCAGGGCGCACAACCGCTTCGTGGGATGTGCGCCAGGGCGGCTATCCGCCCTCCGCGATGGCGCTGCCGGCGATGGCAGGCTCAGCCAGTCTTTTTCTTCTTCGGCAGCAGGCGCTTGACCAGCAGCACCACCGCCAGGACCACCGCGCCGGCGACGATGCCGAACAGGAAGTTCAGCAGGGTCGGGGTGATCGCCGCCAGCAGCGGGCCCAGCGTGGCGATGCCGGCGACGCTCTGCGCGGCCTGTTCGATGGCGTGGTGGACCACCGGGATACCGTGGGTGAGGATGCCGCCGCCGACCATGAACATCGCCGCCATGCCGACCACCGACAGGCCTTTCATCAGGTATGGCGCGGTGCGCAGGATGGCGCCGCCGAGCCCTTGGGCAAAGCCGCTGTCGCGCCTGGACAGGTAGAGGCCGGCGTCGTCCAGCTTGACGATGCCGGCGACCAGGCCGTAGACGCCGATGGTCATCACCAGGGCGATGCCGACCAGCACCAGTACCTGGGTGGTGAAGCTGGACTCGGCGACGGTACCCAGGGTGATGGCGATGATTTCCGCGGAGAGGATGAAGTCGGTACGGATCGCGCCGCCGATCTTCTGCTTTTCCAGGGCGGCCACGTCGACATTGGCCGCCAGCGCTGCCTCGTCGGCGTGCTCGTCGTCATGGGGCAGGTATTTGTGGGCGATCTTCTCGAAGCCTTCGAAGCACAGGTAGGCGCCACCGAGCATCAGCAGCGGGATCACCGCCCAGGGCGCGAAGGCGCTGATCAACAGCGCGGCGGGGACGAGGATCGCCTTGTTCCGCAGCGAGCCCTTGGCTACCGCCCAGACCACCGGCAGTTCGCGGTCGGCGTTGACCCCGGTGACCTGCTGGGCGTTGAGGGCCAGGTCGTCGCCGAGGACACCGGCGGTCTTCTTCGCGGCGACCTTGGTCATCAGCGAGACGTCGTCGAGCACCGCGGCAATATCGTCGAGGAGGGTGAGGAGGCTGGCTCCGGCCATCTTGGGTTTCCTTACTGGGTGGTGGGCACCGCCATCTTGGCGGGGTGTGTATTTGACACCGGATCGCGGCGGCGGAACAGTGCCTCGCGTTGGAGCGCGGGAGCCGCCGCACAGTTCATTGCGCAGGCGTTCGAGCGAGGTTTGCCAGGGCCAGGCGGGCGATGGCCAGCTCGGCTTCGGTCTCCTCGCGGCTGCCGTCCTCGTCGAACCAGGCCGCCGAGAGTCCGGTCCAGGCCAGGATCCATTGCAGCAGGCGGCGGCGCTGCAGGCCGCTGGCGGCGATTACGATCTCCAGCTGGCGCTCGAAACGGCCGGGCGCCTGGGCGGTCTTCGCGTCGGGATTGGTGAACAGGTTGGCGTAGTCGTAGCCGCGCTCGCCGTAGAGCCGCTTGGGGTCGATGACTTGCCAGCCGCGCTCGCCGAAGTCGAGCACATTGCCGTGGTGGATGTCGCCATGCAGCGGGCGCTGTTCGCGAGCGGTCTCCAGCAGGTAGCGGGCGGCATTCGCGCAGTCGACGTAGAGCCCGCCGTAGCGGCGCTCGGCGGCATACAGCGAGTCGAACCAGCGCTCCAGCGGGGTCAGCTCCGGCAACGGACCCGGGCGCGGGGCATGGATGCGTTCGATGGCCTGGCAGAGGATACGCGTAGCCTCGTCGTCGTCGCCGCGCCTGACCATCTCCAGCAGCGAGCGCCCGCCGGTGGCACGCTCCATCAGCAGCGCCTGGTGGTCGTAGGCCAGCACCCTGGCCGCGCCCTGGCCGTCCCACCAGTTGAGCAGTACGTGGCCGAAACGCTCTTCTTCGGCACTGGATATCTTCAGCATCGCCGCTGCGCCGCGATGGCGCACCGGCAGCAGGCGGCTGCTGTGGGTGGCGAAGGGCTCGCCGTCGGGTTGCAACGCCCAGCGCTCGAGGTAGGGCGAGAAATCGAGGGATTCGTTCACGGTCGGTCTCAGGCGCCCAGGCGCTGCTGGATGAAGTCGAGGAAGCACTGGATGCGCAGCGCCAGTTGCGAGTTGCGATAGTAGACGGCGTGGATCGGTTGCCGGTATTCGCTCATCTGTTCGGCGAACAGCGGCACCAGGCGCCCATCCTGGATATCGCGGTCGGTCATGAAGCTGGCCAGGCAGGCGATGCCCTGGTGGCTCAGGGCCAGTTGGCGGAGCGTCTCGCCGCTGGAGGCAGAGATATCCGGCTGGATCTCCAGGCGATCGCCGTCGGCGTGCACCACCGGCCAGCGGTTGAGATGCTCGGGCTGGGTGAAGCCGAGCAGGGTGTGCCCTCGCAGCCCCTCGATGCTCGCCGGCGTGCCGTGGCGGGCCAGGTACTCCGGGCTGGCGAGGATGTGCAGGCGGCTGGCGCCCAGCGGCCGCGCGTGCAGGGTGGAGTCGCTGAGCGCACCGATGCGGATCGCCACGTCGGTGCGTTGCTCCAACAGGTCGATGATCAGGTCGTTGGTGTTGAGTTCGAGCTGGATGTCCGGGTACAGCCGGCGGAACTCGCCGATGTGCGGCACCACCGCGTGCAGCATGAAGGGCGAGGCGGCGTTGATCCGCAGGCGCCCGGCGGGGCTCTGCCGGCGCAGGGCCAGGCGTTCCTCGAGCGCCTCCATCTGCTGCAGGATCTGCCGTGCCTGGTCGAGGAAGTAGCGGCCTTCCTCGGTCAGCTCCATGCGCCGGGTGGTGCGGTTGAGCAGGGTGGTGCCGAGCTTGTGCTCGAGGCGCGAGAGGGTCCGGCTGACGGCCGAGGCGGTCAGTCCCATCTGTTCCGCGGCGGCGCTGATGGAACCGCTGTCGACTACACTGACGAAGCTTTGCAGTTCATCGGAGTTGGCTTTCATTCGTGACTCCAGGGCAATCATTGCCGAAGCATAGCGATGTTTTCGGCAAGGACTGAAGAGGCACGCGTGCCCGCAGGAGGTTTTCATGCCCGGCCACCGCATTACCCTCACCGGAGAAAAGCAGACGCTCCTGATCACCCTCTACGCCAAGGCGCTGGATAGCCGCCTGGACGATTCCATCCTCCATGACCGTTTCGCCGAGGCGGCGGTGCGGCAGATCGACTTCGACTTCTCCAGGGTCGCCCTCGGCAAGGGCAACGAACGGGCCCTGGCCATGCGCTCGCATTACTTCGACCAGGCCTGCCGCGAGTTCCTCGACCACCATCCCGAGGGGCAGGTGCTCAACCTCGGTTGCGGCCTGGACAGCCGTATCTACAGGGTCGACCCGCCGGCCGAGCTGCCCTGGTTCGACCTCGACTATCCGGAAGTCATGGACCTGCGCGAGCGACTCTACCCGCCGCGCGCCGGCGCCTATCGGGCGCTGCGCCACTCGGTGGACGACGACGGCTGGCTGCAAGGGGTGCCGCGCGAGCGGCCCGCCCTGGTCCTGGCCGAGGGGCTGATGCCTTATCTGCGGGAGTCCCAGGTGCGACGCCTGGTGGAACGCCTGGTCGACCACCTGGGTAGCGGCGAGCTGCTGTTCGACGGCTACGGCCGCCTCGGCATCATGCTGCTGCGCCTGTATCCGCCGCTGCGCGAGACCGGGGCGCAGGTGCATTGGAGCATCGACGACCCGCGCGAACTCGAGCGGTGGCATCCGGCCCTGCGTTTCATCGAGGAGGTCACCGACTATGACCCGCAGGACGTCGCCAAGCTGCCGCAGTCGTCGCGGCTGATGCTGCCGATCTACAACGGCTTCGCCTTCCTGCGGCGGATGGGCCGGCTGATCCGCTACCGTTGGCCCAGGGTCTAGGCGCCGCAGGCGAGGCCGGGGTCAGGCGAGCACCGCCACCGACTTGATCTGCGCCCACAACAGCTGGCCGGGTCGTAGTTGCAACTGGTCCCGCGAGTAACGGGTGATCCGCGCCAGCAGCGGATTGCCGCCGGCATCCAGGCGCACCAGGACGTGGGCCGCGGTGTCGGTATCGACCAATTCCAGGACCCGTACCGGCAGGCGGTTGAGGATGCTGCTCTGGGCGTCGTCGCGCAGGTTCAGGCTGACGTCGCGCGCCTGTACCTTGAAGCGCAGGCGCTTGCCGGGGGCCAGCGGGGCGTGGGCGACGCGCATTTGCAGCGCGCTGCCGGGCAGGACCAGGGTCAGCAGGCCGTAGGCCGGGTCGTGGTCGCTGACCGTGCCCTCGATCACCACCCCGGCGTCGTCGTCCAGCGCCAGCGGCAGGTCGACTCGCGCCAGGGTTTCGCCGATCGGCCCGCTGGCGCGGACCTTGCCGTTCTCCAGCAGCACCAGGTGATCGGCCAGGCGCGCCACTTCGTCTGGCGAGTGGCTGACATAGAGCACCGGGATGTCCAGTTCCTCGTGCAGGCGCTCGAGATAGGGCAGGATCTCGCCCTTGCGCTTCAGGTCGAGGGATGCCAGAGGCTCGTCCATCAGCAGCAGGCGCGGGCTGGTGAGGAGGGCCCGGGCGATGCCGACGCGTTGCTGCTCGCCGCCGGAGAGGCGTTCCGGCATGCGTTCCAGCAGGTGCTCGATGCCCAGCAGGGCGCAGGCCTGTTCCAGCTCGACGCGGCGTTCGGCGGCGGCGATGCGCTTGAGACCGAAGGCCAGGTTGCGCCGCACCGTCAGGTGGCGGAACAGGTTGGCATCCTGGAACACGTAGCCCAGGGCACGCCGGTGGGGCGCGACGAAGAGGTTGCGGCGGCTGTCCTGCCAGGTCTCGCCGTTGATCGTCACCTCGCCCTCGGCGGCCTTTTCCAGGCCGGCGATACAGCGCAGGCAAGTGCTCTTGCCGGAGCCTGAATGGCCGAACAGAGCGGTCACGCCACGACCGGGAAGAGCCAGGTCGATGTCCAGTTCGAAGCCGGGGTAGGCGCGGCGGAAGCGCAGGCGCAGGCCGTCCATCTCAGGCCCAGCCCGGCCGGCGGCGCCGGCCCGAATAGAGGGCGAGGAGGACGACGAAGGAGAACGCCACCATGCCGCCGGCCAGCCAGTGGGCCTGGGCGTATTCCATGGCTTCGACGTGATCGAATATCTGCACCGAGACCACGCGGGTTTTCTCCGGGATGTTGCCGCCGATCATCAGCACCACGCCGAACTCGCCGACGGTATGGGCGAAGCCGAGGATCGCGGCGGTGACGAAACCCGGCCGGGCCAGCGGCAGGACCACGCTGAAGAAACGGTCGACGGGGCTCGCGCGCAGGGTCGCGGCAGCCTCCAGCGGTTTCTCGCCGATCGCCTCGAAGGCGTTCTGCAACGGTTGCACGACGAAGGGCAGCGAGTAGAACACCGAGCCGACCACCAGACCGGCGAAGGTGAAGGGCAGGGTGCCGAGACCGAGGCTCTGGGTGAGCTGGCCGATGAAACCGTTGGGACCCATGCTGACCAGCAGGTAGAAGCCGATCACCGTCGGCGGCAGCACCAGCGGCAGGGCCACCACCGCGCCGATCGGCCCCTTCAGCCAGGAGCGGGTGCGCGCCAGCCACCAGGCGATGGGCGTGCCGATCAGCAGCAGGAGGAGGGTGGTGAGCGAAGCCAGCTCGATGGTCAGCCAGATGGCCGCCAGGTCCGTACTGTCGAGTGGCAACGCCATGCAGGTCCCGCCTTAGAGTTCGTAGCCGTAGGACTTGATCAGCGCGACGGCCTTGGCGCCCTTCAGGTAGTCGACCAGGGCCTTGGCGGCGGCGTTGTCCTTGCCCTTGTTGAGGATGACCGCGTCCTGGCGGATCGGGTCGTGCAGCTCGGCGGGAACGATCCAGGCCGAGCCGGTTGCGACTTTACCATCCTTGTAGATCTGCGACAGGGCGACGAAGCCCAGTTCGGCGTTGCCGCTGGAAACGAACTGGTAGGCCTGGCTGATGTTCTGGCCTTCCACCAGCTTCGGCCCGAGCGTGGCGGCGAGGCCGAGCTTGTCCATCGCCTGGGTGGCGGCGAGGCCGTAGGGCGCGGTCTTCGGGTTGGCGATGGACAGGTGCCTGAAGCTGCCACTCTTCAGCACCTCACCCTTGGCGTCGACGTAGCCGGCCTTGGGCGACCAGAGTGCCAGGGTGCCGATGGCATAGGTGAAGCGCGAGCCGGGCACGATCTCGCCTTCCTGCTCCAGTTTCGCCGGAGTGCTGTCGTCGGCGGAGAGGAAAACCTGGAACGGAGCGCCGTTCTTGATCTGCGTATAGAACTGGCCGGTGGCGCCGTAGGCGGCAACCAGCCTGTGCCCGGTGTCTTTCTCGAATTCCTTGGCGATGGCCTGGATCGGCGCGGTGAAGTTGGCCGCGACGGCGACCTGCACCTCGTCGGCGCTGGCGGCCAGGGATACGGCGCTGGCGAGGAGGGCGAGCAATAGCTGGGGCAGGCGGGTGGTCATGGAGTGCTCCTGTGGGGGGCGAACGAAGTTGGCGGACGGGGCTGGCGCAAGCTTAGGGGTTCGCTATGGCTTTTGGAATATAGCGCTACGCGGAAATTGATCCGGCGCAAGTCGCTCAGCCGGCCAGCGCGCGGAAACGCCGACGCGGCGCGGCCTCGCCGGGGAGTGCCAGGCAGCCGGCGCAGACCAGGCGGACGATGTTTTCCGCCGCCTGCCGGTAGTCGCTTGCGTCCAGCCCGGCCTGGCCGGTGAGGCGCGCCAGTTGCCAACCGCCAAGGGCATAGGACTCGGTCATCGCCCACAGGTTGAGCAGCAGGTGGTACGGATCCAGCGGCGCCAGCAGGCCTTCGTCGATCCACTGGCGGATGCGCTCGGCGTTGCGTTCCGCCTGGGCGTCGAGGCGTTCCAGCAGCGGCGCCGGCATGCGCGGCGCGCCGCGCATGATCTCGCAGGAGAAGACTCTGGCCGCGTGCGGCCGCTCGGCGCCGATGCGCATCTTGTTGTCGACGTAGGCGCGTAGCGCCTCGGCGGGCGGCTGGTCGCCGGCGAATGGCCGGGAGGCTTCCAGCAGGGGCTCGACGATGCTGTCCAGCACCGCCTCGTAGAGTTGCGCCTTGGAGCGGTAGTAATAGAGCACGTTGGCCTTCGCCACGCCGGCGCGCTCGGCGACGTCGCTGAGCCGGGCGGCGCTGAAGCCGCAGTCGGCGAAGACTTCGCAGGCGGCGTCGAGGATCAGTTGCAGGTTGCGTTGGCGGATCTTCTTCATCGGGACCGATACGGGGCAGGTTTCGTTGTTAATATTTTTATATAACGAACGCCTTGTGCCTGGATAGTCGTCGTCAGGCCGGCGACGCTTGATCGGATGCGCATTGCCAAGCCGTGGGGGCGCTGGTATCTGTATGCATGAACAGTACCAGGCTCCGCTACCCGTGAATTCCCCAGCGCTTCCCGAACCCTTCTACTACCTGCACAACTTCCGCGCGGTGCTCGCCTGGATCGGCGAACGCTATGCCGATCTGCTCGACGATCAGGAACGTGCCTTCATCGCCGCGTTCGCCGAGCTGCCCGAGGCCAGCCAGGCCCTGCTGGTGCGCATGGTGATGCGCAAGGGCACGCTGTTCCGCGAAGGCAAGCTGGCCTATGCCGAGATCGGCGACACGCGCGCCGCCGTGCAACCGCTGTTGGCATTGGGCTGGGTGGACGCGCAGCCGACCCTGGAACTGGCGCAACTGTTCGGCTTGCTGAGGAAGGACGAATTGTCGCAGCTGTTCAGGGACCATCTCGGGCGCGCGAACCTGCGCAAGGATGCGTTGCTGGAACGGCTCCAGCCGTTGTTCCCCGAGGCGCGGCGGCTCGCCGAGTGGCAGGCCGACTTCGCCGAACCGGTCTACGAGTTGCGCTGCATGGCGCTCTGCGACCGCTTGCGGTTGATGTATTTCGGTAACCTGTGGCAGGACTGGTCGGAGTTCGTCCTTGCCGACCTGGGTATCTATCGTTACGAAAGCGTCGAGTTTTCCGCCGACTCTCGCGGCTTTCGCCTGCGCGCCGACGTCGACGCCTATCTCCACCTGTTCGACTGCCGCCAGCGCTTCGACCTCGGCGAGCCGCTGGAGGAACTGCTCGCCGGCCTGCCGGGCGAACCCTACGCCAATCCCTGGCTGGAAGGGCGGCGGGTCAAGCTGCTGTTCCAGTTCGCCCAGCACTGCGAAAAGCAGCGGGATTTCGACCTGGCCCAGCGGCTCTATCGCCAATCCAGCCACCCCGGCGCGCGCCTGCGGGCGATTCGCAGCCTGGAACGCGGCGAGCGCTTCGCCGAAGCCCATGCATTGGCGCGGGAGGCCAGCTGTGCGCCGGAAAGCGACGCCGAACGCCAGGGCCTGGCCCGATTGCTGCCGCGCCTGCAAGGCAAGCTCGGCCTGCCGCGACAGGCGCGGGCGGCGGCTCCGGAAATCGACCGCCTGGACCTGTGCCTGGCGTACCCGAGCGAACCCTGTAGCGTCGAGTGGGCGGTTCGCGAGCACCTGGAAGAGCCCGATTGCGCGGTGCACTACGTCGAGAACGGCCTGATCAATTCGCTGTTCGGACTGCTCTGCTGGGAGGCGATCTTCGCCGCCATTCCCGGGGCGTTCTTCCATCCCTTCCACAGCGCGCCGGCGGACCTGCACAGCGCCGACTTCCGCCAGCGCCGCGCCGCCCTGTTCGAGGCCTGCCTGGGACGGCTGGAGGACGGCAGCTACCGCGACGCGATCCGCTGTCGCTACCGCGACAAGTTCGGCCTGCAGTCGCCCTTCGTCTACTGGGAACTGCTTGGCGAGGAACTGCTCGAACAGGCGCTCGATTGCCTACCGGCGGCCCACCTGCGCGCCTGGTTCGAACGCCTGCTGGAGGATATCCCGGGCAACCGCGCCGGCCTGCCGGACCTGATCCAGTTCTGGCCGGCGCAGCGGCGCTACCGGATGGTCGAGGTCAAGGGACCGGGCGACCGCCTGCAGGACAACCAGTTGCGCTGGCTGCAATTCTGCCGCGAGCGGGAGATGCCGGTGGCGGTCTGCTACGTGCGCTGGCATGTCGATGACTGAGCAGGGCGGCGAGGCGCTGTACCAGGTGGCGGTGCGCGCGCTTTGCGAGTTCAGCGCCAAGCGCGGCGACCTCGACCTGCGCTTCACCCCGTCGCCCAGCGCCCTGGAAGGCATCGCCGGACATACCCTGGTGACCTCCCGGCGCCCCGCTCACTACCAGCGCGAAGTGGCGCTGGACGGACGCTACCGTCACTTGCAGGTGCGCGGCCGGGCGGATGGCTACGATCCGCAGGCGAACTGCCTGGAGGAAATCAAGACCCACCGCGGCGACCTCGCCCTGCAACCGGCCAACCACCGGCACCTGCACTGGGCCCAGGCCAGGGTCTACGGCTGGCTGCTCTGCGCCGAACGGAAGCTGGAGGAAGTCGAACTGGCGCTGGTCTACCTGGAGGTCGGCAGCCAGAAGGAGACCCGCTTCGTCGAGCGGGTGCGGGCTGACGAGCTGCGGCTGTTCTTCGAGAGCCAGTGCCAGGCGTTTCTCGCCTGGGCCGAGCAGGAACTGGCGCACCGCCAGCGGCGCGACCGCGAACTGGCCGCGTTACGCTTTCCCCACGCCGAATTCCGCCACGGCCAGCGGCAACTGGCGGAGGCGGTGTACAAGGCCGCCTCCGCCGGTTGTTGCCTGATGGCCCAGGCGCCGACCGGGATCGGCAAGACCATCGGCACGCTGTTCCCGCAACTCAAGGCGATGCCCGGGCAGCGCCTGGACCGGCTGTTCTTCCTGGCCGCCAAGACCCCGGGCCGGGCCCTCGCGCTGCATGCCCTGCGTAGCCTGGAAGGGGAGACCGGCGGACTGCCGGTGCGGGTGCTGGAACTGGTGGCGCGGGACAAGGCCTGCGAGCACCCGGACAAGGCCTGCCACGGCGAGTCCTGTCCCCTGGCCCAGGGCTTCTACGAACGCCTGCCGGCGGCCCGCGCCGCCGCCGTGGAGGCGCGCTGGCTGGACCAGGCGCGGTTGCGCGAGGTGGCGCTGGCGCACCGGGTCTGTCCCTACTACCTGGGCCAGGAACTGGCGCGCTGGTGCGACCTGGCGGTGGGCGACTACAACTACTACTTCGATCTCGGCGCCATGCTCCATGGCCTGGCCCAGGTCAACCAGTGGCGGGTGGCGGTACTGGTGGACGAGGCGCACAACCTGGTGGAGCGCGGCCGGCGGATGTATTCCGCCGAACTCGACCAGGGCGATTTCCTCGGTGTGCGCAAAACCGCCCCGGAGGCCCTGAGGAAACCGCTGGAGCGCATCCAGCGTGCCTGGAACGAACTGGGCAAGACCCAGGCGGACGACTACCAGGCCTACGACGAGCCTCCGCAGAAGCTGCTCCTGGCCTTGCAGAACGCGGTGGCGGCGATCAACGACCTGCTCGCCGAGCAACCGCAGGCGCTGGAGCCGGCGTTGCAGGAGTTCTACTTCGCGATCCTGCAGTTCGGCCGTCTCGCCGAGCTGTTCGGCGAGCATTCGCTGTTCGACATCGAGAAGCGCCCAGGCCGCAACGGCCGCAGCCTGGCCCGGCTGTGCCTGCGCAACGTGGTGCCGGCGGCGTTTCTCGCCGAGCGCTTCGCCGCCAGCCGCTCCACCGTGCTGTTCTCCGCTACCCTCGGGCCGCGCGACTATTACGCCGACCTGCTCGGCCTGCCGGCGGGCACGCCCTGGCTGGAAGTGGACTCGCCATTCAGCGCCGAGCAACTGGAGGTGCACATACAGCGTCGGGTTTCCACGCGCTATGCGCAGCGCCAGGCATCCCTGGCGCCCATCGCAGCGATTCTCGGCGAGCAGTTTCGCCAGCGGCCGGGCAACTACCTGGCCTTCTTCAGCAGCTTCGATTACTTGCAGCAGGCGCTGGACGTCTTCCGCCAGGCATACCCGTGGGTGCCATGCTGGAGCCAGACGCCACGGATGGACGAGGCGGAGCGCCGGGTCTTCCTCGAGCGCTTCGTCGCGGGCGGCGAGGGCATCGGCTTCGCCGTGCTCGGCGGTGCCTTCGGCGAAGGCATCGACCTGCCTGGCGAGCGCCTGATCGGCGCCTTCATCGCCACCCTCGGGTTGCCCCAGGTGAATCCGGTGAACGAGCAGATCCGCCTGCGCATGCAGCGCCTGTTCGGTGACGGCTACGACTACACCTACCTGTATCCGGGACTGCAGAAGGTGGTCCAGGCCGCCGGGAGGGTGATCCGCAGCCGCAGCGATCGCGGCGTGGTGCACCTGATCGACGACCGTTTCGCCCAGGCCAAGGTGCGCCGGTTGCTGCCGGGCTGGTGGCAACTGCGTTGACCCGTGGCGATACGCCGGCAGGTGCTGCCGGACAGCCGGACAGCCATGTATAATCGCGTCCCCACGATTTCCCCCGATCCGGATACGCCATGGCTTCCGCTCCCGACGCTCTTCCCCAGGCCCTTTCCTCCGACGACGCTCCGGCCCAGGCCGCGCCGAGCGACGCCAGCGCGTTGCTGAAGGCCGCCCTGGCGAAGAAGAACCAGGCCCAGCTCTATCCGCAGCGGAAGATCCACGACAAGGGCCAGCGTCCCGGCATGGCGCCGCGCGGTACCCGTCGTTCGATGGGCAAGCGCTGAGGCCTTTCCCGCGCCTGGCGTTTTGTGGGCCAGTTCCCGCCACGAAGGATCAAAGCGGGCAGCCTTAACAGTTTTGCCCTTTCGCGGCCGTAGGCCGCAGCCCCATCCCTTATGCTCGCCGCCCCTGGGCGAGCCGCGTCGATGCAGCGCGCCCGTTTGCCGGAATCCGCCTGCTGCATGTCGCGTCACCTTCCATCGTCTTTCGTTTCCCTGCGCAGCCTGGCCGGGCATGCGCCCGCTGTGCTTTGCGTGCTGCTGCTGGCGTTGCTCAGCGCCAGCCTGGCCAGCCAGACGCGCTCGCTGCGCCGCGAGCTGGCGGAATTGCCCGCCGCAGCGGCCCCGGCGCCGCCAGCCAACCCTTCAGCGGCCCCGCGCGCGGCGTTAGCCGGCTTGTTCGGTGGCGCTCCGTCGCCGCGCGGCGCGACGGCGGGCGAGCGTCTGCAATTGCGCCTGCTGGCCTGCTTCCTGGCGCGTCGCGAGGACCGCTCGGCGGCGCTGATCGCGGTGGCCGGGCGCTCGCAGCGCTTCCTGCCGGGCGCCGAAGTGCGCCCCGGCACCGTGCTGCTGGCGGTTCATCGCGACCATGTGGTGCTGCGCGACCAGGGTTATGAAGAACGTCTGTATTTCCCCAAAGCCGAAGGGGCAGAAACCACCCATGCCACGTTGTAGTACCCGTTCCGCCCAGCGCCTGTCTCCGCTGTTCCTGGTCCTGTCGCTGGCCGTCCTCGGCCTGGCGCCGCCGGTCCATCCGGCACCTGCCGAGACTGCCGCCGCGCAAGAGGAAGAGCAGTGGACGATCAACATGAAGGATGCCGAGATCGGCGACTTCATCGAGCAGGTATCGAGCATCAGCGGCCAGACCTTCGTCGTCGATCCGCGGGTGAAGGGGCGGGTCACGGTGGTATCCCAGGCGCGGCTCAGCCTGGCGGAGGTCTACCAACTGTTCCTTTCGGTGCTCGCCACCCACGGCTACGCGGTGCTGCCGCAGGGCGACCAGGCGCGTATCGTGCCGAACATGGAGGCACGCCAGGACGCCGCGCAGACGACCGTCCGCGATGGGCCGGGCAGCCTGGAGACGCGGGTGGTCCAGGCGCAGCAGACCTCGGTGGCGGAACTGATCCCGATGATCCGGCCGCTGGTCCCGGCCCATGGCCATCTGGCCGCCGTACCGTCGGCCAACGCGCTGATCGTCAGCGACCGCCGCGCCAACATCGAGCGCATCGAGGCGATCGTGCGCAGCCTCGACCGGGCCGGCGAACATGACTACAGCATCTACGACATGCGCCATGCCTGGGTCGCGGAAATCGCCGAGGTGCTCGATCGCAGCGTCACCCCGGCCGCCGGGAAGAGCGCCGCCACCGTCCAGGTCCTTGCCGACAGCCGCAGCAACCGCCTGGTCCTGCTCGGTCCGCCGCAGGCGCGAGCGCGCTTGCTGCGGCTGGCGCAGTCGCTCGACGTCCCCTCGTCGCGGTCGGCGAACAGCCGGGTGATCCGCCTGCGCCATGGCGACGCCAAGACCCTTGCCGCCACCCTCGGGGAGATCGGCGAATCGCTGCACGGCGAGCGGGGCCAGGATGGCCGGGGAAGCGGCAAGCGCGGCCTGCTGGTGCGCGCCGACGAATCGCTGAATGCCCTGGTGATCCTCGCCGACCCGGAGGATGTCGGCCTGCTCGAGGACATCGTCCGCCAGCTCGACGTGCCGCGCGCGCAACTGCTGGTGGAGGCGGCGATCGTCGAGCTGTCCGGCGAGATCGGCGACGCCCTCGGGGTGCAATGGGCGCTGCGTAGCGGGCATGTCGCCGGCGGCGCTGGCTTCGCCGACAGCGGGTTGTCCATCGGCACCCTGCTGGGCGCGTTGCAGGCCGGCAAGCCGCCGGCAGAGCTGCCCGACGGTGCGATAGTCGGCCTCGGCAGTCGCGATTTCGGCGCGCTGGTCACCGCGCTGAGCCGCAATAGCCGCAGCAACCTGCTGTCGACGCCGAGCCTGCTGACCCTGGACAACCAGAAGGCGGAAATCCTGGTCGGCCAGAACGTGCCGTTCCAGACCGGCAGCTACACCACCAGCGCCAGCGGTTCGAGCAATCCGTTCACCACTGTCGAGCGCAAGGATATCGGGGTGACCCTCAAGGTCACGCCGCACATCGGCGAGGACCGCATGCTGCGCCTGGAGATCGAGCAGGAAATATCCTCCATCGCGCCAACCGCCACCCTGGCGGCGAAGGCGGTGGACCTGGTGACCAACAAGCGCTCGATCAAGAGCACCGTACTGGCCGACGACGGCCAGGTCATCGTCCTCGGCGGACTGATCCAGGACGACCTGCTGCGCAGCGATTCGCGGGTACCGCTGCTGGGCGACATCCCCGGCGTCGGCCGGCTGTTCCGCTCGTCCCGCGAGACCCGGGTGAAGCGCAACCTGATGGTCTTCCTGCGACCGAGCATCGTCCGCGATGCCGCCGGCCTGGAGCGCATCAGCCATGGCCGTTACCGTTCCATCCAGTTGCTGCGCGGTGCCGCCGGCGAACCGGCGCGCCCGCTGTTCGAGGATGCCGGCGCCATCGACCTGCGTCCCGCCGCCCAGGTCGCACCGGCACCTATTGGCTCGCCGCGCAGCTATCCGGCTCCAGCCCCGGTGCTGATGGAGAAGCCGCGCCTGGCGGACCCGGCGTCCCTGGGCGACGGTCGCGGCGGCGAGGTGCTGGAGGTTCGCCAGGGCACGCACGCGCCGCAGCCGCCGTCACCCCAGCGCTACGCCGTGCGATTGGTCGAGGGCAGCAGCGAAGCCTTCATGCGCGCGCTGATCGAGCGGCATCCGGGCCTGTCGTTGCGTTTGCGCCGCGAACTGCGCGATGGCCAGGAGCTGTTCGCGGTGGAGCGGGGCGACTACCTCGACCCGGAGCAGGCACGCCGGGCCCTGGCGGAACTGCCCGAAAGCCTGCCGCGAGGGAAGGCGCGGGTGATTGCGCATACGCCGGGAAGCGCCCTGTGACGGACTTCGAATCCTCGCGTCGCGCTCCGTCCACCGGATTGTCCGGCGCGCTGCGGCGGCCGCGCTCCAGCGCAGCGCCACTGCCAGATCTGGCAGTTGTCGCTGGCGGGGACGGAGGCTTTAGTAGCCGCACTTTTTTCCAGGGCCGGGCAGTGGGACCGCAATGCATGGACGACATCGAGACCAGAGTGAGGAAACTGGTAGCCGCCCGGTTCGGCGTGGAGGAATGCGACATCCGGCTGGACAGCGACTTCCGTAACGACTTCGGTGCCGAGTCGCTCGAGGTAGTCGAACTGGTCATGGCCCTGGAAGCGGAGTTCGGCGTCGAGATCGCCGATGACGATGCGGAACGGATCGAGACCGTGCGCCAGGCCATCGACTATCTCGAGGAAGCCGTGCCGACCTGACTCCCCCTGGACCACCGGCCGATGCCGTGGTCATTCCCTGCGAAACGCTGTGCGCCACCTCCCGCCCGTGCCGGCGGCAAGGTGCGCGACGTCCCGCGCTTCGATTACGCCGGATCGTCCAGCCCGCCCCGGGCCGATCCGGCTTTTTTTTGCCCGCCGCCGCGATTGCGAGGCGGCCGCCGTCGGTTGGATTTCCTGAATCTTCCCGCGCCTCGCCGGTCGACCGAACAAGGGCAGCGTGCCATTCCCGGCGCGTGCCCGCCATTCGTAACGGAGGTCGTCATGGCTACACGACGGAAAACAACACCCCAGGAAATCGATGATATCCAGGACCGCATGGGTTCGATGCGCGAGCTCGATTTCGACGAGCGCCGCCAGGCGCGTAAGGCGCGGATCGGCGACGAGCGGCCCGAGGCCGAGGTGGAGGCCGAATTTTCCTCGCGGCGGGTACGCGAGGCGGGCCACGCTGGCGGGCAGCCGGACGAGGACGATGGTTACCAGGATAACGTCGGCATGGACGATCTGGCGCCGGAAACCCTGATCGACGAAAGCGGCGCCCGCTCGCCGGCCGAGCGCGGCGGCGAATCGCCCGCGGACAAGCGCCTGAGGGTCGTGCATGGCAACGAGATCGGCGCTGGCCACGGCCTTGACGAAGCCGAGCTGGCACGTCGCGATCCGCTCGACGGCGCCTCCACCGAGGAACGCTGAGCGCGCGCAGACTGTATCGAAGTATTTCCGGCGCCTGGCGTTCTGTGATCGATTCGGCTCGGTTGTGGTGCGCTGCCGCACGCTTTACCGCCGGACGGAGCGGGGCACCGGATCTACTGCAAAAGCTGATAGTTGTCTTCCCGGGTGACGGCGTTGCACGGTCCTGCGGCGTGCAACCCGGCCTGGGCGAAATACCGGCGGAGCGGACCAGGCTATCCCGTCGGAGGCGATGTCGCCGGGCTGCTGGCTTTCAAGGTTTCCCTTCGATGACCAGGAGCTACCCATGCAGCACAAAAGATCCCGCGCGATGGCGAGTCCGCGCTCGCCGTTCCTCTTCGTCTTGCTGGCGCTCGCCGTGGGCGGTACGGCCAATGCCCATGACGATGGCCTGCCGGCCTTCCGCTATTCGGCGGAGCTACTCGGCCAGTTGCAACTGCCCAGCGTGGCCCTACCGCTGAATGACGACCTGTTCCTCTACGGTCGCGACGCCGAGGCGTTCGACCTCGAGGCCTACCTGGCGGTGAATGCGCCGGCGCTGCGCGACAAGAGCGAATACCTGGAGCACTGGAGCGGCTACTACAGCATCAACCCGAAAGTGTTGCTGACCCTGATGGTCATGCAATCCGGGCCGTTGGGGGCGCCGGACGAGCGCGCCTTGGCGGCGCCGCTGGGACGGCTGTCGGCGAAACGCGGCTTCGATGCCCAGGTCCGCGACGTGTTGCAGCAGTTGTCGCGGCGCTACTACGGTTTCGAGGAATACCAGTTGCGCCAGGCGGCTGCGCGCAAGGCCGTCGGCGAGGACGGCCTGAACGCGGCATCGGCCGCGCTGCTCGGTCTGTTGCGAGAGGGGGCGAAGGCCTCCGCCGTGCAAGGCGGCAATCCGCTCGGCGCCTACGCGCAGACCTTCCAGCGCCTGTTCGGCACCCCGGCCGCGGAACTCTTGCAGCCGCGCAACCGCGTGGCCCGGCAACTCCAGGCGAAGGCCGCGCTGGCGCCGCCATCCAACCTGATGCAATTGCCCTGGCGCCAGGGCTATTCCTGGCAGCCCAACGGAGCGCATTCGAACACCGGCTCGGGCTATCCGTACTCGTCCTTCGATGCGTCCTACGACTGGCCGCGCTGGGGCAGTGCGACCTACAGCGTGGTCGCCGCCCACGCCGGTACGGTACGGGTGCTGTCGCGCTGCCAGGTACGGGTGACCCACCCCAGCGGCTGGGCCACCAACTACTACCATATGGACCAGATCCAGGTGAGCAACGGCCAGCAGGTCAGCGCCGACACCAAGCTCGGCGTCTATGCCGGCAACATCAACACCGCGCTCTGCGAGGGTGGCAGCTCCACCGGACCGCACCTGCATTTCTCGCTGCTCTACAACGGCGCCTTCGTTTCCCTGCAGGGCGCCAGCTTCGGTCCGTACCGGATCAACGTCGGCACCAGCAACTACGACAACGACTGTCGCCGCTACTATTTCTACAACCAGAGCGCCGGCACCACCCATTGCGCTTTCCGTCCGTTGTACAACCCCGGCCTGGCGCTCTGAGTCGGCGCGGGGCCCGGCTCCAGCCGGGCTCCGCCGCGAGCGAAACGGCGCTGAACAGCTGGCGCGTCGCTGCCGCCGCGCCCGGCGCCAGGCTGACCGCGTGGGCCGGCATGCTCAGCCGCGCCGGGGCAGCAGGGCGTAGGCGTCGCGAACCACATCCTTGCCGTAGTGGCGTTCCAGGCGGCGGACGATGAAGTGACCGCGCGCCATGGCCTGGAAATGGTTCATGAACACCGTGTTGATCGCCGCGCCGCCGAGGGCACCGACGATGGGCACGATCTGCGCCGCAAGCTTTTCCGAATACTGCACGCCCAGGCGCTCGGCGACCTTGCGCACCAGGGCCAGGAGCATCGGCGCGGCCTTCTTGCTGCCGGCGTCCTTGCCGAGGAAGTCGGCGGCCGCCTTGACCTGCTGGGCCAGCGCCGTACGCACCGCGTAGTAGCCGGACTCCGACGCGTCGTCCGAGGCGGATTTGCCGCCGAGGGCGAAGACTTCGATACAGGCCATCAGGGTGTCCATGTCCCTGATCGACTCGCCCTCGCTGCGCGCGATGTCGGCGATGGAACGGAAGATGATGCCGGTGGTGACCGGCACCTCGACCAGCATCGCCAGCGGCCCGAAGAAGCCGCCGACGCCACCGGAAACGGCGGCGCCGAGGGTATGCAGGCGGTTCGCCGGCTGACCGCTGGCGTTTTCCTGGAGGGTGGCGGTGGCCGAGCGGGCGACTTTCAGCAGCGCTCCCTCGATCACCGAACCGAGCTTCTCGTTGACCTTCCGTGGCAGCTTCTTCAGGCCGTATTCGATCGGCGTGCCCAGCAGGCTGGTGAGTTGCGCGGTGAGTCCAGGGTTTTCCAGCAGGTTCTTGGCGGCCTGGAGTTGCTTGAGATCGGCGGGGGAAAGGCTCATGGAAGGTCCGGCTGACGGTGGTCGGTCAACCTAACCACTGTCCGCCGGCGTTGTCCACGCTCAATAGTCGCCGCGCTTGCGGAAGGCCCAGCGGCCGGCGAGGAAGGTGAAGCTGGCGACCAGCACGAGCATGATCCAGAAGCCTTCAGGATCGTCGGCGAAGGGAATCCCGCCGACGTTCATGCCGAAGAAGCCGGCGACGATGTTGATCGGCAGGGCCAGCACCGTGACCATGGTCAGGGTGAAGAGGATGCGGTTGTTCTGTTCGTTGAGCTTGGCCGCGATCTCTTCCTGCAGCAGCTTGATCCGTTCGCCCAGGGCGGTCAGGTCGCTGATCACCAGGGAGAACTCCTCGGTGGCTTCGCGCAACTCACGCAGGTCGGCATCCTGTAGCCATTCCGGCGGTCGGTTGAGCAGGCGCAGCAGCGAACCGGGCTCCAGCGCCAGCAGGCGTTGCAGGCGTACCAGCACGCGCCGCATGGCGCCGAGGTCGGCGCGGTTGGCGGAGAGGCGCAGGGCCAGTAGCTGGTCCTCGATGCGGTCCACTGCGACGCTGGTTTCGCGGACGATCTGGGTCAGCGCGTCGCCCTGGTCGCGCAACAGGTGGATCAGCAACTGCAGGGGCGAACGGAAAGGTTCGCCGTGCTTCACCGAAGAGCGCAGCTTGTCCACCGAGCGCAGCGGTTGCGCTCGTGCACTGACCAGCAGCCGGCCACGGGCGCAGACCCACAGGGTGGCGACGTCCGAAGAGACCAGGCCGAAGTTGAAGACCACGTCGTTGACCACTGCCAGCAGCGCCGAGTCGACGTGTTCGATGCGCGTCGAGCGCGACCCCTCGCGCAGGCTTTCGAAGAAATAATCCGGCAGTTCCAGATGCTTCTTCATCCAGCGCTCGCAGGCGGCATGGGCGAGGTTCAGGTGCAGCCAGAGGAACTCGTCCGGCGCCTCCTCGCGAGCCTGCCGCAGGCAGGCGAGGGCGGTAACCGAGTCGATTTCCCGCCCCGCTTCGCCGGGGCGGAAACGGAAACCGTAGATCAGGCCGAACAGGTCGGCGTCCTGGGGCGGGGAGATACCGTGATGCATGGTCGCTCGCGGGAGAGGATCGGTTGGATAACTTGGCATCGTGACGATGACGCTTTGATTGCAGGACGATGAAGGCCGCTTCGCGGGATGCCCGGCGATGCTTTCCGTTGGAACTGTCGGGGTCGTCTTGCCGTCGCCTCGCGCCGACGAACTACGAGGTGCCGGGAAGTGCTATTTCATTTCTCCCGGTTTTTTATGAAATACGCATCGTAGAGTTCTGATATTTGCCCGCTGGGTTATTTAGTCGATTTGCCGTGCCAGGTGATGGGGGTTGTTTATAAAGTATTATAACTTTTTGATTATATATTGTTTATCAATTAGATAGGCGTGTGATGGCTAAATGGCTGCATGTTTTCCAGGGGTTATCTAAATTGAATTTTTCATGGGGGTTTTCTTAGTCGTTATATATAAAGTCAGACTCGCCTTTTATTTAAAAGCTGCTATTTCTGGATTACATGGTGCGGCCGTTCGGTCGCTGCTTGACAAGAGGAATGTCGGAAATGTCGATCCAGGCGAAAGTTACCCCTATCGATCAGAGTATTTCTTCTGCGGCTGCCGTCGAGGTTCCGGAAAACGGGATACTCAAACTCTCCCAGAGCAGTAATGTCGCGCTCGATGTCGCACCGGAGTCGGTGGCGGGATACTCGAAGAGCGGTTCGGACCTGATCGTCCAGCTGAAGACCGGGGAAAGCGTCCGGATCGCCAACTTCTATGCGGAAGGCCAGCCTTCAAGCCAACTGTTCCTGGCCGACAAGGACAAGCTGGTGGCGGTAGATCTGCCGCCGGTCGCTGCCGACGGGCCGCTGATGGCCGGCTACATCCCGCAGGAAAGCCTGGCCGGTTTCGAGTCGCTGACCGGCGCCGGTGTGCTCGGTGGCATGAGCGCAGGGACTGCGCTGCTGGTCGGTGCGGCGGCCATCGGCGCCGGGGTGGCGATTTCCAACAGCAGCGGCGGCGGTGGCGGCGGCGGTTCTTCGGTGCCCCCGGACACCACTCCGCCGAAGGCGGCCAGCGGCCTGAAGATAGCGCCTGACGGCAGCAGCATCAGCGGCCAGGCCGAGGCCGGCGCGAGCGTCGGCATCGATACCAATGGCGACGGCAAGCCGGACCTCACCGTGATCGCCGATGCCAACGGCAATTTCACCGCTCCGCTGAACCCGCCGCTGACCAATGGCCAGACGGTCACCGTGGTGGTCACCGACCCGGCTGGCAACGCCAGCCCGCCGGCCCAGGTCACCGCTCCGGACACTACCGCCCCGGCGCCGGCTACCGACGTGCAGGTGGCGCCGGACGGCAGCAGCGTCACCGGCAAGGCCGAACCCGGCTCGACGGTGGGCGTCGATACCGACGGCGACGGCCAGCCGGACACCACCGTGGTGGTCGGCCCCGGCGGCAGCTTCGAGGTTCCGCTGAACCCGCCGCTGACCAATGGCGAGACGGTGACGGTGATCGTTACCGACCCGGCCGGCAACAACAGCACCCCGGTGACCGTCGAGGCGCCGGACACCACCGCCCCGGCGCCGGCCACCGACGTGCAGGTGGCGCCGGACGGCAGCAGCGTCACCGGCAACGCAGAGCCGGGCGCCACCGTCGGTGTCGACACTGACGGCGACGGCCAGCCGGACACCACCGTGGTGGTCGGTCCCGGCGGCAGCTTCGAGGTTCCGCTGAACCCGCCGCTGACCAATGGCGAGACGGTGACGGTGATCGTTACCGACCCGGCCGGCAACAGCAGCACCCCGGTCACCGCCGAAGCCCCCGACTTCCCCGACGCGCCCCAGGTCAATGCCAGCAACGGCAGCGTCCTCAGTGGTACGGCGGAAGCGGGCGTGACCATCGTGATCACCGACGGCAACGGCAATCCGATCGGCCAGACCAGCGCCGATGCCAACGGCAACTGGAGCTTCACCCCCGGTAGCCAACTGCCGGATGGCACCGTGGTCAATGTGGTGGCCAGGGACGCCGCCGGCAACAGCAGCCCGGCGACCTCCATCACCGTCGACGGCGTGGCGCCGAGCGCGCCGGTGGTCGAGCCGAGCAACGGCAGCGAACTCAGCGGGACTGCCGAACCGGGCAGCAGCGTGACCCTGACCGACGGCAATGGCAATCCGATCGGCCAGACCACCGCCGATGCCAACGGCAACTGGTCTTTCACGCCGTCCACCCCGCTGCCGGACGGTACCGTGGTCAACGTGGTGGCCAGGGATGCCGCCGGCAACAGCAGTCCGCCGGCCAGTGTTACCGTGGATGCCGTCGCGCCGGCCACGCCCACCGTCGATCCGAGCAACGGTACGACCCTCAGCGGCACCGCCGAGCCGGGCGCTACCGTGACCCTGACCGACGGCAACGGCAACCCGATTGGCCAGGTCACCGCCGACGGCAGCGGCAACTGGACCTTCACCCCGAGCACGCCGTTGCCCAACGGCACGGTGGTCAACGCCACGGCTACCGACCCGTCCGGCAACGCCAGTTCGCCGGCCAGCGTCACCGTGGACGCCGTGGCACCGGCCACGCCAGTGGTCAACCCGAGCAACGGCACCACGCTCAGCGGCACCGCCGAGCCGGGCGCCACCGTGACCCTGACCGATGGCAACGGCAATCCCATCGGGCAGGTCACCGCCGATGGCAGCGGCAACTGGAGCTTCACTCCGACCACGCCGTTGCCCAACGGCACCGTGGTCAACGCCACGGCCACCGACGCCTCCGGCAACACCAGTGCGGGCAGCAGTGTCACCGTGGACTCGGTAGCCCCGGCCACGCCAGTGATCAACCCCAGCAACGGCACCACGCTCAGCGGCACCGCCGAGCCGGGCAGCAGCGTGACTCTGACCGATGGCAACGGCAACCCGATCGGCCAGGTCACCGCCGACGGCAGCGGCAACTGGAGCTTCACCCCGTCCACGCCGCTGGCGGATGGAACCGTGGTCAACGCCACGGCCACCGATCCGGCGGGCAACACCAGCGGCCAGGGCAGCACCACCGTCGATGGCGTGGCGCCGACCACGCCGACCGTCAACCTGAGCAATGGCAGCAGCCTCAGCGGCACTGCGGAACCGGGCAGCACGGTGATCCTCACCGACGGCAACGGCAATCCGATCGCCGAGGTCACCGCCGACGGCAGCGGCAACTGGACCTACACCCCGTCCACGCCGATCGCCAACGGCACCGTGGTCAACGTGGTGGCCCAGGACGCCGCCGGCAACAACAGCCCGGGCGCCAGCGTCACCGTGGACTCGCAGGCCCCGGCGGCTCCGGTGCTCAACCCGAGCAACGGCACCACGCTCAGCGGTACCGCCGAGCCGGGCGCCACCGTGACCCTGACCGACGGCAACGGCAACCCGATTGGCCAGGTCACCGCCGACGGCAGCGGCAACTGGAGCTTCACACCGGGCACGCCGTTGCCCAACGGCACCGTGGTCAACGCCACGGCCAGCGACCCGAGCGGCAATACCAGCGCTCCGGCCAGCACCACCGTGGACTCGGTGGCGCCGGCCGCGCCGGTGGTCAATCCGAGCAACGGCGCGGAGATCAGCGGCACCGCCGAACCGGGCGCCACCGTGACCCTGACCGATGGCAGCGGCAATCCCATCGGGCAGGTCACTGCCGACGGCAGCGGCAACTGGAGCTTCACCCCGTCCACGCCGCTGGCGGATGGAACCGTGGTCAACGCCACCGCTACCGACCCGGCCGGCAATACCGGCGGCCAGGGCAGCACCACCGTGGACGCCATCGCGCCGGCCACGCCGACCGTCAACCTGAGCAATGGCAGCAGCCTCAGCGGCACCGCCGAGCCGGGCAGCACGGTGATCCTCACCGACGGCAACGGCAATCCGATCGCCGAGGTCACCGCCGACGGCAGCGGCAACTGGACCTACACCCCGTCCACGCCGATCGCCAACGGTACTGTGGTCAACGTGGTGGCCGAGGACGCCGCCGGTAACAGCAGCCCGCCGGCGACGGTGACCGTCGATTCCAGCGCGCCGCCGGCGCCGGTGATCAACCCGAGCAACGGCGTCGTCATCAGCGGCACCGCCGAGGCCGGTGCCACCGTGACCCTCACCGATGCCGGCGGCAACCCGATAGGGCAGGTCACCGCCGACGGCAGCGGCAACTGGAGCTTCACGCCGGGCACGCCGCTGGCCAACGGCACGGTGATCGTCGCCACGGCCACCGACCCGACCGGCAATACCGGCCCGCAGGCCGCCACCACGGTGGACGCGGTGGCGCCGCCGGCGCCGGTGATCGATCCGAGCAACGGCACGACCATCAGCGGCACCGCGGAGGCCGGGGCCAAGGTGATCCTCACCGACGGCAACGGCAACCCGATCGGCGAAACCACCGCCGACGGCAGCGGCAACTGGACCTTCACGCCCGCCACGCCGCTGGCCAACGGCACAGTGGTCAACGCCGTGGCCCAGGACCCTGCGGGCAATACCGGCCCGCAGGGCAGCACTACCGTGGACGCGGTGGCGCCGAACACGCCTGTGGTCAATCCGAGCAACGGCAACCTGCTCAACGGTACCGCCGAGCCGGGCAGCACCGTGACCTTGACCGACGGCAACGGCAACCCGATCGGCCAGACCACCGCCGATGGCAGCGGCAACTGGAGCTTCACGCCCGGCTCGCAACTGCCCAACGGCACCGTGGTCAACGTGACCGCGAGCGACGCCGCCGGCAATACCAGCCCTCCCGCTACCACGACGGTGGATTCCTCACTGCCGTCGATCCCGCAGGTGGATCCGAGCAACGGCTCGGTGATCAGCGGCACCGCGGACGCCGGCAACACCATCATCATCACCGATGGCAACGGCAACCCGATTGGCCAGGTCACCGCCGACGGCAGCGGCAACTGGTCCTTCACTCCAGGCATCCCGCTGCCGGATGGCACGGTGGTCAACGTGGTGGCGCGCAGCCCAAGCAATGTCGACAGTGCGCCGGCGGTGATCACGGTGGATGGCGTGGCCCCGGCGGCGCCGGTGATCGATCCGAGCAACGGCACCGAGATAAGCGGTACCGCGGAAGCTGGCGCGACGGTGATCCTCACCGATGGCGGCGGCAACCCGATCGGCCAGGCCACCGCCGACGGCAGCGGCAACTGGACGTTCACCCCGGGCACCCCGCTGGCCAACGGCACCGTGATCAACGCGGTGGCCCAGGACCCAGCCGGCAACACCAGCGGTCCGGCCAGCGTCACCGTCGATGCCATCGCCCCGCCGGCGCCGGTGATCGATCCGAGCAACGGAGTCGTCATCAGCGGTACGGCGGAAGCCGGGGCCACGGTGATCCTCACCGACGGCAACGGCAACCCGATCGGCCAGGTCACCGCCGACGGCAGCGGCAACTGGGCCTTCACGCCCGCTACGCCGTTGGCCAATGGCACGGTGATCAATGCGCTGGCCCAGGACGCCGCCGGCAACAACAGCAGTCCCACCAGCGCCACCGTCGACTCGCTGGCGCCAGCAGCCCCGGTGATCGATCCGAGCAACGGTAGCGTGATCGCCGGTACCGCCGAGGCTGGTGCCACGGTGATCCTCACCGACGGCAACGGCAACCCGATCGGACAGGTCACCGCCGATGGCAGCGGCAACTGGAGCTTCACGCCCGGCACGCCGCTGGCCAATGGCACGGTGGTCAATGCGGTGGCCCAGGACGCTGCCGGCAACACCAGCGGCCCGGCCAGCACCACGGTGGACTCGGTGGCGCCGGCCGCGCCGGTGATCGACCCGAGCAACGGCAGCGTGATCGCCGGTACCGCGGAAGCCGGTGCGACGGTGATCCTCACCGATGGCGGCGGCAACCCGATCGGCCAGGCCACCGCCGACGGCAGCGGCAACTGGACGTTCACCCCGAGCACCCCGCTGGCCAACGGCACCGTGATCAACGCCGTGGCCCAGGACCCGGCCGGCAATACCAGCGGTCCGGCCAGCGTCACCGTCGATGCCATCGCCCCGCCGGCGCCGGTGATCAATCCGAGCAATGGAGTCGTCATCAGCGGTACGGCGGAAGCCGGGGCCACGGTGATCCTCACCGACGGCAACGGCAACCCGATCGGCCAGGTCACCGCCGACGGCAGCGGCAACTGGAGCTTCACGCCCGGCACGCCGCTGGCCAACGGCTCGGTGATCAATGCGCTGGCCCAGGACGCCGCCGGCAACACCAGCGGCCCGGCCAGCACCACGGTGGACTCGGTAGCCCCGGCCACCCCGGTGCTCGATCCGAGCAACGGTACGGTGATCAGCGGTACCGCCGAAGCCGGCGCCACGGTGATCCTCACCGATGGCGGCGGCAACCCGATAGGGCAGGCCACCGCCGATGGCAGCGGCAACTGGAGCTTCACTCCGGGCACACCGCTGACCAACGGCACGGTGATCAACGCGGTGGCCCAGGACGCCGCCGGCAACACCAGCGGTCCGGTCAGCACCACGGTGGACGCGGTGGCTCCGGCCACTCCGGTGATCGACCCGAGCAATGGTGTCGAACTCAGCGGCACCGCCGAACCCGGCGTCCGGGTGATCCTCACCGATGGCAATGGCAACCCGATCGGCCAGACCCTCGCCGACGGTAGCGGCAACTGGAGCTTCACGCCGGGCACGCCGCTGGCCAACGGCACGGTGGTCAACGCCGTGGCCCAGGACCCGGCCGGCAATACCAGCGGCCCGGCCAGCACCACGGTGGACACGGTGGCTCCGGCCACGCCGGTGATCAATGCCAGCAACGGCAGCGTGATCACCGGGACCGCCGAGGTCGGCGCCAAGGTGATCCTCACCGATGGCAACGGCAACCCGATCGGCGAGACCACCGCCGACGGCAGTGGCAACTGGACCTTCACCCCCGGCACGCCGCTGGCCAACGGTACGGTGATCAACGCCGTCGCCGAAGACGCCGCGGGCAACGCCAGCGGTCCGGCCAGCACCACGGTGGACTCGGTGGCGCCGTCCGCTCCGCTGCTGAGCATCAGCGCCGACGGCGCGCTGCTGACCGGCACCGCCGAGCCGAACAGTCAGGTGCGTATCGTGGTCAACGGCGACACCGCCAACCCGATCACGGTCACCGTCGACGGCGCCGGCAACTTCAGCCTGCCGTTCGCGCCGCCGCTGATCACCGGCGAACTGATCGCCGGGGTTGCCGTGGACGCCGCCGGCAACGTCAGCGGGCCGGCCACCATCAACGCGCCGGACCTGGCGCCGCCGACCATCAGCGTGCCGGAAGCCGCCGATACCTGGATCAACGCCGCGGAGATCGGCGACGGCATCCAGGTCGATGTGACGGTCCGTCCGACCATGCAGGTCGGCCAGGTGGTCACGGTCAAGTTCGCCGGGCAGAACGGCTACGAGGCCGAGGTCAGCCATACCCTCACCGCCGGCGACATCGCCGCCGGCAACCTGACCCTGACCCTGACGCCTCCCGGCGGCATGGGCCCGTTCCCGGAGGGCGCCTCGACCGTCACCGCCGACATCAACGGCGGCACCGCGTCGACCCCGGTGCCGTTCACCATCGACACCATTCCGCCGGCGACCCCGGTGCTGTCCCTGGTCGGCAACATCCTGACCATCTCGGCGGAGCCAGGGACCGAGTTGACGGTGACCGTCGACGTCGGCGGGGTGACCGCCACCGCCACGGTGACCGCCGACAACAGCGGGCTGGCGTCGCTGAACCTGCTCACCGACCTGGACATCGACTTCAGTTGGGACCAGTTGCTCAATGCCCAGGTGTCGGTGGTCGGACGCGACCCGGCCGGCAACCCGAGCAACACGGCGAGCATCGGCGTCGGCACCAGCATCGAGCAACCGGTGACCATCGGCAACTTCGGCCTCGACGTCAGCCTCAACCCGCTGAACCCGCGTTTCGGTTTCAGCGGAACCACCGAGCCTGACTCCAGCGTGGTGATCCGGGTCATCACCCCGGCGTTGAACGTCGAATTGCTGCCGATCCAGGCGGATTCGTCCGGAAACTTCTCGCTGAACCTGCTGAGCCCGACCATCCTCACCCAGTTGGGGCTGAACATCACCGACATCCTCAACCTCGGCTCGCAGATCTCGTTCAACCTGGTGTCCACCGACTCCAATGGCAACGACAGCGCCGCCTACGGGATCACCCTGACCCCCAACGGACTGTCGCTCAATATCGGCCAGATCGATGTCAACGGTACTTCCGGCGACGACGTGCTGTCCGGCGCCAACGGCAGTTCGGAGCACATCAACGGCGGCGACGGCAGCGACCTGATCTTCAACGTGGGCACCGGCGATCACGTGGTGGCCGGCAACGGCAACGACACCATCCAGATCACCGCGACCGATTTCGTCAGCATCGATGGCGGCGCCGGGTTCGACACCCTGGTCCTGGCCAACGGCATCGACCTCGACTACAACGCCGTCGGCGTCGGCACGCTCAGCAACCTCGAGCGCATCGACCTCGGCAAGGGCGATTCGGGTAGCGTGCTGACCCTGACCGCGGCGGAGGTGGATGCCATCACCGATGCCAACAACACGTTGCAGATCACCGGCGAGAACAACGACACCCTGAACGTGGTGGGCGCGGTGAATACCGGTACCACGCAACTGATCAACGGCATTACCTACGACGTCTACACCTTCGGCAGTACCACCCTGCTGATCGAGGACAACACGGTACAGGTCGTGGTCTGATGCGCGGGCGCAGGCAGTACGCGCGCAAGGGACGGCGGCATGGGAAGGGAGCCATCTGGCTCCTTTCCCTGGGTCTGCCGATGTTCGCGTCGGCCATGCCCCTCGACCAGGCGGTCAGGGCAGGGCTGGCGATCCACCCGGAAGTACGATCCGCGATGGCCGAAGCGGACCGTGCAGGCACCGAGGTGGAGATGGCCAAAGGGGGGTACTACCCCTCCGTGACGATGTCCGGGGGGCCGCAGGAGTTCGACTTCGGCGAGATCGTCTACGATCTCACCGCGTCGCAGATGCTGTACGACTGGGGTCGGGTAACGAGCAAGGTCGACAGCGCCAGCGCGACCCAGCGCAAGCTGTCCGAGGCGGTGCTGGTGGCGCGCGACGATGCGGCGCTGGATATCGTCGAGACCTACCTCGACGTGCTTGCCTCGGAGCGCCGGGTGGAGGCGGTGCGCGAACACATCCAGCGCCTCGACGGCATCCGCGAGATGACCCAGGCGCGCGGCGGCGACGGCTACGCCGACCGCAGCGAGCTGGATCGCGCCAATCTGGAACTGTCGCGGGCCCAGGAGCAGTTGTCGCTGGAGAAGGGCAACCTGCAGGACGCGCGCAACCAGTACGCGATCCTGGTCGGCCAGGAGCCCGCCGACCTGGTGGAGCCCGAGCCGATGTCGCTGCAACGCTACCTGGCGGCCAGCGATATGGCGCGGGTGATCCGCGAATCGCCTTTGCAGCGCAAGGCCCTGGAGGACGCCAATGTCGCCGAGGCCGAGGTCCGCGAGGCCAAGGCGTCGCTGCTGCCGCAACTGAACCTGGAGGCCAGCGCGCTGCGCCGGGAGATCGGCGGGCATCCGGAAAGCGACTCGGTGGTATCCCTGCGCTTCCGCATGGACACCTTCCAGGGGCTTTCCAACTTCCGCCGGCCGACCGCCGCGCAGCAGCGCCTGGAGTCGGCGAAATGGAGCGCCGACGCGATGCAGCGCGACATCCGCCGGCAATTGCAGAACCTCTTCGACAACGGCGACACGCTGCGCTGGCGGGAACAGTCGCTGACCCAGCAGGTGACCGAGTCGGAGCAGGTCGGCGAGTTGTATCGCGAACAGTTCGAGGTTGGCCGGCGCGACGTGATCGACCTGCTCAACGTGCAGCGCGAGCGGTTCGAGGCAGAGCGGCAACTGATCAACCTGCGGATCGAACGCAAGCGCATCGAGTATCGGGCGGCCGCGCAAGTCGGCCTGTTGGGTCCGCTATTGGAGAACCGGCTGAATCATGGAAGCTGAGAAAACCCCGGATAACGTCGTGATCCTCAACCACGACCCCATCGTCGACCCGTTGCGCCAGGGCTTGTTGCTGCTCTGCCGGCAGCTTGGCCGACCGCTCGGCGACGCCGAACTGGTGGACGGCATGCCGCTGGAGCACGGTCGCCTGCCGTTGCACCTGGTGGCCCGCGCGTTGCGCCGCGCCGACATCACCGCCCAGGTCACCCGCCAGCCGTTGCGCCGGATCGACCGCTACCTGCTGCCGGCCCTGCTGCTGCTCGACGACGGCCGCGCCCTGGTGCTGGTGGGCAACGACGGCGGGCACGCCGAGGTGCTGGTACCGCAGAGCGACGGCGGAAGCCAGAGGATGCCGCTGGCCGAGCTGGAAGCGCTGTACAGCGGCACGGCGATCTTCGCCAAGTGCCGCTACCGCCCGGACGGGCGGGTCGGCGACTACGCCAGCGCCTTGCCCGAACACTGGTTCTTCGGCCCGCTCAAGCGGCTCTGGCGTTCCTACGCCGAGGTCACCGCCGCGGCGTTGGTGGCCAACGTCCTGGCGGTCGCCTCGGCACTGTTCGCCATGCAGGTCTACGACCGCGTGGTGCCCAACGCGGCGTTCGACACCCTGTGGATCCTCGCCAGCGGCGTGGCCCTGGCGATCGTCCTCGACGGTGTCCTGCGGATCATGCGCGGCCACCTGCTCAACGTGCTCGGCAAGCGCCTCGACCTGCAACTCTCGACCCTGCTGTTCTCCCGCGTGCTGAGCACCCGGGTCGCCGCCAAGCCGGCGTCGATGGGCGCCTTCAGTACCCAGGTGCGGGAGTTCGAGTCGGTGCGCGAGTTCTTTACCTCGTCCAGCGCGGCGCTGATCAGCGACCTGCCGTTCGTGGCGATCTTCCTGCTGATCATCGCCGTGATCGGCGGCCATGTGGTCTGGGTGCCGCTGGTGGCCTGCGTGCTGATGATCCTGCCGGGGCTGCTGACCCAGCGCCTGCTCGGCCACCTGTCGCGGCAGAACCTGCGCGAAGGGGCGATGAAGAACGGCGTGCTGCTGGAAGCCTTCGAGCACCTGGAGACGGTCAAGGCGACCCGCGCCGAAGGCCGCTGCCTGCACCAGTGGGAAACCCTGACCGGCGAACTGGCCGGTACGGCGATGAAGACCCATACCCTGGCCTCGACCCTGAGCTACTCGGCGAGCATCGTCCAGCAGCTCTGCTACGTCGGCGTGGTGGTCTTCGGCGTCTATCGGATCAGCGAGGGCGCGATGACCGTCGGCGGCCTGGTGGCCTGCTCGATCCTCGCCTCGCGGGCCATCGCACCGCTGTCGCAGGCGGCCGGCATCCTCGGTCGCTGGCAGCACACCAAGGTGGCGATGGAAGGCCTCGACCAACTGATGAGCGCCGAGCAGGAGCGACCCCAGGGCAAGCGCTTCGTGCACAAGGAGCGCCTGCAGGGACATTACCGCCTGGAGGGCGTGCGCCTGGCCCACGGCGACAGCCCGCCGGTGGTCGACGTGCAGGCCCTGAACATCCGCGCCGGCGAGCGGGTGGCGCTGCTCGGCGGCAACGGCGCCGGCAAGTCGACCCTGCTGCGCCTGCTCAGCGGCCTGCTCGACGCGCAGGCGGGACGCCTGCTGCTGGACGACGTCAGCCTGACCCAGATCGACCCGGCCGACCGCCAGCGCGGTATCGGCTACCTGCCGCAGGACGTGGCGCTGTTCCATGGCAGCCTGCGCGACAACCTCAACCTGGAGAACGCCGCGCTGGGCGACGAGGAACTGCTGGAGACCCTCGACGGGGTCGGCCTGGGCGCTTTCGTCCGCGGCCACCCGCTGGGGCTGGACATGCCGATCCAGGGCAACGCCAGCCTGTCCGGCGGCCAGCGCCAGGCCGTCGGGCTGGCCCGGGTGCTGCTACAGGACCCTCCGATCCTGCTGCTCGACGAGCCGACCGCGGCCTTCGACCAGGGCAGCGAGAAACAGGTCATCGACTACCTGCAGCAATGGTTGGGCAAGCGCACCCTGGTCATCACCACCCACAAGAAAAGCATGCTCGCCCTGGTCGAGCGTGCGGTGGTCCTGCGCCAGGGCAGGGTGATCATGGACGGCCCGCTGGAGCAGGTGGTGCAGGGCAACCAGGTACAGGCACCGCAGGCCGCCGAAGGAGGCAACCATGGACTCTGACCGCGACGCCGCCGCCCTGCGCCGGCAACTGGCCGACCCGTTGCTGGCGGCTACCCACCCGGTCTACCGGCCGCTGCTCTGGACCCTGCTCGGTTGCGTGCTGCTGTTCATCGGCTGGGCGGCCTGGGCGCAACTGGACGAGGTGACCCGCGGCGACGGTCGGGTCGTGCCGTTCAGCCGCATCCAGAAGATCCAGAGCCTGGAGGGCGGCATCCTCGACCGCCTGCTGGTGAAGGAGGGCGACCTGGTGGAAGTCGGCCAGCCGCTGGTGCGCCTCGACGAGACGCGCTTCCTCACCAACTTCCAGGAGTCGGCGAACCAGGCCAGCGTGCTGCGCGCGGCCATTGCCCGGCTCGACGCCGAGGTGCTAGGCAAGAAGAGCATCGAGTTCCCGCCGGACGTCGATCCCGAGGGGCCGCTGGCGCGTTCCGAACGCGAGCTGTTCAAGTCGCGCCGCGACAAACTGGTGGAGGGCACCCAGGCGATCCAGCGGCAGATCCACCTGGCGCAGAGCCAGCTCGACCTGGTTCGCCCGCTGGTGGCCAAGCGTGCGGTGAGCCAGATGGAGGCGCTCAAGCTGAGCCAGGACATCGCCACCCTCAGCGGCAAGCTGACCGAGCTGAAAAGCACCTATTTCCAGGATGCCTATACCGAGCGCGCACAGCGCAAGGCCGATCTCAGCGCCCTGGAACCGATCGTCCAGCAGCGCCAGGACCAGTTGCGCCGCACCGAGATCCTGTCGCCAGTGCGCGGGCGGGTGAACACCGTGCTGATCAACACCCGCGGCGGGGTGATCCAGCCCGGCGAGCCGATCATGGAAGTGATCCCGGTAGAGGAGCGTCTGCTGGTGGAGGCGAAGATCAAGCCGCGCGACGTGGCCTTCCTGGTTCCCGGCATGCCGGCCAAGGTGAAGATCACCGCCTACGACTACACCATCTACGGCGACCTCAAGGGCACCCTGGAGCAGATCAGTGCCGACACCATCGAGGAGGACACCCCGCATGGCAAGGAGTCCTACTACCAGGTGCTGATCAAGACCGATGGCAGCCAGTTGAAGCGCGGCGAGGAGGTATTGCCGATCATTCCGGGGATGGTCGCCGAGGTGGACATCCTCAGCGGCAAGCGCAGCGTGCTCAACTACCTGCTGCGGCCGCTGATCAAGGCGCGCCTTTACTGAGGCGTGCAGGACAGGCCCCGGTCGGTGGAAACGTGCCAGCCGCTTCCCTGTAGCCATGGCGAGCTACGTAGGCGGTGGCGCTGGTAACGCTGCCCGGGCGGGCGCACGCTAGGCGTCGCGCCGAGCTGCGAGGCGCTGTCGGGTCCTGGCGTCGAGTAGCTCGCGCAGGGTCTTGAACAGCGGTGCGCGGTCGGTATAGCGACGGCCGTAGTCGAGGTTGAAGGCATAGTCGAAGTCCGCCGGATTGTCGCCCTGGGTGTGCTGGAGCAGGGTTTCCAGCTTGTCCAGGGCCTTCACTGCCAGGGCTTCGGCGGACTCGCCGCGCTCGTATTCGTCCCACAGGGCGAGCAGGCGGTCGCGCAGCGGCGCGTCGAGGTGACGGGTCAGCTGCAACAGGTCGGCGCGTTCCTGTTCGCCTTTGTCCGGGTGCGCGGCCTGCTCGACGGCGGGGATGTCGCCGTGGATCGCTTCGCCGAGGTCGTGGACCACGCACATGCGCAGGACCTTGCCGAGGTCCAGGCCGGCCAGTTGGTCCTCGAAGGCCAGTGCCATCAGGCACAGCCGCCAGCTATGTTCGGCGGTGCTTTCCGGGCGGCCGGAGGAGGTGTGCGCGGAGCGCAGGACGTCTTTCAGGCGTTCGGCTTCGCGGAGGAATTCGAGGCGGTTGCTCAGCAGTTCGAGGGACATGGCGCGGGCTCCGCTACCGGTGAAACGAGCCTGCAAGCCTAGGCGCGGCGGTGCTGAAGGTCCATGGATAAAATATCCGCGGCGACGTTCAGAGGGTTTCCACCAGGCGCACCGCGCGTCCGTCCGAGAGGGTCATGCGGGTCCAGCGGCAACGGCTGCGCCGGATCGGCACGATGGCCGAGGCGTTCGCTCCGCTGGCGAACTCCAGCGCCGGCGGTGCCAGCAGTTCGCGCCAGCCGAGTTCCTCGAGGGTGGCTTCCTGGCGGAGGATTTCCTCGCTGCAATAGGGCCACAGCGAACGGTCGAGCAGTTCGCCGAGAGGCACGCCGAATTGCGCGGCGCGTGCCGGCGAACAGGCCAACAGGCGATGGGTGAGGTCGCAGATCAGGTGCACGGGTTGCGGGTTGGCCTCGACCAGGCGGGCCAGTGCCTGGTCGGCGGCGGCTTCCAGGCGGGCGCCGAGCAGACGCTCCAGGCGTGCCCGTTCCTCCACCAGCAGCGCCTGGGTACCGGACTCCCAGCGCGAGATGGTCGATTGCGCCACGCCGAGCAATTCGGCGGCATGCGTTTGCTTGACCCGGTGCAGCAGGCGCCAGCGACGCAGGGCGGGGCCCAGGGACGAAGAAGGGAGAGGCTCGGTCATGCTTGGCTACGCGGGCGAATGGACGCTGAAGTCTGCGCCCGACGCCGGGCGGAGGCAAATCGGCGCGACACCGGGGGGACCCGTATGGTCGGCGGCGATCCTCGGAGGGCCGCCCGCGCCGCGCCGGCAGCCGTGGAGCTGCCGGCGGGCGTCTCGCTCAGGCCTTGGCGAAGGAGGTGGGGAAGGGCAGGTTGTACAGGCGTTGCCCGGTGGCGGCGAAGATCGCATTGGCCAGCGCCGGGCCGATGGGCGCCACACCGGGTTCGCCGACCCCGGTGGGCGCTTCGCCGGAGGGCACGATGTGCACTTCGACCTTGGGCATCTCGGCGATCCGCAGCACCTGGTAGCCGTCGAAGTTGTTCTGCTCGACCTTGCCGTCCTTCAGGGTGATCGCGCTGTGCAGGATCGCGCCGAGGCCGAAGCCGATGCCGCCCTCCATCTGCGCGGCGATCACGTCCGGGTTGATCGGGATGCCACAGTCCACCGCACAGACCACCCGCTCGACCTTCAGCTTGCCGTCCTTGTCCACCGAGACCTCGACCACCTGGGCGACGAAGGTCTTGAATGCCTCGGTCACCGCGATCCCACGCCCGCGCCCGGCGGGCAGCGGCCTGGACGGGTCCCAGCCGGCCTTTTCCGCAGCCAGTTCGAGCACGCCGCGCAGGCGCGGCTGCTCTGCCAGCAGGTCGCGGCGGAACAGGTAGGGGTCCTTGCCGGCGGCCTGCGCTGCCTCGTCGATGAACGCCTCCACCGCGTAGACCGTGTGCGAGCTGCCGACCACCCGCCACCACAGGACCGGCACGCCGACCTGGGTGGTGCTCAGCTCGACCGAGACATTGGGCACCGCATAGGGCAGGTTGGCGGCGCCTTCCACCGAGGTGGCGTCGATGCCGTCCTTGACCATCACCGCGGCGAACGGCGTGCCTTCCAGGATCGACTGGCCGACGATGCGATGTTGCCAGCCGACCAGCTTGCCGTCGGCGTCGAGCCCGGCTTCGAGCCGGTGGTAGTACATCGGCCGGTAGAAACCGCCGTGGATGTCGTCCTCGCGGGTCCATTGCAGCTTCACCGGCACGCCGTTGGCGCCCAGCGCCTTGGCGATCGATACCGCCTCGACGATATAGTCCGACCAGGCGTTGGCGCGCCGGCCGAAGCTGCCGCCGGCGTAGAGCGTATTGATCTTCACCTGCTCCGGCTTCAGCCCGGCGGTGCGCGCCGCGTTGCCCTGGTCGACGGTCTGGAACTGGTCGCCGGCCCAGATCTCGCAGCTGTCGGCGGTCAGCCTGACCACCGCGTCCAGCGGCTCCATCGGCGCATGGGCGAGGAACGGGAACTCGTAGCTGGCGGCGATCCTGCGGGTCGCCCCGGCCACCGCCTTGGCGGCGTCGCCGTCCCTGCGCGCGGGCTTGCCGGGTTGCTCGGCGAGCTTGCGGTACTCCGCCATCAGCGCCTCGGAACCACGCTTCTCGGCCTTGCTCTCGTCCCACTCGACCTTGAGCGCGTCGCGGCCTTGCTTCGCCGCCCAGAAGCCCTTGGCGACCACCGCCACGCCGTGCGGCACCTGGACCACCTCGACCACCCCCGGAATCGCCCTGGTCGCCGTGGCGTCGAACGATTTCACCGTGGCGCCGAACAGCGGCGGGCGCTGGAGCAGGGCGACCAGCATGCCGGGCAGGCTGACGTCGAGGGTGAATTGCGCACTGCCGTCGGTCTTGCCGGGAACGTCGACGCGCGGCGCCTGGTGACCGATCAGGCGGAAGTCCTTGGGATCCTTCAATTGCACGTTTTCCGGCACCGGCAGTTCCGCCGCCGCAGCGGCCAGCGAACCGTAGCTGGCCTTGCGCTGGCTGGCCGGATGTTCGACGAAGCCGTCGCGGGTGCGCAGTTCGGTGGCCGGCACTCGCCACTGGCGGGCGGCGGCCTCGACCAGCATCGCGCGCGCCTTGGCCCCGGCCTCGCGCAATTGCATCCAGGAGTTGGCCATCGCCGAACTGCCGCCGGTGCCCTGCATGGTGCCGAAGGCCAGGTTGGCGTAGCGCTTGGCGTCGGCGGGCGCGCTTTCCACGCGGACCTTGCTCCAGTCCGCGTCGAGTTCCTCGGCGACGATGGTGGCGATACCGGTATAGGCACCCTGGCCCATCTCCACGTGCTTGGCGATCACCGTGACACTGTCGTCCGGAGCGATCCGCAGGAAGGCGTTGGGCGCGAAGCCGGCGTCCGGCAGGGCCGCGGCGAGGGCACGCCGGGCTCCGCTCCACTGGAAGCCGATGGTCAGGCCGACCACCGCGGCGCCTTTGAGGAAGCCGCGGCGCGAGCCGGGCAGGGCGTTGCTCAGATCGATCTTGCTGTTCATGGCGTCAGGCCTTCAGGGTGTCGGCGGCTTCGTGGATGGCGGCGCGGATCCGCACATAGGCGGCGCAGCGGCAGATGTTGCCGTTCATCGCGGCATCGATGTCGGCGTCGCTGGGGCTGGCGTTCTGCTCCAGCAGCGCTGTGGCGGACATGATCTGGCCGGACTGGCAGTAGCCGCACTGCGGTACCTGGAGCTTGACCCAGGCGTCCTGCACGGCCTTGCCGGGCTTGCTCTGGATACCCTCGATGGTGGTGACGCGCTTGCCGGCGACCGCGGAGACCGGCAGCACGCAGGAACGTACCGCGGTGCCGTCCAGCTGCACGGTGCAGGCGCCGCACTGGGCCATGCCGCAGCCGAACTTGGTGCCGTGCAGGCCGGCGCTTTCCCGGATGGCCCAGAGCAGGGGCATGTTGGGATCGACGTCGAGGGTGACGTTCTTGCCGTTCAGGACGAGCGAGGTGGGCATGCTGATTCTCCACGGAAAGGCCCGGGCAGGGCGTTATCTCTTATCAGGCAGGGATGCATCGGGCGAAGTGTGCGCGAAGGACGAAACGGACGCCTTGCACGATCCTGCGAAAGTCTAGATCAATCCTGCCGAGCGTCCCGGCGGGCGCGGCGCGGAAACGCGGCGAAACAACTCCGTCGGCGCAGGCGTTCACCCGGCATCGGCAACGCGCTAGGATCGCTGCCGTCGGTGACTGACGCCCGCCCGGGCGGCACGCACTTTCAGCCGGAAGCGGGACGACCCGTTTTCCCTCTTTCATTGCGCGGGGACGACCCTGCAGAGAGGCTGAAAATGGCGTGGATCTATCTCTTGCTCGCCGGTGTCTTCGAAATCGTCTGGGCCACGGCCATGAAGGAGTCGGCCGGCTTCACCCGCCTGTGGCCAAGCCTGGTCACCCTGCTGTTCATGATCCTCAGCTTCGGCCTGCTGGCCGTTTCCATGAAAACCCTGCCCCTCGGCACGGCCTACACCATCTGGGTCGGCATCGGTGCGGTCGGCGCCTTCGCCCTGGGCATCCTGCTCTTCGGCGAAAGCCCGAGCCCGTTGCGGCTGCTGGCGGTGGGGCTGATCGTGGCCGGCATCGTCATTCTCAAGCTGGCGACCCGTCAGGGCTGAGGGGCGACCATCATGTACGCATCCTTCGCTCCCGCGACCTGGGCCTTGCTCGCCTACCTCTTCGGCGCGCTCGCCCTTTGCCTGCTCATGCTGGGGTTGGGCCGGGTGCTGGGCGGCCGATCGCATGGCCGGGCGAAGAACCTGCCGTTCGAGTCGGGGGTGGATTCCACCGGCTCGTCGCGCTTGCGCTTCTCGGTCAAGTACGCGTTGGTCGCCATGCTGTTCGTGATCTTCGGCATCGAGATGCCGTTCCTCTACCTCTGGGCGGTGTCGCTACGGGAGAATGGCTGGGCGGGTTTCGTCGAGGCGACGCTGTTCGTCTCCCTGCTGCTGGTCGGACTGTTCTACCTGCACCGGGTCGGCGCCCTCGACTGGTCGCCGGAGCGCCGGCGGAAAAAGCCGCACGACTAGTCGTGGAGGATCACCAGCAGGTAGCGGCAGGCTTGCCCGGCGGTGGCGAAGGTCACCGCGCGGTCGACGCCGAAGTCCAGGCGGTCGCCGCGTTGCAGGTGGAACGACTGCTCGCCGTAATCCACCCGCAGCGCACCCTCGACCAGCCACAGGCGCTGCCGGTAGGGCCGGCCGCCCCAGCGGGGATAGTCGAGGCGGGCGTTCGCCGGGATCTCCACTTCCACCATCTCGCAGCCGCTGCGCGGATCGCGAGCGCCGACCTGGCGGCGGCGGTAGCCGCTGGCCGGGTCTTCCCACACTTCCTGCTGCGCGCGCCGGCAGAGCGGTTCGGCCGGCGCCTGCGCGTCGCCGAGCAGCTCGGAGAGGGCGACCCCCAGGCCGCCGGCGAGACGGCCGAGGACGCTGGCGGTGGGGCTGCTTTGGTTGTGCTCGATGCGCGAGATCATCGCCTTGCTCACCGCGCAGCGTTCGGCCAGTTGGGCGAGGGTCAGCTCGCGCTCCTTGCGCAGGGCGGCTAGGCGTCGGGCAATCAGTTCGTCGATATCCATGAGTGGCCCTGGCGGATTTTTCTCGTCCATGATAGTCACTGTCCAATATATTGGAAATTCGACCTTGCATTGGAGCTTGCCCGCGATGACCGAACCGACGATTCGCCGCCTGGCTGGCGAGGAGATCCTGGCGCGCCTGGACGAACTGGCCGAGGTACTGCTGGACTGCGTGGAAGGCGGGGCTTCGGTCAGCTTCATGTGGCCGTTGCCGCGGGAGCGGGCGCTGGCTTTCTGGCGCGGCGTCGGCGAGAGCGTGGCGGGCGATGAACGCCTGCTGTTGGTGGCGGAAGCGGAGGGGCGGATCGTCGGTACCGTGCAACTGCTCCTCGACCAACCGCCGAACCAGCCGCACCGCGCCGACGTGGCGAAGATGCTGGTGCACCGGCGTGCGCGTCGGCGCGGCATCGGCGAGGCGCTGATGGGCGAGCTGGACCGGCTCGCCCGGGCCTACGGCAAGTCCCTGCTGGTGCTGGACACGGTCAGCGGCAGCGCCGCCGAACGGCTGTACCTGAAGACCGGCTGGACACGGGTCGGGGAAATTCCGGACTACGCCCTGATGCCGGACGGCACGCCCTGTCCCACCACCTATTTCTACAAGCGCCTGGCTGCTGCCGGCTGACCGAAGATGCCAGCGTTCCCAAGGCAGGCCGGGTAGAATCGGCGGATGCGAGAGATTCGGGGTCGATGGTGGAGTTACTGCAAGGGTTCGTCCTGACCCGGCACTGGCGCGATACGCCGGCCGGCACGGAAGTCGCGTTCTGGCTGGCGACCGAGCAGGGCCCGCGGCAGGTTCGGCTGCCGCCGCAGCCGTCGGTGGCGTTTGTCCTCGCCGAGCAGCGCGGGCGCGTCGAGTCCCTGCTCGCCGGGGAGACTGGCGCCGAGCTGCGGCCGCTGGCGCTGCGCGACTTCCAGCAGCGGCCGGTGCTCGGCCTGTACTGCCAGCAGCATCGCCAACTGATGAATCTGGAGAAACGCTTGCGCCAGGCCGGCGTCGAGGTGTTCGAGGCCGATATCCGGCCGCCGGAGCGCTACCTGATGGAGCGCTTCATCACCGCGCCGGTCAGCCTGGAGGCGAGTGTCGAGGCCGACGGCAGCCTGCTCGCCCGGCGCCTGAAGCCGGCTCCGGACTATCGCCCGCGCCTGCGCCTGGTGTCGCTGGACATCGAGACCAACGCCCGCGGCGATCTCTACTCCATTGCCCTGGAAGGCTGCGGCCAGCGCCAGGTATACATGCTCGGCCCGGCCAACGGCGATGCCGCGGCCGTGGATTTCCGCCTCGACTATTGCGACAGCCGTGCCGGGCTGCTGGAACGTCTCAACCAGTGGCTGGCCGAGCACGATCCCGACGCCATCATCGGCTGGAACCTGGTGCAGTTCGACCTGCGCGTCCTGCATGAGCATGCCCAGCGCCTGAAGGTGCCGCTGCGCCTGGGGCGTGGCGGCGACGAAATGGGCTGGCGCGAGCACGGCAGCCGCAACAACCACTTTTTCGCCGCGGCGGCCGGCCGCCTGATCATCGATGGCATCGAGGCGCTGCGCTCGGCGACCTGGAGCTTCCCCTCGTTCAGCCTGGAGAACGTCGCCCGGACCCTGCTCGGCGAAGGCAAGGCGATCGACAATCCGTACCAGCGGATGGACGAGATCGATCGCATGTTCGCCGAGGACAAGCCGGCCCTCGCGCACTACAACCTGAAGGACTGCGAATTGGTGACGCGGATCTTCGCCCGTACCGAACTGCTCGACTTCCTCCTCGAACGGGCCACCGTCACCGGCCTGCCGGCGGACCGCAGCGGCGGCTCGGTGGCGGCCTTCACCCACCTGTACATGCCGTTGATGCACCGCGCCGGCTTCGTCGCCCCGAACCTCGGCGAGAAGCGTCCGGAAGCCAGTCCCGGCGGCTTCGTCATGGACTCGCGGCCGGGCCTCTACGAATCGGTGCTGGTGCTCGACTACAAGAGCCTGTATCCGTCGATCATCCGTACCTTCCTGATCGATCCGGTCGGCCTGGTGGAAGGCCTGCGCCAGCCGGACGACGAGCACTCGGTGGAAGGCTTTCGCGGCGCCCGCTTCTCGCGTACCCGGCATTGCCTGCCGGCCATCGTCGCACGGGTCTGGGAGGGCCGCGAGGCGGCCAAGCGCGAACGCAACCAGCCGCTCTCGCAGGCGTTGAAGATCATCATGAACGCCTTCTACGGGGTGCTGGGTTCCAGCGGCTGCCGCTTCTTCGACCCGCGCCTGGCCTCGTCCATCACCCTGCGCGGGCATCGGATCATGCGCCGTACCCGCGAGCTGATCGAGGCCGAGGGCTATACGGTGATCTATGGCGATACCGACTCCACCTTCGTCTGGCTCGGCAGCCCCCGCGCCGAGGAGGAGGCCGCGGCCATCGGCCGGGCGCTGGTGGCGCGGGTCAACGACTGGTGGCGCGAGCACCTGAAAGAAGAATTCGGCCTCGACAGCGCCCTCGAGCTGCAATTCGAGACCCATTACCGGCGTTTTCTCATGCCCACCGTGCGCGGCGCCGAGGAGGGCAGCAAGAAACGCTACGCCGGCCTGGTGCGCCGCGCCGACGGTGGCGAGGAGATGGTCTTCAAGGGCCTGGAGACCGTGCGCACCGACTGGTCGCCGCTGGCCCAGCGCTTCCAGCAGGAACTCTACCTGCGCATCTTCAATCGCCAGCCCTACCAGGACTACGTGCGCGATTACGTACGACGGACCCTGGCCGGCGAGCTGGACGACCTGCTGGTCTACCGCAAGCGCCTGCGCCGGCGCCTCGACGATTACCAGCGCAACGTGCCGCCGCATGTGCGCGCGGCGCGCATCGCCGACGACTACAACCTCGAGCGCGGGCGCCCGCGGCAGTACCAGAGCGGCGGCTGGATCAGCTACGTGATCAGCGTCGCCGGTCCCGAGCCGCTCGAGGCGCGGCGTTCGGCCATCGACTACGAGCACTACGTGGGCAAGCAGTTGCAGCCGGTGGCCGACGCCATCCTGCCGTTCGTCGGCGATGATTTCGCCACTTTGGTCGACCGGCAGATGGCGCTGTTCTGAGGCTGCCGACGCCTAGGCGAGCCGCGCCGGGATCTCCGCGAGCAAGCTCCCGAGCCGTTCCGCCAGTGCCGCGCCGCAGCCCAGCAAGGGCGCGCGCAGCTCGTCGCCGATCAGTCCCTGGCGCGCCAGGCCGGCCTTGACCGGCGCCGGGTTGGGTTCGGCGAAGGCCGCACGGATCAACGGCAACAGCGCGAAGAAGTTGGCCCGGGCCGCTTCCAGCCGGCCCTCGACGACCTGCCGGTGAAGCGCGACGAAGCGCTGTGGGTGCAGGTGCGCGGAGGCGGCGATGGCACCGCTGGCGCCCAGGCAGAAGGCGTTGAACATTTGCAGGTCTTCGCCGGCGAGCACCGCCACCTGGCCGTCTGCCAGCAATGCCAGGGTGTTTTCCAGGCTGCCGCCGCAGTCCTTGATCGCGGCGATGCGCGGGTGGCCGACGATCCGTCGCAGGGTTTCCAGTTCCATGCGCACACCGGTGCGATAGGGAATGTCGTAGACGATCAGCGGCACGCTGGACGCGTCGGCGACCCCATGGAAGAAGCGCACCAGCGCCTCCTGGGAGGGGCGGATGTAGTAGGGCGCCGGCACCAGCAGGCCGGCGAGCGGACGCTCTAGCACTTCGCGCTGGAAGGCCAGCAGTTGCGCCTGGTTGTTGCCGGCCAGCCCCATCGCCACGCGCTCCGGCGCCACCCGTTCGAGCACGGCGTCGAGCAATTGCAGCTGTTCGCCGTGTTCGAGCGCCGCGGCTTCGCCGGTGGTACCGCAGACCACGACCCCGGCGACACCGGCATTCAGCAGGTGGTCGAGCAGGCGCGGCAGCGCGGCGAAGTCGATCTCGCCATGGCGGAACGGCGTGACCAGCGGGACCCAGATACCTTGGAACGATGACATGACTCTCTCCTGGTGGCTGACCGTCTTGTCGGCGTCAGGAGGGCGGAAGGAGTTCGGCGGGAGGCGGGAGCGCCTGCGTGTCCTGTCAGCTCACCTGACGGGACAGCACGCCCCGGTCAAATGAGCGACTGTTTCTTCGATTTCTTCGCGGCAACGGCACGGCCCCGAGCCTTGGCGCCGGGGCCAAGCGGAAAACGCTCGAAGTCGAAGGACAGGGACATGCCGTGGAATACCGGAAAAAGGGGGACGGGCAATTTCTACGGGCTGCGCGGCGCGCTGTCAACCGCGTCGCGGGTTCAGGCCAGTTGCGCCGGGTCGAGCATGTCGCTTTCGAAGGTCATCCAGCCGCCGTTCTCGCTGGCCGCGCCGTCGAGGATCGGGCCGTAGTAGGTGAGGCCGATGGTCAGGCTGAAGCAGATGTGGGTAGCGTTCTCCGGGGCGTCCAGCTGGCCTTCGAAGTGCAGCTTGAGCACGCCCGGCTCGACGCTTTCCAGGCCGATGGCGACGTTCGGGTTGTCCACGGCCTCGCTTTCGCGGCCGCGTTGCTCGGCGCTGACGGTGAGGGTCACGGTGTCTCGGTACATGTCTTGCTCCAGTTGGCGTGGGGCCGGCGTCGCCAGCGCGGCGGACAGACTACTGGCAGACGCGCCGGCTGGCCAGTGTTGGCTGCGGTAGGCGCCGCGCGGGGCCTGGGAATCATTCGCCGGCGGCGCAGTCCAACTGCGCATCACCAACCAACCCCCGAGGGGATGATGAAGCTACCCGTGCTCGCTGTATTGGGCGCCGCGCTGCTGTTGAGCGCCTGCGCGAAGAAGGAGGCCGAGGCCTGTGCCTCGCCGGACGTGAAAGACCAACTGATGCGGATCTTCCTCCAGGGCGCGATCACCGAGCGCTCGCCGGAGTTCAAGGACAGCGCGCTGCGCGACGTGGCGATCCTCGAGAAGGATCCCGACAGCGGCGTGCTGTCCTGCGTCGGCACCCTCAGCGTGCCGGCCGGCCAGCAGGTGGTCGAGGGCGTCCTGCAATATCGCATCGCCCCGGTGGCCAAGTCCGACTACGACTACCTGCTGCTGGATACCGCCGGCGCCAACACCACCGCCCTGGCGCAGCGCCTGAACAAGGCGCTCGGCCAGTGATCGCGCGCCTCGCTCAGGGTACGCCGTTGCGGCCGTGGGCGAGGAAGCCGGGACGGGTGCCGAGGCGCTCGTAATAGGCGCGCACCGCTGGCAGCGACGGATGCTCGAACGGCGTCTCGTACCAGCGGTTGACCGACAGGCCGATGGCGATGTCGGCCAGGCTGAAGGTCTCGCCGGCGACATAGGCGCCGGTGCGTAGCAGTTGTCCCTCGAGGATTTCCATGAAGCCCGTCCAGCCGCGCAACGAAGCCTCCACCTGGGCCGCGTCGCGGTGCGCCGGCGACTGCCGGACCAGGCTCATGAAGGCATAGCTCCACGAGCGGTTGAGGTCGGAGGCCTGCCAGTCCAGCCACTGGTCGACCCGCGCGCGCGGCGCCGCCTGCTGCGGATAGAGGCGTTCGCCGGTATAGCGGTTGGCCAGGTAGCGGATGATGCTGTTGGATTCCCAGAGCACCAGTTCGCCGTCGCGCAGCACCGGCACCATGGCGTTCGGGTTGAGGGCGAGGAATTCCGCCGCGTGGGTGTCGCGGAAGCCGCTGCCCCAGTCTTCGCGGCGGTAGGGCAGGTCCAGTTCGGCGCAGGTCCAGAGCACCTTGCGCACGTTGATCGAAGAGGCCTTTCCGAGAATCTCCAGCATGGCGATGGCGCGTCCTTGGGCAGATAGGAAGGCTCCGAGTATACGGGCCGATCCCGCCGACGGGGAGCGGCTCGAGCGGGGGCGCCGGCTAGGCGCCGCTGGCTTGCCGGCGGCCCGGGCGGCGGCGCGCCCAGAGGGCGAAGTAGAGCCAGCCGATGACGAACGATGGCGCCACGCTCGCCAATGGATGCGGCGTGCCCGAGAGCCAGTGCAGCGCGGCCATCGGCGCGGTCAGCAGGAGCACCACCAGCAGGGGCGCCTGGCGTTGCGCAAGGCCGTGGCGGCGGCCGAGACATTGCAACAGGTACAGGCCGAAGCGCGTCGCCAGGAGACTCGCGGCGCCCTGGAGCAGGGCGGCGATGCCCATCCCGGCCAGGCCGCCGTCCTGGTTGGCATAGGCCGCCCAGGCGCCGTAGAGCACCGCGGCCGGCAGCGCCGCCAGCCACGGGTCGTCGGAGCGCTGCGCGAGTCCGCTCACCGGATGATCCTCTGCTGCACGTAGGGTTCGGCACCGGGCGCGAGGCGGACCATGCAGAGGATCTGGTCGCTGCTGCCGACGTGGGCGACGAAGTGGTCGTTGGTCCTGGCGTGGCTGGACATCGCCATGCGCGGGAAGAAATCCGGGGCGACGCTGCGTTGCCCGCCGGGTATCAGGCCGGTTTCCGCATCCAGGCGCAGGTTGGCGGACAGCGTGCCGACCACGTCGCGGGCCAGGTCGACCATGTCCGGGCTCTGGCGCGGCGCTTCCAGGTCCGGGTACAGCGTCGCTCCCGGGATCCGCGCGCTGAGGGCGCGGAACATGTTGTAGACCACAGGGTTGTAGGTCTTCGCCACGATCAGTGGCGGCAGCCCGCCGTTGCGCTCGCTGACTTGGCGCAGGAAGAACTGGTTGATCCGCTTGAACAGGCTGGTGCGGTGGTAGCGGTCGACCACCATCGCCGTCCACAGGTAGAGGAAACGCGTCGCGCCGCGGACGAAGTCCTTCGCGCCCAGGATGCCGATGATCCGTTCGCCCTCCGGGTCGGTCGCCAGTACCAGGTGGTCGTAGGTCTCGAAGATATCCGGCTGGTTGCCGAAGTATTGCAGCACGTCGAACTGCGGCATTCCCTCTTGCAGGTCGGCGACTATCTTGCGCTTGAAGCCCTCGGGGAACTGCCGTTCGCGGCTGGAGTAGTCGAGGTCGAAGGCGTTTTTCTGCGGATCGCTGGTCATGGTCGTGGCTCGCCGGAGGAAGAGGCTGAAGGGCGCAGGACCAACTGGCGGTCCGTCGCGTCGGGGGCGTCGTCGGCGATACGGATGTACGCGCCGCGGGCCCAGAGTTCGTTGAGATCGGTGGCGCCGTCGAACGGCAGGCCGGAATTGCGGGTGGACAGCGCGTAGCGCGAGTTGTCGAAGTCCGCCAGGTCGATGACCATCCGCAGGGTCGCGGCGATCCGTGTGTTGAACGGGTTGGCCGGGTCGCTGTAGTCGAAGCGCCCGACGTTGACGCTGAAGTTGTCGCCGCCCTTGTTGTTCTTCAGGTCGAACAGCGCGCGCAACGGGGTCTTGTGGAAGGGCACGTGCTCGGCGAGGGCGGCGTGCGCCTCGCCCCACTTCCAGCCGCTCGGCGCGCTTCCGTGGGCGGCTCGCAGTTCGTCGAGGGCGCGGCGCAGCGACTGGTTCAGCTTGAGGTCGCAGCCTTGTTCCTGGCCGCACCAGAAGCGCAGGTCGGCCTGGCCGTCGAGGATCAGCCGGAGGAATCCGTCGTAGTTGCGCTGGTTCCAGCCGCTGGCCAGCAACTGCGTGCCGATCCTCGGTTGCAGCAGCTCGCGGGTGAAGGCGCGTACCCAGTAGCCGGCGATCAGTGGCGCGGCCAGGTCGGCGGCGGCCTGGTGGTTCCAGCCCTGGAGCAGGGCGAAGGCCTCGCTGGCGCGCAGTTCGGGGTCGCTGACCTGCTCCAGCATCTTCGGCAACAGGCTCGCCATCACGCTGGAGAACTCGTCGTTCTGCAACTCCAGGCTGTCTTCCAGGGTGCGCTGGCCGGGGCCGCCGAGCCACTCGCGGATGCGTTCGTAGCGGTAGGGCAGGACCCAGTCGTGGCCGAAGTCGAAGGCATTGTCGGGCGGCACGATGCGCTGGTTCGCCGTGGCGATGAACCCTTCGCGGGGGTTGAGGCTGCGTGGCTTGGCGCTTTCCGGAACGTAGCCGACCCAGTCGTAGCGGCCCTCCCAGCCGGGCGAGGGGGCCAGGCCATGGAGGTCGTCGTCGGCGCCGCGGAGCGGTACGCGACCGGCGGAGACGTAGCCGATGTTGCCCTCGACGTCGGCATAGACCATGTTCTGCGGCGGTACGCCGAAGTCGGCGGCGGCGTCGAGGAACTGTTCCCAGCCTTCGGCCCGGTTGATCGCCAGCAAGCTCGGGAAGGTCTTGTCGTGACGGTCGAGGCCGGTCCAGGCGAGGGCGATCACCAGCCGGTCGCGCTGCGCCTGCGGCAGCCGCGCCGGTTCGTAGATGTCGCTGATCACCGGGCCGTGGCGGGTGCTGCGGACCTCCAGCGAGACCGTCTCGCCGTCGCGCACGGCGATGCGTTCCAGGCGCGTCTCGAAGGGCCGGTAGCCGTCCGGGGTCAGGTAGCGCCGCGGGTCCTGGGGATCGACGCGCTCCAGGTAGGCGTCCTGGATGTGCGAGCCGGTATTGGTGTAGCCCCAGGCGATGCGCTGGTTATGGCCGATGACGAACAGCGGGGCGCCGGCGAAGTTGGCGCCGGTGAGGCTCAGGCCGGGGATCTTCAGGCTGGCCAGGTAGAAGGCCGCCGGGTTGGTCAGGCGCAGGTGCGGATCGTTGGCCAGCAGCGGCTTGCCGGTGGCGCTGCGGCTGGCGGAGACCACCCAGTTGTTCGAACCGATGCCTTCGACGTTGGAACCGGGCAGTTGCCCCAGCAGCTTGCCGGCGTCCGGCGTGTCGCGCAGGGAGCGGTACAGGCTGGCGTAGTCGCGGGTGGCCGGCGGCCGCTCGCCCGGATAGGGGGCGAACACCTCGTTGATCCGCGCCAGGTCCAGGTGCTCGGCCAGCGCCAGGCGCTGCAACTGCATGCCCAGGTTGGCGCTCAGGGTCCAGGAATAGAGCAGGTGCAGGGACAGGCTGTCCACCGGCCCCCAAGGCCCCGGCCGTTCGTGGCGCACCAGGCTGAATTCCAGCGGCAGCGCCGCCGGGGCCAGCCCCAGATAGGCGTTGATCCCGGCGCTGTAGCGTTGCAGCAGGACGCGCGTGGGCGCGTCCAGGTTGGCGTAGATGCCTTCGGCGGTGCGTCGGAAGCCCAGGGTGCGGGCGAACCTGTCCATCGGCAGGGTCTTGGCGCCGAACACTTCGGAGAGCGTCCCGCCGGCATAGCGGCGGGCGAACTCCATCTGCCACAGGCGATCCCTGGCGTGGCTGTAGCCGAGCAGGAAATAGCCGTCCTCCAGGTTCTGCGCGCGGATATGCGGGACGCCGGCGGCGTCCCAGGCGATCCGCCCCTCGTGTTCCAGGCCATGGCCGACCTGGATCTCGCCGTACTTGAAGCCCAGCGGGACGGCCAGCAGGTAGACCGCGCAGGCCACTAGCCCCAGCAGCAGGCCGCCGAGGGACAGGCGCCAGGCGTAACGTGCGTTCTTCGACATCGCTTCGAGTCTCCACGCCGACGGGTCAATAGACCCGCCGGTTCCGGTCCGCATGGCGACTGACGAAGAACACCAGCGAGACGCGCTCGCCGGCGGTCACCCGCTGGACCTCGTGGGGATAGCTGCAATCGCTGATGATCACCGAGCGCGGCTCCGGCTTGATGTCGTTGCGCAGGTTGCCATCGCGGTCGTAGACCACGAACTGGCCGCCGGCGAAGTAGGTGCCGAGCTGCAGGACGATGGAGTACTGGTAGTCCGGGTTGCTGTCGGTATCCAGGTGCCGGCCGATGAACGAGCCGGCCTTCATCCGGTTCACCTGCATGCGCCGGACGTAGAAGGCGTCGTCGCCCATCAGCTTGCGGAACAGGCTCATCACGTTGTCGTTGCAGACGCGCGGGATGATCAGCTCCGACAGCGCATGGTTGACCACCGTGGGACGGTCGCGGTCGGTCATGAAACGGGCCACGTAGAGGTCGTTCTCCTCGTCGGCGTCGCCGATCAGGATCTTCTCCCACGGCAGGGTCGAGTTGGCCAGAACCTGGTTCATCAGTTCCCAGTCCTGCTCGTCGTAGAGCGCGTCGCTGGGGGTGATATAGGCGCAGCCGTTGGCTGCCAGGCTCTGGGTGATCTGGGCAATCTGAGTATTCATGGGGTTTCCTGTGTGATCAGGCGGTAGCCTGGGATGCGGGTTGGTTGGTGTGGGGCTGGTTGGCGGCATCGGTCTCCGGAGCGAGCCGGGCATGGTTCTCGCGGTACCAGTCGACGATTCCGAACGGGTCCGACTGGCCGCGGCAGAGGTGGTCGCGCAGGATCAGGAAGTTCTCCCACATGCCCCAGGTCTCGGTCATCGGGCCGAACTTCGAGGGGCGCGCCTCGTTGGCCGCGCGCTCCGGCGCGATGCGCCAGAAGTTCACTCCCGGCTTGCGATGGTGGAAGTCGTGGCTGGGCAGGTCCTGCATGAAGGAGAACACCCGCAGCGGGATGTCGATCAGCAGCACGCCCAGGCTCCAGCGAACGAACGCCAGGGCGAAGGCCAGGCCCTGCTTGTCGGCCGGATAGGGGCGGCCGAGGAAGCGTCCCCAGCTCAGCGAGCCGTAGTGCAGGAAGCGCGGCAGGCCGTGCTCGTTGCGGGCGAACCAGAGGTGCTCGGAGACGTGCTGGATCCACGACGAGTACTGGGTGAGGATGAAGATCGGGAACAGGTAGAACAGCGCGAACGCCTCCAGGTAGCCGCTGGCGTACACCAGGCCGAGCAGCGCGGCCCAGTAGAGCGCCCGGCTGACGCGCTCGTGGCGCGGGGCGGAGACGAAGCTGACGTCGAAGCGGAATTTCAGGTGCTCGAGGATCCGCGCCGGATGGAAGGGCGCGAGCACCAGGCGGGTCCAGAAGGCGCTCTCGGACATGCCCTTGTAGAAGCCGTGCTGCTTCATGAAGACCAGGTCGACGTCGTGCTCGGTATTGAAGGTGCGTACGCTGTGGTGTTCGTTCACGTGCAGCTTCACGTACTCGTCGCGCGGGGTGTGCAGGATCGGGATCGACAGGATCCACTTGCAGGTGAAGCGGGCCAGCGCCTTGTTCTCCAGGCTGGCGCCATGGGTGGTGTAGTGGAAGGTATGGAGGAAGCCGCGCTGGCGGTTGACCACCAGGCACATGATCAGCGCGCCCAGCAGGCACTTCAGCCACAGCGGCTGCTGCGAGGCGAGCAGTTGCTGGCCGTAGATCACCGCGAGGAAGAACACCGCGTAGCCCCAACTGATGTGCAGGTAGAGCTGCCAGGGCTTGAGCAGGGTGTCTTTCGGTCGCCGCGGCGGGCGGTCGTTCAGCGACTTGCCGGTGACCCAGGTCCAGAACGGCTGGCAGGGCAGGTCCTTGTAGGTACGGCGCACGTCGATGCCGTATCCGTACTTGGAGTATCGGGTCTTGAACAGTTCATCTTGCATGGCGCAGGCGCTCCCTGGTTACAGGTAGTCGGTTCGGATGTAGAGCGTCGGGACGGTCGCGAAGAACGAGTAGAACGGCTCCATCCGGTAGTGATCGACGGCCAGCACGACGAAGTTGTCGAAGCGCTCGCCGAAGAGTTTTCCCATCAATGCGTACTCGGCGGCCTGGGAGACGAAGCTGGCCCAGATCTGCTCGCGCGACTGGCTGGCGAACCATTTCTCGTAGAGCGGCAGGCGCGACAGGAAGATCGATTCCAGGGCCGGGTAGTCCAGCCCGGTCTGGCCGTAGTCGCCCTGTTCCAGGCGCTGGACGATCTCGCCGTGGGCCCGGTGCCAGCCGTCCTCGCCGCCGCACATCTCGAAGAACGAGCAGGTCGCGGCCGGGCAGGGCAGGGCCCCGGCGATCCGCTCGAGCTGGCGCTCGACCTTGCCGAGGAAACCCTCGCGGGTCTCGCCGGTGGCGGGGTTGCGGTTGAACGACAGGTATTCGAACTCGCCGCCGAGGATCGCGTGGCGGATTTCCACCTGGCGCGCCCTGGCCAGCTCCGCCACCGCCTGGCCGGCGCTGACCAGCTTGGCGCCGGCCAGGCCGGGCTGGTCGCCGACTCGCTCGAAGGTGTAGCGCGGCTTGCCCTCGGCATCGCTGGAGTGCGAGTAGTCCGGGCATACCGCGCTCACCAGGTGCAACGGACGGCCTTCGCCAGCGGCGCGCTCCAGCGCCTCCACCAGGCCGCGCAGGGCCCGCTCGCTGGGCGGCATGACGTTGCCGGCGGCCAGCCAGCGCTCGATGTCGCGGGCGTGGCGGTCGAGCTGCGGGATGTCCGGATGCTTGAGTTCCAGCTCGCTCTTGGCGTTGACCGCATCGGCCAGGAGCAGGGTGGTCAGGGACGGGATGCGTCCCTTGCTCTTGAAGCGGTGGATGTTGGTGACCACCGAGTTGCCCTGGCGCAGCTTGAAGTCGAATTCCTGGTGGCGCGACTGGAGGATCAGGTAGAACAGGTAGTTGCTGAACGGCAGCTCGCGCGCGCCGTGGGAGATGCGCAGCTCCAGATACCTGCGTTTCAGTTCGCCGAGGCGCGTTTCCAGTTGCGCATAGGTATGGTCGGGGACCACTTCGGCGAGGGGGAGGCCATACGAGATGGATTTCAATATGTTCCGGCTGAGACGGGAATCGATGTCTGGAATCATGGCGTTCACCTGACGTCGGGCTTGACCAGGACGGGAGCGGGCTGGGTTTTTCCGGGGAGGCTGTGCACGTCGCGGAACAGCAGCATGTCGACGAACTGCTGCTCCTTGTCGCCGGCGAAGCCCTGCGGCTCGTCGATGCGGCGGGGGTTCTCGTAGGTGCCGAACAACATGTCCCAGATCGGGAAGTCGCTGTAGTTGCACTCGTGGCGGTCGCGCTGGTGGTGGATGCGGTGCATCTCCGGGCGCTGGAACAGGTAGCCGAGGACGTGCGGGGTGCGCAGGTTCGAGTGGTAGAACATCTCGCCGAGCGCGGCGAACATGATGTAGTAGGCGCCGGCCTCGATGCTGATGCCCATCACCACGTAGGCGACGAAGCTGCCCAGCAGCGAGTTGAAGACCATCTCGGTCGGATGCTTGTAGAAGGAGGTGAATACCTCGATGCGTTGCGGCGCGTGGTGCAACTGGTGGAACAGCCGCCAGAGCGTGTCGTTGGCGTGGCGCGCGCGATGCCACCAGTAGGTGACGAAGGTGTTGACGAAGTAGGCGGCGAAGCCGGCCAGCAGTGGTGGCAGGGCATCCGAGGTGTGCAGCAGGCTGTGCCCCATCATCCATTTGTTCCAGGTGATGCCGGCGAGCAGGGCGATCGACACCTGGACGATGTTGAGGAAGATCACCCGGGCCACCCAGGTGCTCACCTTGGGCAATTTCCAGCCGGGAACCAACTGTTCCAGCATGAAGATGAATAGCGCCACTCCGATCAAGTAATAAATCATATTTATCTCCTCTTCCTTAGGGGCGGACGCCATGCGGAACTTTCATCGATACGAAAGGCCAGCGTCCTGTTTATTGTCTGAAGCACTTCTCGGCAGGCTGCGGTTATCGCTTCGCTATATTCGGAAGGCGATCTCGGTCAGGCGTGGATAGCTTGTCCATGGTCGAATGGAGCGCTCTTTTTAATTGCCTCAGAATGCGCTTCGTGAAAATCGGCACGGACAATGAAATGCCTGGTCGAATTAAATTGTCACAGCCCGGCAGGGACAACCTGCCCTTCCGGGCAGGTATCTGCGGAGAGATAGGGGGGGAAGTATGTAGTTGCCATTTCTGGTCCCCGGGGAGCCTCGTCGACGAGGCCCGCCATGGGCCAAGGTTTGTTGTCGGGAGGCTCTCCCGACGACGATGGAGCGTGCGAGAAGAACAATGAGAAAGACCGCCGTGAGGCCCATCGGAGAGCCGTTCTACGGTTTCCGCAAAGATCCGGGGCGCCGTCCCCTCCAGCCCAGCGCAGTTCCTGCGCGGCGCCTCGTGTCCGTGCTCATCGAGAAGTTCTCTTCAGCCTCGTTTCGTCGTCGCCCGGCGGGCGGCGAATGGGCTCGACCTCGTCCGGAACACCCGCACAGGGCCGGTGGCGATATGTACTTCCAGGTCCGGCTTGATAAAGGGAATTGTCATGAGTGGATAAGACGGAAACAAAAAAGAATAAAAACGCTGAAGAACCGAATCCTGCCGGGATCGATTGTTGACTGGTGAAGCTGGCATGCATGATGAGAGAGAGGGATATCTCGAGATTTTGTCAAGAATAACAACCGAGGAAGAGTTCTTCTCCCTGGTTCTCGAGATATGCGGTAATTATGGATTCGAATTCTTTTCATTCGGTGCGCGGGCGCCTTTCCCGCTGACCGCGCCTAAATATCATTTCCTGTCCAATTACCCAGGGGAATGGAAAAGCAGATATATCTCCGAAGACTACACATCCATCGACCCGATCGTGCGCCATGGTCTCCTGGAATACACCCCGCTGATCTGGAATGGCGAAGACTTCCAGGAGAACCGTTTCTTCTGGGAGGAAGCGCTGCATCACGGCATCCGTCACGGCTGGTCGATCCCGGTCCGCGGTAAGTACGGGCTGATCAGCATGCTGTCCCTGGTGCGTTCCAGCGAGAGCATCGCCGCCACGGAAATCCTGGAGAAGGAATCCTTCCTGCTCTGGATCACCAGCATGCTGCAGGCTACCTTCGGCGACCTGCTGGCGCCGCGCATCGTCCCGGAAAGCAATGTGCGCCTGACCGCCAGGGAAACCGAGATGCTCAAGTGGACCGCGGTGGGCAAGACCTACGGCGAGATCGGCCTGATCCTGTCGATCGACCAGCGCACGGTGAAGTTCCATATCGTCAATGCGATGCGCAAGCTCAACTCCAGCAACAAGGCGGAGGCCACCATGAAGGCTTACGCCATCGGCCTGCTCAACTGAATCGACGCCTCGTCGCCTAGCGAGGCCGCCGCGCAAGCGTCCGGCCATTCACCGAATGGCCGGATAGCGTTTGCGCCGGTCGCCTGAGCGCAGCCTTCCCACCGGCAGCGTTTCCCCGCTGCCCCCTTCGCCATTGCGCCCGTCCTCCTGTTGTCCGGCACGCTAGTGCAACTTTCCGGGCGCTTGGCAAACCGGCCAAAGAATAGAACGGAATCGTTGCCCCACACCTGTAATTTTTAAGGGGTTATGGCTATTGCAAAAAAGCGTTTATAAGTTTGTCCCCTGTCAAATCTGGTTACAACTGGGTTTCAGGCGAAACATTCGGTCATGGCAATTCGGCATTAGTTGAAACTTTGGAGACGCTCCGAAGCGGGCAACTTTTGTCCGGAAAAAGCTTCACGGCAATTTCTCCGGCCTGTCATCCCGATGTCTTCTTTCCGGTATGAATGCCAGTCGATTCGAACTGGCGGAGATTCGCACCATGCGAGAGTACCAACGGTTGAAAGGGTTTACCGACAACCTGGAATTGCGTCGGCGCAACCGTGCCACGGTCGAGCACTACATGCGCATGAAGGGGGCCGAACGGTTGCAGCGGCACAGCCTGTTCGTCGAGGACGGCTGCGCCGGCAACTGGACCACGGAAAGCGGCGAACCCCTGGTTTTTCGGGGCCATGAGAGCCTCAGGCGGCTCGCCGAGTGGCTCGAGCGCTGCTTCCCCGACTGGGAGTGGCACAACGTGCGGATCTTCGAGACCGAGGATCCGAACCACTTCTGGGTCGAGTGCGACGGGCGCGGCAAGGCGCTGGTCCCGGGGTATCCGGAGGGCTATTGCGAGAACCACTACATCCATTCCTTCGAACTCGAGAACGGCCGGATAAAATGCAATCGCGAGTTCATGAACCCGATGCAGAAATTGCGAGCATTGGGAATAGCCGTTCCACAAATAAAACGTGACGGTATTCCCACCTGATTAATGTTTATTCCAATTCAAGAGGAGATATGACGATGCTCGATAATGCCATTCCCCAAGGTTTCGAAGACGCCGTGGAGTTGCGCAGGAAGAATCGCGAGACGGTGGTCAAGTATATGAACACCAAAGGCCAGGATCGCCTGCGCCGCCATGAACTTTTCGTCGAGGACGGCTGTGGCGGTTTATGGACCACCGATACCGGCTCGCCCATCGTCATTCGTGGCAAGGACAAGCTGGCCGAGCACGCGGTGTGGTCGCTGAAATGCTTCCCGGATTGGGAGTGGTACAACATCAAGGTCTTCGAGACCGACGATCCCAACCACTTCTGGGTCGAGTGCGACGGCCACGGCAAGATCCTCTTCCCCGGCTATCCCGAGGGCTACTACGAGAACCACTTCCTGCATTCCTTCGAGCTGGACGACGGCAAGATCAAGCGCAACCGCGAATTCATGAACGTCTTCCAGCAATTGCGCGCCCTGAGCATTCCGGTCCCGCAGATCAAACGCGAAGGCATTCCCACCTGAGGCCATCCTGGAAGGGGTGAACTATGGACGATCTATTGCAACGCGTACGGCGCTGCGAAGCGCTGCAGCAACCCGAATGGGGCGATCCGTCGCGCCTGCGCGACGTGCAGGCGTACCTGCGCGGCAGTCCGGCGCTGATCCGCGCCGGCG